>NZ_JAYJLO010000002.1:0-1124686 GCF_051948935.1 Bacillus sp. Brlt_9 | reverse complement strand
ACTGGTGCTACCGGCGCTACTGGGCCTCAAGGTATTCAAGGGCCTGCAGGTGCTACTGGTGCCACTGGTCCTCAAGGTAACACGGGTGCTACTGGACCTCAGGGTGTTCAAGGTAACACAGGCGCTACTGGGCCTCAAGGTGTTCAAGGTAACACAGGCGCTACCGGTGCTACTGGACCTCAAGGTAACACGGGTGCTACTGGACCTCAGGGCATTCAAGGACCTCAAGGTAACACGGGTGCTACTGGTGCTACCGGCGCTACTGGGCCTCAAGGTGTTCAAGGTAACACAGGTGCTACTGGTGCCACTGGGCCTCAAGGTATTCAAGGGCCTGCAGGTGCTACTGGTGCCACTGGGCCTCAAGGTAACACGGGTGCTACTGGACCTCAGGGTGTTCAAGGTAACACAGGCGCTACTGGACCTCAGGGCATTCAAGGACCTCAAGGTAACACGGGCGCTACTGGGCCTCAAGGTGTTCAAGGTAACACAGGCGCTACCGGTGCTACTGGACCTCAAGGTGCTCAAGGTAACACGGGTGCTACTGGACCTCAAGGTGTTCAAGGTAACACAGGCGCTACCGGTGCTACTGGACCTCAAGGTGCTCAAGGTAACACGGGTGCTACTGGACCTCAGGGCATTCAAGGACCTCAAGGTAACACGGGCGCTACTGGCATAGGAGTTACCGGACCTACCGGACCTTCTGGCGGGCCTACTGGACCTACTGGACCTCAGGGACCTCAGGGCGTTCAAGGTAACACGGGTGCTACTGGGCCTCAAGGTGCTCAAGGTAACACGGGTGCTACCGGATCTCAAGGTAACACAGGCGCTACTGGGCCTCAAGGTGTTCAAGGTAACACAGGTGCTACCGGACCTCAAGGTAACACAGGCGCTACTGGGCCTCAAGGTGTTCAAGGTAACACAGGTGCTACTGGTGCCACTGGTCCTCAAGGTGCTCAAGGACCTGCGGGCGCTACCGGCGCTACTGGTCCTCAAGGTGCTCAAGGTAACACAGGTGCTACTGGTGCCACTGGTCCTCAAGGTGCTCAAGGACCTGCGGGCGCTACCGGCGCTACTGGTCCTCAAGGTGCTCAAGGTAACACAGGTGCTACTGGGCCTCAAGGTGTTCAAGGTAACACAGGTGCTACTGGGCCTCAAGGTATTCAAGGGCCTGCAGGTGCTACTGGTGCCACTGGTCCTCAAGGTATTCAAGGACCAACAGGTGCTACCGGTGCTACTGGTATAGGAGTTACTGGGCCTACCGGACCTTCTGGTGGACCGACTGGACCTACCGGGCCTACTGGACCTAGCTTCCCTGTAGCAACAATTGTTGTTACAAACAACATTCAACAAACAGTACTCCAATTTAACAACTTCATTTTTAATACTGCAATTAACGTAAACAACATTATCTTCAATGGCACAGATACAGTTACAGTTATCAACGGTGGTATTTATGTCATTAGCGTATCTATTTCTACAACTGCGCCAGGATGCGCTCCTCTTGGAGTAGGCATTTCAATTAATGGAGCAGCCGCAACTGATAACTTCTCTTCAAATTTAATAGGCGACTCACTTTCATTTACTACAATCGAAACGTTAAGAGCTGGTGCAAACATTTCAGTCCAATCTACTCTTAACGAGATTACGATCCCTGCAACAGGAAACACTAACATTCGCCTTACTGTATTTAGAATTGCTTAAATTTCACTATGTATTGTTTATGACAAATAAAAAAAGAGCGAGAAAACTCGCTCTTTTTTGTTATGTACAATAATTCATTACTACTCTAATTCAATTGAAACATTTTTTTGTGGTACAAATGTAGAAATTGCATGTTTATAAATAAGCTGTTGCTTACCTTCTGTTTCCAGTAGGACTGTAAAATTATCAAATCCTTTAATTAATCCACGAAGCTGGAAACCATTTAATAAGTACAGCGTAACAAACGTATTCTCTTTACGGAGTTGATTTAAAAACTGATCTTGAATATTGATTGATTGCTTCATGTCGAATCCTCCTCTTTTTCTCTACTTACTATTATTCGACTTTAGTTGTAGCTTTCCTTCTATGTATCGTAAAATTTCTGACGTTTTTTCACCGTCTGTAACATCAAACCATGTGACATCCATCTTATTACGGAACCACGTTAATTGACGCTTTGCATAACGACGTGAATTAGTCTTTAATTGTGATACCGCTTCTTCTAAAGAGACACGATCCTTAAAATAATCATATACCTCTTTATATCCAATCGCTTGAATAGATTGACAATCTCGTATCCCTCTATTATACAAGCCTTCTACTTCTTCTAATAAACCTTGTTCCATCATTATATCAACTCGTAAGTTAATGCGATCGTATAGCATTTCTCGATCCATTGTCAAGCCAATCAAGGAAACATCGTATAATAACTCATTTTCTTGTTTTTCAAGCTGATCACTCATTTTTTCACCCGTCGTGTGAAAAATTTCTAAAGCTCTAATGACACGGCGGACATTATTTGCATGAATACGCTCAGCGCTTTCTGGGTCTACTTCTTGTAATTTTTTATGTACGTATTCCACACCATGTTCTACTGCTAACTTTTCCATCTGTTCTCGGTATGTAGTATCACCAGCATCATCCGTAAACTGATAATCGAATAAAACAGATTGTATATACAGACCCGTTCCACCAACGATAATTGGCAATTTACCACGTTCTGTAATTTCTCGAATATGCTTACGAACACGCTCTTGAAATTCGGCAACAGAAAATGATTCTTCCGGATTTTTTATATCGACCATATAATGTGGAATTCCGTCCATCTCTGCTTTCGTTACCTTTGCAGTTCCAATATCCATCGTACGATAAATCTGCATGGAATCTCCACTTATTATTTCACCATTCAATGCTTTGGCAAGATCAATACTTAACTTCGTCTTCCCAACAGCAGTTGGTCCAATGATGACAGCAACTTTTTCACGTTGCACTTCTCCCATATCATTCAACTCTCTTTATGTGATGTACTCCATCTATTGATTATATCCAATCTTACCAATTTTAACGACATGATTGCAAGTTCTTTCATTCCGGTACATGAAATTATAAACAAAAAAAAGAACATAGTTTGTCCAATTCCACATATACATGAGTAAAAATACGTTTGAAAGGATGAGTTGACTATGGAACAATCTTCCATCAATTTTTCATCATTAACAAAAGACCTCATTTTAGCTACTGCTACAAAAGAACAAAATTGTTCACAAGAAGAATTATACTTCGCCTTAAATTGTTTGCTACGTTCTTTTCATTCTACTCTCCAAGAAACTACATTACATCCAGAAAATCAAAATATAGAGTATATACAAAATCAGTTTTGCAGTGCATATAAAATTATTACAGGTAAAACGATTTATCCTTTTCAATAATTCATAAAAGGCGGTTGCTTACACACTTTCAAGCAACCGCCTTTTATATTAATATATATACACTACTCTATAACTTTCACTTTTACAGATTTGCGTCCCCAGCTATTAGCACTACCATCTGAACCTACTAGAACATCAATACGATTTCCTTTAATCGCACCACCAGTATCTCCAGCAATCGCTTCTCCGTATCCTTCTACCCATACTTTTGATCCAAGTGGAATTACTTTAGGATCAACAGCAATTACTTTCATATTTGGATTTGCTGTTAAATCATGCCCCATTGCAGTTAATACACGACCACCATACGTACCATTCTCACTTGGATGCGCTGTATACGCTGTCGCTTCTACTGTTATTTCACGTCCACCAGCAGGTGCACTTGTTTTAGTAGATTTCGCAACTTGTTTCGTAGTTGACTGCTGTTTTACCACAGGTTTATTTGATTCTACATTCTTAACAGACTCTTTGTTCTTAACCACTTTATTATTCTTAATCGGCGTATTTACTCTTACTGGCGCTTCTTCTTGCGTTACAACTTCTTTCTTTTCAATTACAGGTGCCGTTCCTGTTAAAAATGGAACGTGAACATATCCTGTTTTTCCATTGTAGTCAAATTGTAACCATTCATTTTGAACTTGATTTGTCGTTTCAATTACATCATCTTTATTTAGTTTACCAAGAATTTCAGAATTAGTATTCGCTCCAGCACGAACATTTAACACGCCCGCCGTCACATAATATGTACTTTTTGTAAATTCAGCACTTACAAACGCTTCTTGACCATTTAATTTAATTTTTGTCCATCCATTTTCTGTATTTACAACATCTAATTTATTTCCACTTAACATTTTACCTACAAGCTTAGACTCTACAGTTGGGTTTTCTCTAACATTTAATACGTCTGTTGTTACAATCGTTTCTGCTTTCGCAGAACCCGCAAAAATCCCAAGACCAAAAACTGCTGCTGTTGCTATACCTAATAATTTTTTCATGAATAGCCTCCATTTGCTTTGTTTTCGTATTTTCATTATAGCAACGGATTTTTAAGATTTTTAGAAAACACACAATTACAAACCATTCGTAATATACGATTAATGAGCTGTAACATAAATTTCCATATAAATGAATTACATTTCCAATAGAATTCCCAATAGTTTTCATATATTTTCCACATACAAGCACCAGAACTTTTTTCCAGAAAAAATTACAGTATTACTTTTTTGTTACAAAAAAATCATATTTCATTACATCTTTTACCAAAATTCATCATTCTCCAATTATTAACCTCCTTTTTTGTAATAAAAGGGAGCAGCTAATAAAAGCTACTCCCTTTACACGTATTATTTAACTTTCTTTTTCCAAATCCCCATCATAAGAGCAGAAACAACTGCCCCTATCAATATCGAGAAAATATATAACACTGGTTTATTTACTAATGCGATAACAAACAATCCACCATGCGGTGCTGGTAATGTAATTTGGAATAACATTGATAATGCACCTGCAATACTTGAACCGACAACACAACTGACAATTACTCGAACCGGATCTGCAGCTGCAAATGGAATCGCGCCTTCTGTAATAAACGATGCTCCCATAATATAATTTGTTAAACCAGATTTACGTTCTGCTTCAGTAAATTTTGATTTAAAGAAAGTAGTTGCGAATGCAATCGCTAATGGCGGTACCATACCACCAGCCATAACTGCTGAGTGAACCCCAAAGTTCTGTGCTTCTATTGCAGCAATACCAAATGTAAATGCAGCTTTATTAATTGGACCACCCATATCAATTGCCATCATACCACCTAATATAAGACCTAGTAATATAGCATTTGTACCGTTCAAACCATTTAACCATCCTGTTAACATTTCATTCAATGCTACTACAGGCGGAATTACTACTTTTTGCATAACAACTCCTGTAATCAACAATCCAAAGACCGGATATAACAATACAGGTTTAATTCCTTCTAATTGTACTGGTAATCCTGAAAATAATCTTTTCAACCCTAAAACAACATACCCAGCTAAGAAACCAGCTATTAATCCACCTAAAAATCCAGCATTCGCATGTGCTGCTAAAAATCCACCGACAACACCAGGCATGAAACCAGGACGATCAGCAATAGAACTCGCAATAAATCCAGCTAAAATTGGTACGAGGAATAAAAACGCCCCTGTTCCCCCTCCACCAATAGACATTAACAACTCAGCCAATGGCCCTTCTGCTTTTATACCACCAACCCAAAATGCTAATGCAATTAAAATCCCTCCACCAACAACGAATGGAAGCATATTACTTACACCGCTCATTAAATGCTTATAAATCCCTAATCCTTTTTCTTTCTCTGTACTTTCTGTCTTTCCATCTTCTTTTATTCCTTTAAAGATTGGTGCATCCTGTTTTACAGCACGATTAAGAAGTTTTTCAGTTTTTCTAATCCCGTCAGCGACTGGCACTTGAATGACATGTTTACCAGCAAAACGATTCATTTCTACTTGTTTATCTGCCGCAACAATTATAGCTGTTGCGCGTTCAATATCCTCTTTCGTTAAACCGTTTTTTATACCTGTTGATCCATTCGTTTCAACTTTAATTGCAATTCCTAGCTCTGCTGCTTTTGCTTTCAAGCTATCCGCAGCCATATATGTGTGAGCGATTCCAGTTGGACAAGCTGTAACAGCTAATACGTATGGTTCATTCCCTTCTGGTTGTGCAACTTCTACCTCTTCTTCTTCTTTTTCATTTTCTTTTTCATCAAATAGACGAAGAAGTTCCTCTTCATCCTTTGCTTCTAACAATTGCTTACGAAATCCTTCATCCATTAATAGTGTAGATAAGCGTGATAACGTTTCTAAATGCGTATTATTCGCCCCTTCACTCGCAGCAATCATAAAGAATAAATGCGCAGGCTGTCCGTCAAGCGATTCATAGTTGATACCGCTTACACTTCTACCAAAACAAATCGCTGGTTGCTTAACAGCTTTTGTTTTCGCATGAGGTATAGCAATCCCTTCACCAATGCCAGTTGTACTTTGTGACTCCCGCTTTAAAATAGCTTCTTTAAATTCAGCTTTACTATTTAAACGATTTGCCCCGTTTAATTTCTCAACTAATTCATCTATGACAGCTTCTTTATTTGAAGCTGTCAAATTCATAATAACTGTATCCCTTTTTAATAGTTCTGTAATTTTCATATGTTGCTTCCCCCCTATCGCTTAGTTACAATTACTTGCGACAATAATTCTTCTACTTTTTCCTTTTCACATAAATCAGCTGAAAATGCTGTTGCACTCCCCGTTGCAACGCCATATTGAAATGCCTTTTCAATATCTTTTGTCTGTTCATATTTACCTACAAATCCTGCAACGAGAGAATCTCCAGCCCCAACTGAATTAATTACAACACCTTTTGGAACGGTTGCTTCATATATACCTTCTGCCGTAAACAATAAAGCTCCATCTCCGGCCATTGATACGATAACGTGCTCTACACCTTGTTCAATTAATTTTCTTCCATACGGTAAAATATCTTCTGCTGTTGAAATTTCTACTCCAAATAACTCACCAAGTTCATGATGATTTGGTTTTATTAAAAATGGTTTATTTTTAACTACATGATGCAGCGCACTACCACTTGCATCTACTACTACACGAATACCTTTTTCCGCTCCAAACGCTGCGATTGATTCATAAAAAGTAGTGGGGATAGACGCCGGTACACTTCCAGCTAATACAATACAATCTCCTTGCTTCATACTTTCAATTTGATTCATTAATTGTTCAAATTGTTCATTTGTCACACTAGGCCCTTGCCCATTTAATTCTGTTTCTTCTTGCCCTTTTATTTTCACATTAATTCGAGTATCTTCATTTACTTGGATAAAGTTTGTTATTACCCCTTCCGTCTGTAATACATCTTTAATAAATCGACCGGTAAATCCACCAGTAAATCCAAGCGCTACATTTTCAACACCTAAGCGATGAAGAACACGAGAAACATTAATCCCTTTCCCTCCAGGAAACTTCATATCTTTCTCTGCTCGATTTACTGCGCCTAAATCTAAGGAATTAACTTGTACTACATAATCAATAGATGGGTTTAAAGTTACTGTATAGATCATTGTTTATCAGCCTCAATTACATTGGTTTGTCTTTTATATTTTTCTAAATCAATTTCTAAATGGTTTGTAATAATATTTGCCTCTTCAATATTGGCAATTTTTGCAAACGCAACTTCCGAAAACTTACTTTCATCAATTAAGAAATATCCTTCATTTGCTAATGTTAATGCCATTTGCTTTAAAAGCGCCTCTTCCGGATCTGGAGTTGTAAAACCAAGTTGTTCATGTACACCATTCGCCCCTAAAAAACATTTATCAAAACGATATTTCTGCATACTTTCCTGTGCCATTGCGCCAATTAAAGCTTTCGTCCTACTCTTCATCATCCCGCCTAGTAAATATGCACGAATATTATTTTCAACTAAAGCTTCAATATGCATAAGTCCATTCGTAACGACTGTAACATCTTTATTTATTAAAAATGGAATCATTTCAAATGTTGTACTTCCTGCATCTAAATAAATACAATCACCTTGTTCAACTATGTTAGCCGCATACTTCGCAATTTGTTGTTTTATTTGAATGTTTTTGGATGATTTTTCAACCATCGTTGGCTCCTGTCCTTTTCCTGTTAAAACAGCGGCACCACCGTGAACTCTTTTTAATAACCTTTGCTTTTCCAATTGTGCTAAATCACGACGAATTGTTGATTCAGAGCTTTCTGTTCTTTCTACTAATTGTTGTAACTTAACAACCTTCTGCTCTTTTACAAGTTGTAATATCATTTGATGACGTTCAGGAGTTAACATTTTATTCACCTCTTCTTTGATTACAGTATAATGAAAACGATCACAAAAATCAACCACAAACATTCACAAATAATCAAAACCAGCCAAAAACAGTTATAGAAAACAAAAAAAGAAACCCATTTGATATAACAATCAAATGGGTTTCTTTTCTCGATTCGCTTATAAAGAAGCTTTATATATGCTTAAAACATCATCTTTATTTAATTTTTTAAAGTTACCAAATTCACCATAAGCCATCGCTTTATCCGCCATTAAATCAATTTCATTTTCTCCAATAGCGTAATCAGATAATGTTACTGGTGCCTCAATTGAAGTCCAAAATTGACGTAACGCCTCAATTCCTTCTAACGCAACTTCTCGATCAGTCTTTCCATCTGTTTCTACATCGAAGACGCGAATAGCAAACTGTTTAAAACGACTTACATTTTCATCTACAACATGCTTCATCCAGTTCGGGAATAGAATAGCTAAGCCGCCTCCATGCGGTATATCATGAACCGCAGAAACTGCGTGCTCAATATTGTGAGTTGCCCAGTCTCCTTTTACTCCCATCGCTAAAATGCCGTTTAGCGCCATAGTACCGCAATATAAAATAGTTTCTCTATGCTCATAACTTTCTAAATCACTTAAAAGCTTAGGAGCGGTTTCAATTACTGTTTTTAAAACAGACTCACAATAACGATCTTGTAATTCTGTATTTGTTCCATGATGGAAATATTGCTCTAATACGTGCGACATAATATCTACCATACCGTAAATTGTTTGATCACTCGGCACAGACGCAGTATGAACGGGATCTAAAATTGAAAATTGTGAAAAAGTAACTGGACTACCCCAGCCATATTTTTCATTCGTTTCCCAGTTTGTAATAACAGAGCCAGCATTCATTTCAGATCCTGTTGCCGCAAGCGTAAGCACCGTACCAAACGGTAATGCCTCACTAGCAAATGCTTTTTTCGTTACAATATCCCATACATCTCCATCGTACTTACTACCAGCAGCAATTGCCTTCGTACAGTCGATTACACTTCCTCCACCAACTGCTAAAATAAATTCAACACCATTCTCTTTACAAATTTGAATTCCTTTCTTTACAGTTGATACACGTGGATTCGGTTCAACACCTGTCAATTCAAATACTTCTGCATTTATATCTTTTAAAATAGAAAGTACATTATCATAAATACCATTTCGTTTAATGCTGCCTCCCCCATATACGAGAAGAACTTTTTTACCGAACTGTGGAATTTCAGTTTTTAACTGTTCTAATTGACCTTTACCGAAAATAAGTTTCGTTGGATTACGAAATACAAAATTTTGCATATCCCTTTACCATCCCTTCTATATGAAAAGCAACTATACTTTTGTATAACATATTTTTTTCATTTCACAAAAATATTTGCCTAACAAAAAAATCCCAGCCTACAGGCTGAGATTTTTTATTGGTAATAAGGTGAGATCATTAAATAAACAATAACACCAGACAAACTTACATATAACCAAATCGGCATCGTCCAACGTACAATTTTACGATGACGTGTTAATTGATTTGTAAAACCAAATACAAGTGCAAACAATGCAAGTGGTACAATAATTGCTGCCAGGATAATATGTGTAATTAAAATGATGAAATACACATATTTAATGAATCCTTCTCCGCCAAAATGTGTTGCCGGCGCCAAGTAATGATACGATAAATAAGAAACACAAAATAGCAACGTTGTTGTAAATGCTGCCAGGATGAAACCACGGTGCATTTTCACATTCTTCTTAATAATAGAGTATAAAGCTGCTAATAAGAATACGAACGTAAAGCTATTAAAAATTGCGTTTAACATTGGTAAAATTTTCACATCAAAATGTACTTCTCCTTCATAGCCAACAGGTCCAAAGAACAAAAATAAAATAATCGCATTTACAATTACAGAAAGCGTTATCACAATAGGAGCATAGCTTTTCTGATTTGTTGATTGATCCACCAAAATGGTCACTCCCTCTTCCTTCAAATATGTATACGTAACCTCACTATTTTAACATACTATTCACAGTGTAAATGTGACAATAGTTTGACACAGTAAGACAGTGCAAAGAAAAAAATCCTTCTTAATAAAACTTCTTAAGAAGGATTTTATCGCTTTATTATTTAAATAGCAATGTAATTAGTTTTTGTTGAAAAACGTATTGCTATATGCTTGAAAAATTTCAGACACTTGATATCCCATTAATGAAATTGCTGTTAATGAAAAGAAACCAATCATAAGAAATCGAAACCACATATAAATCTCCTCCTTGTATTTAGCTTAAAAAACATTCGCTATATTACAAGTTGAGTGGCACTCTTCATCGTCACTTTCCTTTTTCTTTACAATTGCTGTAATAAATCGAATCATAAAGAAAGCTACAAAAGGAAATTGTTCGTAATTTACCTTGGCATAGTTCAGCAACGGCTCGCGCTGCACATCGAACGAGGATGAGAAGGAATAGAACATACCTTGCTCTTCCATATATACAATTACAATTTTCATACAAAACATTATTCCTAGAAACGAAACAATATCTTGCCATTCTGTCGTATATAACAGGTTATACAGCTCTAATACGTACTCTTCCATCGTCATCCCCCCTTCCTTTTTTACCATTTTGCTCGCCTTCGTATAAAAAGTCAAGAAAAAAGTTTATATTCACTATGACAATAGTAATTACTCTTTTCTTTACTTATATATGAATCTTTTCTACCAATGATTGGATGTAGCATTTCTTAGAAAACAAGAAATTAGAATCGAACAGATTCCTCATTCTTATTTTTAGTATTCAACACTGTACTATTTTTATTTCTATTAAAAATAAAATAAGAAATTATTATAAGAACAGTAACAAGCATCGTCAAAAGTGCCTGTGAACGTAAAGATTCGATTGCAAGCATGGCAACTAAAACTGCTATAATAGCGGCAATTGTAACATACGTTACATACGGGAAAAGCCACATTTTCACTTTCAAATTTTGTTGTTCTACTTTCCCCATTTTTTTACGCATCTTTAAATGTGAAAGCGCTATAACGAGATAAACGAGTAACGCAATCCCGCCAGATGCATTCACTAAAAATAAAAAGACTTTATCTGGAGATATGTAACTAAAAACAACTCCAATATAAGCAAAGAACGTTCCAAATAATACTGCCCGAACTGGAACACCACTACTGTTCAATTTCAAAAATGCCTTTGGAGCATCTCCTCTTTCTGCCATCGAAAAAAGCATTCTTGAATTCGTATATAAACCCGAATTTAAACATGAAAGTACGGCTGTTAAAACGATAAAATTCATAATTTGTGCTGCCGCTGGTATCCCTATATGTTCCAGTACCGCCACAAACGGACTTTTTAGTATGTTCGCCGAATTCCATGGAAGAAGTGTAACAACTACAGCGATCGATCCAATGAAAAATACGAGAATACGCCAAATTACACTATTTGTTGCTGTTTTGACTGCCTTTACAGGTTCGGCAGATTCACCAGCAGCTACTGCAACAATCTCTGATCCCATAAATGAAAATATAACGACGGTAATTCCAAGTAGCACCGAACTTATACCATTTGGCATAAATCCTCCTTGCCCTACTAAATTCGAAGTGCCGGGTGCTTCCGTTCCTGGTACAAACCCTAAAATAACAGCGAGTCCAAGACAGAGGAACAAAACAATACTTATTACTTTAATAAATGAAAACCAATATTCAAATTCTCCAAATGATTTCACTGAAAAAACATTCGTCAACGTTAATAAAATGGTTAATATTAAGCTTAATAACCAGAGTGGGATTTCTGGAATCCAGTATTGAATAATACCAGCACCTGCTGTAGCTTCTATTGCAATAACAATTACCCAGAAAAACCAATATAGCCACCCAATTGTATAACCTGCCCATGGACCAATTGCTTCTCTTGCATATGTTGCAAATGAACCACTTGTCGGATTAATAGCTGCCATTTCTCCTAGCATTCTCATAACGAAAATAACTAGAAGTCCTGCTAATGCATATGAAACGATAGAACCCGGTCCGGCTGAATGCACAACGGCACCACTTCCAACAAACAAACCAGCTCCTATTACACCGCCAATTGAGATCATTGTAATATGGCGTATTTTGAGGTCTTTCTTAAGATTTTTATCCAACTCTTGTACATCCCCTTCCAAACATAATTTTGAAATTTATGTAAGAGTATTATGCGAAAAACCTTGTCCTACACTTTAAAATATATCAAAATATTCTGAATTTAACAATCATAATGCAAGCTTCTAATGAAATTATTACATTAGGTTTAATATTTTTCCATATACAATTGTTGAGAAAATTATAGTCACCTTACAATAGAACGAATTTTCAGATATCATTGAAAAAACAAGATTATACATCTAGACAACTTTTTGTATAGGAGTGTTGATATGTTAAACAAGTTCAAATTCATTTGTTGTACTTTAGTAATTTTCTTACTGCTACCACTAGTGCCCTTTCAAGCACAAGCAGCAAACAATTTAGGATCAAAATTACTCGTTGGATACTGGCATAACTTTGATAACGGTACTGGCATTATTAAATTAAAAGACGTTTCACCAAAATGGGATGTAATCAATGTATCTTTCGGTGAAACTGGTGGTGATCGTTCCACTGTTGAGTTTTCTCCTGTGTATGGTACGGATGCAGAATTCAAATCAGATATTGCTTATTTAAAAACTAAAGGAAAGAAAGTAGTTCTTTCAATAGGTGGACAAAATGGCGTCGTTTTACTTCCTGATAATGCAGCTAAGCAACGTTTTATTAATTCCATACAATCTCTAATTGATAAATACGGTTTTGATGGAATAGATATTGACCTTGAATCAGGAATTTACTTAAACGGAAATGACACTAATTTCAAAAACCCAACGACTCCTCAAATCGTAAATCTTATTTCAGCTATTCGGACAATCTCAGATCATTATGGTCCAAATTTTCTATTAAGCATGGCTCCTGAAACAGCTTATGTTCAAGGTGGTTATAGTGCATACGGAAGCATCTGGGGTGCATATTTACCGATTATTTACGGAGTGAAAGACAAACTAACATACATTCACGTTCAACACTACAACGCTGGTAGCGGGATTGGAATGGATGGTAATAACTACAATCAAGGTACCGCAGATTACGAGGTCGCTATGGCAGATATGCTCTTACATGGTTTTCCTGTAGGTGGTAATGCAAATAATATTTTCCCAGCTCTTCGTTCTGATCAAGTCATGATTGGACTTCCTGCAGCACCAGCGGCCGCTCCAAGTGGTGGATATATTTCGCCAACTGAAATGAAAAAAGCTTTAGATTATATCATTAAAGGAATTCCTTTCGGAGGAAAGTATAAGCTTTCAAATCAGAGTAGCTACCCTGCATTCCGCGGCCTAATGTCTTGGTCTATTAATTGGGATGCAAAAAACAACTTTGAATTCTCTAATAACTATAGAACATATTTTGATGCGATTCCCTTGCAAAAATAATAAAAAACAACAATAGGTCATATGACCTATTGTTGTTTTTTATTTATATAAATCACTTTTTCATTTCTACATGATGAAGAGATTCTTTTCCATCTGTTTCATAACTATTTACAAGACTTAAAAGTAATTTACCACCAATTAACATCGCTCGTTCATCAAAATCAAATTGGGGATGATGATGTGGATATGTTGCTCCTATTTCTTCATTACCCGCACCTGTGAAGAAAAATGTTCCTGGAACATGCTCTAAGTAGTATGCGAAATCTTCTCCCCCCATAATGGGTGGTACTTCAATGACTCTTTCTCTTCCAAGGTCACGTTTCACGATTTCTATAAAATGACTCGTTTCATCTGCATGATTTATTAATATTGGATAACCTCGTTTATATTGAATAGTAACTTTAGCATGAAGAGACTGACAAATCCCTTCAACAACTCGTTTAAATTCATTCTCCATATATTCTCTCACTTCAGGATCTAGCGTTCGAATGGTTCCTGTAAACGTAGCAGTATCCGCAATGATATTATCCGCCTGACCAGCATGGAATGTACCAACTGTTAATACCGCAGATTGAAGCGGATCTATTTTTCGACTCACTAAAAGTTGTAACTGATTTATTACTTGTGTTGCAACGATAATAGCATCAACAGTATGATGGGGCATACCACCGTGACCGCCTCGCCCTTGAATCTTTACTTCAAAAGTATCAGCTGCCGCCATCATTACTCCAGCTTTCGCTCCAACTATTCCTAAAGGCATTTGAGAAGATATATGTGTTCCAAACACAACATCTACACCTTCTAAACAACCATCCTCAATCATAGCAATTGCTCCGCCAGGGTCTTTCTCTTCTGCATGTTGATGTATAAGAACTATTTTTCCAGAAAGCTGGTCTCTATGGTCACTTAATATTTTTGCAACGCCTAAAAGTGTTGCTGTATGTCCATCATGGCCACAAGCGTGCATTACGCCGGGAACCTTTGATTTATATGAAACTTGCTTTTCATCTTGAATAGGTAGTGCATCAAAATCAGCACGTAGCGCTATCGTCTTCCCAGGTTTTCCACCTTCAATTACACCGATTATCCCTCTTCCGCCAACATCTGTTGTCACATTAATATGAAAGCTGTTTAAGATTTCAGCTATTTTTTTCGGTGTTTCTATTTCTTGAAACGATAGCTCAGGGTATTGATGAAAATCTCTTCGCCACAAAACCATTTGGTTATATAAACTTTCCAATTCTTTATGCCATGTTTCTATCATAGAAATGCCCCTTTCTTTTTTTAACACTTTAATTAAAAGTTACATAATATTCTGTGTTTAATCAATGAAAAAGAGCACTTTCTTTGAAAGCCCTCCTACTAATCTAAAGTATTCTAGTTACTATTTTGCTTCAATACAAATACTGAAAGTTCAGGTACACTCCAAAATCTAACAGGCATTCGTGTTGTCCCAATACCACGATTTACGTATAAATGTAACGGCTTATTCTTCCCTTCTAATTCATACATACCTTCCACATAGCTATCCGCTAATTTTGTAGTAATTAATGGACCTATAAAAGGAATTTGAACTTGTCCTCCGTGACTATGTCCTGACAATTGAAAATCAACTGGGTAACGAGCTACTTTGTCTACAACATCCGGCTCATGTACTAAGAGCATATTGAAATCTTGTTGCCTCACTTGTTTTAAAGTCGAGTCTATTTGTGGCTTCCCCAATAAAAAATCATCCAAACCTGATATTGTAATATAATTTCCGTTTTCCACTTTAATTTTCTGCACTTCATTTACTAACACAGAGAAACCAGCTTCCTCCATATACTTTTTATAAAATAAACTACCTCCCCCGCCCCTATCATGATTCCCAAACACTGCATATTTCCCTAAGGGTGCATATATTTTCTGTAAAATACCTTTCGCTTCTTCTCTTTCCGCCTTATACGATCCAAACTTATCTATTAAATCCCCTGTAAAAACTACTACATCCGGATGTAACGCATTCATCTTCTCCACCAAATTTTCTAGTTGTTTTAGTGTAAATTCTGGGCCTAAATGCACATCCGAGAATTGTAATATCTTCTTATTATTAAATTCTTTAGGAATTGTAGAAGCTTCTATTTCATTCCACGTAACAGTTACTAGTTTTCGTTCTATTTCTGTCGCATAGAAATACAAACTTATTGAAATCATTACTATACTTATGAAACTAATTATAAATATCTTGAAGATTGATTTTTTTTGTTCTTTTTTTACATGATGCGTATTCATGTTCTCACCTCTAGAAATACTTTAAAGCTTTATTGTGACATTAATGTGACAACATGAACGATGTTAGTTATATCCAATTTTACCCTACGTAATTTGACAAATTTATACAGAAGTCATAACATATTTTTATAATACATAGATTCTTAAAAATGTTCCATCGATTCATTTCAGCATTTTATTAAGGAGAGATTATTCATGTCTGTATTTACACCAGAAGAAATTACAGAACTTGCTGCTAATTCCGGAAGAAAAAAAGCTCATTTATCATTACTCCCTATGCTAATTCTCGGCTTTTTTGGTGGTGCTTTCATAGCATTAGGGTATTTACTCGATATTCACGTTATTGGAACAATACCAAAGTCTTGGGGATCATTTGCTAGTTTCCTAGGTGCCGCTGTATTCCCTATCGGCCTTATACTCGTTATTCTTGCAGGTGGTGAATTAGTAACTGGCAATATGATGACTGTTTCAATGGCGTGGCTTCACAAGAAAATCGAATTATTTCACCTCATTCGAAATTTAGTAATTGTTACGTTTAGCAACTTCATAGGTGCTATATTCGTTGCTTATTTTTTCGGTCATATCGTCGGATTAACAGAAGGCGCTTTTTTAGCGAAAACAGTTGCTATTGCGCAAGCTAAACTACAAGATACACCAATGCAAGCCTTCATTTCTGCTATCGGATGTAATTGGCTCGTTTGTTTAGCTGTTTGGCTTAGTATGGGAAGTAAAGAATTTATCGGAAAGATTGTCGGCATTTGGTTCCCAGTTATGACTTTTGTTGCGATTGGCTTCCAACACGTTGTAGCCAATATGTTTGTCATCCCAGCTGCAATTTTTGCTGGTCATTTAACTTGGATTGAATACTTTCCAAACTTCATTTTCGTTTTCTTCGGAAACTTGGTAGGAGGTATGTTCTTTGTAGCATTACCTTATTTCATATCTTATAATAAGAAACTACCTTCCAATAAAGAGCAAACCGAATTAAAGAAAAAATCTGTATCCGCTTAAATGAACCGTCTATACAGTGTATCTAAAAAATATTACAAATTTCATTTTTTTTACGAATATATGTGCGTACACTTGTTCTCGAATGTTTTATACGTTATAATAACAACTTAAATAGCATTATTTACATATGAGGTGAAAAACATGAACAAAACAGAATTAATCAAAAACGTAGCACAAAATGCTGAGATTTCTCAAAAAGAAGCTACTGTAGTTGTACAAACTGTAGTAGAATCAATCACTAACACTTTAGCTGCTGGTGAAAAAGTACAACTTATCGGATTCGGTACATTCGAAGTACGCGAAAGAGCTGCTCGTACAGGCCGTAACCCACAAACTGGTGAAGAAATGCAAATCGCAGCTTCTAAAGTACCTGCTTTCAAAGCTGGTAAAGAACTTAAAGAAGCTGTAAAATAATGAAAAAATAGCCTTCTCGTTTATGAGAGGGCTATTTTTTTCATTACATAATTAATAAAAATCTGACCGTTATGCTGTTTCTTTTGTTCCTTTATGCAAATAAAGCCTTTACTTTCAAAGAAAGGTTTTGCCGTAATACTCGCTTCTGTATATATCTCCCTATACCCCAAGTTCACTGCTTCTTTTTCTAACTTCTGTAGTATGTAGGAAGTTATCCTTTTCCCTTGATAATCTTTATGCGTAAATAAGCGATCTACGTAATGATCCTCATTATAATCTCCAAATCCGACTATCACACCGTTATGATCCGCTACATAACTAATATTCTTTTCTAAAGACTTTAACCAGCTTTCTCTATCTAGTCGATCTGGTGCCCATGCCTGTAGCTGTAACTTATTATAATCTTTTGCATTAACCGTATGAACTGTTTCATAGAACAATTGTAATACTTGATTTAAATCTTCTTTCCGAAATGTTCTAATTATAATATCTTTTAACATATATAAGTCTCCTTACCAAACTACCTCTTAACTTTTCTACTACATACGATTCAATAATTCTTCTTTATTATATCGTTTTAATTTCTATACGAACAAAAAACAATACTTATTCAAAGTATTGTTTTTTAATTCTATTCAATTACTTAGTGTAACTTTTTAAGATTTTAATTTAACTCTTTGTAATCGTAATGCATTTAATACAACGGATACAGAACTAAATGCCATCGCGGCTCCAGCAACCCAAGGTGCTAAGAAACCAAACGCTGCAATCGGGATGCCTAAGCCGTTATAAGCTAATGCCCAGAATAAATTTTGCTTAATATTTCTTATCGTCATCTTACTCATAAAGATTGCATCAGCAATACTATTTAAATCGCCACGGATTAACGTAATATCTGCCGCTTCCATCGCTACATCCGTTCCTGTTCCAATTGCCATACCGATATCCGCCGTAGCAAGAGCAGGAGCATCATTTATGCCATCTCCAACCATTGCTACTTTCTTACCTTGCGCTTGAAGTTTTTTCACTTCTTCTGCTTTTCCTTCTGGTAATACTTCTGCAATTACGTGATCAATACCAACTTGCTTAGCGATTGCCTGAGCAGTTTGTGTATTATCTCCTGTAATCATAACAACATCTAGACCCATTTTCTTAAGCCTTGCGATAGCTGCTTTTGAAGTATCTTTTACAGTATCTGCAACAGCCACTATACCAGCATATTCTTTATTAATCGCAATAAGCATTGCTGTTTTGCCTTCTCGTTCTAACTCTTCCATTGATTTAGAAACTTCTTCAATATCAATATTGAATTTCTTCATTAATCGGCGTGTACCAATTAATAATTGTTTTCCTTCTACGACTGATTCAATACCAAATCCAGGAATCGCTTCAAACGTTTCTGAACTTGGGATATCAATTTTCTTTTCTTTAATTCCTTCTACAATCGCTTCTGCAAGTGGGTGTTCAGAATTCTTTTCTGCCGCACCTACTAAACGTAGTATTTCTTCTTCACGGAATCCATCTGCTACAATTACATCAGTTAACACTGGCTTCCCATTTGTCACAGTACCTGTTTTATCTAAAATAACTGTATCTAATCGATGCGTTGCTTCTAAATGCTCCCCGCCTTTAAATAAAATACCATACTCAGCCGATCTTCCTGATCCAGCCATAATAGATGTAGGTGTTGCAAGACCTAATGCACATGGACATGCGATAACAAGTACTGCTATCATCTTCTCAAGTGCTCCTCCAAAATCACCAGGTGTAACAAATACCATCCACACAACAAATGTAATAATCGCAATTCCAACTACAACTGGTACGAAAATGCCAGAAATTTGATCAGCTACCCTTTGAATAGGCGCTTTTGATCCTTGAGCCTCTTCTACTACTTTAATAATTTGAGCTAATGCAGTATCTCTACCTACCTTAGTTGCCTTAACTTTTAAAAATCCATTTTTATTCATTGTAGAACCGATAACTATATCTCCAATTGTTTTATCAACTGGAATACTTTCACCAGTTAGCATCGATTCATCAATCGCTGATTTCCCTTCTACAATCTCTCCATCTACCGGAATTTTTTCACCTGGTTTTACATAAACGATATCACCAGCTACCACTTCTTCGATTAAAATTTTTATTTCCGTTCCATCTCGTACAACAGTAGCTGTCTTTGCTTGTAAACCCATCAACTTTTTAATTGCTTCTGATGAACGTCCCTTTGCTTTTGCTTCAAATAATTTACCTAAAATAATTAGTGTAATAAGTACCGCGCTCGTTTCAAAATATAAATCTGTCATATGTTCCGAAGAACCGATAGATTGAATGCTTAAATATACACTATAGAAATAGGCGGCCGATGTTCCAAGTGCCACAAGAACATCCATGTTAGCACTTTTATTACGTAACGCTTTATAAGCCCCAACATAAAACTGTCCACCAATGATAAACTGAACTGGAGTTGCAAGAGCTAGCTGCACCCAAGGGTTCATAAGCATATCAGGTAAATAAATAAACGATGTAAATGAGAAGTGGCTTACCATTGCCCACAGTAACGGGAATGATAAAATAAACGAAATGATAAACTTCTTCTTTTGTCGCTCAATTTCTTGTAAGCGATGATCCGTTGATCCATCTTGCTCATCTGATTTCACTTCCAATTTATATCCTAATTTCGTAATTGCACTCTTCATTTCATTTACATTAATTTCATCAGGATTAAAATCTACTGTAGCCGATTCCAAAGCGAAATTTACTGTCGCCTCGTTCACACCTTCTAACTTATTTAAACGCTTTTCTACTCTATTGGCACATGCTGCGCATGTCATTCCTGAAACAGTAAATTCAGCTTTATCACTTACAATTCCATATCCTAACGATTCAACTTTTTCTTTAAACTGTTGCGGATTTGTTTTTTGGGGATTATACATTATTTTGGTTTTTTCAAGTGCAAAGTTTACATTCGCATCATGAACACCTTCTACTTTTTTTAGGCCTTTTTCAATTCTATTTGCACATGCTGCACATGTCATTCCTGATATTTGAAGATTGGCCTCTTTTTTTTCATTCATGTCTCTCACCTCTATATACCCTTATGAGGTATAATTATTAGCAAAATAAATCGTACTTCCTATAAAGTACGATTTATTTCCATATCTAAAAATAATTATTGAACATCGTATCCTTGATCTTCAATTACAGTAACGATATCTTTTAACGTTACAACTGACGAGTCGATAGTAACTTCAACAGTTCCTTCTGCTAATTGAACTTTTACTTGGTCAACGCCATTTAGTTCTTTCACACTGCTTTCGATAGCATTTACACAATGTCCACAAGACATACCTTCAACTTGTAATGTTAACTGTTCCATTTAAAATCCTCCTCTTGTTTCTTTATTATTTGTTAATCACAATTACATCTTACCATACCCCCCTAAGGTAATCAATGGTTTTGTATCATGATTTTTCAATTATTTTCTAAACCTTTATTTTACATACACTTTTTTACATCAATACCTCGAAATCCTATATATAGGTAAAAAAAACAAGCCAGTTACATACTAGCTTGTTTTTAGGCTTTTGAAAAACGTTCAAATACTGTCATTAATTCTTCAATTGCTTCATCACCATTACCATTTTTAATAGCACCTGAAACACAATGACTCGTATGGTTTTTTAATACACCCATTCCTACTTTTTTCATCGCTGCATTAATCGCTGAAATTTGCACTAAAATATCCACGCAATAACGATCATTTTCAATCATATTTTGAATACCGCGGACTTGTCCTTCGATTCTCTTTAATCTATTTATAATTTGTTCTTTTTCTTTTTCTGATCTATGTGTTACCGCTTCATGCTCTTTATGATCCATATTATCACCTTCTTAAAGTTTCTCTTCATCCAATAAAACAATTGCTTTTACGAGTATACCAATTATAGCACTAATTATCTATGTATGATACCCCATATGAGTATATTTCCGCTCTATGCTTATTCTTAACAATTTATTAGCTTCCCAGTCTCACTTTTCATAATACCCTTTCCTTTTTTCAAAAAAGAATAATAAGTGTAGATTAACTATCCCCGCTTATTATTCATCCAAAAATAAAAAAATCTCAATTTATACACGTATAAATTGAGACTTTTTTATTCCTATATATTATTACTGCTGATCACATACTTTTGTATCATTCACTACTGAAGTTCCTTCAACGGTTACCGTATGAAAACAGTCATTTACACGAACTGTCACGACATTATCTTGCCGATCAATAACGTGATATTCATTAAAATTTTTATTCAGAGCACTGCGAATCTGTTCTCCTTCATAAATTGGAATACCATGTGATAAAACCCAAATAAGCCCAGCGATAGCAAGAATAGTTTTCATACGATCTACCTCCTTGGAAATATAGTGAACTTTTAATCCATGCTTTTGTAGCTCTACGAATCATGATTGGAATGAACTAAGCCTTTTTGGAAATAAGTTCATTTCGTCTATTTTATGTTTATGCTAATTGTGACTGAATTGTGACAACTTTTTATCTCTTTAGACGAAAAGTTGAAACAAAACTTTCAAAAAGGACAATTCTACTTGCACAAACAAAAGGCTATAGAGAATTTCCCCATAGCCTTTCGTTTGCATTTGATTAGACAATCATTTCATTATGTTTAATGTTAAGTGTTTCAATTTGAATGGTAGCATGTTCAATATGGAACTCTTGTTTTAACATATCAATAATATTTTGAAGTACTTCTTGATCATCCTGTTTTTTATCAATCATTACATGGACGCTTAATGCATCTAATCCAGATGTAATTGTCCAAATATGAAGATCATGTAAATCACGTACACCTTCTACCCCTTTAATCGCATGCTTCACTTTCTCTAGTTCAATTGCAACCGGTGTACCCTCCATAAGTATATGAATGGAATGTTTTGTTACTCCCCACGCACTCTTTAGAATTAATAAAGCTACAACTACTGAAATAATTGGATCTGCAATATACCATGAGAATAATGACATAAGTGCACCAGCTACTAATGCTCCGACTGATCCTAACGCATCTCCAAGAACATGTAAATACGCGCTACGTAAATTCACGTTATTTTTCACGTCACCTTGTCTCATGAGTGCCCATGCACTAATTAAATTTGCTAGTAAACCAAATGAAAAAAGGTAAGCAATTGCTTACCTTTCCCCTCTTCTATACGTGACTAATAAACCTTAATCCTTTACTTAAAGAAGTCGGCACAACAGATGCATGATTCTCCCCTTCAGCTTCATAAAACGTAAATCGAAACTGATTGTGTTTTACTTGGAGAAGGCGCTCTGATAATTCATTTGCCCCTATAACCATATGCTCTCGTTCTAGTGATCCAACTGTAAGGAACACTCCCGTTTGAAACTTGGCACTGTTTAATTCATTTATAAGATTCTCTTCTTTTTCAAGAACAGATTGGTTATTCCACCAAATTGATGGACTACTAATAAAATAATTTTGAAAGGCATTTACGTTTGTAAATAATATATGTAATGCAAATAAACCACCTAGCGAATGCCCAAACAACGTTTGCTTTCCTTTATCAATTTCAAAATTTTTTTCAATCTGCGGCTTTAATTCTTCTTCAATAAAAGTAAAGAAATTATGTGCTCCTCCTGTTTTAGGCCACGGTTTACCGTCTGGTTTTAAAGGCGCATCTTTTGAAATTACGCTAGGCGTAAAATCATAGCATCTTTCTTCACCTGAAAATGCCCCTTCAATACGATAACCAATACCTACTATAACGGCTGGTGAAACACCCGTTTTTTCTGCTCTAACTGATTGTATTTTAACCGCTTCATGAAATGTTTGAAAAAAGGCATTGCCATCTAATACGTATATAACAGGATAGCCTGATTCTGGTGCTGGCTGCCTCGGCTTTGAAATATGAATTTGATATTCCTTACCTTCTAATTTCGAATACATTTTCCACTGCTCTGTATTAGATGTTATAATCTGCTGTTTTTCAATCGTACTATTCATCTTATATCCCCCCTTCTTAACTCGTTACATATATTTCAACTTTCTCTTCTTGAAGTGCAACGCTATCGTATCCAAAACAAACAGGAGACCCATTATACGGATCAATCATGACACGCGCATCAATATGAAATACTTCTTTTAACACTTCATTTGTAATGATTTCTTCTGGGATACCAGTTGTAACGATTTCCCCTTCCTTCATTGCAATAATCTCATCTGAAAACCTTGCTGCATGGTTAATATCATGTAGTACCATTACGACCGTACAATTATGTTCTTTATTTAACTTCTCCACAATTTGTAATACATCTAATTGATGAGACATATCAAGATATGTCGTTGGTTCATCTAGTAGTAACACTTCTGTCTCTTGCGCTAAAGCCATCGCTAGCCATACCTTTTGCCTTTGACCACCTGATAAATTGGCAATTTGTCTCGTCCGAAATGCAGAAGTTTTCGTTATATCTAATGCCCAATCAATCATCTCTTTATCTTTTGAAGTTAACTTATTTACGTTATTTCGATGTGGATAGCGTCCATAAGAAATTAATTCTTCTACTTTAAGCTCTCCTGGCGCAATTGGAGTTTGCGGTAGTAATGCTAACTGCTTCGCAATTTCTTTCGTTGGAATTGTATTTAAATCCTGTCCTTGTAAATATACTTTACCGCTCTTTTGCTTTAAGATTCTTCCCATTGTTTTTAACAGTGTCGATTTACCACACCCGTTTGGCCCTATAATTGTCGTTACTTTTCCTTCTTGTATTTCCACATTTAAATCGCGAAACACTGTAAGTTTTTCATAACTCGTTTCTAAATTTTTTGCACTTAAAATACTCACTTTTATTCCTCCTCTTACGCTTTCGCCTTATAAAGTAAATATAAGAAATACGGTACACCGACAATAGAAATAACGATTCCAACTGGTAACTCTACAGGTGTGAAAACTGTTTTTGCAATAAAGTCTGAAGCAATTACAAGGAACATTCCGATTACTCCGCACGTAGGAATGATATGCTTATGCTGAATACCGACAAGTCTTTTCGCTATATGCGGTGCCATTAATCCAATGAAACCGATACTTCCTGAAACTGCAACACATGCACTGACAAGTCCGATACTACTTAATAGTAAAATAGATTTCTCTCTTTCTACTGAAACACCCAAGCTTGTAATACTCGTTTCTTCCAATTGAAATAAATCCAATAAATAAGCTTTCTTTTGTATAAGCGGAATTAATATAATAAGCCACGGCAGCATTGCAATAATATACTTCCAGTTTGCATTATATATACTTCCTGATACCCAAACTGCAGCCATCTCGAAATCAGTTGACTTCATTTTAAGTGATAAGTACATAGAAAATGCCCCAAATCCTGATCCAATCGCAATCCCTGTTAATAAAAGACGCTGCGAATCTAACTTACCGTTTTTCCAAGAAAACAGATAAATGATAATAGCTGCACCTAATCCGCCGACTAAACCAAACATTGGCATCATCATAATAGAAGCCCAGTCTGTACTCTTTAATTGCCCTTGAAAGAAAAACATAAAGATGACGATCGCTGTTCCTGCCCCGGCATTTACTCCTAAAATACCTGGGTCTGCCAGTCCGTTTCTCGTAATCCCTTGAATAACAGCACCTGCAACGCCTAGGCCTAATCCTACTAATCCAGCAATTATGATGCGCGGCAGACGAAACTCAAAAATAACTAAATCATGGTCTGGTACTGGATCTATTCTAAAGAGTGTTTTAAATACATCTGTAATCGTAATATCGAACGTACCATTCGTTAAACTAATATAAATAGCACATAGTATTAAAAATATAATAATCCCCATCGTCATTCCAAAACGTTGACTTGAACTTTTAAGCATGTCTCTCTCCTCCTCTTGTACGAATTAAATACAGGAAGAAAGGAATTCCAATTAGAGAGGTAACGACTCCAATTGGCGTTTCAAATGGATAATTTACAAATCTACTTAAAACGTCACATAATGCTAAGAAAACCCCACCAATAACGCCTGCACATGGCAATATCCACTTATAATCTACTCCAATTATAAAGCGCGTAATGTGCGGAATAATTAAACCTACAAAACCAACTTTCCCCACTAAAGCAACTGCCGTTCCTGTTAAGAAAATAACTGATAAAATAGACATCGCTTTAACTAGTTTTGTACGCTGCCCTAAATTAATAGAAACTTCTTCTCCTAAAGAAAGAATCGTAATAGATTTTGATATTAATAATGCTAAAACTATTCCAATGATCCCAAATGGTATCGTAATTTTAATAATATTCGGGTCCACTTGATCTAATTTTGCATTAAACCAAAAACTAACATTTTGAGAAATTTGGAAATATGAAGCCATCGCGGCCGATACACTACTTAAAAATGTTCCAATGACTGTCCCGATAATCGCTAACCTAACTGGTGATAAGCCATTTTGAAGGAGAGATCCAAAACCAAATACGATACCGGCTCCTAGTGCAGAACCAATCATTGAACATACAACCATACCTATTGATGACATTCCCGGAAGAAAAATCATACAAAGTGTAATAACAAAGGCTGCACCATCCGTCACACCCATAATAGAAGGGGATGCAAGATAGTTTCTTGTCATCCCCTGCATAAGTGCTCCTGATATGGCTAGAAATGCTCCAACTAAAAGAGCTGCAACTACCCTTGGTAAACGTGAAGTAATAATAATATTATGATTTACATCACTTGGATCAAAATGAAATAATGCGTTCCACACTGTTTCAGCATCAATACTTTTGGCCCCATACAAAATAGAAAGTATAACTGTAAATAAGATGAGTATGGGTGCTATACATAATATAGTCACTGGTACTGCATTTGTTTTCTGCATATCATTCAACGCACCTTACTTATTGTATTATTTAGATAAATTTTTCACTGCTTCTTTTAAGAATGCTGTTTTACTCCAAGCAGTACCACCTTGTGCCATTGGGTCTACAACGTTTACAAATACTTTCTTTTCCTTCGCAGCATTCATACTTTGCCAAATTGGATTACTTTCAATTTCTTCTAATACTTTCGGATTTTTATTTTCAGTTGTCTCATATTGTAAGAAAATATAATCCGGGTTAAGTTCAGCAAGTTTTTCAAATGAAATTTTCTCTTGTGCTTTTACAGTTTTCAATTGTTCTGGAGCAGTTAGCCCAAGATCTTTATAAATTACAGGGTTGAAGTATACTCCTTCTGGATATAAGAATAATTCGTTTGCTCTTAGTCTAATAACAAGTACTTTTTTGTCTTTTAACTTATCTCCTAGTTTTGCTTTTGCCTTTTCAGCGTCCGCATTATAATCTTTAATAATTTTTTCTGCTTTATCTTTTTTACCAGTTAATTCTCCCATTAACTTTAAGTTATCTTCCCAATTTGTTGAAACGTGTGATACCGGGAATGTAGGAGCTACTTTCGTAAACTTTTCAGCTGTTTCTGCTGGGAATTTCGTACTTGATGTAATAACATCTGGTTTTAATTGAAGTAATGTTTCGAAATTTGGTTGCATTTTCTCACCAACAGATTTCGCACCTTCTAAATCTTTTTCAAGATACTTCGGTAATTTACCACCTACAGTAATGGCACCTACTGGTTTAATTCCAAGTACTGCCGCATCTTCCATTGACTCTAAACTAGCTGTTGCAATTTTATCTACTTTTGCTGGTACTGTATATTCTTTACCTAAATATGTAATTTTTCTTTTTTCGTCTTTTTTCGTTTCCGTAGCTTTTGTCTGTTGCTTTTGCTCTCCTGAAGTCTTATCCGCACTATTACATGCTGCTAGTCCTACACTTAAAACTGTAACCATCCCTAATGTAAATAACTTCTTATTCATCTTTATATATCTCCTCTCGAATTTTCAAACAATATTCTTAATAAAATTTAACTATATGAAACTTGTCTTACATATATATTTCATTAGATTAATAATTCTATCCAGAACTCATTCTCGTTCACTTCCCCTAAGCTATAATTCTTTTACACCTCATCCATTGATAATCCTTTTCACTGATAATGATTATCGTTACTAAGTATATATTTAATATGTAATTATTTCAAGAAAGATTTGAAAAATTTTAACAAACTGAATAAAAAAGAAGTATCCGCCTAATGTTAAGGAGATACTTCTTCTTTTAGAATTTTATATGTAATTCAACTGGGCAATGATCTGATCCCATCACTTCACTATTAATTTTCGCCTCTGTTATTTTGTCTTTCATTCTTTCAGAAACAACAAAATAATCTAAACGCCATCCAATATTTTTTGCTCTCGCTCCCATTCGATACGACCACCACGAATATGCGCCTTCCTGATTAGGATATAGATAACGATATGTATCAATAAATCCTTCTTCTAAAATACATGTAAACTTCTGTCTTTCTTCATCAGAAAACCCAGGATTTTTACGATTACTTTTTGGATTTTTCAAATCAATTTCTTTATGAGCAACGTTTAAGTCTCCGCAAAAAATAACTGGTTTTTTCTCATCTAATCCTTTAATATACGCCCGGAAATCATCTTCCCATTTCATTCTGTAATCTAATCGTTCTAATCCACGTTTTGAATTTGGCGTATATAACGTTATCATGTGAAAATCTTCGAATTCTAAAGTAATAACTCGGCCTTCTTGATCATGCTCTTCAATTCCTAAACCGTATGTAACAGAAAGCGGTTCTTTTTTCGTGAAAATAGCTGTTCCTGAATAACCTTGTTTCACGGCATAATTCCAGTATGTATAATATTCCTCTAGATTTAAATCAATTTGCCCATCTTGTAATTTAATCTCTTGTAGACAAAATATATCAGCATTCGATTCCTCGAGATATTCTAAAAATCCACCTTTTGCGATAACTGCACGTAAACCATTTACATTCCATGAAATTAATTTCACTTTTCGTCCTCCTCTTGCTGTTCACTTTCAAATTTCATGCTATCACAAAATAGAAAAACAATCATATTTCCATCTTTGTAATCTTGCTCTTACATTTGTGAATACATACATACGCACTTTATTCCGGTTATACTAATTTCAGAGGTGATGTTCTTTGCACAATGAAGGAGTTACGTTAACAAATGAGCATTGGCAAGCGATTATTCATAATGATTCTTCCTATGATAGCAAATTCTTTTATGCCGTGAAATCAACCGGAATCTTTTGTAGACCGTCATGCAAATCAAGAATACCGAATAGAAACAATGTACGAATTTTTTATCATGCAGAGCAAGCATTAAGTGAAAACTTTCGCCCGTGCAAACGCTGTAAGCCAAATGGGATCACTTTACCTAATGAAGAGTGGGTAGAACAAATTAAAGATTATATCGAAAAACACTTCGATGAATTATTAACTCTCGATATACTTGCAGAAATGTGCCATGGTAGCCCATTTCATTTACAACGTACTTTCAAAAAAACGACAGGAATAAGTCCAATAGAATATATACAGCAGTTTAGGATTGTTAAAGCGGCAGAACAGCTATTACAAACAAATCAATCTATTAAAGAAATTAGTACTGCTGTCGGAATAGAAAACCCAGAGTATTTCGCAACTTTATTTAAAAAGAAAACCGGCTTTACTCCGACTGAATATCGAAAAAAGAATGAAATGAAAGAGGGATACAATAATGAATTCCTACAAAAATAAATCTATATATTGGACGATACTTACACATGAAAATTGGTGCTTTCATATCGCCGCAACTGAAAATGGACTATGCTTCATTGGATCACAAGACGAAAACTTCGAAGAACTAACTATATGGGCTAGAAAAAAACTGCCGCAATATATATTGACCCATAGTCCCGATTACTTGCAAACATATACGAAAGAAGTTATCGAGTATTTAGAAAACAAGCGGGAAACTTTCACATTCCCTATCGATGCTTACGGAACCGCCTTTCAATTATCTGTTTGGAATACGGTACGTGAAATTCCTTACGGGAAGACATATTCTTATTCAGAAATTGCCGAAAGAATGCAAAAACCTACAGCTATACGTGCAGTTGCTACTGCTATTGCTGCCAATCCTCTTCTCATTACAATTCCTTGCCATCGTGTTATAGGAAAAAATGGAAAACTAACTGGTTTTAGAGGGGGGTTAAAAATGAAGAAAGAATTGCTTACATTAGAAAAATTGCAGGTGGAATTCATATGACAGCAGAATATACTAGCGCATTAACTTTAGCAGTTCCAACAGAATTTAGTTTCCAAGAAAATTTACGCTATCTATCACGTTCTAACAATGAATGTATGTTCCACATTGAAGATAACAAAATTTATAAAGTTATCCCTGTTAAGGGTGTAAATCCTTTAGTTGAAATTAGTATGAACTCGGATAATAACATTCAAATACGTTTTTTAGAAGAATCATATACATCTGAAGAATCGGTATGCGAAGCTGTAGCCCACTATGTGAAAGAGTGGTTTGATTTAACTACTGATTTAGCTCCCTTTTATACATTAGCTAAACATGATGTACTCCTTCAAGGACCAATTGAACAACATTATGGGCTTCGTACTTTAGGTATTCCAGACTTATTTGAGGCACTTTCCTGGGGAATTATCGGTCAGCAAATTAATCTCACATATGCTTATACGCTAAAAAGAAGATTAGTCGAACACTTTGGAAGTTATGTAGAATGGAACGATAGAAAACATTGGATATTCCCTTCTCCTGAAACGATTGCACATTTACACGTAGACGATCTCAAAAAATTAAAAATGACGACGCGAAAATGCGAATATTTAATCGGGGTTGCAAAGCTTATTACAGAAGGAAAACTATCAAAAGAATCTTTATTGCAAATACAAGACGTGAAACAAGCTGAAAAACAATTAACTGCTATACATGGTATAGGACCGTGGACTGCCCACTATGTTTTAATGCGCTGTTTACGATTTCCTTCCGCTTTTCCAATTGACGATGTTGGTTTGCATAATGCAATTAAATATATAACAGGTTCCGAAAGTAAACCGACTAAACAGGAAATAAAAGATTTTGCGGCAAATTGGATTAACTGGGAGTCTTACGCAACTTTTTATTTGTGGCGAGTATTATACTAAAAAACCAAGTAGCGCATCCACACTACTTGGTTCTTTTTTAAGCTTGTTCTTCGAATCGTCTTGCAATCTCTATAATAACTTGAACAGCTTTTTCCATCGTATCTACCGAAACATACTCGAATTTACCGTGATAGTTTTCACCACCTGTGAAAATATTCGGCGTTGGTAATCCCATATATGATAACTGTGATCCATCTGTCCCGCCGCGAATCGGATGAATGTTTGGTTCAATATTTAAACTTTTCATCGCTTCATATGCAATATCAACAATTTCTCTCACTGGTTCGATTTTTTCAAGCATGTTGTAGTATTGATCATTCATTTCTAAAACGACTGCATCTTGTCCATACTTCTCTTGCATTTGCTTCACAATATTTTCAACGTTATGTTTACGCGCTTCAAAATTTTCACGATCAAAATCTCGAATAATATAATACGCTTTACTTTGCTCAACATCACCATTTAATGAAAGCAAATGATAGAATCCTTCATAGCCCTCAGTATATTCTGGTGCCTCTTCTACTGGTAAATGCCCATTAAACTCCATAGCAAGTTTAGTTGCGTTACGCATTTTATTTTTCGCTGTTCCAGGATGTGTATTCGTTCCGTTAAACGTTAACTTAGCACCTGCAGCATTAAAGCTTTCATACTCCAAGCCCCCTAATGGACCGCCATCCATCGTATAAGCACATGATGCACCAAACGCTTCTACATCAAAATGCGCTGGCCCACGACCAATTTCTTCATCCGGCGTAAATGCCACTCTTATTTTCCCATGCTTAATTTGCGGATTATGTATTAAATAGTTCATTGCAACCATAATTTCAGTCAAACCAGCCTTATCATCTGCTCCTAGAAGTGTCGTACCATCCGTTGTAATAATTGTATGTCCTTTATATGATGGTAATTCTGGGAACTGTTCTGGCGTTAACACAACATTTAGCTCTTCATTTAAAGTAATCGCCTTGCCATCAAAATTTTCATGAATTTGTGGTTTTACGTTTTTCCCTGTAAAGTCTGTTGCCGTATCTAAATGTGCTAAAAAGCCGATTACAGGAACATCCTTATCTGTATTAGCAGGAAGTGTTGCCATTACATAACCGTTATCATCCATCGTTACTTCTGTTAACCCAATTTCTTTTAGCTCTTCCACTAATAACTTACCAAATTCAATTTGTCCAGGTGTTGTTGGTACTGTATGGCTTTCTTCATTTGATTGCGTATCAATTTTTACATATCTCGTAAATCTTTCAATAAGTTCTTGTTTCAAACTCGTTCACTCCCTTTTATGTTTCTCCCTCTATTATAGTCCTTAAAACGAAATATTTTAACTTTTTTGACTGCGAATATATATTTCATTTGTATTTTAGAAATTATAAATAACAGCTAAAAAGTCGTAATATTTGTACATTAAAACTCTTACATGTAATATACATAATTATACACTATGGGAGGTTTTAAAGATGAGGTTAACTCTCTTTCGCTATTTTCTTTTTTTCTTAGGATTAATTTTTTTCGGCCTTGGAAATGCTCTTGCAGTCAAAGTTAAATTTCTCGGTTTACATCCTTGGGAAGTTTTAAACATGGCTCTCTACCAAAGGTTTGGATGGACCATTGGTACGTGGAGTGTCATATGTGGATTATGTCTCGTTCTCATTTCTTTACTAGTAGATCGAAAATATATAAATGTGGGTACATTTTTAAATGCACTACTTATCGGTCCCATTATGGACTTTTTCTTACAATCAAATATCCTTCCAAACGCTAGTGATTATTTATGGATAAACTTACTCATTTTATTTGCTGGTATTGCCATTACAGGTATCGGTGGAGGTATGTATGTTGCGGCTGGAATTGGCGCTGGACCTCGTGATGGATTCATGCTTACTATTTCTGATAAAACAGGTCTATCTATTAGCCGTGCTCGAATCATTGTAGAATGCATTGTACTAGTTATCGGATTTATGCTCGGTGGTCCTGTTTTTATCGTAACTTTTCTATACACTTTTATTCAAAGTCCAATCTTTCAGCAATCATTTAAGGTATTTCAAACACTACTACATACTTTACAAACCAAAGATAAAGTTAGTGAGCATATTTAAATTACAACTTAATACAAATCAAACACCCTATTTACGATTCTCACCGCAAATAGGGTGTTTCTTTTTCATCTCACAATTTAAGAATATATGCTACTCACTCACAATAAAAGTATATACATCGTTATAAATACAACCATTTACCCTAATAACGTACTTCCCGGGTTTACTAAAACGAATTGTGTATTTATTTAGCTGAATGGCTTCTTTATCTCCAGAAAGAACATCAATGCTTCTGCCACTTAATACATATAATTCATTTAGGTTCATTGATACATCAATTACATTGAAATTCCCCTCTTCCACTTGCTGTGATTCCGCAGCGCTTACACTTCGTTCTAAAAACAGTAGTCCACTTAATCCAATCGTTCCCGCTAAAGCTACTCCCGCAAACTTTTTAATCTTTTTCATCACAATGTCCTCCTTATAGATTTTGTGTAAAGGCGATTTCCCCTTTACACCACAAAGCCTATATGTAATATAATGAAATGTAAACGAGGACAGTACGACAAAATACTACATCTTTTTCTCCAATTGAATAGAAATCCATCGTTTGGAATTTTGACGCATTTAAAATTGTTTCCCTAAATCACTTTCCCCATAATTTATTCAAATACTGAATAATTACTTATTGATTTAACATTCTAAAAATAGTTGATAAAAATGCTTTCTATTCAAATAAGAAGATTTTACTATAAAATCCATGCAACCAATTTTATTCCGCTTTCCATAATCTCTCTACATTCATGAATTGTTCTTCTTTAAACTCCATCTTATATATATCTGGTTTTGACGTATTCATTAAAAATTCAAAACCATATTGTTTATCGAAATAGTTCATCATTAATGTCATGACAAGCCCATGTGTACCAATTACAATTTTTTGTCCTTGAAAATCCATTAATATTTCTTTTAACACTTTCACTATCCGTCTCTGACAATCCTTATATGACTCTCCTTCTGTTCGTGCAAAATCCGGATTTGCGAACATCTTCTTTACAAGTGGGTACACCTCTTTATCTGATATAATCTGATCCTCACTTGAAAACATACACTCTTTGAGATTTTCATATACTACTATTTCTTTTTCATAGAAGTTCGCTGACTCCTCTATCGTTAACATAGCCCGATTATAGGGACTGGAAATAAAAGTATCAATCCTCTCCGCTTTTAATATATCATTTACCCTACGGGCATCCATATGTCCCTTCTCAGTTAACCCGCGCGTTCTTTCATTTCCTTCTAACTTTGGAGATTCACCATGTCTAACCATATAAATATATGTACTCATAATTCCTCCTTGTAAATATTCATTCGTCTTTTATAAACTTTTCTGATCTGTTCGTCTAATCCATTCTCCTACTAAACTCTCGAATAATTCAGGCTGTTCAATTTGCAAATTATGCCCTGCCATATCTAACACTGCTAATGTCGCTCTTGGATAATCATCAATAATTCCTATAATATCTTGATAACCTACCGATATGTCTTGTCTTCCGGCTAATAAAAGAACGGGTTTCTCATATTTCTTATGATGAAAAGCCATAGTAAGAGAGTAATTCTTTTGCAACCTTTCAATAAATTCATAATTAGCAACAGCTATTCCTGGCTTAATTTCCTCTTTAAATCTCGTATATGTATATTCATTCGCGACCACTGCTAACTCGCAAAATTCTTCTCTATCAGTAGAAGTTAGTGTATTTAAAAACTCCTTATCTTGTACAATTACCTGTTTATCTGGTAAACGTCTTTCTTTTTGATGGGCTACAACAACAGGACATACTAATAATAATCCATTCACTCTCTCACACATCTTTGAAAGTATCCCTCTAGCTAAATATCCGCCGAAAGACTCTCCTACTAGTAAAAAATCTTCCCTTGGAATGATTTCTTCAATAAATGTATTTAACACTTCTAATATATGATTTGAACTATTTAGCCAATCTGGAGCGTTCGACTTCCCCATTCCAGGTAAATCAATATATATTCGCTTATAACCTTCATATTTCTGAAATACTGATTCCATACATTTCATCATTAACCTATGGCCTATGGTCAGGGGCGCAGCCATGTATGATAATGACCGGTTTACCCTCTCCCACAATCTCATAATATATTTGTATATCTTTAATTCGCCATAACATAAAAAGTCCTCCCTATTTATACATTCCTTTTGAATAGAAACACTAGCAAACTTATAAGAATACACGTTCTCAATTTACATTCTTTTATAATTAATTGTCAAATTAAAATTTTCAGATTATAAAAAACAAGAAAGCTTCCTCCTATTTTTATTACATAGAAGAAAGCAGATTTATTTTTACCCAATCCTAATTTGAAACCTTGTTATTATTAGTTTCGTTATTCGTTATTCTTCTATTTTCATTAACACAATTCTCCAACCATCTGGATCCTCTATCGTTATCCCCTTGTCTTTCCAGTATGGGTTTTCAGGTTCGACCTCATCATATCCCAATGCATGCAGCCTTTTACTTACCTTTTTCATTTCACTATCTTCACTCATATAAAATACCAGTAAATTATCTTTTGTCGGAGCTGGACAAGGACTTCCATCTATATGTCTTGTAAATTCTAAATGATACTCTTCATCTGGGAGTCCAAACATGATCCCATCATAACCTTCATGATCGTAGAATTCACCTATACGTTTTAAACCTAATCCTTTTTCATAAAATATTGTAACCTCTTCAAACTGATCAGTTGGACGTGCGATTCGAAACTTCACCCAATTCTTCATGCTTTTCCTCCCATACTAAAAATTTCATACTTGATTACATATTATTGTACATACGTAACACGTTTTTGAAATCACTCGTTAGTATGAGAATAGATACATACAAAGGTCTTACTCAAAATAACCTATTACGACCAAAAACTCACCTTCCAAGAAAGTCCTTACCATTTTATATGCAATTTTGCATCTCCACTTGCAAATCACTAAAAAATCTTTAAAATTCAAAGGATGACTAAATATACATTTCCTATTTAAAATCTTGATGCAATACATATTATCAAACGCAATATTTTTTAAATTTTAAGAAGTATTAAACTCTTCAATACTTTCCTTATAAACAAGATTTTCATAAGGAAATCTGATACAATTCTTAAGTAATATTATTATGTATAGATATTACGAATATAGTGCATAATTAAAGAAGGTGATTTTATTGGAATTAAATAAAAATTTACAACTATGTATATTAATTGGAACATTAATATGTTATTCAATCTATTTTATGTTTTTCTATCTGTTCCCCACTCATTTTTCAAATTCAGATGTACGCTTCGCTTCACTTATTGTTGAAACCATTACATTTGTCTCATTGATTTACTCTATATATTCTAAAAAAGTTAGTTCAAATCCGTTTTGGATATGTATCACAATAGCGATTGGTAGTTTTTTATTAGGAAAAATAGTATATACATATCAAGATAGCTTCTTCGAAATTCCAATACATCGTTTTACTATTTCTGATGTATTTTACATGTTTTTTCTACTCTTCTGTCTTATCGCTTTCTGCTATAAAATTTTAAAAGAATGTGATAAATGGGAAAAAGCGTTCTTTATTTGTGATATATGCATCGTACTTACTTCCATATTCACATTGGAATGGTATTTATTTAATCAACCAAATTTAAATATATTCTCTCTTTCACTAGGAGATGTTTTCCTTTCATTTCTATATCCAATTGCAGATTTATTATTTCTTCTACTAGGTGTTAGTCTTTTTTTCCGTCCAACAATTTTTAATTCCAAACGGAAAATTTACATCTTTATTTTTGTATTAATAAGTTCTGCAACTTTTAACTATATTTATTTTTACTTAAATAATCATTTATCAACTGAAACGATAACATTATTACGTCTTTTATATAGAATACCTATATTATTTATTGCAATAGCTGGATCTATTTCAGGAGATCATAATAGCCATAAAAATTATTTTATTGTTAACCCTATAATAGGAAAAAAAGCTTTAGTTGTATTTCCCTATCTTGCTGTTGCAATACTAATCGGGTTTACATTAAAAGAACAAACAGCATCTTCAACTCTCATTACAGGAAATTGTATTACTTTTATTTTCGTACTCATTCGTCATTCTATTGTACGTATGCAAAACAATTCCCTAACAAAACGTTTACAGGCATTTAATGCTCAACTAGAAGAAAAAGTTACTTTACGAACTTCTGATTTAGTTTATAAATCAGAGGCTCTATCTCAAAAACAACAAAAATTCAGATCACTATATGAATATCATCCTGACCCTATTTTTACGATTGATTTACATGGAATCTTCTTAAATGTAAATAAAGCTGGGAGTATGTTACTGGGAGCACCAACGAATGAGTTACTCGGTGAAACTTGTTTTTCGATTATTTTAGAAGAAGATAAACATAAACTAGCATCTGCATTAGAAAAAGTGAAACAACAAGAATCGGCATCCTTACAACTTAGCTCTCAATATAAAGATGGCTTTACTTATTTTTTATATGTTACCATCGTTCCTATTATGATAGACGGACAAATTTCAGGAAGCTATATTATGGTGAAAGATATTACTGCACTAAAAAAGCAGCAAGAAGAAATAAAATATTTAGCATTCCATGATACTGTAACGAAAATTGGGAATCGTGCCTTTTTCCATAAGAAATTAAAAAGAGTTATAAAAAATGCTAAAACAACAGACAGTGAGTTCGCATTATTATACTTAGATTTAGATCGCTTTAAAGCAATTAACGATACACTTGGACATTCGTCAGGAGATTACATATTAGAAGAAGTAGCAAAGCGATTCCAATCATGTCTTCCATCACATACTCATCTGTCAAGAATCGGTGGTGATGAGTTTACTATCTTAATTGAAAATTATACTGACGAAGATTCCTTATTCGAGTTATGTAACCAATTATTTGAAAGCATAGAAAAACCGTTTGTCATACACGAGCATACATTAACTTTATCACTTAGTATCGGCATCGCTATTTATCCACATTCTGGAATCGATACCGCTACACTTCTGAAAAACGCTAATGTTGCCATGTATGATGCGAAAGCAAAAGAACTTAACTCTGCCTCTATTTATGACGATGTAATTGCTAAAAAAATTGAAAGACGATTACGATTAGAAAAAGATTTACCAAACGCAATACAAAATGAAGAATTGTTCCTTTTATATCAACCTCAAGTTGATAGCGAATCTAACAAAATTATCGGTGCTGAAGCTTTAATCAGGTGGAACCATCCCGAATTAGGCGTTATTTCTCCATATGAATTTATTCCGATTGCTGAAGAAACACTACAAATTATTCCAATAGGAAAGTGGACATTACAGCAAGCCTGTGAACAAATGAAACGTTGGCACACACTCGGATATTCTCATTTAAAAATTGGTGTAAACTTATCTGCTAAAGAATTTGAACAAGAAGATTTTGTAAAGTCTATTTCTTCTACTTTGGCAACTACAGGCTTACCAGCCAGTTCTCTCGATCTTGAATTAACAGAACGAATTGCAATGATGGATGAGCGAGAAACGTTGATAAAATTACGTACACTAAAGAGTTTAGGCGTTCACATTTCAATCGACGACTTTGGTACAGGCTATTCTTCGCTAGCTTACTTACCTTTATATCCAATCGATACGTTAAAAATTCCAAGAGAATTTATTACAATGTCTGAAACATGTGACGATGGAATGGAAATTATTAAAACAATCATCACATTAGCAAATACATTAGGAATGTCTGTCATTGCTGAAGGTGTAGAAACGAAAGAACACGTAAATTTCCTTCAAAAAAACAAATGTCAGTTTATTCAAGGTTACTATTATAGTAAACCTATTCATATTAATGCATTTACTGAGCTATTAAAAAGTGGGATTCACCCATAGTACATAGTTAATCGGGATAAGTAATAATGAATTTGAACAACTATAGTAAAAAGGAAAGAAGATACCTTCTTTCCTTTTTACTATTTAAATTTCTATTACTTCACCACTTCATTTATTATATCTATTAATTGATGAATTCCCTCATCATTTGTTTTCTTATAGCCATTCATGTTTTGAATGTATCTCTCCTTATTTGTATTCAACTTATTTACTGCATGTATGAATGCATTCGTACTTACTTTGTCTTGGAATATAACTTCTGCATATCCTTGTCGAGAAAAATATTCAGCATTTAAAACTTGATCTCCCCTACTGGAACTGTTAGTTAACGGGATCAGCAACATCGGTTTCTTCAAGAATAGCAATTCAGAAATAGCAGTAGAACCCGCTCTCGAAACTACAACACTCGCCATATTTAGTATATGCGGCAACTCTTCCCCTATATATTCAAATTGTATATAGCCCTCCATGCCAATAGATGAATCCACCTTCCCTTTACCGCACATATGAACAATATTAAAATTTAATAGTAATGTTTCCAAACTTCTCCTTACCATATCATTTATCCATTGAGCACCTTGACTCCCACCCATAATTAACAATACTGGTTTATCTTGCTGAAATTTACAATAGCTTCTTCCCCGCAATACGTTGCCCCTCTCAATTTCTTCTCTTACAATTGGTCCTACATAAACTTTTTTCTCATTACGTACATTTTCTCCGGTCTGAGGAAATGTTGTGCATAGTTTTGTAGTAAATGGTAATGCTATTTTATTTGCTAATCCTAACGTACTGTCCGGTTCACGTATTATTACGGGTACTTTATTCATCCACGCTCCTATTACTACAGGAACGGAAACAAATCCTCCTGCCGAAAAAATAACATCTGGTTTTATCCGTTTCATTAATTTATAACTTTGTATGCAACCTTTTATTATTTTAAAAGGATCTTTAAAGTTCTCCCAATCCCAATATCTCCTAAGCTTCCCCGTTGAAATACTATTGTATTTAACATTTTGAACTAATAGTTTTTCAATTCCGTTTTGAGATCCAATATACTCAACTCCCCATCCTTTTTCTATGAATTTAGGAATCAATACCATATTAATCATTACATGTCCGGCTGTACCGCCCCCAGTAAAGAGAATCTTTTTATTCATAATTTATATCCACCTTTATTATTAAAAATCTTATTTTATACTAATCTATTACATGTAAGTAAACTTACTATTATTTATATAAACCTTTAACTCAAATCCTATATCTTGCAAAAAATCTTTAATGAGATCATAAAAATCATTTCCATACTCACTACATTCATACTGAGCAAAGACTTGAATTACCGACCTAGTTCCTGTACCTATTACTGTTTTTTTCCTATCACCCTTTTTACCTTCCACATAGGCTCGACATTTATTTATCGCCTCATAGATACGCAAAACATGCTCTTCTTCATCTTTCCAGTCCAGCGTATCAACAATTAAAAGAAATAGGGTATTTTGATTATTTATTGCTTTATAGCCATTCATATATTTCTTACACCCTTTTTATTTTTCATTGAATGCAGATGTCACTACACTTCGCATACTCAAGTACATCTTTTAATGATTGATGGAATTGAATTTCTGGGACCCAACCTAACCTTTTTATATCCTCTATTACTAAACTCTCATTTGATTCGCTCCCACTATGCTCTGCTTCTTTTATGGAAAAATTCAGCTGTGTTAATTCTTTGTATTGTTCTATTACATCTAATAAAGACCGTTTTACTCCTGATCCAATATTATATTGTTTTCTATTTATTCCATCGCGTAATAACACATGATACGCTTTAACCGCATCACGTACATCTAGAAAATCCCTACTATCTTTCAAACTGTTTACTTCAATAACGGCTTTACTTCTACCTGATGCTATATCTATCATTTTTTTTGCGAGAATCGAACAAATACCATTTGATACTCCTGGACCAATTAAGTTTGAGGGCTTTGCAATGATAATATTTGAATCCATTAATCTGCCCCAAGCCTCTGCAATAATGACTTGCATCGTTTTACTTAAACTATATGGATTTGAAATTTTTATTTCGTTTATAGGATCTGCTTGCAAAGCAGATCCTATAACTAATGTTCTACAATGTGGTGCTTCTTGCTTAATTGCTTCTAATAAATATAACGTTCCTATTACATTAATCTCTACATATTCAAGTGCAGCTGTCCAAGACTCTATAACCGAATTCCTTCCTGCTAAATGCAATACATAATCTGGCTTTATTTGTTTCATTACCTTCATTACTTCGCTCTTATTTGTTAAATTACAAGTAATACCATTTTCAATTTTTTCTCTATGTGTACGATTTTGAAACATAGGAATTACATGAAAGCCCTGTTCTAAAAAATATTGGCAAGCATGGCGTCCTGTAAAACCATTTGCACCCGTTATTAAAAGGCTCGCATTTTTTTTCATCGTAAAAACCCTCCTTTTAATAGCATTTGTTTCACCTCATGTTTTGCAAGTAAGTCTTGTTGAGAACTAAAACTCTTCACATCCACAAGCGGATAACTAGCATAATATTCTTGAAGCCCTTCTATAGGAATAGTCGGTAGTACCACAAAATAATTTTGATCAAAACTTATACTCGTTTTACTCTCTACCTCAGATAAAAGCATTTCACTTAATTTTTCACCCGGCCTTATCCCTACCTCTTTTAACTTCACATTTTCTTTATTCGAATCTTCAATTAACACTTCTGCTAAATCTGTTATTTTACATGCCGGCATTTTCATAACAAAGATTTCCCCGCCTCTGCCTTGATATACGGCTTTAAATAACAATCCAACAGCATCTTCAATTGTTAAGAAAAATCTAGTCATATTTGCATCGGTAATCCCTACTTGTGAAGATTTTTTAATTTGTTTTTTAAAAAGCGGTACCACACTTCCACTTGTCCCTAAAACATTTCCACCACGAACACAAATAAATTTTGTTTGCTTCGTTTGCACATTCGCATGAACCATTAACTTTTCACCAATTGCTTTTGTCATCCCATACGTATTTGATGGATCTGCTGCTTTATCCGTTGAAACATATATCACTTTCTCAACTTGCATCTGTATAGATGCTTCAATTACATTTTGCGTACCATGTATATTGGTTTTTATAGCTTCATAAGGATAATACTCACATACTGGAACGTGTTTTAAAGCTGCAAGATGGAATACATAATGTACACCTTGGCATGCATAGACTAATTGATTCTTGTCACGAATATCTCCAATAATAAATTTTAATCTATCATCATTTATAAACTGTTGCTGCATTTCAAACTGAACCGTTTCATTTCTTGAAAAAACCCTAATTTCTTTCGGTGATTTTTCTAATAGTTGTTTTATAAGTTCATGTCCCCACGAGCCTGTGCCACCAGTGATTAAAATTATTTTATTTAGCATTCCTTTTCCTCCTACCAAGCATTTCAATTAAAATTTATTGAATTATTTTCAATTGATTCAAATCATAATCGTCGTTTGTTACATTTAATTGACAAAATAAAAAAACCAAAACTATTAAATATAGTTTCGGTTTTTTATTTCACCTTACAACAGTAAGATTTTTTATACTGTTTGCATGATAACTAAATTTCCTGTAAAAAACACCGCTCATTTATTTCTTATACTCGTAATAAAATAAATAGAATGACTCATAGCCAATAGTCATGCTTAAATTTATAAAAAGGGAGGTAACGGAATGTACCGAAGCAATTCAAATCATACATATAACGGACCTTCCAAAGCACTGCCTCTCTCCCTATTTGATGTGAAAAATGAATTGAAACATAAAAGCAAACTCATTCCTTCTGGCACGATGTATAAATTAACAAAAGAAGATCAAATCATTATCAACAATATAAAAATACAAACAGGACAGCTAAATAAAAATAATGTGACAAGAACACGCGCATACTACCAATTTTACATTCAATATCCAGAAATACATTGGGCACTACTTGGGCATATGGTATCACGTAACGGCGGTTGGAATATGACTGATTTGAAGGGCGATTTATATACGAAAATTTTATCAGAGAAAGATCAAATCACATTTTTTTCTTTTTTAGAAAGAGGGAATTGGCTTATTTTTCAAGATGTATATCCTCAATTTCTGCTTTATGAACAAAGTGTAAAAAGAGCACAAAAGCTATTTCACCTTCTCCCTCACCTAAATGTTTCTACATTTATGGAAACGATGTGGAACGATTTTTGGAAAACCGGTAACAAACAAACATTAGCGATTGCAACTATTATTAATGAACAAAACTACTTAGAAAAAAGAGTGATTCAAAATGTACACTTTAAAAAGACTGTACTAAATAGTATTGGATTTAAACTATTTGATTTCTTTCAATTTAATCATATCCTTTTCCCATTCTACGCAAATGATAAGAAAGAAAAAGTATTACTATTTGGTGATACAATGAAACATTTCACTTCCTTACATGAACGGATCTTAATTGGAAAAAGGTTGTATTCATTATTATTTCGGGATACACATGTTTTATCTCAAGTAATAAGCTGGGCCCAACACCATCCTCATACAGGATCAAGGAAAGATTACTGGCCTCATTTATTTTCCAGTGTGAATGAATCTTTTTCCCGTGAGTTTTATAAACGCCGAATAAAGAAATGCCAGTTGCGTAATGGCGCTTATCGTATATACAGCCCTGCACTCATCTATGCATGGCCAGATATAGAGCATGAAGAAGTTGACAGTGAAGATTGGTTTACGGACTGGCAAGTCGTAAATTACTTAGTGGATAAGGAGGAAAATATACATGGACAAATTACAGAAGACTACTGTAAAACACTCGAAAAAATTGAACTTGCCATTCTTGCAAAGAAAAATGTTCTCCTTCGAGAAGACGAATAACCTTTTCGCATTAGTCATTACAATCTTACTCTCTTCTATTATCGGAACTTACTTAGATGCTTTTTTTGTTGCGAAGCAAATATATTCCTTTCCGGTTAGACCATTCTCATCCATCTTTTCAGTTAACATCGGCTTTACTTTGTTTGTACTACCGATTTTAACAACGATTTTCATACAAATTTCAAAAACATTATCTGCAGTTTCTAGAATTCTTTTTATTATTTTAATAGGTATTTGTGCCAGTATTTTTGAACAGATTGCTGAAAGATTTGGTTTCTTTATTCATAGCTTGGATTGGAATCATACATATTCTTTATTTGGCTATATGATTTTCTTTTCTTTTATTTGGAAAGTATATGATTTCATACAAAAATAAAGAGATCCTTATAGATCTCTTTTTAAGCATACTCTTCGGTTATTACTAATGATGTAGGGTTTTGAAGACTTTTTGAACGTAAACGATAAGCAACGATTTTCTTTTTATATTGCTTTATTACATCAACATGTTCTTCATGGCTATACAGAGAAAACTTAATCTCTTTATTCCCTTTCTTCGTGTGAATAACGATTGGTGTTCCTTCCCCTTGCGGCGGAAAATAATGTTTATCTAAAAATAGAGCCTCATTAAATTCATGAATAACTTGTAGTTTCGTTTCTCCCTCTATATTTTTTCCTTCTATCGATATAGAGGTATTCTCCGCCTCAAGCTTTTGATGCAATTCAAATCTACTAATAATTGATTCTACAACAGAAGTGGGCATACTAGAAACTAATACTTTAATAGCGCCAAAAATAAATAATGTAACTATAAACCATGTTGTCATTGTTATCATCTCCATTACATTTAAAAAATAAATTTCGTTCCATACGGTATGAATATACTAATGAGTATTCCCGTTACAATCATCGTCACCGAACCGATCGTCGCTTCTTTCTCTCCTTCCTTCACGAGACGGCTCACACCGATAATATGTGACGCGCAGCCCATCCCTACTCCTTTTCCAATCGTACTCGTTATACGGAAAAACTTAAGTACTGTTGGTCCGATAATAGCACCTGTTATTCCTGCAACAACTACAAAACTAGAAGTCATAGATGGAATACCACCAATTTGATCCGCTAATGATAGGGCAATAGGCATCGTTGCTAACTGTGGTAAAGTAGTTAATATAAGTTCCTTATCTATATTTAAAATTCCGCCAATCACTACATTCATACTCGTTACAGCCACTATACCTATCACTACTCCGATAAGTATCGATAAAAAATTTTTCATAAGTATCTTTCGCTCTTTAAATAGAGGTATGGCTAATGCTACAATTGCAGGGCTCAATAAGCTTGAAAGAACGTCTCCCCCATTTTCCCTATACTCATGATGAGAAATACCAAAAATCAAAAATAAACAAATCATAATTGCCGTAACTGTTAACACCGGTAACGTAAATGCAAACGTAAATTTTTTATATAGCTTTGTCGCCAAGAAATAAATTGCTACAGTAATAATAATTAAGACCATTTGAATCGTGCACCTTGTCGATTTTATTTTTTTGTTGTTATTAATAATTGACTTATATACCCTGAAACAATCAAAGTTACTACAGTACTTGCAACTACTAAAAGGAATATAATACTCCCCTTACTTAAAAGAAAAGACCCGTATTCCATCAGCCCTGTTGTCGAAGGGATTAAAAATAACGGTAAAAATACGATTAACTTTTCCGCACCTACCTCAAACCATTTTAACGGTAAAATGCGAGTGGAAAGGAGCAGGAACAGTATTAACATCCCTATTAAACTTCCCGGTATTGATAGATGGAATATTTCCTGAATCCACGTACCAACTAAGCTAAATATATATAGCACGCCTACTTGAAGTAAAAGCGTCACGTACTTCATTTCTTTCCCTCATTTCACTATCACACATCCATATTATGAAATTTCATTTAGCGTGTCGGCAAACCGTTTAATTCCAAGTTGAATTTGTTCTATATTCGCTCTACCAAACGTAAATCGTATATATTCATTTTTCGAACCTAAAACACTGCCCGGAACAAATGCGACACCATTCCGTATAGATTCACCTAATAAGTGATATTCATCAAACTTTCCTTTCACTTTACACCATACATGTATTCCACCCTCTGGCACGAAACATTCAACTCGGTCTCCCAATGTTCCTTCAAGCTCTGCAATTAATTCATCTCTTCTTTGCTTCAATTGTCCACGAAGTATCGTAATATGTGTATGAAAATCCTTTGATTCTAAAAATTGATTTGCTACCCACTGCGTAAATACACTATGGCCAAAATCAACTTGTTGCTTTGCATCTGCTAAACGCTCAATTACGCGTGTAGGACCAATTATCCATCCAATACGTAATCCTGATGCAACAATTTTTGATAATGAACTTATGTAAAGAACATTTCCATTTTGGTCCATTGATTTTAATGTTGGGTTCACTTCTCCATTAAAAGAAATTAAACTATACGGATCATCTTCTACAATTGGTATACCGAACTCAGAAGACAGTTCTAAAATCTTTTTACGTCTCGCTAATGAAAGCACAGTACCCGTTGGATTTTGATAATCTGGATTCAAAAATACCATACGAATGCGATGCTTTTTGTTCAAATCGATTAAGTCATCTGGATTCATTCCATGCTCATCAACAGGTAAATGAAATATGTTTAAACCGGCCGATTTAAACATTGGAAGCGAAAAACAATACGAAGGATCTTCAATCGCAATCGCATCGCCAGGTTTTAATAAACATTGAACGATAAGATTAAGCGCCTGTTGTGCTCCAGATGTAATAAGAATAGAGCTTGAATCTGCTTCAATTTGTTTATATTGCTGAACATGTGCTGCAATTGTTTTTCTCAACATCTCATTTCCAAGTGGATGGTCATAGCCGAGATTTTCCATAAATGTTTTCTCCGACAAAATTGTTCGAAATCTATCACTCGGAATTAATTCTGGTGACAGTTCACCACTTGCTAGATTAATTAAATCATCTTTTTGTGTTTCCGTTCGAATTTGTTGAACGAGTGGTACGTTAGGTAAGAACGATCCATCCTCCACATACCTACCCCAGTTCGGTATTCGTTTATGTGAGACACCCCATATGTCTGTATTAACCCATGTTCCGCTTCCCTTTTGCCGTTCTACTACTCCAAGTGATTTTAATTCTTCATACGCAGCTACTATTGTACTCCGGTTCACCTGTAATTCCTTTGCCAATATACGCTCAGAAGGTAACTTACTATCAGAAGGAAATTCACCTGAAGAAATGCCTCTTTCAATATAATCAGCAATTTGTTTATATACAGGTGTCTTATCTGCACGATTTGGTTTCCATTCCATCTAGTTCCCTCCTTTTAAAACGAACTATCCTCATTTTTTACTAACAGTATTCACCGTAAAAATAGTATTAATTAGTCACATTTCCTTATCCGTAAATCGATATATCCAAAATGACTCTCTTTCTGATTACTCAATAGCTTCTGAAATTCCAACTTCATACTCTCATTTCAGTTCTTTTACAAACTATCAAATCATTACCGCATACCATGTTACCCCGACCAGTAGAACAAAAAGAAGAAAAATATAGATTGCAGATAAGTTTTTCACATTTCTTTTTGTAGACTTACCGTAATTCTCCTCCACGTTTCTTGCAACTAGTACAGTCCCAAACAGCGATACAATTACAATAATAACGACTAGTGAAATTGCAAAACTCATTGTCTTTTCACCTCTCTAAGACCCATCTATTTTAATTAAAGAACTTACATAAAAACCTTCCTCTTTAAAACGTTGATAACATACTACCTTTCTTCTCTTATCATAATAGATGTTTGCAAAAAGCGGACCAACCACTTTTATGTTTTTTTGCTCATCCACTTAAAAAATAAAAGCAACTGATCACTTATGATCAGTTGCTTTTTCGTAAAGTTAATTATATTCATTTTTCACTTAAAATTGATCCGATTTAAAAGTTTAGTCTTTTCATAATGAAACATCGACTGAGATAACTCGAAAATTGTCCCGTTTACAAGACAAACTGTATTTTCAATAAGAAGCGCCGGATCACCTTCATTTAATTCTAAAAGCTGTGCATTTTCTTTATTTACTTTTTCACAACTAATAACTTTATCTGCAAAACCAATATTTAATTGTAAATCTTCAATGAAATAACTGTATACAGAGCTTAATGCTATTTCTTCGTTCAAATATGGAATAATATCCTTTTTGAAATAACTTACTTCAATAGAGAATGGTTTAGCATCTACAATTCTTAAGCGCTTCAAAAAATACAACCTAGTTCCAGCTTCGCATTGCATCCGCTTTGCTATCTCTTCGTCCGCATCTATTACTTCAAGCTCTAACACTTTCGTTTCAATATTTTGTGAAACAAGATTTTTCGTTAATCCACGTAAACTTCCTAAATTAATGTAATCTGTTACAGAAGTTTCGCGTAAAAACATACCACTACCTTGCACTTGAAAAATATAACCTCTATTCACAAGCTGACTAATTACTTTACGTATCGTATTACGGCTTACTTCAAATCGATTCATCAACGCTTCTTCTGTAGGTAGTTTTTTCGTTTCATTAAAAAGCCCATCTCGAATGTTTTGCTCTAACACATCTGCAATTTGTTTATACTTTGCACTCATACACTTTCTCCTAAAATACTCTTTTATCTGTTATAACTCTTCCCCTCTCGTTTCGATCACACGTTTATACCAATGAAACGAAAGTTTCTTCTTACGTTTTAAGTTATCATTATGATCGACAAAAATAAAGCCATATTGCTTTTTATATCCATTTAACCAACTTAAAAGATCAATCACTGACCATGCATAATAACCTTTTAAGTTAATTCCCTCTTCAATTGCACGCTTCATTACTTTTAAATGCGCTTCAATAAATTTAATTCTCGGAACATCTACAATTTCTCCGTCAATGATTGGATCTTCATCACCAAGTCCATTTTCCGTTACATACATCTTTATGTCACCGTAACGCGCTTTCAACATATGCAATCCATCTAAGAAACCTTCGGGAGATATTTCCCATCCCCATTTTGTATATGTTTTATCATCCATTTTAACTGTTCGATAAAAACCATCAAAAGAAGGGTTACCTGGAGCAAGCGTTGAGTTTTCTCGAGAATGTTCCTCACTCTTTATATTCATATCGTATCTTTCTACTCGTATTGGTTGATAATAATTCAAGCCAATAAAATCATTTTCTTCTGCATTTTGTTTAATGATTTCTAATTCTTCAACCGTCCAATTAGGAGTCCATCCTTTTTCCTTTAATTGTTGTACAACATAAGACGGATACTCGCCTTTTAAAATTGGATCATAATACCAATACGTTTCATATTCATTCGCATGATTTGCTGCTCGTATATTTTCTTTTTGATCATCCACACTATAAGCAGGTAAGAAAACATGTGTAATCCCAATCTCACCATATTGTTTCAGCTGCTTGTACACCGCAACTGTTTTCGCATGTGCATAAAATACATAATGAGTCGCTTGAAAATACTTTGGAACATCATTTTGAATTCCTGGTGGATGTGCACCTTTTAAATAACCTAATCCACAAAACATTACTGTCTCATTAAAAGTAATCCAATGCTTAACTCTGTCACCAAATGCCTTAAAACAAGTTTCTGCATATTTTACGAAAGCCTCTGCTGTTCTTTTATTCGTCCATCCACCATCTTTTTCTAACGGTAATGGTAAATCCCAATGATATAAAGTGACAAACGGCACAATCCCGTATTTTAAACATTCATCAATTAAGTTGTTATAAAATTCAATCCCTTTTTCATTTACCTTTCCATCTCCAGTCGGCAATATTCTCGCCCAAGAAATAGAAAAACGATACGATTCTAATCCCATCTCAGCCATTAAGCGAACATCTTCCTTATATCGATGATAATGATCAACAGCTACATCACCATTTGTTCCATTGTATGTTTTGCCAGGAATTTTTGAAAACTCGTCCCAATTCGTAACACCTTTTCCATCTTCATTCCATGCACCTTCTACTTGATAAGAAGCTGAAGCAGCTCCGAATAAAAAATCATGTGGAAACTTCATAGTATATACCTCCATTTCATTACAACAAATAAAATTCATTCATACATATAAAATTTATAGGTACAAATTTTATATGTATGATTATATCTTATGTTTTTATTTTTTTCTATTATAAAAGTACAATTTCTATTGTTGGTTATTGGAAAAGAAAAAGAAGCGATATATTTTATCACTTCTTACTCTCATCATCTTTATTCTTTTATTAATGACTTATTCGCTCTTATAACTTCTTGATACAATAATGGTGACCACTTTTCATTTATGTAGTCTTGAATTACCCAGCCCACTCTCGAAGGATTCTTTTGTTTTATATGGTTTGCAATTTCAGGATTTATATAAGAAGCGTAGTAATATGGACTATTCCATGCTGTACCACCAGAAGACAAGCTTGTAAAATTAATATATAGATGATTTAAATCCTCGCTATTGTTCATCGTTTCATCCATCGTATCTTTAATAGATTTTACTTTCTCATCATAACTCACTTTATATTTATCTTGTACTGTTACATTTACATTTTGGTTTACAGTTGTGGTAAACGTCTCATTATCTGGCCAATAAAAATTATTATATCCTCCAGATTCATTACTACCACTATATCTTTTTAGTAGTACAATTTTCCCACGAGCATCTCCAAGTTTTATATTTCCTTCTGTTTTTAAAAAGATAGGATCAACATAATAATTTTTTTCAAACGTACTACTAAATGAACCTTCTACCCCTTTCATATCCTCATACTCTTTTTTTAAGGACATAATAATCGTTTCACTCGGGTTATCTTTTAAAAATTGTTTCGCTTCGTTTATGAATTCATGTAGTGTTACATAAAGATATAATGGTCCATGATGAAGAACTATCGTATTATCATCTGTTAAACGTCCTCTTATATCAAAAATGCGAGCTCCATGATCCATTTGATAGCGAAAATCATACTCTTGCGTCATTCCCCACACTTGCTTAATCGGATTTTGCAACTTGAACGTCCCACTATCATGTGTTCCTGGAATTGAAATTCGTGCTAACGGGATATTATCAGGTATAGGTTGCATCCATTTTGACCAATTTTCAAGCTCATTAACAGAGCTAGCTGCAACTACTTGCTTATCATGTAAAGCAAATACAAATGTGATAAATATTGTAATACATATGAATAATTTCAAAATTAACTTCTTATTGCTCATTATTATCCCTCTCTCTTTCTGTTTTTACATCAAACTTATTGAATATAATATAAGCTAGTTCATAAAAAATAAATAACATTTCATCAATATGAAATATTGCATAGAAGTAAAGTTAAAAAATCATTCACATATACTAAATTAGAAAAATTTAAAGGAACTTCATCTGAAGTTCCTTTTGCTTATTTTATGTTCAATACATATGAACCATCTTTATTCTCATATTTATAGACGTATAAATAATATTTTCCTGGCCTTGCATTATAAGTTCCTTTAACTACCTTTCCTTCATTTTCACCATATGCTACATAGTTATTTAAATCTGATTCATGATGAAGTACCCATGTCATTCCGATATTTTGTTCATTTAGTAGAGAAATATTAATATTTTCCGGTGAGTCAATTTGGAAAGTAAATACATCTACTCTATCACTATTATGTAGCGTTCCTTTCACCGGTGTATGAAAGTTAACTTTATTTGCCTGTCTAGGCTCATTGTTTGGTTCATTTTCTGTTACTTGTAACTCATTCCCACCGTTTGGTTTTCTTTGTTCATAACCTAAGTTTACTAGTATAGACTTCAAATCTGGTAAAACACCAATTTTATCTGCATATGGATCTTTAGATTTTGTTCCTGTGCTATGGTTGCTTAATATTGCTCTTAGTTCACTTGGTCTATATGGTTGTCCTAAATTTTCTTTAGCAATGCTTTGTACTAAAGTCGCTGCCCCAGCAATAATTGGCGAAGCACTAGATGTTCCGCTAAAGCTTGAAGTATAAAGATTTACAGCACTTCTACTTTGCTCGGCTGTAGTTGTATCTACATTTTCTCCCCATCCGTACACATCAATACGGCTTCCATAATTCGAAAACCACATACGTTCATGAGGGAAAGATGAAGAGCCAGCTCCTACCATAATTGCACCCGAATCTTTAAAATCTTTACTATTACGATTTAAGACTTGCTTACCCTTTCTATCTTTGAACTGATCTAAATCATTCCACCCATTTGCTCCAGCCTCTATAATTACAATTCCCTTATCTGTACCAGCACGAATTGCATCAAAAATATCTGGTTGTACTTCAACAGGTAAATATTTATCACCATATCCATCAAAGGATGCTTGCGCCTCTAACAATAAAACATCCCCAGCTTCTAACTGATTTACAGCGCTTAATATTGCATCAGCCGTATTATACTGTCCGTTATCTCTTATTTGAGAGATAACCTTTGCTTTCGCTTTTGGCGCAATCCCAATATTCCCAACTCCATTGTCCTCAGAGGATACAATTCCTAGTACAGACGTCCCATGACCGACATGCTGATCTATATTTCTTCCAGACATTAATTCAATATTTTGATGTAATAAATCCTCATGATTTAATAGCCATCCGTATTCCATATCAACAAAAGTGATACCATTTCCATTACCGCCTTGAATTCCCCAGGCGAAAGGCGCATTAATACCGTATGGGGCTGCTTCAAGATAACCTTGTTTTTTAAATCTAGGATTGTTATTAGGATTAAGAGCTACACTTGATGATTGCACTTCAGGTGGCATTATTTTCTCTTGTTTCTTCATATACGCATCTTCTATTAAAGAAGATGCCTTTAACTTATCTACTATTTCTTCTTCATACCCACTATTTTGATTTTGAAGAATATAGTAGTTTAATAAACTTGTAGATACATGATTAGGTGCTTTCACTTCAAGGTTTTGTATTTGTTCCGGGCTTACAGATGTGAATAAACGAGTAAATGTTACATCTGGATATTCTGTCAAAAGATCTTTTATTACTTTATCATTCGTTTGAGATTGTATTTGTTTTTCAATACCATCTTCATATGGCAAATCCAAATCCGCTTTAAATTTTACAATGATTTGCTTATCTGTTTCTTGTTCTATCCCTAATTTACTCTGCTGTTCTATAGAATCAGCATATACACTATTGATAGTGCCTCCTGTTCCTAAAAGTGTTGTAATGATTACAGTTGACGCACACATTTTTTGAAATATTTTCATTACATCAATCCTCCTATTAATAATTATTAATCATTATATTAATCTATAATGATTTTATTTCTATAACGTATTCCCTTTCTACTAAATAGATTATAGTAATCAGAAATATGAACTTCAATGTATTTTCATATGCAATATTTCATATTCTGACTCTACACTACACGAATATGAAACTTATAGTGATTATTTATTTTATATGTGCTAATATACTTACATTAATATATTACGTATATAAACATTTCAAACTACATTACTTAATAGTTTCACCTTAATTTTTTCTTAGGAGGATTTACAATGAAATTACTAAAAATAAAACATATAATCCCTTTATCTGCGGCTGCAATTACATTCGTATGTAGTCAAAGTACAGCTGAAGCTTCTACTATTCATACAGTAAAAAAGAACGATACACTTTGGGGCATTAGTAAACAATACGGCGTTTCAATACAATCCATTAAACAGGCTAATCATAAAGGAAACAATCAAACCTTTATTGGTGAACAGTTACATATTCCAGGTTCCGTCAACTCAAATGAAATCACTGTTCGCCAAAATGCCAAGCCTGCGAACATTTCTGGACAAATTATTTATCAAGTTCAACCGGGAGATTCATTAGAAACGATAGCAAAACGTTACAATGTCACTGTCCAATCTATAAAACAAATGAACAATACAGTCGGAAACAAGCTTTATACAGGACAACATTTAAAAATTAACTCAAGTATTTCACAAAAAGAAAAAGACTTAATGGCACGCTTAGTTACCGCTGAAGCAGGTGGCGAATCATATAAAGGAAAAGTAGCAGTAGCGAAAGTTATACTAAACCGTGTAAATGCAAAAGGTTTTCCAAATACAATAACCGGTGTTATTTATGAACCTATTAAACACGGCTATGCCTTTACTCCTGTTACAGATGGAAGAATTAATCATCCTGCAAGCCCAGAAGCAAAAATGGCAGTAGAAGAGGCTATCTCCACAAATGGAATACATTCTGACTGGCTTTATTTCTATAATCCGAAAACATCAACAGACAAATGGATTACGACACGTCAAACAGTAGCAGGAATCGGTAACCACGTCTTCGCTAAATAAGATTTAAATTCATTTACAGACCTCTTCACTTAAAAGGTCTGTTTTTTTATATGTAAAATTTTATTAATCATATGACATAGTGATTTTTTAAAACTATCTCTTCTTTCAAATAAAAACATTTGTATTTACTCCACCAGTCGGAGAAATTAAAAAGCAACAAGTTCAAATACTCCTTCTTTATTAATAAAAGCTATTTCTTAACTTCATAAAATTGTTATACACTAGAAAAATAAAAAACAAACTATTCGTTAGCAGGTGAAAGAATATGTATGATGTTACAATTATCGGAGCTGGAGTAAGTAGCATTTTTATGGCTTATTCACTAGCTAAAAGTAACAAAAAGGTTTTAATTCTGGATAAAGGTAAAGCGCTAGAAGATCGTCATTGTCCTTTAGACGCAGGAAAAGCATGTACTTGTAATACATGTGCTAAATATTTCGGGTTTGGTGGTTTAGGAAAATCTGAAGGGAAGTTTAATTATACAAACGGATTTGGCGGAGAACTTGAGCAAAAAGTCGGTAAAGAAGGCTTTATACAACTTATGGCTGAAGTAGATGAAATTCTATGTCAGTTCGGAGGAAGTTCTGTTTCAAAATATTCTACAGAAAATCCAACTCTCAATAAGAGAGCTGAAGCGTGTGGCTTACAAATGCTCACAACAGAAGTAAGGCATCTTGGTACTACCCTTTCAAGTGAGATTTTTCAGCAACTCTATGAATTTTTACTTACGAAAATAAATATACAATTTCATATAGATGTACAACATATTATGAAACAGAAAGATCATTTTACAATAGAGACAAATGAAGGAACAGTTCAATCCAAGCAACTAGTATTTGCAACTGGACGTTCCGGAGCGGATTGGTTAAAAAAAATGTGCACTTCTCTCAATATTTCTCAGGAACAAACTCGTGTAGATTTAGGTATTAGAGTAGAGATGAAAGAACACCAATTACGTTCTATATTAAAAGATACATTTGAGACAAAACTTTCTTATGAGCATGAAAACTTCACTGCAACTACGTACTGTATGAATCCAAAAGGACGTATTATTAGAAAGTACGAAGAAGGTTTAGTTATGCCTGACGGTCAAAATTTTCGAGAGAAAGGAACTGGCACACCTAACTTAAATTTCACTTTATTTATCCCGCGCTATTTTTCAACTCTCAAAGAAGCAAATATATACGCGAGTTCAATTATTAAAAACATTAACCAAGGAAAAGATCGGATTGTTATTCAGCGCTTAGAGGACTTACTAAATGAACAACCTACAACAGAGAACGTCATGAAACATAACCGTATACATCCTACACTACAAGGAGATTATGGCGATTTGCATACAGAGATTCCTCCATTATATATTGAAGGGCTTAAAGAGTTTTTATTACGATTAGAACAATTTATCCGAGAACCGATTGATAAAGATACTTTGTTATATGGAATTGACGGAAAGTTCTATGCTCCTATGATAAAAATCAATAACCATTTTGAAACAAGTGTGCATGGACTATTTTTAGTTGGAGATTGTTCCGGCGTCACTCATTCCTTATCTCAAGCTGCTGCAAGTGGGTTGTATGTTGGAAAATATTTATCTCATATTTAATTTCCTTCATTCAGATTGCAATTAAATATTTTAAATTCCATAGTAATAACTTACTAACGCTTCTCCTGCCAGGAATCAGGATTTTACGAGATACATATTTAACATAGCTATTGACATTCAATTCTAACAAATTGAATGTCAATAGTTTTAAAAGCCTCTATTCATTTCCACTTTCATTTGTTCGATATTTTGTAACATCATCATAGTGTTTAATATGTTAGGATGTCTATAAGTATTTTTTACTACAACTATGACTTTTTCTGTTCTGTTTCTAAAAAATAGATTTACGCTTTAAAATTCCCCATTGTACGTATATGAATACTTCATATTATGACCTTTAGAAAGCATAAGCTGAATGGTTCATTATACTCAGATAGTTATAAAAACATAATATATAACATAAGTTAAATAAATTGTATAAAGAAGGTGTAACAATGAAAAATAAAATTAATTTACAAATGCAAAATATAAGCTTTGTTTTAATAATTGCTTTAGCAGTATGGTTAAAAACATATCTTATTACAAGATTCAGTTTTGATTTAAAAATTGAGTCTTCTACACAAGAGCTTATTTTATTTATTAGCCCTCTCGCTACATCATTAGCTTTTGTCGGATTAGCATTATTTGCAACCGGTGAAAAGCGAAATTATATAGCGCTATGTATTAATTTATTATTAACAATCGTACTCGTTGGGAATGTCATGTTCTATGATTTTTATAGTGATTTCGTAACGTTACCAGTACTTGGACAAACATCAAACTTTGGTCAATTAGGCGGCAGTATTTTAGAAATATTGAACTATAAAATTATACTCGCTTTCGTAGACATTATTTTCTTCTTTATTTTGTTAAAGAAGAAGGCACTAGTCTTCCAAACAGGACGTGTAACTCATCCGGCACGCTTCGTATATTTTCTCTTAACGATCGGTGTATTTTTTGCAAATCTACATCTTGCAGAAAAAGAACGACCTGAACTATTAACGAGATCATTTGACCGAGTCATGCTTGTTAAAAATTTAGGACTATACACTCATCAAGTATATGATTTAACACTGCAAGTAAAAGCAGGATCACAAAAAGCACTTGCTGATAGTAGTAAATTACAAGAAACTGAAAACTACGTAAAGGCAAACCAAAGTGAGCCAAACCCTAATATGTTTGGTGCAGCAAAAGGAAAAAACGTAATTGTCGTTACTCTTGAATCCTTGCAAACCTTCTTAATAGGCGCATCAGTTAACGGTCAAGAAGTTACGCCATTTTTGAATGAATTCATAAATGAAAGCTATTACTTCGATAACTTTTTCCACCAAACTGGGCAAGGAAAAACATCCGATTCTGAATTTCTAATTGATACGTCGTTATATCCATTAAATCGAGGAGCTGTATTTTTCACGCACGGTAACAATGATTATACTGCGACTCCGGAAATTTTACGTCAGCAAGGCTATTTCACTTCTGTATTCCATGCAAATAACGCAACATTTTGGAATCGTAATATCATGTACTCTGCTCTTGGATATGATCGTTACTATAATGAACTTGATTACAAAATTACACCCGAAACACATTTAAATTGGGGATTAAAAGATATTGAATACTTCGATCAATCAGTAGATATATTAAAAACTGTTGATCAACCATTTTACGCTCGTTTCCTTACGTTAACGAACCATTATCCATTTACGTATGATGAAGATACAAAATTCATTGAACCATATAACTCTGGTAATGGTGTATTTGATCGTTATATCGTAACAGCACGTTACTTAGACGAATCCATTAAAAAATTTATTGAGCGTTTAAAAGCCGAAGGAATGTATGATGATTCTATTATTGTGTTATACGGTGATCATTATGGTATTTCTGAAAAACATAATCGTGCAATGGCACAGTTTTTAGAAAAAGATCAAATAACAGAATTTGATACTTTAAATTTACAACGCACACCTTTATATATTCATATGCCTGGCCAAACAGAAGGTCAAACGATTTCAAAGCCTACGGGACAAATCAATATGAAACCTACGATTCTAAATTTATTAGGGATTGATACTACGAACGATATCCGTTTTGGTCATGATATGTTTTCAGATGAATATACCGGCTTTGTCGTTTTACGTGATGGTAGCTTTATTACAGACAAGTATGCATACACAAACAACACTTTCTATGACCGCATTACAGGTGAAATTGTAGATTTACCAAAAAAAGAAGCACAAGCACTCATTAACCGTGCACAAAATGAATTACGAATGTCTGACAAAATTATTGAAGGCGATTTATTACGTTTCTCAGAAAGTAATAAAATGAAAACTGGCGAAGTACAAACTAAAATTAAAGAGACTGAAAAATAATTTAAATAGTAAAAGGGAGCAACTCATTACAGTTGCTCCCTTTTACTATCTTATAACATATGATGCAATTTCATATAAAAAAACCTCATATATTTTACTTTTATTCTACACTTGTTTCTAAAGTTACATCTGTATAGGTATAATCATTACCTATATTTAAAATCACTTCACATTGACGTAGTCTCAATTCAAAGAGCATGATAGAATCATGGTAGACTTCTGGATTTGATTTCATTTTATGTAATATCTCTTGTTTTTCTTGTATTTCTAAATGCGTGTTTTCTACAGCTTGTTTCAAGGAGTTAAATGGATTCCTAAAGAATATATGAATATCCCTCTCTTGCGTGTTTTCAAATAGCTCAAATTGCAAGAAAAATTTCTTCATAATAGAAGTTGTTACCTCGGTATAATCTTCATTTTCTACATACTGTTTATATTTGTTATATAGAATACTTTTGTTTTTAGGAAGAACTCCAAATAATTTACCGGCACTTTTTAGTAAAAATTGTGCTGGCGTAAATCGACGTAAAATATTTACTTCATCCATTTGTATTCTAGTCGTCATTCTGTCCGTATCTCTGCTCCAGTCATCAAGCACTTTAAAATCACATGCTAACTGTATTCGATTTTCTCCAAATAAAGAATTAAGTCCTTCACTAAGTTCTTCTAGGTATGATTGACTTTCAAGGAGCTTATTATTAGAAGTTGCAATCCAATTTTGCATAGAAAGAGCAAGTTTAGGTAATACCGTTTGTTCTAAATATTTATGCACTCTCTCATTCATTGCTTTATTTAGTTCCGTATCCATGTGCCCGAAATTACTTTCTTCACTAATTAAATCCGAACAACTCTGTAATATCTTCGGAATATTTTCAGTAAGATCGTTCGTAATTTCCGTTTTCATTGTGCGATATGACTGTGTAATGAAATGAATTTTTTCCTTCTCAAAAGCAGTAAGGTTATTCATACTACCATTTAGTTTCACTAGCATATCTTCATTCCAATTAATCGCATCCACTAGATTGTTTTCTTTCTCAACGCGTTTATCCAAAAGATATGTAATTGTTTTTCGAATGAAGAACAATAGCTTTTCAGTACGTTCTGCATCGATATTTTTATGATTAAAGTTAAAATGAATAAACTCAGTCAACTCATTTAATTGTTGACTACTTGTATATAGCGAAGAGTAAGGGAAAATTCTCGCTTGCGGGAAATATGTGTTTATTCTCGCTTGCGTATCATATAATACTCTTTTCACTTCTGCTTCACTGTATATGTTATCGATTTTATTTAATAAGAAATGAATTTGTAAATTTGGTGTATGTTCTTGAATGCTTAATAGAATGTCACGTTCTTTGTCAGTAAAAGGTGAATCCGCATTCAATACGAATAGTAATTCGTCTACAGAGTTTAAATATTCGAATATTTCATCTCTAGTGTCGTTATTCCTATTAAAGCCAGGTGTAACTACAAATGTAAGTTTATTTTCACTTAAAAATCTGCACGGTAATTTAAATTCAACACATGCTCTATCTCTATATGTTTGATGGTGTTGAGACATCATATTATGGTAATCAGAGATATCTTCCGTTGTTGTAATTGCATAGTCTGTTATGGCGTTAATTTCTGTATGAGCATCATTTTTTAAAACTACTACATTCGAAATTGATTTTTCTATTATATTTTCTCCTAATATAGAGTTAATAAATGTAGTTTTTCCGTTCCCTGAAGTTCCTGTTACTAAAATGCGGTTTGTGCTTAAATTTGCGAGTTCGCCAACTAACCATCTAAATCGGTGACCCATTTCTATATTATGCTCTTGTGCCCACTCTGTAATAGATTCAAAAAGATGCAAACTATACTCTAAGCCATTCACATGATTAATAGAATATAACAACAGATTTTCCGCATGTTTTATATTGTCTGAATCTATTTTGGAAGGGAAAATCTCATCCCATGCCAATACAGCCGCTGATGGGAATACAGCATAAGATGGATTGACTACCTTTAACCAATTTGTTAACAAGTTTGGAATAATATCGTGCAATTGTTTAAGCATATATTGACCTTGAATTAATTCAAAGTACGTTTCTTCGTAAAGAGAAGAAATTTTGTCCCATATATCGGACGAATGTATTTCAATATGTAAGAAAAATTCATTTATTGTGTTAAGCCATAATAAGTAATTTTGTTCATTTTTATAACTGTTCCAAAGTGATGAAACCATTTGCGTAAATTGTACTTGATCTACATTATTTAACGTAACTAATACTTCATAGAAATAATCTGGTGCAATATGTTTAGTAAATCTTTTATCGATATATCCTTTTAAAACCTCAAACCACGGATAAGATTCTGTTCGAATTAACTCATTCACAGCAAGCTCTACTGCACTATCAAAATCTTGCTGCTCCTCATAAAAGGAACGGGCAATTTTTGTGACATTTGGATAATCCGGATTTAAAGAAACTGCTTCTTTAATAACAGCGAAAGCTGAGTCAACATTATTTTGCTCTATGTAAAGAGAAAGTAATTGTAGTCTAATTTCCGTCATCAATATTATATTATCAGTAGTAATGGAAGTATAAACATTTTCAGCAACTTGTAATTGATTAAGCTCAAAATAGGCATCCGCAATATTTTTTTGTGCCCACGGTGCTAATTCATTATTAACTTTCTCCCATTTAAAAATAGCTGCTTCAAAATCTTGATGCTGATAATAAAACTCACCTTGTGCAAAACGAATGTAAGATCCATCAGAAATCTCATTTCTTTCTTCGTTCACATAAACTTCTCCAAGTACGTCAAGAGGTGATTTTGTTTCATTCTCCATTAGGAATGTTTCATAATACATCTTTTTTATTAATTGTTTTTCTACTCTCATCTTTTCCCCCACTATATATTGAAAATACATTTTTAAGATATGTCAATACTTTTTGTATGTATGCTTTTTATCTTAACAAAGAATATCTTTTGGAAAATTTCATTTTCCTTTCATTTTTCAAGTTAGATTGAATTTTTATGAGAAAAGTTTCAGTTTTTTTTCAATTCCCTTTCAGTTATGAAACAGCATTAAATGTTCCTAATAACCTAATAACACTATAATCTTCCGCATTATATTATCAGGAAAACCCTATATGAATCATATTATAAAAACATTTTATAACGAATATATATACGACATTCCCTTCACTAATAAATAAAAGAAATCATTATCATATATTTCTCACATTCTTTTCCTTTGAAATATTCCAATAGGTACGCAATTAAATTCCATTAACCTCTATAAATAACTAGTCCAAAAAAAATCTATATGCATATCATGTTATAGTAAAGAATTCAGGAAATCCTAAAAGGAGGCATTTTCATGTTTGAAGATAAATCTAAAATAAACTACCCATATGAATTTACTGAAACTACAACAATCCCGCTAAAAAATCCCATTAATAAAAACTTCAAAAACGGCTCTGGTACACATACTTTTCCAATTAAAAAACACTATAAAGAACAGGTGTTATATACGGAAAAAATTAATAATAATAAAAATAAATAACCTTATAGACTCTTATAACAATTAATCAAATAAGAATCTATATTAGACCTTGCATAGTTATAGGTAATCTATAAATCTTTCTTATACAACTCGTGTACTTTTAAAAAGTGCTGATATACAGCGCTTTTTTATACATAGATAATAGAAGAACAAAAAAGGTATGGATATTTTCCACACCTTTTTTGTTCTTTACTATTTATAAATGGCGTACATTCATGTTTATTTCACCTAATGGTACTTTAATGGGCCTTCTAGAATTCATTGAATTGAATTTATATCCCTTCCGATTCCTACTTTTTATAGGCCATTATTGCTCTATTATACATATTTTTAAATTTACCAAACACAATTTCAAAGTTACTTAGTTTTCATAAAATATTTTTTGTTTCCGCTGGAATGGATAGGATTTAATCTCATCTGTATCTAAATTTTCATGAAATAAATGAACGGCTATAATTTGTCTACAATCGTAGGTATGATAATAATATGTTCCAGACTCCATACACATTACGCTTGTATAAATGGTATTATCTAATGCACCTTCTTCTGTTATTACTCCGCCTTTAGGAACCTCGCAATTTGATAAGATATGAAATAGGGCCGATACTCCCTCTTCTTCACTATCTATACCTTGAATATTTTGTTTACCATATGCTGCTCGCACAAACCTTGATGGCGGGGTGAAATCCCCTGGAAGTCCCATTGAGCCTGAGCCCTGACCAAAAGCACTTAATGGTAAGTTACTCCACTCAGTTGGCGCGAATGGCTGCGATTTAAGACCAATATATTGTCTTAAATTTTGCAAATGCCAATTAAATTCCGGACTATTCGTCATCACGCCTAGTGGGTTGTCATACATTTTTAATCCTTCACTTATCGGCTCCAGTACAATGCAATCCCCCCATTTATCCGCTAAAATCCAATGTAGTGGTGGCGTAAGTCCTAAATCCGGTAATGGTATATCCAAAAAGGTAAGGCTATCTATAGATTTCTTTAACTCTTTGACAGAATTGAATTGTGTAAGACTCCAAGTTACAAAATCAAATGGAGCCAAATTCGTTTTGTTGTCATCTATGCTTTGACTATAAGTAGCGAATCCTGGAAAATAGAGTGTTGCACATGTCATACCTGCTTCATTTACTCCGTCCGCCATAATGATCCTTCCTTGATGATTAATTCCCATTCCAACCGTAGCATGTTTCGTATTAATAATTTCACCAGTTATATTATTCCACTGGTAATGTCGAGGAATGATTATTACTTCTTGATTCATATCTAATGTGAAGTCCATCGTTCTTGCAAAAAGGTGCTGACCGTTTTTTGTCTGTAATGTCAAACTAGTACACATAAAGAACACCCCATTTTATGGTTTTATCTACACTTTACATAATTCCGATAAATCTGTAAATTAAAAACCTCTTTCTTTACAAAAAAATAAGAAAACACATATAAACTACAAATAGATTATTTCTAGTTTATAAATGAATTTTATATATATAGTTGCAAAAGAATTATATGAAAAAGGAGCGACTTGTTCTAATCTGTATCCTCTCTACTACACTGATATTTCCAAAACAACTTTTGCACCGCACAGCTTTTCCGAATTACTTAAGTAAAGGTTTCCACCGTGTTGCTTTGCAAAATTTTTAGCAATGTATAAGCCCATTCCATGATGATTTTTAGAGTTTCTACTTTTATCTCCTCTATAAAACTGCTCTGTAGCTGAATTTATTTCCTCTTCTGTAAACCCTCTTCCCGAGTCCTCGACAATAAATTGCAGTTTTTCACTAATCATTTCCACTGAAAACATCAAGTCACCGTTTGTTGGAGAATATTCAATTGCATTCATCATTATATTCATAATGGCTCTTTTCAAAGCAGTCTCATCAACATGAATCAAATTTGGCATATCCTGAACATTTTTAATTAAATTTAACTGTTTGCCCAAAACACAAATTGCACATTCTTCTATAATATTACGAATAAAGTTATGTAGATCTATTTGCTTAAATTGAAGTGAAGTGCCTTCCTCACATTTCGTAATATCGAGCAAAGATTTCATATATATTTCCATCTCATCAATACTTTTCAAAATATGCTCATTACATTTCTTCTGATTTGAATCTAGCATTGATTCATTTAATAGCTCTGCATTCCCTCTCAATATCGTTAATGGCGTTTTGATGTCATGTGCCAAAGCAGCAATCTGCTCTCTTCTATTTGTTTCCATATTCCACTGCGTACGTAACGAACGATTTAATTCATCTTTCATTTTTACTAAAGAAGTTAATACTTCATTCACTTCTTTTATTTTAGATTGTTCCACTTGAAAATCTAAATCTTCCTTTTGAATTTTATCTGTTACATTTCTCAAAATCAGCATTTCCTTTGACAATGATTTACCAAAAGAGCGAGATAGAAATATCACTTCGGCAACAAATAGTAGAATAAAAAGAACAATTTCACAAACTTCCGGACTTGGTAAATACTTCTGCAAAAAAGGATTTTTAAAAGTAGCATGTAAAGTATATAGAATGACACAAACATCTTTATCGCGTTCTATAATTGCATAATAGTACTTACCATCGCCTTTTTCATCATTCTGCATGTTATTCCATATTTGCCCCGCATATTCTTTATTAATACTCCCTTGAATAACGTTTCCTGAAAAATCATACACAGCATATTTATATTGTTTTAAAATTTGATCATCGTCCTCTTCGGCTTTAACTATGGCGTCTCTTTGTGATTCAATCTGTTTTTCATAATAATTCGCTGGAAGGATTATCTCTGCGTTAACTCCAATTTGGAATAGAATCATAAAAAAAGTAACTAATGCAATCGTTCCTATTGAAAATGCAAAGATATACTGGATTAATATTTTGCTAAGGTTGATTTGTTTTTTTACTTTCTCCATTTATAACCAATTCCCCATACTGTTTCTATTGGATTCATGCCATACTTAGATAATTTATGACGGATATTTTTAATATGTTCCACAATTACTTGGTTATCACTTTCTCCCTCATAACCAAAAACATTTTCGTAAATCTTTTCTCTTGAAAATACTTGTCCATGATTCAAAGCTAAATACTCGCAAATTCCATACTCACTTTTCGTAAATGCAATAGATGTATCGTCATGCCATATTTCTTTACATGATAGATGAAATGTAAGACCTGACAGGAAAAATGCATTTTGCTTTTCTCTATGCTCACGCCTTACATGTGCGGACACCCTCGCACGCAGTTCTCCAAGTCCAAAAGGTTTTGTAATATAGTCATCTCCACCGAGACTAAGCCCTGTGATCAGATCCTTCTCCATTGTTTTGGCTGTTAGAAACACAATTGGACTATCAACCAAATCCCGTATTTCCTTACAAAGTGTAAATCCATCTATTTCTGGCATCATGACATCTAATAGAATTAAATCATAATGACAAAATTTCTCCTTTTGTATAGTAAGAGGATTACTAACAGCAGTTACCTCATGGCCTTCTTTCTCTAAAGCACTTTTTATAATATAAAGGATGCCTTCTTCATCATCAATTGCTAATATTCTTGCCATATAGAATCCCTCCTCTCGCTTCCATTATAATACAAATGCACTTACATTTCTTTACGGCCTTCATAAAAGGAAAACCATACAAGGGAAATAACAAATGCAATGATCGTGAAACAAACGCAAATCACTGCTCCAGTTGCTGCCTCTACTGGTAAGGCACGAATAGAACTAGTACTTAATTTGTATTCCAAAAAATAATTGCATAATCTCATACTCCACGCACATGGCGTGTATTTCCAAATCACATCCCCCATCCCTGTAAGCATTAAAGCTGCCAGCAAGCTTTCTATAATTCCAATCCCCATGGAAGCACCTTTACTAAAGCGAAAATTTAAGAACAGATGCCATATATACATAAAGATTTGACAACTAAAAAGAATGAAGGAAATTTCAACATACAAAGCAAATGGAATTTCATTTTGTCCTAACAGAAAATGAAAACCTGTCGCAAACCCAACGACTGCCAACATAGTGGAACAAAACCCACATATTAAAAGTAAACATACTTTACTAATTAACGCTTTACGTCTTCCGTATTCCGTTGATAAAAGTTCTTTAAAATTCCCTGCCAAAGCTTCCTGTTCCACGACAGAAGAACACACTATGCTAATTAGCAACGGAAAAGATATCGATAATACTTGTATATAGCCTGAAACTTTATTTATAGAATCAAATTTTGAAAAGGAATAATAACTTAAAAAAAGAGCAATACCGATGATTGGCATCGCTACATGTATCCAGAAAAAAATCGTGTGTTTCATTTTTATAAAATCAGCTCTTAATACCCTCGACAAAACCGCCATATTATTTTGCCTCCTGCTTTTCAAACCACTTTGCCGTCACATAAGTGAATAACAGGAACAACACAACAGAAATTACTATACCTGGCAAAATTGCATCGTAGGAAAGGAGTTCTGGTTTAAACGTTACACTTCCGGTTTCTGCATACAAACCATTTGGTAGTATTTTTAAAATAGGAATCATCAGTCTACTTGGATATGTGTATGGACTAATCATCCAAATATCTTTTGTTGCCAATACAACGCCAAAAATTCCATTTGCCCCTATATTCAACAGAAGCGTCGGAAATAGACCTATTTTGTTACCTAAAAACAAGCAGATTGGAATTTGCCACATAAAAGTAACGATTAAAAGAACGCTTCCTAATAGTGCATTTACCGTAGGAATGATTCGGAAATCCCCTTTATTTACTAGTAAACTAGATAACTCGATTCCACAGAAAAACAGTATGCATGAAAAACTCAAGATCCCTAAAATTAGTAACACTTTAGAAATCCATACTCGTTTTAATGAAACTGGTAACGATAAGATGGAACGATTATTCATTTTTTTATCTTTCTCCGCAAGAAGTACACAACTTAAAGAAACCATTCCTGGAAGCATCGTAATGTACCACCAATTGTAACTAGATAATTGAAAATAATCCCTCGATAATAAAAAAGCAATTAGTATTGTAGCAAATGGAACTAGCCATATAAGTTTGTTCAAAAAAGTATGTTTAATTTTAATTTTTTCAGATGCAATATATAGATTCATTTCTTATACCTCCCTTCTATACTTTCCAGCCACTTGTACAAATAAATCTTCCAGGTCATCATCCTTATTCAGCTTCCCCTGGTACCCCAATACACCGCCTGATATAATCCCAACATGATCTGCAATTTGACTTACTTCGCTTAAAATATGGCTGGATAAAATGACAGTAATTCCTTTTGCGGGAAAGGAAAGGATTAGCTTTCTTAATTCCTGAATCCCAAAAGGATCTAGTCCATTCATCGGTTCATCTAATATTAAAAACTTCGGATGATTCAGCAAGGCAATCGCAATTCCCAATCGTTGCTTCATCCCCATAGAAAAATTCTTCGCTTTTTTCTTATCTGTATTCTCTAGCTCCACAACATGCAATACTTCATCAATCCTTGATTTAGGCAAACCTAAAACAGTCGTACGAACCTGCAGATTTTCTCTTGCTGTTAAATTTTCATAAAGTGGTGGAGACTCAATTAAAGCACCAATAGAATGTAAATCTTGCCGCGTCCATTTATGACCATCAAAATAAATCTCACCAGAAGTAGGTATAAGCATACCTGTTATCATTTTTAAAGTTGTCGATTTCCCTGCCCCATTAGGACCTAACAATCCATAAATTGCATATTTCGGTACAGAAAGTGAAATATTTTGTACCACACTGTTCTTTCTAAATGTTTTGCAAAGATTTTTTGTTTCTAACATCATCTCAGTCATCCTAAACTTCCTCCTCGTATATTGTAATTCTAGAGTAAACGACAATTATAAGGATTCTATAAGGAAAAGAAAAAACATAGAGAGAAAAAGAAGTTTTTACATGCAACCTGTATGAAAACTATGGATTCATATGATTTTTCTATAATTGGTTGCAGCTGAAGAATTTATAAAAAAAGAATATCTAAACAAAAAAGAAGCGATTTATTTCATCGCTTCTTTTTATTAAATCATATTATCCCTACATAACCCTCTTAAACATCTTCTCCAACTCATAAGTAGAATGATGCACAAGAATCGGTCTGCCGTGCGGGCATGTGTATGGGTTTGTTGTTGTACGAAGTTCCTCAAGTAAAGCAAATATTTGATCGTTCGTTAAATATTGATTTGCTTTAATGGAGGCTTTACAGCTCATCATGATGGCTGCTTCTTCACGCAGTTTTTTAATATCAACTTTTTTTAGTTTGACAACTTGTTCCATCATTTCGTCGATAATTTCTGTTTCTTGCCCTTTCGGGAACCACGTTGGATGCGAGCGAACGATAAAGGATTGATGGCCGAATTGCTCCAAGAATAGTCCAACTTTTTTCAGTTCTTCTAGCTGCTCTTCGACACGTAAAAATTCAGTAAGAGATAAGTCAATACGGTATGGTACAAGTAGTTCTTGTACTTCTTGTGCTACCCTTCCTACTTTATCACGGAAGTATTCATAATTAATACGTTCCTGCGCGGCATGCTGGTCAATCATATATAAGCCTTTATCATTTTGAGCGAAAATATATGTTCCATGCATTTGTCCAATTGGATAAAGCGGCGGTAAATCATTACCGTTCATTTCAATCTCTTTTATTTCCTGAACTTCTTCTTCTAATTCCTCTAACTCAAAGTCTTCATCGTTACTGCTCCATGATTTCTCTTCTCGAATCGGTTCTTGAATTATAGGTTTAGTAGATGGCTGCCAACTTTGTTCTTCTCTTACGAGCGACTGTGGTGGTTGCCATTCTTGCTTCGGCGGTTGCCACAGTTGTGCTGGCTGTTTCACAGCCAGTGGTTCTTCTTGTTTTTCATCCATGCCAGTCGGTAAAACGATGTTTGGCATAGATGGTTCTTTCGGCTTCGTATGCTCAAACTGGAATTGTTCTTGCACACTTTCATCTTTTTCTTTTTTCTTCGTTGTTACACCTGCATCTGGAATGAGCTGTATTTTTTTGAATGCTGCTTGCAAAGTTTCTTCGATCAGCTTTAGTAATTCTTGTTCTTTACTAAAACGAACTTCTAATTTCGCTGGATGCACGTTAACGTCAACTAGCATTGGATCCATTTCAATCGATAAGAAGCCGATTGGATATCGTCCGACTGGCAATAATGTATGGTATCCTTGCTGAACGGCTTTCATTAATACGAAATTTCGAACGTAACGACCATTTACGATCGTTGACATATAATTTCGAGATGCTCTCGTTACTTCTGGTAATGTTACATAACCTTTAATTGTGAAATCTAAAGATTCAGCTTCAATTGGAATAAGCTTCTTCGCAACTTGAATGCTGTAAATCGATGCAAGTACTTGTCTTACATCACCATTTCCTGATGTGTGAAGCAATTTCTTTTCATTATGAAACAGCTTTAACGATACTTCTGGGTGTGACATTGCGATACGATACACGATATCTGTAATATTCCCAAGCTCTGTATGAATGGTTTTCATATATTTAAGACGCGCTGGTGTATTAAAGAATAAGTTTTGTACTGTAATATCTGTTCCTTTTCGGCTCGCTGTTTTCTCCTGCTTTATAATGTCTCCACCTTTAATCATAAGGTGCGTACCAGGCGCATCACCTGTGCTAGTGATTAATTCTAATTCACTAACTGAGGCAATACTCGGCAATGCCTCACCACGGAAACCGAGTGTTCTAATGCGAAACAGATCGTTCTCATCTTTAATTTTGCTCGTTGCATGTCGTTCAAAAGCGACAATACAATCTTCTTCTGCAATGCCATCCCCATTATCTATGATGCGAATTTTTGATAAACCAGCTTCTTCTAAGTGGATTTCAATAGATGTACTATTCGCATCGATAGAATTTTCCACAAGTTCTTTTACGACTGAAGCAGGGCGCTCTACTACTTCCCCTGCCGCAATTAAGTTAGAGAGTTGGTCATCGAGTTTGCGAATTTTCCCCATCTACTTACTCATCCTTTCTTTAACTTTTTCTGTAAGCGATACAGTTCGTTCATCGCTTCTAAAGGTGTCATATCAAGTAAATCAATTTTTTTAATTTGTGCAAGTACTGCCGTTTCTTTTGCATCTAGAACTGGCTTGTCTTGTTTTTTTGAAGACTGTTCTCCACCAAAGAATGATAATTGTGATTCTTCTTCAGTCTCTACTTTCGCCCTTTGTACTTCTACTGGCTCTTCTTTTACAACTACAGGTTCTGGAATAACTTCTTGCTCCTGCACTTTCACTTCTACACGCTTTGGAATAATAATTTCTTCCTGTCCTTCTAGTTGTGCTAACACTTCTTTCGCACGAGCGATTAAACTATCTGGAAGCTCCGCAAGTTGTGCAACATGAATTCCGTAACTTTTATCAGCTGCTCCATCTTGAATTTTATGAAGGAATACTACTTTTCCGTTCTCCTCAATTGCTGAAACGTGTACATTCTTCAGTTGATCTAAACTTTCTTCTAGCACCGTCAATTCATGATAATGCGTAGAGAATAACGTTTTCGCACCAATTTGGTCATGAATATGTTCAATGATTGCTTGTGCAAGTGCCATACCATCATACGTAGATGTACCGCGTCCAATTTCATCGAATAAAATTAAACTTCTTTCTGATGCATTTGCAATTGCATTTTTTGCTTCTAACATTTCGACCATAAATGTACTTTGACCTGATATTAAATCATCCGCTGCACCAATTCTCGTAAAGATTTGATCAAATACAGGTAATACTGCTTCTGTTGCTGGTACGAAACAACCGATTTGCGACATAACAGTTACAAGTGCTAATTGTCTCATATACGTACTTTTACCAGACATGTTCGGTCCTGTAATTAAAAAGACATCCATCTTCTCTGGCATAATACAATCATTCGGTACATACAATTTCCCGTTCAATACTTTTTCAACGACAGGATGACGACCATCTTTAATAAAGATTTCACGCTTCGTTGTTAGTACAGGTTTTACAAACTGTTCTTCTTCACTAACTGTCGCAAAACTTTGCAGTACATCTAATTCACTAATTACTTTCGCTAAATGCTGTAATTTCGGAATGAAGACTTTTACCTCTTCACGAAGCGCTGTAAATAAATCGTATTCTAGTTGTACAATTTTTTCTTCTGCTTCTAAGATTAATGTTTCTTTTTCTTTCAGTTCATCTGTAATGAAACGTTCCGCATTAGCAAGCGTTTGTTTACGCTCATAGCGCCCTTCTGGAAGTGCTGCAAGATTCGCCTTCGTCACTTCAATGTAGTAGCCGAAAATACGATTGTACCCGATTTTTAACGATTTAACTCCTGTAATATCACGCTCTCGTTTTTCAAGCTCAGCAATCCACGTTTTTCCGTTTTTACTAACGTAACGATATTGATCAAGCTTGTCATTATAACCGTCTTTAATAATATCTCCATCTTTAATAGAAAGCGGTGGGTTTTCTTGAATACTTCTTCCTAGTAATTCAGTTAAGCTCTCACATGGATCCGCCCCTTGAATTAACCTTGCTGCATAAGCATTATCTAACAAACTAATCGCTTCTAAAATAGCTGGTACTTGAAGTAAAGATCGTCTTAACTGTAATAAGTCCCGTGCATTCACATTACCAAATGCAACTTTCCCTGCTAAACGTTCTAAATCATATACTTCTTTTAGTTTTTCTTTTAAATCTTCACGTAAGAAGTAATCATTTACAAATGTCTCAACCATTTCTAAACGCTCTTCAACTTTTTCTTTCTGAATAAGTGGACGTTCCATCCACTGTTTTAACATACGACCACCCATAGCTGTTTTTGTTTTATCTAATAGCCATAATAATGATCCTGTTTTTTCTTTCGTTCGAAGTGTTTCTGTCAGCTCTAAATTTCGCTTTGAATGCACATCAATTTTCATAAATTGATTCGTATAATAAATTTCTACTGGTTGTAAATGATCTAACGAACGTTTTTGTGTTCTTATTACATAGTTAAATAAGCGCCCAATTGCTTTAATTAACTTTGCTTGTGAAACATTTTTCACAAGGTGTTCTAATCCTTCAGGAATTGCCGTTGCATCTTCATATGAAATCGTCATTTTTAACGTTTCAGTTAACTTGTTTAGTTCATCTTTAGAGAATGAAGAATCTACAACAATTTCTTTCGAACCAGTTGCATACACTTCTAATAAAATATCTTCTACTGAACCAGTCAGTAACGTTACTGTATTTTGTCCAGTCGTTAAATCATTACAAGCTAACGCATATGATCCATCTTCAAAATGCGTTAATGCTGCTAAGAAGTTATTTTCTTTCTCATCAATCGTACGCCCTTCCATCATCGTTCCTGGCGTAATTAGTTGTACGACTTCACGGCGTACTACACCTTTAGCTGTTTTCGGATCTTCTACTTGCTCACAAACCGCTACTTTATATCCTTTTTCAACAAGTTGTTCAATATAGTTTTTAGCCGCATGATGCGGTACACCGCACATCGGTATACGATCACTACTACCACCATCTCGGCTCGTTAATGTAATTTCAAGTTCATGAGCTGCTTTAACTGCATCTTCAAAGAACATTTCATAAAAGTCGCCTAAGCGAAAAAATAAAAAGGCATCTTGATAGTCTGCCTTAACCTTTAAATATTGCTGTATCATAGGCGTATATTGCTTCATACTTATCCTCCATAATTCTTACATAATAATCTATATTCATATATGTCACATTTCACGGACATCCATATCTCCTGTTTCAGGAGTCTTTCTTCATTATAGCACATTTCATAAGGAATCATGTTCATTCAAGTACCACTTATGTAAAGTAAAAAGCTAGGAAGAACTTCTCCCTAGCTTTCTATTACTCTTCTTCTGCATCAACGATAAAGTTCGGATCTAATTCTTCAAACTCATCATCATCGATTTGGAAATCTTCGTCTGATTCTACACAACCTTCAGGGTTTACACTTACACAAATTTTCGTTTCGCCAACTACTTCTGTTACAAATTCACGTTCTACAGTTACAACAATTTTATTACCGTTTGGTGATACAAGAGCTTCTAAACAATTTGGTGGCTGAATGACACGAGCAATAATTTCTAAATCATCACCAGAAAAGTTTTTATCACGATAGCCAATGCTTACTTCATCCGTGTAGTTCACACGCTCTGTTACAACTTCTGTCTTTGTATTGCCATCAAATGAATACCAAGTGTTCACATCATAGAAACCTTCAATTTCCACATGCTTTCCATTCTTTCTTGCTTCGTACGAGTGGTTAATTACCCAGCACCCTAAAATACTTGTTGGTTCATTATTCGATTCACATGTATGCGTTGACTTTGTATACTTACGTCCTTTTCCAACCACTGCTTTTGTAATAATCTCTCTAAATTCGGACATTCGTAACCCTCCTCAATCACTATTCACTTAATCATATGCGTGACAATAGCGGAATGTGTCATTCTTTTTTTGAGAAGAACTTACGTTTAATTCACTAAAAAAAGAGATGTCAATTCGACATCTCTTTAACAACCACAATTTCCCTTTTTACTTTCTACCGCTGCGCCCGTTTCGCCCTTCAATACATCGCCATTCGTTGAAATTAATATTTCATCTGTTACGTTGTTAGAAATCGTACTTGCCACTAGCTGTAGTAAGTCATTTACATATGTTTGTGAAGATTTAAATTCTTGTACAACCGGGATGCTATCTAACTTATCTTGCAGAGCATCAATTTCAGCTTCTACTTTTTTCAAAGCTTCCCATTTCCCGTAATGCTGCAAGTTTACTGCTTGTTTTTGCAGCGCTTTAATTTCATCAATTGCGCGCTTTACATTTTCATTTTTATGAATTTGCGCCTCTGCTTTTTTAAAAAAATCAACTTCTTCTGTTTCAGAGATCATTTTTGCTAATTCTTTTGCTTGCTCAACAATTTCATCTTTCGTATATGCTTTCATCTATTATTCCACCTCAATCGGCTCTTCAACTAGTTCTCCGTTAAGAGACCAAGTTTTTGCGTCCGTTACTTTTACTTTCACAAGCTGACCAATTAAAGATTTTGGAGCAACGAAGTTTACAAGTTTATTCGTACGAGTATAACCTGCAAGTACTTCCGCGTTATTTTTACTTTCCCCATCAACTAATACTTCTACAATTTGACCCTTATAACCATCATTCTTTTCAATTGCCAATTTATTTACTAATGCATTTAAGCGTTGAAGACGTTCTTTCTTCACATCCATCGGTACATTATCTTTCATTTTTGCAGCTGGTGTACCTTCGCGCGGAGAATAAATAAAGGTAAAGGCAGTATCAAATCCTACTTCACGATATAACGACATCGTTTCTTCAAATTGCTCATCTGTTTCATTTGGGAAACCGACGATAATATCGGTTGTTAATACCGCGTTTGGAATTGCTTCTTTAATTTTTCTTACAAGCTCTAAATAATGCTCGCGCGAATATTTTCGCGCCATAATTTTTAACATCTCTGTGCTTCCAGATTGAACTGGTAAGTGAATATGTTCTACTAAGTTTCCACCTTTTCCAAGCACTTCAATTAAGTGATCATCGAAATCGCGTGGATGGCTCGTTGTAAAACGAATACGAGCTATATCAACTTTACGGAGTTCGTCCATTAAATCGCCAAGACCGTATTCTATATCTTCAAAGTCTTTACCATATGCATTTACGTTCTGTCCAAGTAACGTAATTTCTTTATAACCATTCGCAGCTAAATGACGAATCTCTTGGATAATATCTTCTGGACGTCTGCTTCGCTCTTTTCCGCGTGTATACGGTACGATACAATATGTACAGAACTTATCACAGCCATACATAATATTTACCCAAGCTTTAATATCACCACGGCGTACTTTCGGAAGATTTTCAATTACGTTTCCTTCTTTTGACCAAACTTCAACTACCGTCTCCTTCGAGAACATTGCATCTTTTAGAATGTACGGTAATCTATGAATATTATGCGTTCCAAACACCATATCTACATGCTGATTTTTTTGCATAATTTTATTTACAACAGACTCCTCTTGAGACATACAACCACATACACCAATTAAAAGGTCCGGATTTCTTCGTTTTAGTGACTTTAAATGACCGAGTTCACCGAACACTTTATTTTCAGCATTTTCACGAATGGCACAAGTATTCAATAATACTACATCTGCATCTTCAGTTGAAAAGGTTGGTTCATATCCAAGTGCAGTGAAAATACCAGCCATTACTTCTGTATCATGCTCATTCATTTGACAACCATATGTACGAATATAAAACTTTCTTCCTGTACCAAAATTGCGAAACTCTTCAGGTAAGCCAAAATCCCGTTCAATTTTAACTTCTTCTTTCCCACGTTTTTTCGCGTCTTTTAAGGAAGGTGGTTGGTATACACTTTCAAAGTATTTGCTATAATCTTTCTCTTCTTTTTTCGTAGAGGAATTTGCTTGCTGACTTGCTAATCGTTGTTGCTCGTTCATCGGTAATCTCCTTTCACCCTTAACTATACACACTCTATTGTCCATTTTAATGCGCTTAGACTCACCTCAAAAATGGTTAGATGGCTTGAGAGATAACTTGTCCTTTGAAACTTGAGTAACCAATCTAATCATTCATAAGAATGAAGTCTTCCCCACGCAAATAGACATTCCCTTTTATTTGTCCTATCCAAAAGCATATTGCTTTATCTCTATAAACATTACCATAGTATGAAGCGTTTCGCCAATTTAAACAAGAAAGAGGCTCTGTCTGATTTTATATTTCATATGCAATGAACTCACCATTTTCATACAACGATTTATATATTATTTTACCATTCTGAATTTTCTAAGTAAATATGACTATCCTATATTTTTCCCATAAAAAAGGTTGCCGCATGGCAACCTTTTCTTCTTACATTACATAAATTCAGCAACAAGTTCATCAAACATTTTCTGATCCATATTTAAATCAGATTGTACTAAAGGCTTCTTACTATAGCCTTTTACAAGCTCTTGATATGAAGGTTGCGCTGTATTTTGATAAATTAAACCTGTTACTAACCCGTTATTTTCCATTAACGTTTGCATAGCCATCATGCGATTAGACGGATCATATCCCTCTACTGTACTTAGTTTTGTTAAATTCTCTTTAAACCAATCGTAAGTATTTACTTTATTGTAAGTAACACATGGGCTAAACACGTTAATTAATGAAAACCCTTTATGGTTAATACCAGCTTCAATAATTTGTGTTAATTCTTTTAAATCACTTGAAAAGCTTTGCGCCACAAATGTTGCACCAGCTGTTAAAGCCATTTCCATAACATTTAATGACGGTTCAATTGAACCTTGTGGTGTACTTTTCGTTTTAAATCCTGCTTCACTACGTGGTGAAGTTTGCCCTTTTGTTAATCCGTAAATTTGGTTATCCATTACGATGTACGTAATGTCGATATTACGACGAATAGAATGGATTGTATGTCCCATACCGATCGCAAATCCATCACCGTCACCACCTGATGCGATAACTGTTAAATCACGGTTTGCCATTTTTACACCTTGTGCAATTGGAAGGGCACGACCATGAATACTATGCACACCATATGAATTAATATAACCTGAAATACGGCCAGAACAGCCGATACCAGAAATAACAGCAAGTTCATCTGGATTTAAGCCAACGTTAGCTGCCGCACGTTGAATTGCAGCTTGCACCGAGAAGTCTCCGCAACCTGGGCACCAGTTTGGTTTTACACTGTTACGAAAGTCCTTAAATGTTGCCATTTAATACAACCCCTTTTTTGCATTCGTTGTAAATCTCTTTCGGCAAGAATGGGTTTCCATCATATTTTAAAAGACTAGAAATTTTCTCACCGTTTCCAAGATTCATTTTCATAATGTTAGCAAGCTGACCTGTTGCATTGTTTTCTACCACTACAACACGCTTCGCATTTTTCACAAGTGGATCGATTTCAGCTGTTGGGAACGGGTGAATTAAACGCACATGAGCATGGTTTACTTTCATACCCTCTTGTTCTAATCGCTCCATTGCTTCTTCGATCGCACCACGAGTTGAGTTAAATCCAACAAGCAATACGTCTGCTTCTTCATGCTTAACATTTTTATAGACAGGGGTATTAAACTTCAAGTTCTCCATTTTACGGAAACGTTTGTCCATTTGATCTTTACGGTTTATTGCTGATTCAGATGGTTTACCAGTTTCATCATGTTCTACACCTGTCACATGGTGAACACCATTTTTCATACCAGGTAAAACACGTGGTGAAACGCCATCTTCTGTTACTTCATAACGCTTGAAGTATGCTTTATTTTCACGTTCTGGTAATTCTGCTTCTAAATCAAGCTTACCACGACGGATTTCCACTTTATCTAACTTAAGTGGTTCTACCGTTTGTTTTCCTAAAGAAAGCTGTAAATCTGTTAAGAAAATAACAGGTACTTGATATTCTTCAGATAAGTTAAATGCTTCTACAATATCGTAGAAAGCTTCTTCAACAGTACTTGGTGCCATTACGATTTTTGGAATTTCACCGTGCGTACCGTAAATCATCGCCATTAAATCAGACTGTTCTTGTTTCGTTGGTAATCCTGTACTTGGACCGCCACGTTGTGTATCGACAATTACTAATGGCGTTTCTGTAATACCAGCTAAACCGATCGCTTCCATCATTAAAGATAGACCCGGACCAGCAGATGCAGTTAATGTACGAACACCAGCATAATTTGCACCGATTGCCATTGTACAAGCTGCGATTTCATCCTCAGTTTGGATTACTGTCCCGCCAACTTTTGGCAGTTTTTTAATTAAGTATTCCATAATTTCAGATGCAGGTGTAATTGGATATGCAGACATAAAGCGAGCACCACCAGCTACCGCACCAAATGCGATTGCATCGTTTCCAATCATAAACATGCGTTTCTTACCATCAGCTTTTTCAAGCTGCATCATGTTTACTTTCTCACCTAGCAATTCTTTCATATATTGAGAGCCACGTTTAATTGCGTCCATATTCTTTTGAACAACTTGCTCTCCTTTACGACCAAAGATCTCTTCAACAACATCTAAATAAGCTGTTTCATCTAATCCTAATACCGCACTTGATGCTCCAACAGCAACCATGTTTTTCATTAATGATGTGCCTAATTCTGAAGCAATATCTGTAAACGGTATCACATATAGATTTACATCTGTATTATCAGGTATTGTTGGATTAAATTTCGCATCTGCAACTACAATTCCACCTGGACGTAATTCGTGGAAGTTAAAATCAATTGTTTCTTGATCAAAAGCAATTAAAATATCTAAATCATCTGAGATCGCGCGTACTTCTGTTGTACTTACACGAATTTTATTATTTGTATGGCCGCCTTTAATACGTGATGAGAAGTGGCGGTAACCGTATAGGTAATATCCTAATCGGTTTAATGCAATACAGAAGATTTCTCCTGTACTTTCAATTCCTTCACCTTGTTGGCCTCCAACTTTCCATGAAAGTTGACTAATCATCTCCTACACCCCTTTTGGCTGCATTCATTGTAGTGTATTTTTTTACAGTAATAGTTTAGCATTTTTTATACAAATAAACTACAACGGACGCAAATTATGCCTCTTCTGATTTCCCTGAATCTTTAGTATAAAGCTATTTTGTTTTTCATTCTAGTATTAGGTCTTAAAAAAAGCAATAATATCAAATGAATTAATTCTAATTTTTCTGTATTTTTAAAATAAAAATCTTAAAAACTTATACGTTCAACAAAATTATCATATAAAAACCGCTCTACAGTAGATGTAGCATAGTGTTTACAAAGCTCATTCATTACATTTTCATACTCTCGATACGCTGATACATTTACAACCGTTTCTACTATCCCATCAAAATCGGAACCAAATCCTATATTGTTCTCTCCACCTAACGAACAAATATATTCAATATGCCTTACTATATCTGCTATATTCGCTTGTTTTTCACTTGTTAAAAACTGTGGTACGAAAGTGACACCGATTATACTATTTTGCTTTATAAGAGCTTTAAGTTGTTCATCGTTTAAATTACGTGGGTGTTGACAAAGTTTCATGCAATTTGAGTGGGAGGCAATCGGATTTGTTGCAACTTCTATCACATCCCAAAAGCTTCTTTCATTCAGATGAGACACATCAGTCCATGCATGCAACGTATTAAGTTCTTGTACAACATGATTACCAAAAGTCGTTAAACCCGCCCCACGTGTCTCTAGCGCACCATCAGCTAATAGATTGGCATAATTCCATGTTAATCCAAAAGAACGTACTCCTAGGCGATAAAACAACCGTAATTTCATTGCGTCTTTCCCAATTGCTTCGCATCCTTCTAGTGTTAATATCGCTCCAATCTCGTCCTGTTTTAACATGTTAATATCATCTTTTGTCTGAATTAACTTCATACCTGATAGTGACAAAATTTCATTATAAAAAATATCTACCATTTGTAATGCTGCTTCAAACCGTTTTTCATACGCTACCGTTTCTGGCACATATATAGCAAAACATTGTATACTTCCTTTTCTTCTCTTTAACTGTTCAAATGTAATATGTAATTGCGGATCATTTTTAAAATCCCTTTTCCCCTGTGCACTCCATAACTGAAGGAGTACATCGCAATGAGCATCAAAAATTTTCATTTCCATTCCTCCATTATAAAAACAACCTGTTTGCATACTGCAAACAGGTTGTTTAAACTTAACGAGGTTCTACAATTAATTTTATCGCTGTACGTTCTTCCCCATCAATCATAATATCTGTAAACGCTGGGATACAAATCAGGTCCAAACCACTAGGCGCTACAAATCCTCTTGCAATTGCTACTGCCTTTACCGCTTGGTTCAATGCACCTGCACCAATGGCTTGAATTTCTGCTGTTCCGCGTTCGCGAATAACACCTGCAAGTGCACCAGCTACAGAATTAGGGACCGACGTTGCTTTAACTTTTAATATTTCCATTCCGCGTTTCCTCCTCGTTTCTCTAAAAAGTATTAGCAATTATTTCACTTTAACTTATATTCACGAGGAATGACGCGTATTCCTGCTAAATTTCTGTAATTTTTCTAAAAAATTAAAAAATAATAACTTATCTAAATTTTAGTCAAAAATCACTCGAAAAATGGTTGATCATCATTAATTAAGATACGCTGAATTTTCTTAGCTTTTCCTGTATTAGGATCCACATCAATTAGCACTGCACTTAATTGTGTTCTACCATTTGTTACTTCAAATCGTACTGGTAAGTTTGTTAAAAACTTCTTCAATACTGCTTCTCGGTCCATACCTAAAATTCCATCGTACGGTCCTGTCATACCAACATCTGTAATATATGCCGTTCCGCTTGGTAAAATACGATTATCTGCTGTAGGAACATGCGTATGTGTACCTACTACCGCTGTAGCACGACCATCTACATACCAACCTAACGCTTGTTTTTCACTTGTAGTTTCCGCATGGAAATCAACAAAGATAATATTCGTACGTTTTTTCGCAATGTCAATTAATTCGTCCACTTTACGGAATGGACAATCGATTGGAGGAAGGAATGTACGTCCTTGTAAGTTAATAACTGCAACTTCTGTTCCATTACAGTTCACAAAGATAAGCCCTTTTCCTGGAGTTCCTTCTGGGAAGTTAGCTGGCCTTGCAAGATATTTTGCATCATCAATAAATTCAAATACTTCACGGTTATCCCAAGCATGGTTTCCAAGTGTAACCGCTTGTGCCCCGCATTCTAAAAAGTTTCGGTATATTTTCTCTGTAATTCCACGTCCACCTGCTGCATTTTCCCCATTAATAATGGTTACTGTAGGTGTATATTTCTTCTTTAATGCCGGTACGTATTGTTGAATCATACCTCTACCAGGAGATCCTACTACATCCCCAACAAATAATATTCTCATATGTCTTACCCTTCCTATGTACTACATTTTTTATTACTATAGCTTCAAGTGATTTCCTTACAATATATTTATTATAAGTTTGGTTCACCTTTATGCTAGGTATTACTAATTCCCTTTATTTTAACCAATTCCAACACAAAAAAATAAAGTGGTGTTTCACCACTTTATTTTGCGTATTCCACTGCACGTGTTTCACGAATAACAGTTACTTTAATATGTCCTGGGTAATCCAGTTCATTTTCAATACGTTTTCGAATATCACGAGCTAAACGATGAGCTTCTAAATCATCAATTGTATCTGGTTTTACCAGAATACGAACTTCTCGTCCTGCTTGAATTGCGAATGATTTTTCTACGCCTTCATAAGACTCTGAAATCTCTTCTAACTTTTCAAGACGACGAATATAGTTCTCAAGTGTTTCACTACGAGCTCCAGGTCTTGCAGCTGATAATGCATCTGCTGCTGCAACTAAAACTGCAATGATAGAAGTTGGTTCTGTGTCCCCATGGTGAGATGCAATACTGTTTATAACTACAGGATGCTCTTTATATTTCGTTGCGAGTTCAACACCAATTTCAACGTGGCTACCTTCTACTTCATGATCAATCGCTTTACCGATATCGTGTAATAGACCAGCACGTCTTGCTAGTTTTTCATCCTCACCAAGCTCTGCTGCCATAAGTCCCGTTAAATATGCAACTTCCATAGAGTGTTTTAAGACGTTTTGTCCGTAACTTGTACGGTATTTCAAACGACCTAAAATCTTAATTAAATCTGGATGTAATCCGTGAACACCCACTTCAAACGTTGTTTGCTCTCCGACTTCGCGAATATACTCGTCCACTTCACGTCTTGATTTTTCGACCATCTCTTCAATACGCGCTGGGTGAATACGTCCGTCCTGTACTAGTTTATCAAGAGCGATACGAGCTGTTTCACGACGAATTGGGTCGAATCCAGAAAGGATAACCGCTTCTGGTGTATCATCGATAATTAGGTCAATACCTGTTAACGTTTCTAACGTACGAATATTTCGACCTTCACGTCCGATAATACGTCCCTTCATTTCGTCATTTGGAAGATTTACAACCGAAACGGTTGTTTCAGCAACATGATCAGCTGCACATCTCTGCATTGCAAGAGATAAAATCTCTTTCGCTTTCTTATCCGCTTCTTCTTTCGCACGAACTTCACTTTCTTTTACCATTACGGCAATTTCATGAGAAACTTCATTTTCTACTTTACCAAGAATAATTGCTTTCGCTTGTTCGCGTGTCAGATTGGAAATGCGCTCTAATTCTGTTTGTTGCTTTTGAACTAACTCTCCCACTTTGCTTTCCAACTCTTCAATCTGTTGTTGTCTCGCTACAAGAGAATCCTCTTTCTTTTCTAACTGTTGCTCGCGTTTATCGAGCGTTTCGTCTTTACGATCAAGGTTCTCTTCTTTTTGCATTAAACGATTTTCTTGTTTTTGTAATTCGCTTCTACGGTCACGAATTTCTAATTCAGCTTCTGTACGAAGTGTATGAATTTCATCCTTTGCTTCTAAAAGCGCTTCTTTCTTAAGTGCTTCAGCCTCACGATTCGCTTCATCTATAATACGTTTCGCTTCATTAGCTGCACCATTAATCTTCGCTTCAGCAATAGACTTTCGAACAAAAAAGCCAACAACTGCACCGACTGTTGCAAGCAAAATGGAGATGAGTATCCAAACTGCAGTACTACTCATGATTTCACCTCCCCTTGCTATGAATGAAAAAAGACTGTCGGCATGTACATTGAATACCAACATACAGCAAAGACCGTCGTCCCGCTTTTTTTAAGGGACTTTCTTCATTTCACAATTAAAATGTCATATTATTATTTCGGCAAGATTTAAGTCTTACTCCGAATATTACTTCTCTTCTTGAGAAGAGTGTTTCGTATATAAGAAAAAATATACATTCTCATTGTATCTATCGCAATTTTCATTGTCAAGCGTTGTCTACTTTTACTTTCTTTACCTTCAGCCCTAATTCATATATGAATTTAAAAAGCAGATAGCATATTATCCTGGAAAACCTTAGTAAATTCCAGTTTATTCATGTAAAACGTGCATATATCACTCTTTATACATAACCTTTTAGGTAGATTAAATATTTTATCTGCAACGATATACAACGCTTTCATAATGATACAAAAATAAAAGACACGAAGCCGTGTCTTTTATTTTTAATCAAGAAGATTTGAATCTTCCGTGCTTTCAGCACCAGAATCTTCACTAATTCCGTGATGGTCACGAACAAAGAAGGCAATTTCCTCTCTTAAATCCGTATTCTCTTTTAAGAACTGCTTAGAATTTTCACGACCTTGCCCTAAACGCTCTTCATTATAAGAGTACCAAGCACCACTCTTTTGAACGATATCAAGTTCAGAAGCCATATCTAAGATTTCACCTTCTCTTGAAATACCTTCTCCGTACATAATATCAACTTCAGCAACACGGAATGGTGGTGCTACTTTATTTTTAACTACTTTTACTTTTGTTTTATTACCAACGATGTCATTACCTTGCTTTAATTGCTCAGCACGACGCACTTCAAGACGAACAGTTGAATAGAATTTCAACGCACGACCACCTGGAGTTGTTTCTGGCACTATCTATAGATTTTCCATCTCTATAGTCCGGACTATCTCTTCATCTCTTTACAGAGAGCCTTGCACTTCCAGCAGTAGCCTATCATCTGCCGTACCCTACTCAGTTAACTAAAAGTCCTTTTCGGTAGTCTCTACACCTTCCCCATATAAATATGGAGCTTGGCACGGTATTACCCTAAATAATGGTGGGCTTCACCGTTAGCAACTATATGAATAGTTACACCCTTAGGCAATAAGGTTCACAAGGTTTTTTAACATGCTATCACTAGCAAGGGAAACCCATGGTAAACTCCTTAATCTTTACGATTAAGCAACTTGTAGTTGATTTCCGAACATAACCCCAACTTTTTCACGAATTTGGTTAATAAAGATTGCGATTGTTTTTGATTTATTAATTGCACCTGAAAGTTTACGAAGTGCTTGAGACATTAAACGAGCTTGTAGACCTACGTGTGAGTCACCCATGTCTCCTTCGATCTCAGCTTTCGGTACAAGAGCTGCTACAGAGTCAATTACGATAATATCAACCGCGCCACTTCGTACAAGTGCTTCTGCGATTTCTAAACCTTGCTCCCCTGTATCAGGTTGTGATAATAGTAATTCATCGATATTAACACCTAATTTTTGTGCATATACAGGATCCATTGCGTGCTCCGCGTCAATGAACGCCGCTTGTCCACCTTGACGTTGTACTTCTGCAATTGCATGTAATGAAACTGTTGTTTTACCTGAACTTTCAGGTCCATAAATTTCGATAATACGGCCGCGTGGGTATCCGCCTACCCCTAATGCCACATCAAGTGCTAAAGAGCCACTAGAAACTGTAGAAACTCTACGCTCCGCTTGTTCTCCTAATTTCATAATTGAACCTTTACCGAATTGCTTCTCTATTTGTTTTAACGCCATATCTAACGCTGCTTGACGATCACTCATTCAAAATTCCTCCTTAACTGAATTGCTAATCTTATTATACCTATTTTCAATTCAATTTGCCAACAAAAATCGAACATTTATTCGATTTTTTTTATTTTCCATTAAATAAAACCGCCTTTATCCGTGAAAAAAGCTAGAAGAGACTTATATCTCTTCTAGCTTTTTATACAAATGATAAAATCCATATTTTACTGAGCGTTCCCTAATTTGTTGACGACTTCCACTTAAATGAAGAGGGAAAACTACAGTTGGTTCATCTTTAATCGCCAGTCCAACAAATACTGTTCCCGGCTCTTTATGTTCTGAAGCATCTGGTCCTGCTACCCCAGTGAAACTAACTCCGATATCCGCTTTTAATAATCCTCTAACATTTTCAGCAAGATAACGAGCACATTCTTGACTAACGGCACCGTCAGTAGACAACACTTCCTCAGGTACATGTAGAACATGCTGCTTCACATCATTATGATAGCAAATGACACCGCCTTTAAATACAGAAGACACACCAGCACTTTCTGTTACTTGATTCCCGAAGAGACCACCCGTTAAACTTTCTGCACACGCTAAAGTTAATCCTTTTTTCTTCAATAACTCTATCGCCTTATTATGAAGAAACTCTTGGTCATATCCGTAGAAAAATTCTCCTACTCTTTCTAAAATCAAATCTTCCATATGCTGAATGAGTTTCTGTGCTTCATGAACACTTTGATGCTTAGCAGTTAAACGTAATGTCACTTCTCCATCATTCGCGAGCGGAGCGATTGTCGGATTCGTTTGTCCATCAATTAAATCTTGAACTTTCACCTCTAATTGAGATTCCCCAATCCCGAAAAAGCGAAGCACACGAGAATAAATGTTTTCTCCTGTTGTAAAGTTATGTAAAAAAGGCTCTACATAGCTTACATACATCGGCTTCATTTCTTTCGGTGGTCCTGGTAATAAAATATAAACTTTTCCGTTCTTATTTAACCCCATACCAGGCGCCATGCCGTGATCATTCGAAAATACAGTTGCTCCATTTAAAACGAGCGCCTGCTTTTTGTTATTCTCCGTGAATTCGCGACCTGTACGCTTAAAGTAATCGCTTATTGATGCTAATGCCTTTTCATCATATACAAGCTCTTCCCCTAAGCTAGACGCTATTGTTTCCTTCGTCAAATCATCTTTTGTCGGTCCTAATCCACCTGTAAAAATAAGCATGTCCGCGCGCTCTTCTGCAACTTCAATCGCCTGCTGTAATCGAGTGTTATTATCCCCAACTACAGTATGGTAGTACACGTTAATCCCAATTGAAGCTAACTTTTCAGATAAAAACTGGGCGTTTGTATTTGCAATTTGTCCAAGTAACAATTCTGTTCCAACCGCAATAATTTCAGCATTCATCCCAATTCCCCCATAAACTTCTATTTTGAGTTTACAAAAGCAGCTCTATTTTTCCAGAAATAATCCCATCCTGAAATAACAGTAAAAATTAATGCAATCCATATAAAGATATCAGCAACTGGAATATGGATTAAATTTAAAGGTACATCGTGTAATAAGTATGCCGCAATCGCGATAATTTGTGTCCATGTCTTAATTTTCCCTAGTTGATTTGCCGCAACTACTTCTCCTGTTCCAGCAAGTACAAGACGTAAACCAGTTACCGCAAACTCACGGCTTATAATAATAATAACGATCCAAGCAGGTACGTATTGCATCTCAACTAACGTAATAAGTGCAGCTGAAACAAGTAATTTATCAGCTAACGGGTCAAGAAACTTCCCTAAATTCGTTACAAGATTATATTTTCTTGCGTAATGCCCATCAATCCAATCTGTAGCAGAAGCAACAATAAAAATAAGTGCCCCTACTAAATGTTGAATTGGTAAATCAACATCACCAATTGTGTATGAGCCCCAATCAAATGGTGCTAACATAATTACCATAAAAATTGGAATTAAGAAGATTCTAGATATTGTAATTTTATTTGGTAAATTCACAGCTATTCCTCCATCATATCAAAAACATTTGTTCATTGAAAAAAGTCATCGAAGCGATGACTGTTATTGTGCAGGTTGCTCTATCCCTTGGTTCTTTATCACCAATCTTTGGTGAAGTTCTTTTTCTGGATCCAATGGATAAGCGACCACTTGGCCATTCAGTTTAACTTCAACATTCGTTGCATTTCCAATATTAAGTCGCACTTCTTTTAATGTTGATACATCACGTTTTTCTATTTGGCCCTCTTGTACTGTAGCGTTTAGAATCACATTCCCAGCATCATCTTTAACATCTACATAACTCGCACCTTTACCCGATAATTCCAGTTCTAATGTTTTATTGTTATGAATTTCCAAAGTAGATACTTTACCAGTTGTTCCAACTACTTTCACTTCTTCTTGTCCCGTTGGTTGCGCTGGTTGTTCTTCTTTCTTTGGCTCTTCTTTTTTCGGTTCTTCTTTTTTTGGTTCCTCTTTTTTCGGCTCTTCCGCTTTCACATCATCTTTCTTCGTATCTAACGGAGAGTTTTCCGCTTTTTTAACTTCAATTTTCTCGCTTTGGGCATTCGGAACCTTCGCATCATCTTTTCCAGTTAACGCTTGGAAAACAAACCAAATTACCACTCCAAATGCAATTACTAACAGCGCAACTAAAATTTTCGGCATGTGATCTGCAATTGGCCATGATGAAGATTTTTGCATGGTTTCTTGCGTTTTTTGCCCTGTTGATACTTGTGGAACGTCGCGTTTTTCAGATTGTGGTATCGTACTCTGATATTCTACAAGCAATTCCTCTCCATTTAATCCAACCGCATCTGCGTATTGTTTAATGAATGCACGCGCATAAAAAGCTCCCGGCAATACATCATAATTGCCTTCTTCAATCGCTACTAAATGGCGTTTTTGAATTTTTGTAACCTCATGCAGCTGATCAATAGACAAGCCTTTCGTTCCTCTTGCTTCTTTCAGCTTTTGTCCTAATTCTGTCACTACTAACACCTCAATATTTCTTTAAAAGTCAAACATAGAGAAATTATTTTGCGTACCTTGCTCAATTTCATCTACTAAATTATATTGAATTTCTTCATCATAATCGTTACGTAACTCGATAATATAATCAAAATCATCTAATGTGTATTCTGACTGGCTCACAAATACATCAGGATGTTCCACAACTTTCGTTGCAGGCAACCTCATAATTTCACGAACGAGCTGCCAATGCCTTTCGTTAGCACGCTTTGTTGACACGATTCCATCTAAGATGAAAATATTGTCGTCGCTATACTCGTCTTCAATCAATTGACTACGAACCGTTTGCTTAATAAGAGTAGATGATACAAATAACCATCTTTTATTTGCGCAAACACTTGCGGCAACAATGGATTCTGTTTTTCCGACACGAGGCATTCCTCGTATTCCGATTAGTTTATGACCTTCTTTTTTCATTATTTCAGCCATAAAGTCTACAAGTAATCCTAATTCATCACGTACAAATCGAAATGTCTTCTTATCATCTGCATCTCGTTGTATGTACCTACCATGTCTAACCGCTAGCTTATCTCTTAGCTTTGGCGGACGATATTTCGTTACCGTTATGTTATCCATCGTATTTAAAATTGATTCAAGTCTAGAGATTTGCTCTTGATTATCACACATTAGGAGTAATCCACGTCTTGCATTATCTACACCATTAATTGTGACAATATTAATGCCGAGCATACCGATTAACGAAGAAACGTCACCAAGCAAGCCAGGTCGGTTTTTATGTATTTCATATTCAAAATACCATTCAATCATCCAAGATCACTCCCCTTGCTTACTTTACACCTACGTACTATATTATATGATTTCACCTTAATAGGGAAGCTAAATGTATAATCTATCCTGCGTTATTATTATACAAAAAAAATAGAGAGGAGAATCTCCTCTCTATTTTTTACTTATGTTGTACGAACTTCACCATTAAGTTTGCGATTGTATGTTGCTCTTGTTCATCAGCAACTTTCCAAAGCTCAGATAATAATTTCTCTTGATCGTTGCGCGCTTCTACTTCATTTGCTAAATAGTCTCCAACACGAAATGCCATATCTGATACAGCACCACCATTAAGACCTTTTCCTTGCGCCTGTTCTAAACGTTCTCCTAAAAAGCTCTTCCATTGATCAAAATTATCTAAAACTGACATGTGTAAGCACCTCACTACTTAGTAATAGAATCATGCTTAATTTGTACAGTTTTTCATTTTTTATGTAAGAAATTTTTAGCAATGCCAACCGCCATTTACTCCGATAATTTGTCCCGTTATGTAAGATGCACCTGGTGATGCGAGAAATGATACTGTTTTCGCTACTTCTTCCGGTAATCCTAATCGCCCTAACGGAATCTCTTCAGCAATTTCATTCTTATCCTCTTCTGAAAATACGTTTAACATTTCCGTTTCAATTGCACCTGGCGCCACCGCATTCACTCTTACTCCACTTAATGAAACTTCTTTCGCTAAAGCTTTCACATATGAATTTTGTGCACCTTTTACCATTGAGTAAAGCACTTCACATGATGCGCCAATTTGTCCCCATATAGAAGAAACAAGTACAATATTACCGCTTCTCCGCTGAATCATAGATGGCAATGCCATTGATAATAATTTATAGATACTCTTCACTTGAAGTTCTACCATAGAATTCAATTCGTCGTTCGTTACATCTGTTACGAGTCCAAATATACTCTTCCCAGCTGCATATACGATAACATCAAGAGGCTGTTCAATTTGTTTCCACAATTGCTCTGCTCCATCAGCAGAAGCTAAATTAGCGTGAACAGGAATCACTTCACCCCATTCTTTCTGCAACTCATTTACTTTCTCTTCACCGTTATTATAATGAACATATACTGTATATCCATCTTGAATTAATTGTTTTGAAATAGCAGAGCCAATCCCTCCGCTCCCTCCAGTTACTAATGCATACTTTTTCATAAATTCCCTCTCTTATCTCTACAAACTCATTTTCATACAACTAAATAATACCCTCATCTTATCATTTCTCTATGATAAGATGAGGGTATTTTTATAAAACCTTTTATTTCTTCGGTAAAACCTGACAAACGCTCATTCTTTCTTCTGATAATAATGTTTTCGCTACTTCTTGTAAATCTTGAACAGTTAACCCTTCTAATACCGTTAATGCTTCAAACAGACTCGATTCATTAAATGCATATCGTGTAAACTGATTTGCAATATATTCCGGTGAATTCAATGAGCGTAAAAAGCCACCTATTTTCTTTTTCTTTACTCGTTCTAATGCCGCCTCATCTAATTGATCATAATTTGTATTTAATAATATACCTTTCAAGCGCTCTTCTAGCTCATCAGGTTGCTTCGTATCGCCGCCTACCATTGCAAAACCGAAGTTATTCTCTTCTGTATAATCATACGAGAACGAATCATCAATTAATCCTTCATTATATAAAGATTCGTAATGAACGGAGCTTTTTCCAAATAAATAATCTAAAAGTAACGTAAGCGCAATTTCTTGTTTTAAAAGAGCTTTTCCTTTTTCTTTTAAATTTGTCGCTTTAATACCCACTAAACATTTCGGTGTTTGTACAGGCATTGAAATAATTTTCTTTTTTTCATTTACCGCATCTGGTTCTTCTTCAAATGAACGTACAATTTCCGGCTGATTTTTATAGTCTTTTTTCGCTTGATTTTCACGCACTAAATCCATTGTTTTCTCTGGATCAATTGCGCCCACAACAAATAGTAACATATTGCTCGGATGATAAAACGTTTCATAACACTCGTATAATAGGTCTTTCGTAATTTTACTAATAGACTCGATTGTCCCTGCAATATCAATTTTAATTGGATGTTTTACAAATAAGCTATCAATTAACCCAAAGTATAAGCGCCAATCCGGATTATCTTGGTACATTTGAATTTCTTGCCCGATAATCCCTTTCTCTTTCTCAACTGTTTTTTCAGAGAAGTACGGTTCTTGTACGAAGTTTAACAATGTATTTAAATTTTGTTCTACATTTGATGTACATGAAAAAAGGTAAGCTGTTCTTGTGAAAGATGTGAAAGCATTTGCCGATGCTCCTTGTTTACTAAACAATTGGAAAGCATCGTGATCTTCTTTTTCAAATAATTTATGCTCAAGAAAATGAGCAATGCCATCTGGCACACGAATCATTTCTTCTTTACCTAGTGGTACGAATGTATTATCCATAGAACCATATTTTGTCGTAAACGTTGCAAATGTTTTATTAAAACCTTGCTTCGGTAAAATATATACATCTAATCCATTAGGAAGTTTTTCATAATAGAGTGTCTCTTTTAATTGCTCATAAACAATTTTCTCCATTTATTCTCCCTCCGTTCCTTGTAAAAAGTAAATTGTATCTAGTTCAATGTTTTTAGCAACTTTCACAATTTCTTCTTTCGTCACACTTTCAATACCTGTAAGCCATTCTTCAACCGGACGCGTACGGTCTGAAATAATGCCATGATACAGCATTTCTACAAATCCACGCGGTGTATCAATCGCCTCTAATATTTGATTTTGAATAACACTTTTCGTTTGGTGCATCTCTTCTTCAGAAAAATCACCATTTTGCATCGCTAGCATTTGTTCTTTAATAATCTCAACAGCTTTTTCATAATTTTTCGCTTCGATCCCTGACATGACAAACAATAAGCCTTTATGACTTTCAAAGCGGGATGCTGCATAGTACGCTAAACTATTTTTTTCACGAACGTTAACGAATAACTTCGAATGAGAAAATCCTCCAAACAATCCATTGAACAATTGCAATGCAAAATAATCTTCGTCTTTATACGTAATAAACGTACGATAGCCGATGTGTAATTTACTTTGTTTTAATTCTTGTTTTTCAACAACTTCTTTTTCTTCATTATTTCTCTTATGAAGAAGCACATTTCTTTCCCTTGCAGGACGTGCTGAAATAGAAAAATACTTACTTACAAGGTCAACTGCGTTTTCTGAAATATCACCAATAATGTATAGATCCATTTCATCTTCCGCTAATACTTTTTGATAATATTGATACAAACTTTCATTTGTAATAGAAGAAACACTCTCTTTTTTCCCATTTGCACTTAAACGATACGGTTCTACTTTGCACATTTCTTCAATTAAACGCTCGTTTGCATAGCGCATTTTATCATCATACGTAGCTTCAATTCGTTGTAAGAGCGCTCTCTTTTCACTTTCTACGATGGAAGGTAGAAAACCATTTCCCTCTGTTGCTGGATGTAAAACGATATCCGATAACATAGAAAGCGCTTTTTCAAATAACGGTGGTGCATCATGTAAATATACTTCATTTGCAATGTCTACATAAATAGAGATAACATGGTCTTCTCCTTTTTTACTTACATCTACTGCTAAAGAAGATCCGTATAATTCTTCTAAATATTGACGAAGACGAATTACAGAAGGAAGCTTTTCTGTCGCACTTTGCAATACGTATGGCAATAAGGCACGCTCTGTCACCGTCTCCTCATTTAAAGGTGCCTTAAAACGAAATACAAAAGTATTTGTTTTATATTTATCAGTTGGAATAATATGTACTCGCAAACCACCTAACTCATGTAACTGTTGTTCCATTAGTTTCATTTATAGCCCTCCTTTACGTATGTAGGAATATTCCTCTTCAATATACAGTTTTTAGAAATAAAAAATCAACTTTTCTTCCTCACTATACTTACATTAAACTCTTTCTAAAAACTTTCATATGTAAGGAACATAGTAAAATTCCGTATTAAATATAGTCTATGTAAAAAAGCCCGCACTAATGTGCGAGCTTTTTTATACTTATCGTTTTCCTTTTTCATAAGGAGTTCCTAATGCTTTCGGAGCTTCAGAACGACCTACAAAACCAACAAGCGCTAATATTGTAAATACATACGGTAATATCGTTAAGAATACACTTGGAATTTCCTTTAGTACCGGAATTGTACCACCAGTTATTCCTAATGATTGAGCAAATCCGAAGAACAGAGCCGCTCCAAGAGCACCGAGTGGATTCCATTTACCAAAAATCATAGCTGCTAGTGCTAAGAAACCTTGTCCCGTAATTGTAGCACCTGAGAAGTTACCAGAAATCGACATAGCGAAGACCGCTCCACCTACTCCTGCAAACATTCCAGATATAGCTACTGCAATATAACGCATTTTATATACATTAATACCCATCGTATCTGCTGCCATTGGATGTTCACCCACCGCACGAAGACGAAGACCGAACGGTGTTTTAAAAATAACATACCAAACGACAAACGCTAAAATAATAGCAATATATGATGTTAACGGTACATTTGAGAAAAAGATTTTTCCAATTACCGGAATATCCGAAAGACCCGGAACATCGATTTTTTCAATGCGGTATTGAATGAAATCCGTTTGTCCTTTGCCAAAGATTTTCTTAATCGCAAATACTGTTAAACCAAGAGCTAAAAAGTTAATTGCTACCCCGCTCACCACTTGATCTGCACGAAATGTAATAGATGCTACTGCGTGAAGAAGTGCAAATAAGCCACTACCAATCGCTGCGAATAATAGTGCGATCCAAGGTGTCATCGATCCCCACGTATCACCCATTAATAACGTTGTAACAATACCGATAAATGCACCGAATAACATTAAACCTTCTAACGCTATATTTACAACTCCAGAACGTTCACTGAATACTCCACCTAACGCCGTAAAAATAAGTGGCGCTGCCGTATATAACGTACCCGTCACAAGAATGGCTAAAATATCTAAAAAGCTCATTTATTTTCCCTCCTTGCTCATGCGTGTAAGTGCCCAGCGTAAAACATAACTGCACGCAACAAAGAAAATAATACATGCAATAATAACGTTAATTAACTCAGAAGGTACATCTGCTTCAAAATTCATTTGTGGAGCTGCACTTTTTAAACCACCGAACAGTAAAGCTGCTAATAATATACCAAATGGATTATTTCCTCCTAGAAGCGCTACCGCGATCCCATCAAATCCGATACCAGTAAACGACGACATCGCCGTCATACTTTGGAATGTCCCTAATCCTTCCATAGCTCCACCAATTCCGGCAAAAGCACCTGCAATTGTCATTGATAATACAACATTACGCGATACTTTCATCCCTGCATATTGAGAAGCATTTTGGTTAAAACCAACCGATTTTAATTCATATCCTAACGTTGTTCTATCTAATAAGAACCACATTACAATTGCAACGATAATAGCTACAACAATTCCCCAATGTAAACGAGATCCATCTGTCAATGAAGATAACCAGTCAGAAGCTAACGAAGCACTTGCTTGTACATCATAAGATTTCTCATTACCTTCATGAATAAAACGCTTAATAAGATCATACGTAACATAAAGTGCAATGTAGTTCATCATAATTGTAACAATTACTTCATTTACTTTAAGCTTCCCTTTTAAATATCCAGGTATAAAACCCCATAAACCGCCGGCGATTGCTGCCACTAAAATAGATAACGGAATATGCAAAATTGCTGGTAACGACACTGCATATCCAAACCAAACAGCAGCAAGCCACCCAACTAATAACTGTCCTTCCACCCCAATATTGAAAAGACCTGTACGAAATGCAAATGCTACTGAAAGGCCAGCTAGTACAAGCGGAATCATTGTACGCAACGTCTCACCGATAGCTTGTGGATTACCAACCATCCCTTCCCAAAGTGCGGCATATCCAACAATTGGATCATATCCACTAACTAACATTACAATGGCACCAACAAGTAAACCGAAAACTACGGATAACACAGGTACTAAAATATTAATTGTTCGTTCTGTTAAAAATTTTTTAGTCATTTGTGTTCACCTTCTCTTTCCCTGTCCCGCCGGCCATCAATAACCCAAGCTGTTGTTCATTCGTTTCTTTCGCATCAACAATTGCCACGATTTTCCCTTCATATATAACAGCAACTCGATCACTTACATTTAAAATTTCATCCAGCTCTAAAGATAAAAGTAATACTGCCTTACCGTTATCTCTCTGCTCGATTAATTTTTTATGAATAAATTCAATCGCACCTACATCTAAACCACGTGTTGGCTGCGCTGCAATTAATAAGTCTGGATTACGATCTACTTCACGTGCGATAATTGCCTTTTGTTGGTTTCCACCAGATAGAGCACGAGCTAACGTGTGTTCCCCAGGTGTACGTACATCAAACTGTTCAATAAGCGCTTTTGCTTTTTCTGTAATCTTACTAAAATTTAAAATCCCTTTCTTTGAAAATGGATTTTTATAGTATGTTTGTAAAACAATATTGTCCCGAACAGAAAAATCGAGAACAAGTCCGTGTTTATGACGGTCTTCAGGAATATGACCAATCCCCTCTTCTGTTATTCTTCGAACTGGCCAATTCGTTATTTCTTTTCCTTTAATTGCAATAGAACCTGACTCAACTTTTCGTAAACCAGTAATCGCCTCTATTAATTCACTTTGACCATTTCCATCAATTCCTGCAATCCCAACGATTTCTCCTGCACGAACAGTTAAGTCAAGGCCTTTTACAGCAGGTAACTTGCGCGTATCATGAACAATTAGGTTTGCAATAGATAGTACTTCTTCCATTGGTTTAGCTTCTATTTTTTCTGTTTTAAAATTCACTTGACGTCCGACCATTAACTCTGCAAGTTTATGCTCATCCGTTTCCGCTACATCAACAGTACCAATCCCCTTACCTTTACGAATAATTGTACAACGATCGCAAACTTCCATAATTTCTTTTAACTTATGTGTAATAAGAATGATAGATTTCCCCTCTTGCACAAGCTTTTTCATAATTTGAATCAACTCATGAATTTCTTGAGGAGTTAACACCGCTGTTGGCTCATCAAATATTAAAATCTCAGCACCACGATAAAGAGTCTTTAATATTTCAACCCTTTGCTGCATCCCAACAGAAATATCTTCAATTTTCGCATGGGGATCAACAGCTAAACCGTACTGTTCAGACAATTGCTTAATTTCTTTTGCGGCTTCTTCCACAGCAATTTTCCCGTTTTTCTTTGGTTCATTTCCGAGAATAATATTCTCTGTAACTGTAAAATTATGAACAAGCATAAAATGCTGATGGACCATCCCAATACCAAGGTCATTTGCTATATTCGGATTCGTAATTTTAACAGGGTTTCCTTTAATTTTAATTTCTCCCTGTTCTGGTTGATACAAACCGAACAGCACATTCATCAGCGTTGATTTCCCTGCACCATTTTCTCCAAGTAAAGCATGTATTTCTCCCTGTTTTACTTGCAGCGTAATATCATCATTCGCTACAATGCCTGGGAATACTTTTGTAATATTGTTCATCTCAATTACGTATTCCATTTTGTTCCTCCTTTTAGCAGGGAACACTCCCTAATTACACTCTATTAAAAGTATTTTTATATATGCAAAGGTTAGTTCTACGAACTAACCTTTGCTATTTCTCTATTATTATTTCTTTAGAGAAGCTTCATATGTTTTATATTCTTCGTCAGTTGCAGGTACTTTAATTTCACCGTCAGTGATTTTCTTCTCAAACTCTTCTACTTTTGTTAAGATTTCTGGATTTACTTTTTTCACATTGTCAGTCGTTTTCGCAATACCAACACCGTCATCTTTTAATCCGAACTCTTCTACTTTACCACCTTTTAATTTACCATCTTTCGCTTCTTGTGCTACTTTTGCTACTGCAATATCAACACGTTTTACCATTGAAGTTAAAGTTACGTTTTCAGGCATACCTTCTTGATTTTGGTCACGGTCAACACCGATTACCCAAACATTTTCACCTTTTTTCTTGCGGTTTTTCGCTTCTGTGAATACACCGTTACCAGTTGCACCTGAAGCATGGTAAATTACGTCAACACCTTGACCGTACATTGCTGATGCTAATACAGATCCTTTTTCTGGCTTATCAAATGCATCAGCATATTGTGATACGATTTCGATATTTGGATTTACTGCTTTTGCACCAGCTTTGAAACCTGATTCAAACTTTGTAATTAATGGGCTTTTCACACCACCAACAAAACCAACCTTATTTGATTTTGTCGTCATCGCTGCTACAGCTCCAACTAAGAATGAACCTTCATGGTCTTTAAATGTAATACTCGTTACGTTCGGCTTTTCCACAACAGTATCTACAATCGCAAATTGCTCTTTCGGATATTGTTCAGCTACCTTTGCAATTGATTTTTCCATCAAGTATCCAATACCAAATGTTGTGTTATAATGATCTTTTGCAAATTTCGTTAAATTCGGGATATAATCCGCATCTTTACTTGATTGAAGATAACGATATCCTTCATTTTTCTTTAAGTCATTATCTTTACCGAACTTCGTTAAACCTTCCCAAGCCGATTGGTTAAATGATTTGTCATCAACGCCCCCAACATCTGTAACCATACCAACTTTAAACTCTTTTTTGTCGCTACTCGCTTTATCCGAGTTACCACATGCACCTAAAACCGCACTTGCTGCTAATGTTAATGATAATAAAAGACCTGTTTTTTTCTTCATACTAGAAACCCCTCCTGAAATGAATTGTCTATTTTTTTATACGCTGCTGTCCCTAACTTCTTGCTGTCACCTCCCTAAAATGGAACTCACCTACATACGTTTTCTTAATACGTGGAAGCTAAACTTATCAGCTCTAAAGTAATTGATAGAATATAAGATTGGCTCATCATTTTGATCATAGTGCATTTGTTTTAATACTAGCAGTGCTGTTTCTGGTTCACATTCTAAAATCGGTGAAATTTTTGGATGATAGCCAATTGGCTCAATATGAGCAACCGCATATGTTATGCGCTTATGCGTGTTATTATGTATCACCGTTAACAATGATTCTTCATTGTATCCCGATAAATCCGGCAATATTTCTTTTGCAAGTTTATCGATACAATATACAACAGGCTCCCCATCTGCTGTACGCACACGCTCGATCATCACTGCATTAAAACCATCTTCACTATTAAACTTCTCTTTTTCCTCTTCTGTTAAACTTGTTGTAGATGATGATAGAAAGATAGTTCCTGGTGTTTTCCCCACACTAGAAATCATATCTGTAATACTAGAAAGTTGTTCAATCCCCGAAGAAAATAACGGCTTAGCATTTACAAATGTTCCTACACCATGTCTACGAATGACAACATTTTCTTCTTCTAAAATACGCAGTGCTTCCCTTAAAGTCGCTCTACTTACGCCAAGTTCTTTCGCTAAATCAAACTCTGATGGTAACTTTTGTCTTTCTTTGTAAGCTCCATCTTTAATTTTTTCTTTGATGTGATCAATCACCCGTAAATATAGGTGACGACTATCGGATTTTACTGACATAAGACTCCCCCGCATTTCAATTATTCGACCTCTGATGTAAGACTTCTTTTCTCTTTTTTCAACTTACAACATAATAAAAATTACTAAACAGTAAAAATAAGCACAATTGTCGAATAAATATTAATAATTTTTTAAGATGAAATTTTCACTCTTTACTGCATAAAAAAAACTTTGCACCATAAACATTCCTCATTTCGAGAAAAAGTTCGGCACAAAGATCTCTTACATCCTTTGTTACACACTTTTCCCCTCATAGTCCAGCAATTCATGGTTGCCAGGTAGAAACTTATGGACCTTATCTCCAAGATTATATGAGGCAGTGATTCTTTTCGAAGTAATCTTACCACTTGCTCCCATACGTGTCAACAAAATTTAACATTTTTCTACATTAAATATCGAACGTTCACAAAAAACCACACCAAAGTATTCGTATTCTAAAGAACCACTTTAAATGTAAGCCCTTTCTTTACCTCTGAACATAGTATATAACAAAACCAGCATATAAAAAAGCCTAATTGTAAAAACAATTAGGCTTTTTTTATGAACTTTTTTCTTGTACATCATTAATGAGCACTTCTCGTGGTTTACTACCTTCATACGGACCTACTACACCATTCATTTCCATTGCATCAATTAAACGAGCAGCTCTCGTATAACCAACTCTAAACCTACGTTGCAACATAGAAACAGATGCTGTTTGCATTTCCACTACGAGCTGAACTGCTTCATCATATAATTCATCTTCTACTTCCTGCTTCGTATCAGGAACATCTTGCGGAATCATATCTTCTTGATATTGCGCTTTTTGCTGACCAATAACATATTCTACAACTCTCTCAACTTCATCATCTGATAAAAACGCACCTTGTACACGTACAGGCTTCGATGCACCAATTGGTATAAACAGCATATCTCCACGACCTAGTAATTTCTCTGCACCACCGCCGTCAAGAATTGTACGAGAATCTGTTTGAGAAGATACAGCGAATGCAATACGTGATGGAATATTCGCTTTAATAACTCCCGTAATAACATCAACTGATGGACGCTGTGTTGCGATAATTAAATGAATACCAGCTGCACGAGCCATTTGCGCTAGACGCATAATCGCATCCTCTACATCTGATGAGGCGACCATCATTAAGTCTGCTAACTCGTCCACAATTACGACAATATAAGGTAATTCCGGTTGTTTCGCTTCTGATTGACTATTATGCTCTTTTATATAATCATTATATCCTTCAATATTTCGCGTGCCACTATGAGCAAACAACTCATAACGACGTTCCATTTCACTCACAACTTTTTTCAATGCTTGTGATGCCTTTTTCGGATCAGTTACAACTGGTGTTAATAGATGAGGCACACCATTATATACATTTAACTCTACCATTTTCGGATCGATCATCATTAATTTTACTTCATGTGGTTTTGCACGCATTAAAATACTAACAATAATACCGTTAATACATACACTTTTTCCGCTACCTGTCGCACCGGCCACTAGTAAATGGGGCATTTTATTTAAACGGGCTAATACAGCTTCACCTGTAATATCTCGCCCAAGACCAATTAATAACTTCTCTTCAGGGTGATTATTAGCTTTAGAATCAAGAACTTCTCTAAGCGTTACCATAGACACTTCTGAGTTTGGAACTTCAATTCCAACAGCAGATTTCCCGGGAATAGGTGCTTCAATACGAATGTCTTTCGCAGCTAAAGCAAGTGCTAAATCATCACTTAAACTAACGATTTTGCTTACCTTTACTCCCATATCAGGATACACTTCATATTTTGTAACTGCAGGACCTCTATGTACTTTTGTTACTTTCGCTTTCACTCCAAAGCTTTGGAAAGTACGTTCTAATTTACGAGCATTCTCATAAATTTCCGCATTTTCATTTGTAACTTGCTTATTCTTTGGAAATTTCAATATATCAAGTGCGGGAAGCTTGTAATCTTTATTTTCTACATTTGAAAATTGCATAGGAGGCGCTTGTGTTTCTCCTTCTAGCGATTCAACGATTTTTTCTCCACGCTTTTTCTTCGGCTCTTCAATTGGCGGAGCCTCTTCGATAAACGGTGGAGTGATTAACTCTTCTTCCTCTACTTCAATTCGTTTATCCTCATCTTCATTTACTGGATAATTTTCAGTGAAATTTGAAATAATCGGAGGATCAATTGAGATTTCTTCCATCGGCTCAACAATTTCTTCTTGTTCTACAGCACGTTTGCTTCTTGTGCTTCTTGTTGTTTTTTTCTTTTCTGTTTGTTCAGCTGTTCTTTTCGCTCTCCAATCTTTATAGTCCCCTTGCATCACTTGAAATTGACTTCTAAGGATTCTACCAACCGGAGCTAACACTTCTCCAATATGCTTATTTGTTATACAAAGTATACCGAGAATAACTAAAATAATACCAATAATATAAGCTCCTACTTCGTCAAATAAGAAATAACAAGTCGCGAACATAAGCGCACCAAACATGCCTCCACCTAAATGAACACTATCTGGCCCTTTTTTCATTTCAAGAAAGAAATTATCTTTCGTACTCACAATAACAGAAGTATTTTGCACTGCTCCATCTTTCGTAAGAAGGTTAAATAATGTAATATGACTAAACATTAATATCGCCAATACTATTAAATAAAAACCGATTAACCGTTTATTTAAAAGGTTCGGCCATCCACGTTTTATAACGAATGAAACGGATAAAGCTATTACACCTAACACACCAATTATGTACCACTCACCAAAGAAGAAGCGAAAAAATAACACAAACGATTTTCCTACAACACCTAGCTGTAAAATCGTAATGATTGAAAGTGCAAAAAGAGTTAAACCGACGATTTCATAATACAAAGTTGGCTTTATCGTACGTCTTGCCTTTGCCTTCGTCCCTCTTTGCTTTTGTTTTGCCATTTCTTCACCTCGTGTTCTACATATACGTAAAGCCTCCTAAAAACTCTACTTATATGTCTGTTTTCTCTATTTTTTCAGGTCTCTATATCTTCTATTTTTACACTTCTTGTAAAATGTTAAATAAACAGAAGAAAGCAGCCCTCTCATGGCTGCTCAACCGTCTTGTTTTTTATATTATACCATAGCTTCTAAACAAAATCCTTCTTTTTACTAAAAGGTTATTTTCTGACCAGGCTCAAACTCTAAGTAGTGAAACGGATCCGTACTTAATACACGTACAATCGAATAATACCCATGTTCTTCTTCTGAAACCATTAATTCAACACCATTTATATTTACGATTTTTTGACTTTCACATTGTGAATAATCGGGTGGATACACTAGTTGCTCTGGCATAATTGTATATAAAATCATTGTAACATTGTCCCTTCTGTACTATCATCTCCGCGAGCATCTATTAATTCATTTAGTTTTCGAATTGCATTTCCGATACCACCGACATCATCTATAAGACCATACTTCACTGCATCTCCACCAATTACATTCGTACCAATATCCCGAGTTAAATTTCCTTTCGCAAACATAAGCTCTTTAAAACGATCTTCCGTTACTTTCGAATGCTTCGTCACAAATCGAATGACTCTTTCTTGCATTTTATCTAAATACTCAAATGTTTGCGGCACACCTATAACAAGCCCTGTTAGGCGAATAGGATGGATTGTCATCGTCGCAGTTTCCGCAATAAATGAATAATCCGTAGAAACAGCAATTGGCACACCAATAGAATGTCCTCCGCCCAGAACAAGTGATACAGTCGGCTTTGAAAGTGAAGCGACCATTTCAGAAATTGCTAGCCCGGCTTCAACGTCACCTCCGACCGTGTTTAATATTAAAAGTAAACCTTCTATTTTCGGATTTTGTTCAATCGCAACAATTTGCGGAATGATATGCTCATATTTTGTTGTTTTATTTTGCGGCGGCAATTGGACATGACCTTCCACCTGTCCAATAATTGTTAAACAATGAATACGTGATTCATTCATTTGTGGTACATTCGTTTGTCCAAGCTGTTGAATTTTTTCCACTATAGAAGCTTCTTTTCCTGTTTCTTTCGGCTCAGCCTCTTTCTCTTCATTTGTATAATAATCACGTTCTGTCATATCGCATCCCCTTTCACTCGTATATCACTATTATTTCTTAAGTTATAAATTTCATTCGATAGAGTTTAAAAAGAAAAAAAGATCACCTGTAAAGGTGACCTTTTTTAAACTTCCATAATAATCGGTAAAATCATAGGTTTTCTCTTTGTCTCTTCGTACAAGAACTGTCCTAATAATTCACGAATATTTTGTTTTAGCATAGACCATTCAATTGAATATTCTTTAATTGATTGCTCAACAATCATACGTACAATCTCTGTAGAGCGGTCCATTAGCGCTTCTGATTCACGTACATACACAAAACCACGTGAAATGATTTCTGGACCAGAAACAATTTTCTTTTCATCCTTACCAAGTGTTACAACAACTACTAATATTCCATCTTGAGATAACATTTTTCTATCGCGAAGAACGATATTACCAACGTCTCCTACACCTAATCCATCAATTAATACATTGCCAGCTTGCACTTTACCAACTAAGTTCGCTTCATCGTCACCAAAACCAATTACATCGCCTTTTTCTACGATAAAGATATTTTCTCTTGCAATACCTACATCTTCAGCTAAGTATGCATGTGCTTTTTGCATACGGAACTCACCATGTACGGGTACAAAATATTTCGGTTTCATTAAATTTAACATTAATTTTAATTCTTCTTGGCTACCGTGACCTGAAACATGAACTTTTCTTTCACCGTAATAAACAACTTCAGCTCCCGCTCTAAATAACAAGTCGATAATTTTTGATACAGATATTTCATTACCCGGAATTGGAGAAGCCGCAATAATAACCGTATCACCTTTACGAATTGAAATTTGTTTATGAGCTTGCTTCGCCATTCTAGAAAGGGCCGCCATCGGTTCACCTTGGCTACCTGTCGTTAAAATAGCTACCTTTTTCTCTGGGAAATTGTCTACTTCTTGTAGTGAAATAACCATACCTTCTGGAACATCTAAATAACCAAGGCGTCTTGCTATATCTACTACTTTCACCATACTACGTCCCACAACCGCTACTTTTCGTCCTGTTTCAGCAGCTGCATCAAATACTTGTTGAATACGATGTACATTCGATGCAAATGAAGCAACGATAATACGTCCTTCTGCGTCGTAGAACACTTTAGAAATTTCTACACCAACTTCTTTTTCAGAACCTGTATAGCCTGGACGCTCAGCATTTGTACTATCAGATAATAAGCATAGTACGCCTTCATTTCCGATTTGAGCCATTTTTCCAAGGTCTGCTCCACTATTTCCAATTGGAGTTTGATCGAATTTAAAGTCTCCTGTATATACAATCGCACCTTTTGATGTATGGAAACAAACACCAACAGAATCTGGAATACTATGTGTCGTTCCAAAGAATGACACCGTTGTAGTATTAAACTCTACTGTTGAATTTGAATCGATTGTTTTTAAGTCTACACGGCCTAACATACCCGCTTCGCCAAGTTTTTCTTGTATAAGTCCTACTGTTAATTTCGTTGCATACACTGGAATAGATAATTTACGAAGTACGTAAACAATACCACCAATATGATCTTCATGACCGTGAGTAATAAATAAACCTTTTACTCGCTCTTGGTTTTCCACTAAATATGTAATATCAGGAATAACGATATCAATTCCAAACATTTCATCTCCCGGGAACATTAACCCTGCATCTACAATAAAGATTTCAGAATCAATTTCAACACAGTACATGTTTTTCCCGATTTCACCTACTCCACCAAGAGCAAATACTTTAACAGACTCATTCTCTTTTCTCTTCATGTTGTTGCCTGGTTTAAAAATCTTTCAAACACTGATTTCACTAAAATTGCAGAGACACCAGGGGAAACTCTACAACCACCATATATTCACCGTCCAAGACGAATGTCCTTACCGTTATGCGATATCATGTCCTTGTTTATTTTTTAAACCAGGTTTCACCTCTCTTTCATTATATAAATCAAATATCTTATTCGATATGATATGAAAATGTAATCAAATTATAATTTTTACCAATTTTGCTAAGCATACCCGTACTAAGCTACTTAGCCATATTATACCTGATACAAGAAATAGAACACAAGTTAAATCGTGCGAAAGAATAGGTAAAAGAACGGAATTATAACAAAAGTATCGAACGTATTTCCTTTATATTCACTTCGATTTTACACTCCATATTATTTTGAAGAAATAGCCATAAATACGCTAAATTTATTTCATAATATGGATTTTCAAGACTTATTTTTCTAGAATTGAACAAAAACACTTACAAAATGGAGTTTTTTTATGAATCACGTCACAATTGAGGGGAAATTCTCTAAAAAACAGAAGCGGTAGTTTATTACTTTTATACTACTGTTTATTCTATAATCACTATAATTTTTTGATTCATTTCAAGGGGTACGATTATTTTCTTATATATGTTGTAATTCATAATGAAAAAACGGTTAATGACCCTATAAGAAGAAATATAAATGAGAAAAGAGAAGAAAAGATTTTCATACAATAAAGAATGACCTAGTGCTACACTAGGTCATTCTTTATTAACGAGGGATAGATTGCATAACAGATTGTAACGTTGCTCTTTCTTCTTCTGTTAATGGAAGAAGTGGTAAACGTACAGAACCTACATCTAATCCAACCATTTGTAACGCTGTTTTTACTGGTGTTGGGCTTGGCGCCATAAATAATGAATCCGTTACTCTTACAAGTAATTGATGTAATTTTTGCGCCTTCTTAAATTCACCAGCTTGGAATGCTGCAATCATTTCTTGCATCTCATTTCCGATAACATGAGATGCTACAGAAACGATACCTTTCGCTCCAATTGCCATAGCTGGTAACGTTAAACCGTCATCACCGCTGTATACTGCAAAGTCGTCCGCTGTTTTTTCAATGATTTCTGTCATTGTTAACACATCGCCGCCTGCATCTTTAATCGCAACAATGTTTTCTATTTCTGATAAACGAACAACTGTATCAACGGAGATTTGTACAATAGATCGTCCTGGAACGTTATATAGCATAACCGGAAGTGGCGTGCTTTCAGCAATTGCTTTAAAGTGCTGATACATTCCTTCTTGACTCGGTTTGTTATAATACGGTGCTACTAGCATTACTGCGTCCACACCAACTTCTGTTGCCTTTTTAGTTAAGTCAATAGAAGCATGCGTATTATTGCTACCTGTTCCAGCGATTACGGGCACCCTTTTATCGACAACAGATACGACATGGCGATATAACGCTACTTTTTCTTCTGAAGTTAATGTAGGAGATTCTCCTGTCGTTCCTCCTACCACGATTGCTGTTGTACCGTTATCTATTAAATAATTTACCAATTTCGTTGTCTTTGCAAAATCGATATTTCCGTTTTTATCAAACGGAGTTACCATCGCGGTTGCAATTGTCCCAAAATCTATCATGGTCTCACTCCTTATTGTTCCAGTTGCTTTTCTTTTGAAAGCTCAAACGCACTATGTAATGCATTTACAGCCTCCACTAAATCAGTTTCTTTTACAAGAACCCAAATTGTCGTATGGCTATCTGCCGATTGCAGAATTTGAATACCTTTTTCAGCTAAAGCTGTAACGATTTTTGCAGTAACCCCAGGGTATCCTGCCATTCCTGCTCCAACAATAGATACTTTCGCACAATGTTCTGTCACAATTGGCTCGTATCCAAGGTTTTGTAATAATTCAACTGCACGACTTGATACATTGTCACTCACTGTATAAGCTACCCCAGTAGGTGAAATGTTAATTAAATCGACACTGATTCCTTCATTCGCCATTTCTTTAAACACATGCTGCTGCAAATCATATGCTGTTTCTTTTGCAAGCACTTTAATTTGCGTCACATTTGATACATGTGCGATACCTGTAACAGGACGTTCTTCTACATCACGACCTTTTGTAGCACCGTCAGATGCCGAAATAAGCGTACCTTCACTATCAGAATACGTAGAACGTACACGAAGAGGTACTTTCGCATGCATCGCAATTTCAACTGCACGTGGATGAACGACTTTTGCACCTTGGTAAGCCATGTTACAAATTTCGTTATACGTTACAGTTTGAAGGTGACGTGCATCTTTTACAATGCGAGGATCCGCAGTCATAACACCTTCTACATCTGTGAAGATATCGATAAATTCAGCATGAAGCGCAACACCTAACGCTGAAGCTGAAGTATCGCTACCTCCGCGTCCAAGTGTTGTCGTATCACCTTTTTTTGTTTGTCCTTGAAATCCTGTAACGACGATTACATCAACATTTTCTAGCTCTTCTTGTATACGATCGCAATTCATTTCAATAATCTTCGCATTTGTAAAATCATCATTTGTTACAAAACCAGCTTGTGCACCATTTAATGCCGCTGCTTTTATACCGCTCTCATTTAACATGTTAGAGAAAACGATTGCTGAGATTAATTCTCCGCATGATAATAATAAATCTTGCTCACGATTAGAAATATGAGATTCCTCTTGATTTACAAGACTTAGCAACGTATCTGTTGCATATGGTTCACCTTTACGGCCCATAGCAGATACGACAGTAACTACTTTATAACCCGCATCTAGCGATTTTTTTATATGATGAAGCGCATGCTTACGTCCATTTTCATCACGTACAGATGTGCCACCAAACTTTTGAACAATAATTTTCATATTTTGCACCTTCTCTTAGCCGTTTACACTAATTGTAATTTTACTAAGCGCTCTGCAATTTGAACAGAATTCCATGCAGCGCCTTTTAATAAGTTATCAGATACGACCCAAAGATGGAATCCTTTATCGTTATTTAAATCTTTACGGATTCTTCCAACGAATACTTCGTTTTTACCTACTGCAGTAGCTGGCATTGGATATAACTGCTCTTCTGGGTTATCTTGCAGAACGATACCTTCCGCATTTGCAAGTAAGTTTTTGAACTCTTCTACTGTTACGCCTTCTTTTTCTACTTCGATGTAAACAGACTCAGAGTGACCTGATACAACTGGTAAACGTACACATGTTGCCGCTACTTCTAATTCAGGCATATGCATAATTTTTTTCGTTTCATTAATCATTTTCATTTCTTCAAATGTAAATCCATTATCTTGGAACTTATCAATCTGTGGAATCGCGTTGAAAGCAATTTGGAAATGTTTCTTATCGCCTGATACAGGTAAAACATTTGCCTTCACTTCTTCGCCATTTAAGATTGCTTGTGATTGTTCATGAAGTTCTTCAATCGCTGCCGCACCAGCACCTGATACAGCTTGATATGTGGAAACGATTACTCGTTTTAAACCATATTGCTGACGAACTGGCTCAAGAGCTACTACCATTTGAATTGTAGAACAGTTTGGATTTGCAATAATACCATTATGTTCTTTTAAGTCGTTTTCATTTACTTCAGGTACAACAAGTGGCACGTTTTCTGTCATACGGAATGCACTTGTATTATCAACAACAATCGCACCGCGCTTTGCTGCTTCTGGCGCTAATTGTTTTGATACAGATCCACCAGCACTAAATAGTGCGATATCTACTCCTTCAAAACTTTCAGGAGTTGCCTCTTGAACTGTAAATTCTTCGCCTTTAAATACAAGTTTCTTACCTGCAGATCGTTTAGATGAAAGTAACGTTAATTTCCCGATTGGAAATTCTCGTTTCTCTAAAGTATTTAACATTTGTTCACCAACTGCGCCGGTTGCTCCAACTACAGCGACATGAAAAGTTTTTTGCTTTTCCATCACTATGCCCCTTTCTAGATACCAATCCTTCTATAACTTAGAATCAGAAGGAGTATACAATACCCCTTCTAATCTTAATAACGTTAATTTTATCATATTCTACAGTAAGAATGATGGTTTCATCAAAAATTGTCCGTTTTTTTTCGTTTTTTAATTCATATATCTGAATTTTTCTACGACAACCGGTTGCAATTGCTTCCCTTGTAGCGCTTCTAATACTGTATCTTCAAGCAGCTCCATGCGAGCTACCATTGAGTTCGGTTTTTTCTCTGGTGCATCTTGACCGAATGGGACGAAGTAGATGTTTTTTGTTGCCATTAGGCGCATTAAGTTAACCCCGTTAAGCCCTAAAGCATCATTCGTCGAAACAGCCAATACGACAGGCTTGCCATTTCTTAGCGTCGCTTTCGCTGCCATTAATACCGGGGAGTCTGTCATTGCATTTGCAAATTTACTCATAGAATTCCCTGTTAGTGGTGCAATTACCATACAATCTAGTGGGATTTTAGGACCTAGTGGTTCTGCACCAACAATTGAATTAATTGCTTTAAAGCCTGTTACTTCTTCAATCTTTTTAATCCAATCTGCTCCTTCTCCAAATCTCGTATTTGTTGATTGAACAGTGTAAGAAACAACGGGGCGTACTTCTGCTCCCTCAGCAATTAACTTTTCTAAATGAGGCATTACTTCTTCGTACGTACAATGTGAGCCAGTAAAACCAAACCCTATTCTTTTCCCCTTTAAATTCATTCCCCATTCTCCTTTCTTGCGATTACGTCTTCTGCCAGTAACTGAGAAAGAACATTCGCTAAAATTTGTCCTGCTGTTTTTGGAGCAACAATACCTGGTAGTCCAGGTGCTAATAACGCTTTGACTCCTCTTTTTTCCGCATATCTAAAGTCGGTACCACCTGGTTTAGAAGCTAAATCAATTACTAACGTATGAGCCGGCATTTTTGAAATGACATTCGCTGTCACAACGAGATGCGGAATTGTATTAATGACAATATCGATATCCCCTACTTCTTTCTCAATGTTCTGCATATGAAAAGGAGTAAACATCATTTCTGTAATACGCGCAATATGTTCCGATCGTCTTGCTCCAACTTTGACATGGGCTCCTAATGATTGAAATGCTCTGGCAACACTCATCCCTGTTCTACCAAATCCTAAAACCATTACATTAGAACCATGAATCGTATAGTCGGTATGTTGAATTACCATCATTAATGTACCTTCTACAGTTGGAATAGAATTGTAAATTGCCACATCATCACGATCAAATAATTTAATAAGTTTACGGTTTGTAGTAGATACGAGATTTTCCAAGTAAGGCGTACCAATACCTGAATATATAGTAAAATGTTCTGGTGTCTTTTCAATTTGTTCTTTCGTTATAGAAACTTTTTCGTTTGAAAAAATAGTATCTACTTCTCCCTTGGCATTTGTACCTGCAACTGGCAAAATAATTGCATCTACAGAAGTGAAATCTAAATTTTGTATACTTTCTTTTGCTGCCCCTGTGAAGCCATGATCTAACTGATCAAACCCTATCAATGAAAGTTTCGCATCCAATTCAACTAGCTTGCGAATTACTTCTAGCTGTCTTGCATCTCCTCCTATGACAGCAATATGCATCTCAGTCAACATTCCCTAATTCACCTTCTTTTTCTGTCATTTATAAGAAAAGTGCCTACTTTTTCTTTTTCCTCCACATCATATGTAATGTACGAGTTTTAGGTGATTGAAAAACAAAAAGCACGTATGATTTATTCAGCTCTTTGTATGCAGTAATAACCCAAAGTCAAATCTCAATTAAAATAAACTAATACTCAAAAGGGAATGAACAAAAAAAGATGACCAAAATGGCCATCTTTCACTTCGAATTTGAACGATCCGTAATATCACAAAGGATCATATCATGCCCCACTTTTTTAATTTGGCTCCATGTGACCCTTATTTCTTGTGGCTCCTTTTTAAAACCTCCCCATTTCCCAGCAGGTATGATAAGAGCCTGTATTTGGCCATCCTTCTCATCAATTTCTAAATCCACATAACCTAGAACCCCCATCTTTTCTGCTCTTTCTAAATTTACAATCTCTTTTCCACTTAATTCACTTAATCGCATATACTCTCCCCCTACCGAATTTATGAATGTAAGTTTTCTATAATTAGTACCTATTCTGTATATCCAAAAAAAATAACCGTATCTCACTTAAAAGAGATACGGTTATTTTTACATACTTCATATAAAGTAATTATAGTTTTATTCCTTTTGGAAGTTTTCCATCTGGACTAATTAATGCTGCTGAGAATTCATCTGTAAACATGTTACGAATTAACCCATCTACATTTTCTTTTGTTACAGTGTTTACACTTTCGATAATCTCATCAAGTGAACGATGCTTACGAAGTAGCAATTCATTTTTACCATTACGACTCATACGACTATTCGTACTTTCTAAACTTAACATTAAGTTTCCTTTTAATTGCTCTTTACTATTAATAAGCTCTTTTTCTGTAATACCTGTATTTTTCAATGTTTCTAATGTTTCTTGCATTGTTTCATACAGTGTATCTAATTGTTGGCTACCTGTTCCACCGTACAGTGTTAACATACCTGTATCTTCATAAGAAGAATGGTAAGAAAATACTGAGTAAGCTAACCCGCGTTGCTCACGTACTTCTTGGAATAAACGGCTACTCATACTACCGCCTAAAACATTATTTAATACGATTAAGTTATAAATATCTTCGTGTCCCATTTGTAAGCCTTTATATCCTAAACATAAATGAGCTTGTTCTGTTTCTTTTTTACGTGCTACCTTATTAAAATGGAAAATTGGGCTATGTACTTGTTCACGGTTTGTTGTTCCTTCATAACTACCGAAATATTGCTCTACCGTTTGTAAGAAGGCTTCATCAATATTTCCTGCAACTGAAACAACTACATTTTCAGGTGTGTAATGATCCTTAATATATTGGCGTAGCGTATCACCTGTAAACGTATCAAGTGTTTCTTCTGTTCCTAAAATAGGATATCCAAGCGGATGCGTTTCATATGTTGCTTTCGTTAACATATCATGCACAATATCATCTGGAGCATCTTCGTACATTTTAATTTCTTCACATACGACATTCTTCTCTTTTTTCAATTCTTCTTCATCAAATGTTGAATTAAAGAACATGTCTGCTAATACATCTAAAGCATATTTAGCATGCTCATCTAGCACTTTTGCATAGTAACAAGTGTATTCTTTTGAAGTAAAAGCATTCACTTGCCCACCAATGCTATCAAATGATTCTGCAATTTCGCGTGCACTACGTGTTTCTGTCCCCTTAAAGAACATATGTTCTAAAAAGTGAGAAATCCCGTTATTTTTTTCATTTTCATTTCTTGATCCCGCATGGATCCAAATACCAATCGCAACCGATCTTACAGTTGGTATATTCTCCATAACTATTCTTACACCATTTTTACAAGTATATTTTTTAATCAAAAACTTTCCTCCTACTGCCAGTTTCTCTAAATAAGTGCTATTATTTAATGATAACAAGTTTAAGGATGAATGTCATGCAAATGTATTTAATCCACACGTTTTTCATCCAGTAATTCTGTTATATTCCCTACTTTATATCCTAGTTCCTTCAATTTTGTAATCATTGTATCTAGTGCTTCTGCCGTTGACGAAGTAGGGTGCATCAATACGATAGCACCTGGGTGTACTTTTCTCATTACTCTCTGCAATAGTACATCTGGCTCAGGTCGCTTCCAATCGATTGTATCGACAGTCCACATAATCGTTCCCATTTGAAAATCATCAGCGATTTTCACGACTTCATCCCGAAAACTTCCACTCGGCGGGGCAAACCATCTCACCTTTTGATTCGTAGCAGCTTCAATCATTCGATTTGTTTTTTGTAACTGCTCTCGTATTTCATCTGACGATAGCGTTTTCATATTAGGGTGCGTATAAGAATGATTTCCGACTTCTTGATTTGCATCGACAATCATTTTTGCAAATCGTAAATTTTCTTTCACCCAACGTCCTTCTAAAAAGAAAGTCGCCTTCACATCATGCTTTTTCAATATTTCTAATATACGAGGCAAATACTCGTTTCCCCATGCCACATTTATTGTTAATCCCACCATCTTTTTATTCGGATGCCCCCTATAAATTGGAGCGGGTGATAAATCTTCTAAGTGGACACTCGGTGATACTTCCTTGAATTCAAGATGTTTTTGATCAAATTCCTTTAGCTTCTTCATATTGTTATAGGATGCTTCAATATCAAGTTGTCTTCCATTATATCCTGGTGTTGCTTTCCATATCTTATCAATCATCGCATTTTGAGGTGCAATCTCATATTGTTTTGCATGCTTTTGAATTTCTTCATATAAGTTATCCTGTGCAAAAACGGAATAAGAGCCTACACTGACATATAATAAGAATATACATATGTATGCCAATATACGAGCTTTCATATAAACCCTCCCATTAACTATATAAAAACCATTTTTCTTCTTATCTTTGTTAATTTGAGCGTTATAATGAAAACTATACCTATGCTGACATAAAAATATATATAAATCATATTTTTACATAACAAAAAAGCCAGTTAAACTGGCTTTTGCTTATTGCTGCTCTTGTTTGTTTTCTTCTTTAGCAGCTTCTTTTTCTTGCTCTTCTTTTAGCAATACTTTTCTAGATAGATTCACACGACCTTGCTTGTCAATCTCGATAACTTTAACCGTAATTACGTCACCGATTTTTACAACGTCTTCTACTTTACCTACACGCTCAAGTGCAAGTTCAGAAATGTGAACTAATCCATCTTTACCGCTGAATAATTCAACGAAAGCACCAAATTTCTCAACACGTTTCACTTTTCCTTCGTAGATTTCACCTACTTGTACTTCGCGAACGATATCTTCGATAATTTTCTTAGCTTTGTCATTCATTTCTTGATTTATTGAAGAAATGAATACTGTACCATCTTGCTCGATGTCAATTTTAACGCCAGTTTCTTCAATAATTTTATTGATTTGTTTACCGCTCGGTCCGATAACGTCACGGATTTTATCTGGGTTAATTGTCATTGTAATAATTTTTGGAGCGTAAGCTGATAATTCAGTACGTGGCTCTGCAATAACAGATAACATATGATTTAGAATGTGCACACGACCAACTTTCGCTTGTTGTAATGCCTCTTCTAAAATTTCACGAGATAGACCATCGATTTTAATGTCCATTTGTAGTGCAGTTACACCTTGTGCTGTACCTGCTACTTTAAAGTCCATATCACCTAAATGATCTTCCATACCTTGAATATCAGATAAAATTGTGTAATGCTCACCAGTTTTAACTAGACCCATTGCAATACCTGCAACTGGAGCTTTAAGTGGGACACCAGCATCCATCATCGCTAAAGTACTACCACAAATACTTGCTTGTGAAGTAGAACCATTTGATTCTAAAACTTCAGATACAAGACGTACCGTGTATGGGAAATCTTTTTCAGATGGAATTACAGGCTCAAGAGCACGTTCTCCTAGTGCACCGTGACCGATTTCACGACGACCTGGTCCACGCATTGGTCTAGTTTCACCAACACTAAATGATGGGAAATTGTAATGGTGCATAAAGCGTTTTGATTCCTCTACACCAAGACCATCTAAAATTTGCACATCGCCTAATGCACCTAATGTACAAATACTTAATGCTTGTGTTTGTCCACGTGTGAATAAACCAGAACCGTGTGTACGAGATAAAATGCCAACCTCTGATGCTAATGGACGGATTTCGTCACCTTTACGGCCATCTGGGCGGATTTTTTCAACTGTAATAAGACGACGTACTTCTTCTTTTACAATTTTATATAAAATCTCATTTACTTGTCCTAATGTATCAGCGTCAGCTTCCTCAGCTTCGTAATGCTCAATTACACGCTTTTTCACTTCGTTAATTGCATCTTCACGTGCATGTTTCTCATGTACTTGAATTGCAGAGTGCATATCCTTCTCAGCCATTTCACGTACAGCTTGGTTAAGATCAGCGTCAACTTCATAAAGTTTCACTTCTGATTTTTCTTTACCTACAGCTTGTACAATCTCTTCTTGGAATGCAATTAGACGTTTAATTTCGTCATGACCAAACATAATTGCTTCTAACATCGTTTCCTCAGGCACTTGATCTGCTCCTGCTTCAACCATGTTAATTGCATCTTTCGTACCAGCTACAACAAGGTGAATATCACTTTGTTCTTGCTGTTCTACTGTTGGGTTGATAACGAATTCGCCGTTAATACGACCAACTGTTGCACCCGCGATTGGACCTTCAAATGGAATATCTGAAATCGATAACGCTAATGAAGAACCAAGCATAGCTGCCATCTCAGAAGAACAATCTTGATCAACACTCATTACGATGCTGACAACTTGTACTTCGTTACGGAAACCATCTGCGAAAAGTGGACGAATTGGACGGTCGATTAAACGACTTGCTAAAATTGCTTTTTCACTTGGACGACCTTCACGTTTAATGAAACCGCCAGGAATTTTTCCGACTGCATATAAACGCTCTTCATAGTTTACTGTAAGTGGGAAGAAATCTACATTTTTTGCTTCTTTTGATGCAGTTGCTGTAGATAGAACCGCTGTATCGCCATATCTTACTAATACTGCTCCGTTCGCTTGCTTTGCAAGCTGACCTGTTTCAACTGTTAGCTGGCGACCAGCTAAATCTATCGAGAAGACTTGCTTTTCTTGACTCATTTAAGTACCCCTCTCAATTTAAAGTATTCAATTCTTCTATGTAAATGGATAGTATATCACAATATTCTACCTCTAGTATTACCGAAAATTCAGTAAGATATAAAGAGTAGAAGATATATTTTTACCTAACAAAAAAGCGGGAATATTCCCGCTTCTTTGACTATCGACGTAAGCCAAGCTTTGTGATTAATTCACGGTAACGTGTGATATCGCTATTACGAAGGTAAGTTAGTAAGTTACGACGTTTACCAACCATCTTTAATAGACCACGACGTGAATGATGATCTTTCTTGTGAGTACGTAAGTGCTCGTTTAGAGTGTTAATTTGCTCCGTTAGGACAGCAATTTGAACCTCTGGAGAACCAGTATCAGTCTCATGAGTTCTAAATTGTGCAATGATTTCATTTTTACGCTCTTGTGTTAAAGCCATCCTATTTCACCTCCTATTAATTAAACCCCCGATTACCTAGCAAGCGTCGGTGAGTCGCAATGCCAAGCAATGGTTGTCATAAAGTACATAACATAGAATACTACTTTTCATTTGAAAAAGCAAGTATATTCTTTTCGTTTGCAAAATATTCTTGTGCTGTTTTCTTATCTTTTGCAATTTGTTCAACTAACTCATCGATGCCATTGAATTTCTTCTCTTCTCTTATACGCATATGCCACTCTACTGTAACATTTTGATCATATATATCTTTGTTAAATTCAAATAAGTGCACTTCAATAGAAAGTTGACGCTCATCTTCTTTAAAGGTTGGTTTATATCCAATATTACATACACCATCGTACCATTCATCGTGAACTTTTAATCTCACTGCATAAACACCTACAGGTGGCAATAGATACTCATCACTTAAACCTACATTTGCTGTCGGGAAACCAATTTGACGTCCACGTTTATCACCGTGTACAACCGTTCCCCCTACTGTATATGCTCTACCTAAAATAGATGGAATTTGTTCCATTTCGCCATTTCGAATTAACTTTCGTAATGCTGTAGAACTTACTTTCTCTTCTTGAAATTCAACTTTTTCAATCACAGTCTGTGTAAACTCCCCTCTTGCATGAAATGGTAAAGTCTCCATCTTTCCTTTTCCTAAACGTCCATATGAATAATCAAACCCTGCTACTACATGCTTTACATTTAAACCAATAATATAATCATCAACAAATTGTTGTGGTAATAAACCTGCAAATGATTCATCAAATTTAACAACATATAATATATCGATTCCTAAGTCCCCGACTATTTTTTCTTTATCACACATCGGTGTAATATACTCGGCATGCGCTTCTTTTTTACCTAAAACAACAGATGGATGTGGATAAAATGTCATCACTGCACTTTTATATCCTCGTTCATCCGCTATTTGTTTCGCAGTTCGAATCACACATTGATGTCCTAAATGAATGCCATCAAAAAATCCTAATGCCATTACAGTAGGTGGTAATTCTAATTTATTTTGTTCATGTGGATGAGTTAAATGAATAAGTTTCACGCTTGAATTCACCTTTTTCTGTAATAATCCTTCCAATAATTCATTATAGCTTTAGTTCTTGATTATTCACAAGTACTTTCATCGGCTTTAGCATACCAGGATGTTTTGGATGGTGCTCATAAATTGCAAGGCAGCGATTATTTTTATCAAATACTGTTATAAATGGCGCCGTTATTTGCAATTCATTTTTTAAGAACATACCATTCTTTATTTTTTCTGCCTGCTTTTCATCTACAACCATTTTCGGGAACTTACTTAATGCTTCATCAATTGAAATGAAGATAGACTCTACTGTTCCATTTTGCACGTTTTCTTCAATTTCTTCAAATGATATGCAATCTTCTAATAAAAATTCACCAGAAGCCGTTCTTACAAGGTGAGACATATGTGATGGAAAACCAAGTTTTTCACCGATCATTACTGCTAATGTTCTTACATATGTTCCTTTACTACACGTTACACGGAAACGGAATGAAATATTTTCACCTTCAAACACTTCACGGTCATCTAGTAATACAAATTCATGAATTGTAATTGTACGCACTGGACGTTCAACCTCTTGTCCGGCTCTTGCGTATTCATATAATTTTTTTCCGTTAACTTTTACAGCCGAAAACATCGGAGGCATTTGCTCAATCGTACCTGTTAATGCCGCAAGAACCTCTTCCACTTCCTTACGAGTAATAACACGATCTACATGTTTCGTTTCCACAACTTCACCAGAAGCATCTTCAGTTGTTGTTGAAAACCCTAATGTTACTTCACCTTCATATGTTTTCGTTTCACTTGTTAAAAATTGTGCAATCTTTGTTGCTCGTCCAACACAAATAGGTAATACTCCTGTTACATCTGGATCTAATGTTCCTGTATGACCAATTCGTTTCTCACGCAATATCTTTCTTAATTTAAATACACAATCGTGTGATGTCATGCCTTTTGGCTTATGTAATAATACTACACCTTCCATATATGTTCACCTCATCATAATTCTTTCATAGTAATTATCCAAAATTTATTTTGCATTGAAAAAATGGATAGACAAATGTCTATCCATTATTCTTCACGTTTACCGTCTTTATTAATTTGATGTAAAAGTGTATCAATTCGATGACCATATCCGATAGACTCATCAAACTCAAAGGAAATTTCTGGCGTTTTACGAAGACGAATACGTTGGCCAATTTCTGAACGAATGAAGCCTTTTGCCTTCGCTAAACCTTTTAATGTACTTTCTTTCTGTTCTTCATCACCTAAAACAGAAATATACACTGTAGCAATTTGTAAATCTCCACTCACTTGTACATCTGTTACAGTAACAAATCCGACACGTGGATCTTTAATTTTACGACTGATGATGTCGCCTAATTCTTTTTTCATTTGCTCGCCTACACGGTTTGCACGTAATTTCATAACTCTTCACCTCATTCAATACCATTCCAGTTGTGTTATCGTACGTTCAATTTCAGGAAATGAATCGATGTACTCAAGTACACGATTCATTTCTTTTTCACAAATAACACGACTGGAGGATACAGAAACAATTGCAATTTCTGTACGTTGCCATACATCTTGATGCCCTACTTCCGAAACAGCTACGTTATAACGCTGCTTCACACGAGTTAGCACCCGTTGCAAAATTGCACGCTTCTCTTTTAAAGAATGCACATCGTAAATCATACACTCGAATGAGAGTGAAGCGATAATCATCGCTTCACTTCTTCCATAATGTACGCTTCAATGATGTCCCCTTCTTTAAGATCATTATATCGCTCAATTGTAATACCACACTCATAGTTTTGTGCAACTTCTTTTACGTCGTCTTTGAAACGTTTTAACGTATCAAGTTGTCCTTCGAAGATTACTACGCCATCACGGATAATACGCACGCCACTATCACGTGTAATTTTACCGTCTGTTACGTAACAACCTGCGATTGTTCCAACTTTTGTTACTTTAAACGTTTGACGTACTTCTGCTTGACCGATTACTTTTTCTTCGAATTCTGGATCCAGCATACCTTGCATTGCTGATTCGATTTCTTCGATTACTTTATAAATAATACGGTGTAAACGAACATCAACGTTCTCTAATTCAGCTGTACGCTTCGCATTCACATCTGGGCGTACGTTAAATCCAATTACAATTGCATTAGATGCAGAAGCTAAAATGATATCAGATTCTGTGATCGCACCTACGCCTGTATGGATAATTTTAACTTTAACACCTTCAACATCAATTTTACGAAGTGATGCTGCCATTGCTTCTACAGAACCTTGTACGTCTGCTTTCACAATTAAGTTAATTTCTTTTACATCGCCCTCTTGGATTTGTTGGAATAAATCTTCAAGGCTTAATTTAGATTTCTCACCACGTTGAGCAAGTAACGCTTCTTGTGCACGTGATTCACCGATTTGACGAGCTTTCTTCTCATCAGCGAATGCCATGAAACGATCTCCCGCTTGTGGTACTTCGTTTAAACCTGTAATTTCAACAGGAGTTGATGGACCAGCAACTTTTACACGACGACCAATATCACTTACCATTGCACGAACACGTCCGAATGAAGTACCAACAACGATTGGATCTCCAACTCGAAGTGTACCGTTTTGAACAAGTAATGTCGCGATAGTTCCTTTACCTTTATCAAGCTGTGCTTCAATTACAGTACCAGTTGCATAGCGGTTTGGATTTGCTTTATATTCTTCTACTTCACTTACAAGAAGAATCATTTCTAGTAAGTTGTCAATACCTTCGCCTTGAATCGCAGAGATTGGTACGAAGATAGTATCTCCACCCCATGCTTCCGGAACTAATTCATATTCTGTTAGTTCTTGCATTACTCGATCAGGATTCGCAGCTGGTTTATCCATTTTATTCACAGCAACAATAATTGGTACTCCTGCTGCTTTCGCATGGCTAATTGCTTCAACTGTTTGTGGCATAACACCGTCATCAGCTGCAACAACAAGGATTGTAATATCTGTTACTTGCGCACCACGAGCACGCATCGTTGTAAATGCCGCGTGACCAGGTGTATCTAAGAATGTAATCTTCTTGTCATTTACTTCAACTTGGTATGCACCAATATGTTGAGTAATTCCACCTGCTTCGCCAGCAGTTACTTTTGAATTACGGATAGAGTCAAGTAAAGTTGTTTTACCATGGTCAACGTGTCCCATGATTGTAACTACAGCTGGACGCTCTTTTAAGTTCTCTTCATCATCTTGCTCATCGATGAATGTTTCAAACTCAGTCTCACTCACAACTACTTCTTCTTCTACTTCAATACCATAATCAGTAGCAATTAATTCAATTGTATCTTTATCTAAGTCTTGGTTAATTGTTGCCATAATTCCAAGCATAAAGAGTTTCTTAATAATTTCAGAAGGCTCTTTGCTTAATTTTTTAGCAAGCTCACCTACTGTAAGACTTCCAGAGAAAGTAATTTTATCTGGTGTTTCTACAGTTTGTGTTTGTTGTCTTCCAGCAAAGTTATCTTGACGTTTGTCTTCGTTTCCTTTGCCTTTTTTCTTTTTCTTATTGCTGTTCTTTTTACTACGAACAACTTTTTCTTCTACTTCAAACTCATCTGCAACAGAAGGTTTTTCAGCTTGATACTCATTATCTAATTTGTTTACTACTTCATCGTCTAACATTGTCATATGATTCGAAACCTCGATATTCATTTCTTTTAGTTTTGTCATAAGATCTTTACTTGAGATATTATGTTGTTTTGCATATTCATGCACTCGAATTTTACTCATACCTTCACCCCCGGTAATTTGTATCGAGCATGCTACGCAGCTTTTTCGCAAAGCCTTCATCTAACACAGCTACAACGACTCGCTCATCTCTCCCAATCGCATGCCCTAATTGTTGTCGATTTTCGACCTTTCTCATTGGTACGTTGTAATACGTCGTTTTATCCGTAATACGCTTTGCAGTATTTGCTGACGCATCCTCAGATAGCAAAACAAGTTTTGCCTTGCCACTTCGTACTTCTTTTAAAACGAGTTCTTCACCCGAAATAATTTTTCGAGCCCGGTTTGCTAGTCCTAAAAACGATTTCCAATCGGACACTTATTTCGACTCCTTCTCAACAAGCTCAAGAAGCTCTTCATAAAGAGAACTGTCGATTTTCGCTTTTAGATGATGTTCCAAGACATTTTTCTTTTGAGCTTGAAGAATGCTTTCTTTATCTTTTGATAAATAAGCACCTCGTCCTGATTTCTTTCCAGTTAAATCAATAGACACTTCTCCCTCTTTGGAACGAACAATGCGAACGAGCTCTCGTTTTGATTTCATTTCTTGCGTTGCAACACATTTTCGTAACGGAACTTTTCGATTGCTCATACTCATCACCTCTATTCGATTTCGTCTTCAACTGAATCGAATCCGAATGCGATTACGCTATCTTCTTCTGTTACAATACCAAGTTGTTTCGCATCAGACTCACTCTTAATATCAATTTTCCAACCTGTTAATTTAGCTGCTAAACGTGCATTTTGTCCACGTTTACCGATAGCTAATGACAGTTGGTGGTCTGGAACAACAACAGTTGTTGCTTTTTCCTCTTCATCTACAAGTACTTTAACAACTTGTGATGGGCTTAAAGCATTGGCAACATATTCTACTGGATCATTTGACCAGCGAACGATGTCAATCTTTTCGCCTTTTAGTTCGTCTACAATGCGTTGTACACGTTGTCCTTTCGGTCCTACACAAGAACCTACTGGATCAACATCAATGTTCTCTGCATGTACAGAGATTTTAGAACGATCGCCTGCTTCACGTGCTACAGAACGAATTTCAACAGTTCCATCATAAATTTCAGGAACTTCCATTTCGAATAAACGTTTTAAAAGACCAGGATGTGTACGTGATACGTAAATTTGTGGTCCTTTTGTTGTTTTTTCTACTTTCGTAATGAATACGCGAATACGATCATGTGGTTTGTACTGTTCGTTCGGCATTTGCTCACTTACAGGTAATAAAGCTTCTACTTTCCCTAAGCTTACATAGATGAAACGAGCATCTTGACGTTGTACGATACCAACCATGATATCTTCTTCACGATCACTAAACTCAGAATAAATAACACCACGCTCTGCTTCACGCACTCGTTGTGTTACAACTTGTTTTGCAGTTTGTGCTGCAATACGACCGAAATCTTTTGGTGTTACTTCAATTTCTAGTACGTCACCATCTTGATAGTTCGGATTAATTTGTCTTGCTTCTTCAACAGAAATTTCAAGACGTGGATCAAACACATTATCAACAACGTCTTTACGTGCTAAAACTTGGATTGTTCCCACTTCTGGGTTAAAGCTCACACGAACGTTTTGTGCTTGGTTAAAATTGCGTTTATAAGCAGAGATTAACGCTGCTTCAATCGCATCAATAATAATATCTTTGCTAATTCCTTTTTCTGACTCTAATACGAGCAAGGCATCTAACAACTCAGTGCTCATGAAGATCCCCCTTCTAACTAAAACGTAACAGCAAGTCGCGCATTTGCAACTTTATCCATTGGAATTTGGATTTCTTTTTTACGTGTTTTAATTGTTAATAATAGTGTAATTGTAGTACCATCGTAGGAAAGCATTTTGCCTTCAAACATCTTTTCGCCATCAATCGGCTCATATGTTTTAATTGCCACTTGTTTTCCTACCGCTTGCTGGAAGTCTTTCTCTTTCTTTAATGGGCGTTCTGCTCCAGGAGATGACACATCCAAAAAGTAAAGATGAGGAATTGGATCCTCTTTATCTAAAGCTTCGCTTAAACGTTCACTCACCGCACCGCATTCTTCAATGTCGACTCCCTTTTCAGAATCGATGAATACGCGTAAGAACCAGTCTTGTCCTTCTTTCACATACTCTACATCTACAAGTTCAAGATTTAACTCTTCAACGATTGGCTGCGCAAATGCTTCTACAACTTCTGTGACTTTCTTATCCATAAACAGCCTCCTTCCTGCCGCCATGTACCATTTACAAGAAAAGACTCCGTCCATAGAACGGTCTATCTTATTCTTTCTCGTTAGCTAACAAAAGCCCCTGCCGTTAAGCAGGGAATATCTGTCTTAGTATTACCAAATTTAAGAAGTAAAACTTGTAACAAAATATGTATATACGACAGAAATTTCTTACCTCTCCACATCAATAAAATGTAGATAGTAACACGAAAGAGTGGGTTTCCCCACTCTTTTTTTCACACAATATACATGACATGGTTATCTCGGTTAATAGTATACCATAGCAAATATTGATTTGCAAAGACTTTTCCTACCTATTAGAACAGTGATAACTGGTTTTGATCAGGTAGATCTCCTAAGCAACCTTGACTATCTAAATACTCAATAATTGTTTTTGAAACCTTACTGCGCTGCTGCAGGTCTTCTTTTGATAAGAAATCTCCATTTTTGCGTGCTTCTACAATACTTAAAGCTGCGTTTGTACCAAGACCAGGCACTGCATTAAATGGAGGAATTAAAGTATCCCCATCAATAATAAAGTCTGTCGCATGTGAGCGATATAAATCAACTTTTTGGAATGAGTATCCACGCTCACACATTTCAAGTGTCATTTCTAGTACCGTTAATAAACTCTTCTCTTTCGGCGCTGCATCCAAACCTTTTTGCGCAATTTCATCAATTCTTGCACGTATAGATGCTGAACCTTTCGCCATTGCCTCTACGTCAAAGTCATCTGCACGAACCGTAAAGTATGCCGCATAGAATAGAAGCGCGAAATGTACTTTAAAGTATGCGATACGCACAGCCATAAGTACGTACGCAGCCGCATGGGCCTTAGGGAACATGTACTTAATCTTCTTACATGAATCAATATACCAACCAGGTACATTATTACTTTTCATGTCCTCTTCCCATTCTTCAGGTACACCTTTACCTTTACGAACCGACTCCATGATTTTGAAGGCTAATGATGGATCTAAACCTTGATAGATTAAATATACCATGATGTCATCACGACAACCGATAACTTCACTCAGCGTACATGTACCGTTATAAATTAACTCATTTGCATTACCAAGCCATACATCCGTACCATGCGATAGTCCAGAAATTTGGACTAACTCTGAGAAGGTCGTCGGTTTCGTCTCTTCTAACATCTGCCTTACGAATTTCGTACCAAACTCTGGTATACCAAGCGTACCTGTTTTACAGTTAATTTGTTCTTCCGTTACCCCTAATGTCTCTGGACCCGAGAAAATTTTCATTACTTCTGGATCGTCCGTTGGGATTGTTTTCGGATCAATACCACTTAAATCTTGTAACATACGAATAACAGTCGGATCATCGTGTCCTAGTATATCAAGTTTCAATAAATTATCATGAATTGAGTGGAAATCAAAGTGTGTCGTTCGCCACTCAGCCCCTATTGAATCTGCCGGAAACTGTATTGGCGAGAAATCAAAGATGTCCATATAATCTGGCACAACGATAATACCACCTGGATGCTGTCCGGTTGTACGTTTTACACCGGTACATCCTGCTACTAAACGGTCAATCTCTGCATTTCGAATCGTTAAGTTATGATCATTTGCATAACCTTTTACATATCCATAAGCAGTTTTTTCCGCAACTGTACCAATCGTTCCTGCACGATATACGTAATCCTCACCGAACAGTACTTTCGTATAGTTATGGGCACGTGGTTGGTATTCCCCGGAAAAGTTCAAATCGATATCGGGTACTTTATCTCCTTTAAATCCAAGGAACGTTTCAAACGGAATATCATGCCCATCTTTTACGTATGGAACATTACATGTAGGGCAATCTTTATCTGGTAAGTCAAAACCAGAACCTACAGAGCCATCATTAAAGAATTCTGATTGCTTACACTTTGGACATACATAGTGTGGTGGTAATGGGTTTACTTCTGTAATTTCCATCATCGTTGCTACGAATGATGAACCTACCGATCCACGCGAACCTACTAAATATCCGTCTACTAATGATTTTTTTACTAGTTTATGTGAAATTAAATAAATTACGGCGAATCCATGCCCAATAATACTTTTTAATTCTTTTTCTAAACGTGCTTCTACAATTTCAGGTAACTCTTCACCATAAATGCTACGCGCCATTTCATAGCTCATATCACGCGTTTCATCATCTGCACCTTCAATTTTCGGAGTATATAAATCATCCTTTACTGGATGAACATCGCCAATTAACGATGCAACCTTTTGTGTATTCGTTACGACAATTTCTTTCGCTACGTCTTCACCTAAGAATGAGAAACACTCTAACATTTCATCCGTTGTACGGAAATGTACAGGTGGTAATGAATGTCGGTTTAACGGATTGGCTCCGCCCTGCGAACTAACTAAAATTTTACGATACATTGCATCTTCTGGATCTAAGTAATGCACGTTTCCGGTAGCGACAACGGGTTTATCTAACGTCTCACCTAGTTTAACTAAGTTAGAAATAATTGTTTTTAATTGCCCTTCATCTCGAACGAGTTCACGCTCTACTAAATGACGTAACACATCTGGCGGCATGACTTCAATGTAATCATAGAACTGCGCAATTTCTTCTACCTCTTCAGGTGCTTTTTGCATCATTGCCTCAAACACTTCACCTTTATCACAAGCCGTTCCTACTAAAATTCCTTCACGGTATTTTTTTAATAGCGACCTCGGTACTCGTGGTACACGGTAAAAGTAATTTAAGTGAGAGTATGAAACAAGTTTATATAAATTTTTCAACCCAACATCTGATGTAGCAAGTAATGTCATATGACTTGGGCGTCCACGCTTATACGCGTCCCCTTGCCCCATACTATCATTTAATTGATCGTGATATTCAAATCCTTTTTCAATCACATCTTTTAACATTTTCACAAGTAAATATCCCGTTGCCTCTGTATCATAAATCGCACGGTGATGTTGCGTTAATTCAATATCAAGCTTTTTACACATCGTATTTAATCGATGGTTTTTCATTTCTGGGAATAAGAATCGTGCAAGTTCTAACGTATCTATTACTGGATTTGTCGTTTTTTCTAAACCAGCTTTTTTAAACCCTACGTTAATAAAGCCCATATCGAAGCTTGCGTTATGAGCAACAAGTGTATGGTCGCCCATCCATTCCTCAAACTTTTTAAACACCTCGTCCACTTCTGGTGCATCAGTTAACATATCATCTGTAATACCTGTTAATTCAATGATCGTTGCCGATAATGGTTGATGCGGATTTGCAAAAGATTCAAAGCGGTCAATAATTTCGCCGCCTTTTACTTTTACAGCAGCTAACTCAATAACTGTATCGTATACAGCTGATAACCCTGTCGTCTCAACGTCGAAAACAACATACGTTTCCTCTGCAAGTAAACGATGCGCTTCGTTATACGCTATTGGTACACCATCATTAACTAAATTCGCTTCTACACCATATATAACTTTAACTCCAGCCTTTTTCCCCGCAGAATATGCTTCCGGGAACGACTGAGCCACAGCATGGTCTGTAACCGCAATCGCCTCATGCCCCCATTTACCTGCTTGGGCCACAAGTCTAGATACAGGAGTAACAGCATCCATTTGACTCATCGGTGTATGAAGGTGCAGCTCTACTCGTTTTTCACCTTCTGGCGCTTTATCTTTACGCGATGGTCCTGTTATTTCATTAATATCATTTGCAATCATTACTAAATCTCGAACGAATGTATCATTTTGAACAGAACCACGAGCCTTCACCCACATTCCTTTTTTCAAGGATTGTAGCATTGGAATATCTTCTTTATCACGTGAGAACATTTTGATCATAATCGAATCTGTATAGTCCGTTATTTTTAAAGTTAATAACGTACGTCCACTACGAAGTTCTTTCGTTTCCACATGGAAGACATATCCTTGCACCGTTTTTCTTCTTTCTTCATCTTGAATTTCTCGCATCGGTGTAATCTCTTCATCCGGCTTAATAAGATACCCAAGTGTGATCGGCCCTTCATGCACAACGCTGCTTTCTTCAGCTTGCTTCTTCGCCATTTCTTCCATAGCTTGTATAACACGCTCGCGGTCTTCTTGCTGCGTTTGCTCACGAAACTTTTGCATTTCTTCTGTATTTTGCTGTATATGTGTGTCTAACTGGAAACGTGGGAATCCAAAAGCCTCGTATTGATCCCCTATTGGTTTCGCAACGTTTTTCTTTAAAGCAGTAGATTCTAGCTCATTATTCACATTTATAAGTAACTTCACTCCATTCACCTGTGGAAGCTGCTTCTTTAAATAAGCAAACATAGGTGAAAATGTAATTCGTTCCATACAAAGTGGCCAATATGTCCTCACTTCTTCTTCAGTAAATTGTTTATTCTCTGTTTCTAATGCAAATGTTGTTCTTGCAATATGAGAAAATGATTGCTTAAGCTTTGTTTCTAGCAATTCATATAATTCTGTAGGCAAAATACGTGGCACTTGTAAATTAAAATGCCAACTTTTATTTGCTTTATCAATAACGAGCCTTTCAATACCACCGCCTTGTAAATATTGATTTATTAAGTCGTCTGGTATTTGCAACTGCTGGAGCAAAATTTGAAATCGCTCTTGTTGTTCATTTGTTAAAGACATAAGCACTCTCCTTCCATTTGCTATTATAAATTGAAACGTACTACAAAGAAAGATTTCTCCCTTCTTCTTTTACAAAATACGTTTACAAAGAAAGAGAAGGTACCTCATTACGAGGTACCTCTTCTTATTTTAAAATATTAGCAATATATGTTTGAAGTTCTTCTACTTTCACTTCTTCAGACTCACCTGTAGCGCGTACTTTTACTTCTACAATACCTTCGTCTGCTTTTTTACCAACTGTCACGCGAACCGGAAGGCCGAATAAATCTGCATCAGCAAATTTAACACCTGCACGTTCTGCACGATCATCTAGTAATACTTCATATCCTTGCTCTTGTAATGAGTTATAGATGTTTTCACCCATTTCACGTTGTGCATCAGATTTCATATTTACTGGAATTACATGCACATGGAACGGTGCAACAGCTTTTGGCCAAACTAAACCGTTCTCATCATTAAACTGCTCTGCAATTGCTGCCACTGTACGAGACACACCAATGCCGTAACACCCCATAATAAGTGGTTGTGTTTTTCCGTTTTCATCTAGGAATGTTGCGTTCATTGCTTCACTATAACGAGTTCCTAATTTGAATACATGACCAACTTCAATTCCACGCGCGAAAAGAATTGTTCCGTTTCCGTCTGGAGATTGGTCTCCTTCTTGAATGAAACGTAAATCTGTATATTGACTTACTTTAAAGTCACGTTCTGGATTTACATTTACATAATGGAATCCTTCTTCATTCGCTCCTGAACATCCATTAACAATTGATGCTACAGCATGATCAGCGATAATTTCGATATCATCTGTTACACCAATCGGTCCTAATGAACCAACTTCACAATTTAATAGTTCTTTTACTTCTACATGAGAAGCAAGCTCAACAACTGAAGCACCGTATACATTTTTCACTTTTACATCGTTTACTTCATGATCACCACGAACAAGTACAACTACTAATTTCTCATCTACTTTAAATACCATAGACTTAATGCACTTGTCAGCTTCAATGTTTAAGAATGCAGATACTTCTTCAATTGCTTTTTGGTCTGGTGTTGCTACTTTTTCAAGTGCTTTTTCTGCTTCGTCACTCTTCGTATACGCAGCTACAACAGGAGCCATTTCGATGTTTGCTGCATAATCAGATGTATCAGAGTATGCAATTGTATCTTCACCAACATCAGATAATACCATAAATTCATGTGTATCTTTTCCGCCCATTGCACCAGAATCAGCAATAACCGCACGGAAATTCAAACCACAACGAGTAAAAATGTTAGAGTACGCTTTGTATAAGCGATCGTACACTTCATCTAAGCTCTCTTGTGTAGCATGGAAAGAGTATGCATCTTTCATTAGAAACTCTCTTCCGCGTAATAAACCGAAACGAGGTCTTTGTTCGTCACGGAATTTTGTTTGAATTTGGTATAATGTTAATGGTAATTTTTTATATGATTTCACTTCATCACGTACAAGATCCGTAATTACTTCCTCGTGTGTCGCTCCTAATGCGAATTCACGAGCGTTACGATCTTTCATACGCATTAATTCAGATCCGTAAGAATACCAACGGCCTGATTCTTGCCATAATTCTGCAGCTTGCATCGCTGGCATTAATAATTCTACAGCACCTGCGCGCTCCATTTCTTCTCGAACGATACGTTCTACTTTGTGTAGTACTTTTAAACCAAATGGTAGAAAACTATAAATACCAGAAGCATTTTGACGCATAAACCCTGCACGAAGTAATAACTGATGACTCTTAATCTCCGCATCAGCTGGAACTTCACGTAATGTAGGACTGAATACCATACTTTGTTTCATCTATTCGCACCTCTTCATTTTACTCTTACACGCAGTAAAACCCCTCACCTCGAGTTAGGTGAGGGATTTTATTCTACGAGCTCTATTTCATTATAAGTTTCACTTTATTTTACAAGAAAAACTTACGAATGTCATTCCAAGTTACAACTAACATAAGTAACATTAATAATGCAAAACCAATAAAGTGAACCATTCCTTCTTTTTGACGGTCAATTGGTTTCCCTCGTAATGCCTCAATTAAGAAGAAGAACAAACGTCCGCCGTCTAAAGCTGGAACTGGTAGTAAATTAAATAAACCAAGGTTAATACTTAATACTGCTGCTAAACTTAATACACGGGTAAATCCATAATCTACAACTTGATCTGTTAGATTATAAATTCCTACTGGACCTGACAACTCATTGATAGAGAATTGACCAGTTACTAATTTCACAAGAGACTCAAAAATTAGTTTCGTCCATTGGTATGTTTGTTCAAAACCTGATTTAATAGAACCCATTACCGTTTTTTCTACTGGAGAGTAAACACCAATTCTACCAACTTCTTCTTTACCTTCTTTATCAAGCGTTGGCGTTACCTTCACATTAAACTGTTCACTATCACGCTTTACTTGTAGCGTAATTTCCTTATTCGGGTTTTCACGTACAATAGTAACAACATCTTTCCATGTACTTGTGTTTTTCCCATCAATTGCTTGAATTGTATCATTTTCTTTTAATCCAGCTTGCTCTGCTGCACTATTCTCCATTACTTTTCCGACCATCGGCTTGTCAACAGGTACACCTTGTACAAATCCAAGAATCACAAAAATAACAAATGCTAAAATGAAGTTCATCGCAGGACCTGCAAAGATTGTTAAGGCACGTTGACCTAATTTTTTAGAGCCAAACTGCCTATTATACGGAGCAATTTGAATTTCTTCACCAGCAGTAATAATACGAGCCTTTTCATTCACTCGGAATGTTTGAAGGTCTTCCTCGTACTCTTCGTAGCCCGAAATTGTTAAATTATGTTCTAAATCAGCTTGTTCCACTTCAATAACGCGAACATTTGGATACTTTTCATATCCATCAAAAACTAATTTGGCAACTTCGTCTTTTTCATTTAATACAAGACCAACCTTTTTCCCAGGCTTTAACTCAACTGTATCTGCATCCTCGCCAGCCATTCTTACATAGCCACCAAGGGGCAGTAATCGAATCGTATACACCGTTTCATTCTTTTCAAATGAGAATATTTTCGGACCAAAACCAATCGCAAACTCACGGCATAAAATACCTGCTCTTTTTGCGAAATATAGATGCCCTAGCTCATGGAAAAATACGAGTGCACCGAAAATTAATATAAAGGCAATCGCTGTATTCAATTCCATACCACCTTTGCTAAATTTGTTCCATCACAAACCGTCTTGTGGCTGCATCAATTTCCAGAATTTCCTCTAAGCTCGGACGTGCAATGACATTGTGATGGTTCATTGCTTTTTCAATGAGGTCTTCCACTGTTAAGAAACCAATTCTCTTTTGTAAAAAAGCTTCAACAGCTACTTCATTCGCTGCATTCATTACAGCTGGCATACTTCCGCCTGCTTTTCCAGCTTCATATGCAAAGCGCAAGCAACGGAAACGTTCTTGGTTCATTTTCTCAAAATGCAATGTACCCATTTCCCATAAATTTAACTGCTTTGTGTCTGAAAGAGGTAATCGATCAGGATATGTAAGTGCGTATTGAATTGGTACTCGCATATCAGGTGAGCCAAGCTGCGCCATCACACTACGATCTTCAAATTCAACCATAGAATGAATAATACTTTCTTTATGTAAAACAACATCGATTTGCTCATAAGGGATACCAAAAAGCCAATGTGCTTCAATTACTTCTAGCCCCTTATTCATCATTGTAGCAGAATCAATTGTAATTTTCGAACCCATTGACCAGTTTGGATGTCGAAGCGCATCTTCTACGGTCACATGATGCAATTCATCTCTCGTTTTATCACGGAAACTTCCTCCTGAAGCCGTAATAATTAGTCGAGAAATTCTTTTTTCATTTTCACCATTCAAGCATTGAAAAATAGCTGAATGTTCACTGTCTACTGGAAGTAACGAAACATTATGTTTTCGTGCTGCTTCCATTACAAGATGCCCTGCAGTTACTAACGTTTCTTTGTTTGCAATTCCAATTGTTTTTTTCGCCTCAATTGCACGAAGTGTTGGTAACAACCCTACGCTACCTACAACAGCATTTACTACAATCTCCGCATCTGGATGTAATGCTACTTCTAAAAGCCCTTCACTACCATATACAATTTTTGTATTACCAGAAACAGCTTGTAGTTTTAAAACATCTTCCTCTCTTTGCACAGAGACAATTTGCGGAGAAAATTCTTGAATTACCTTTACTGCGTAGTCAATATTTTTCCCTACAGAAAAAGCAACGAGACGGAATTGGTCTGGGTGCGAGCGTAATACATCTAACGTTTGTGTACCAATTGATCCGCTTGCACCTAATAAACTAATGTTTTTCATGACTCCAACCCCTCGTTCATTCATTAATTGTATTGTAATAAGAAGTAGAGAATTGGTAAAACGAATAACCAACTATCTGTTCGATCTAATATACCACCATGTCCAGGTAAAATTGTACCTGAATCTTTTACGCCATAATGACGTTTAAATGCAGATTGTACTAAATCACCAATTTGTCCAAAAATAGAAATGATAATTGTCAACACAATTAAAATCCCTACATTAGCCTCAACTGGGAAGAACATATTGTAAACAAGTGCCACAACAATCCCACAAACGATACCGCCTAACGAACCTTCAATCGTTTTATTCGGACTAATTTCTGGCCATAATTTTCTTTTTCCTAATGCTTTTCCTACGAAATATGCGCCTGAATCCGTAGCCCATATAACAAATAATGCGCAAAACACATATTTAATTCCTAAAATTCTCGTTTCATTCAAATATAGGAATCCCATTGCAACATATGTTGTTGCCATTAGTAAAAAGGAAGCATGGTCAAAAGTAAATGTATTCTTAGAAAGGACTGTATATGATAAAAGTAATAAAACTATCACAAATGTGATTTCTAATTTACCTAATCCAATCCAAGTAAACAGTTCTGATGCACTACTTGGAATTAAAATAACCCATAATAATACTGCAGCTAAAACTGTTGGTACTGAAATAAGCGTAAGCTTATTCATACGAATTAATTCATATAAACCTATAGAAGCAAGTGCATACACTAAAACCGTAAAAGGCACGCCACCGTAAATTACGATGGGAATGAATAGCGCGGCAGCAACCACTCCAGTAATAATTCTCTGTTTCACTACCAAACCCTCTCTTTCTACACGCCTCCGAATCTGCGCCCTCTATGTTGAAAGTCTGTAATCGCATTTAGCAAATGTTCCTCGGTAAAATCTGGCCAATACACATCTGTAAACCAAAATTCCGAATACGCAATTTGCCATAACATGAAATTACTAATACGTAGCTCTCCGCTCGTACGGATTAACAACTCTGGGTCAGGTAAAGAACTCGTCATTAAGTAGGAAGAAAGCATTTCTTCACTTACATCTTCAACACGAATTTTCCCTTCCTCACTATCTTTCACCATATGTTGCACAGCAGAAACGATTTCATCTCGACTTCCATAGTTTAACGCGAAATTAAGAATTAATCCCGTATTCTCTTTCGTATCTTCCACGGCCTTCTCCATCGCTCTGCGTGTATGCGTAGGAAGACGATCTTGTTGTCCTATTACTCGGACTTGTACGTTCTCTTCAATCAATTCTGGTAAAAAAGTACCTAAAAATTCTTCTGGAAGCCTCATTAAGTAGTCAACTTCCTTTTTCGGTCTTTTCCAGTTCTCAGTTGAAAAAGCATAAAGAGTTAATACTTTCACATTAAGTTTGCTTGCAAATTTTGTGATTTTCTTTACAACTTGCATGCCTTCATGATGTCCCGCAATACGAGGCATCGCTCTCCTCTTTGCCCATCTTCCATTACCATCCATAATAATGGCAATATGTTCTGGGATATATCCTTTTTTCACTTCTTCAACGAGATGATCAAACGATGCGACCTTTTTACTTTTAAAAAAAGGAAAGTTTTTAAACATCATTCATACCCTCCAGCAAGCAGACGTATGCCTAAAAGTGTAAAAAGACCCCCTTAAGAAGAGGGTCATATTTGCGAAAGTATCGCTATTACACTTCCATGATTTCTTTTTCTTTGTTTTTTGCGATTTCGTCAACTTTTGCAATATATTTATCTGTTTCTTTTTGGATATCTTCAGTATATCCTCTTAAATCATCTTCTGTAATCTCGCCAGCTTTTTCAAGCTTCTTAAGATCATCGTTACCGTCACGACGTACGTTACGAACAGCAACCTTTGCTTCTTCAGCATATTTTTTCACAACTTTAACAAGATCACGACGACGCTCTTCAGTTAATGCAGGGAATGCAATACGAATTACCGTTCCGTCATTAGAAGGGTTTAAGCCTAAATCTGCTTTTAAAATTGCTTTTTCGATATCACCGATAGAAGTTTTATCATAAGGTTGAATTACAAGTAAACGTGCTTCTGGAACTGTAATGTTCGCTAATTGCACAACTGGTGTTGGTGCACCATAGTAATCAACTTGTACTTTATCTAATACTGACGCATTTGCACGGCCAGCACGAACTGTTGCTAATTCACGAGAATAAGCAGCAACTGCTTTTTCCATTTTTTCATTTGAAGACTTCAATACTTGTTGTCCCATATTTATTTCCCCCTTACAACTGTTCCGATATTTTCGCCTAAAACGGCACGTTTAATATTACCTTTTTCCATAACTGAGAATACAATTAATGGAATATCATTATCCATACATAGAGAAGAAGCTGTAGAATCCATTACACCTAAACCTTCTTTTAATACATCTAAGTAAGTAAGCGTTTCGTATTTCGTAGCTGTTGGATCAATAGATGGGTCCGCATTGTATACGCCATCTACATTATTTTTCGCCATTAAAATTACGTCTGCTTCAATTTCTGCCGCACGTAATGCTGCTGTTGTATCTGTAGAGAAGTATGGATTACCTGTACCTGCTGCAAAGATTACAACACGTTTCTTCTCTAAGTGACGAACTGCTTTACGACGAATGTAAGGCTCTGCCACTTGACGCATTTCAATTGAAGTTTGTACGCGAGTTTGAATTCCAATGTTCTCTAAGCTATCTTGAAGAGCTAATGAATTCATAACTGTCGCTAACATGCCCATGTAATCTGCTCCTGCACGATCCATGCCCATCTCACTTCCAATTTTTCCACGCCAAATGTTACCGCCACCAACAACAACAGCAACCTCTACATCAAGTTCTGCAATTTCTTTCACTTGTTCCGCAACTGATTTAATAACAGCTGGGTTAATTCCAAATCCTTGCTCGCCAGCTAAAGCTTCTCCACTCAGCTTTAAAACGACACGATTATATTTCGGTTTACTCATAATGAACCTCCAATTGCTTACATCTTTATTTTAAAAAAGGGAACACAATGTGTTCCCTAATCTGTATTAGTTACTACCTTTTACTTGGTTCATTACTTCTTCAGCAAAGTTGTCTTCGCGTTTTTCGATACCTTCACCAACAGCGTAGCGAACGAATCCTTTTAATGTTCCGCCTTTAGACTCAACGAACTGACGAACTTTCATATCAGGGTTTTTAACGAATGCTTGGTCAAGTAAGCAAATTTCTTCGAAGAATTTGCCAAGACGGCCTTCAACCATTTTTGCAACGATTTTTTCAGGCTTGCCTTCGTTTAACGCTTGTTGTGTTAATACTTGACGCTCATGCTCAACTTCTTCAGCTGTTACAGCATCGCGGTCGATGTATTTAGGGTTAACTGCTGCAATGTGCATTGCTACATCTTTAGCAGCTGCTTCATCAGTAGAACCTTCAAGAACTGTTAGAACACCAATGCGTCCACCCATGTGTAGGTAAGCACCGAATGCATCTGCATCAGTTTTTGTTACGATTTCGAAACGACGAAGTGTAAGTTTTTCACCAATTTTAGCGATTGCTTCGTTGATGTGCTCTTCTACTTTTTTACCGTTTTCCATTGTTTGAGCCATAGCTTCTTCAACGTTAGCTGGTTTGTTAGCTAATAAGTGAGCAGCTAATTCTTTAATTAATGTTTGGAAACCTTCGTTTTTCGCAACGAAATCAGTTTCAGAGTTTAATTCTAAGATTAAACCGTCGTTACCGTTTGTTTCGATGAAAGTTAAACCTTCAGCAGCGATGCGGTCTGCTTTTTTAGCAGCTTTCGCGATACCTTTTTCACGTAAGAAGTCAATTGCCTTCTCCATGTCACCATTAGTTTCTGTTAAAGCTTTTTTGCAGTCCATCATACCTGCGCCAGTTTTTTCACGTAATTCTTTTACCATTTGTGCAGTGATTGCCATAGTTTTCATCCTCCTAAAATATGTATTTATACCTTTAATAAAGGTGTTTATACCTTAAAAAAGGTGATAAAAGGCCGAACCCCTTATCACCTTTCCAACTTTGTTACGCAGTAACAGTTTCTTCACCTTGTTTTGCTTCAAGGATCGCGTCTGCCATTTTAGATGTAAGAAGTTTTACAGCACGAATTGCATCATCGTTTGCTGGGATAACGTGATCGATTTCGTCTGGATCACAGTTTGTATCAACGATACCGATGATTGGAATGTGTAATTTGCGTGCTTCAGCAACTGCAATACGCTCTTTACGAGGGTCTACTACGAATAATGCACTTGGAAGACCTTTCATATCTTTAATACCGCCTAAGAATTTCTCAAGACGCTCTAACTCTTTTTTAAGTTGAACAACTTCTTTCTTAGGAAGTACTTCGAAAGTACCATCTTCTTGCATTCTTTCGATGTCTTTAAGACGCTTGATACGCTTTTGGATTGTTTGGAAGTTTGTTAAAGTTCCACCTAACCAACGTTGGTTAACGAAGTACATACCAGCACGAGTTGCTTCTTCTTTAATAGCTTCTTGTGCTTGTTTTTTAGTACCTACGAATAAGATGTCTCCGCCTTCAGCAGCGATGTCGCGCATCGTTCTGTAAGCTTCCTCAACTTTTTTCACAGTTTTTTGTAAGTCGATGATGTAGATACCGTTACGCTCTGTGAAAATGTAACGCTTCATTTTTGGGTTCCAACGACGAGTTTGATGTCCGAAATGAACACCAGCTTCAAGCAATTGCTTCATAGAAATTACTGACATAATATAGTTCCTCCTAAATGGTTTTTGATATCCTCCGTTTACTTCATCTCTAAGCGAAACTACAAACGTAGCACCAACACTTAAATCAGTAAACGTGTGTACTTTGTACTGACACCACTGCTTACTATATCATACTGAAATATTACAAGCAAGCCGAAAATGCGAACAATGTAAAACTTTCTTTGTTCACACTCGAATTCTAGTATTACCAACCTGTATTTCTTTTAAGCAAAAAAGCAAAATTCAATTTATAGATTTTCCAAGAAACACGATTATGACGCTATTTACAAACAACATCAATCTTTTATACACAAAAAAACTCTCCTCAAAAAATGAGGAGAGTTTTATAAATTAGTTTGTTTTTAATTTAGCAAGTTCATGTAAGAATTTGTCGTTTAATACTTTAATGTATGTTCCTTTCATACCTAAAGAACGCGACTCAATTACACCAGCACTCTCTAATTTACGAAGTGCATTTACGATTACAGAACGAGTGATTCCTACGCGGTCAGCGATTTTACTTGCAACAAGTAAACCTTCTGTTCCATTTAACTCTTCGAAGATGTGCTCGATTGCTTCTAACTCACTGTAAGATAATGAGCTGATCGCCATTTGAACAACGGCTTTACTACGTGCTTCTTCTTCGATTTCTTCTGCTTTTTCACGTAAAATTTCCATACCTACAACAGTTGAGCTGTACTCAGCAAGAATTAAATCATCGTCTAAGAACTCTTGACCAAGACGAGCTAACACTAGTGTACCTAGACGCTCACCGCCACCAACGATTGGTACGATTGTAGTTAAACCTTGACCGAATAATTCTTTGTTTTCTACTGGGAATGCTGTGTAAGCACTGTTTACATCTAAGTTTGAAGATGTTTCTGTAATGTTGAATAAGCTTTGTGTATACTCTTCTGGGAATTGACGCTCTGCAAGCATTTGTTTCATACGCTCATTCTCAATTTGTTGGTGAATTGCATAACCTAGTAATTTACCACGACGGCTTACTACGAATACGTTCGCTTCGATTACTTCACACATTGTGTCAGACATTTCTCTAAAGTTTACAGGCTTTCCTGCTGCGCTCTGTAATAACGCATTTAATTTTCTTGTTTTTGCTAATAATTCCATTTCAAAAGTTCCTCCTACATGTTACTCACATATTTTTTCATCACTTGGAAACTAGGGCGAGTCACCTGATGACACTATTACAAAATAAACTGGCTCACATCTTTATTTTTAGCAATCGTTGCTAATTTCTCCTCAACGTATTGAGGCGTTATCGTTATTTTCTCTAACGTAATTTCAGATGCTTCAAACGATAAATCTTCAAGGAGCTTCTCCATAATCGTATGAAGTCTTCTTGCTCCAATGTTATCTGTATCCTGATTAACTTGATAAGCAATCTCAGCAATCTTACGAATAGCTTCGTCTGAAAATTCAATTTCTATACCTTCAGTCGCTAATAAAGCCATATATTGTTTAATTAACGCATTGTCAGGCTCGATTAATATTTTAACAAAATCATCAGTCGATAATTTTGTTAATTCTACTCGAATCGGAAATCTCCCTTGTAATTCCGGAATTAAATCCGACGGTTTAGACATATGAAACGCTCCAGCTGCAACGAATAAAATATAATCCGTTTTTACTGATCCGTATTTTGTCGCAACATTCGATCCTTCTACAATCGGCAGAATGTCACGTTGCACACCTTCACGTGATACATCTACGCTATTCGACTGCTTACCAGCAATTTTGTCAATTTCATCGATAAAAATAATCCCGAGCTGTTCAGCACGATAAACAGCCTCTTGTGTAACTTCATCCATATCAATTAAGCGCTGTGCTTCCTCATTTGTCAAGAGTTTTCTTGCTTCTTTTACAGAAAGTTTACGTTTTTTTGTTTTTTTCGGCATAAAACTTCCTAATGCATCTTGGAAATTCATTCCCATTTGCTCCATGCCAGTTCCTTGCAACATATCGAACATAGAAGACTGTTGCTCAGTCACTTCAATCGATACAATTTCATCTTCAAGAAGTCCTGCAGCAAGCTTTCTTTCCACATCTTGACGTTTCTTTTCGATTTCTACATCTTCTTGTGCATCAGATGTTTGATTCGAATTTTGAGCACCACCAAATAACATTTCTAATGGGTTTTTAAATCCAGATTGTTTCTCTGGACTTGGCACTAAAATTTCAACAAGACGTTGATTCGCTTGTTCCTCTGCTTTATCTTGCACTTTAACTACCATTTCTTCTTTCACGATGCGAACCGACGTTTCCACAAGGTCACGTACCATCGATTCTACATCTCTACCTACATATCCAACTTCTGTAAATTTCGTAGCTTCAACCTTAATAAAAGGTGCTCCAACGAGTTTCGCCATTCGTCGTGCTACCTCTGTTTTACCAACACCTGTCGGTCCAATCATTAAAATATTTTTAGGCGCAATTTCATCACGTAGATTTTCAGCTAATTTACTTCGGCGGTATCGATTTCTTAAAGCTACAGCAACCGCTTTCTTTGCATCTTTTTGACCGATAATGTATTGATCTAATTTTTCCACAATTTGACGCGGAGTAAAATGTAAATGCATATAAAATGCCTCCCTTACGATTCTACAATTCTTCCACAATTATATTGTGGTTTGTATAAACACAAATATCGCCAGCAATGTCTAAACTCGCTTTCGCAATTTGCTTCGCTGTTAAATGTTCACTTGCATATTGCTTTAAAGCACGACCTGCAGAAAGCGCATAATTTCCACCAGATCCAATTGCTAAAATACCATCATCCGGTTCAATCACTTCTCCTGTGCCTGAAACAAGGAGCATCGTTGTTTTATCCATGACAATGAGCATCGCTTCTAGCTGACGTAACATTTTGTCGCCACGCCATTGTTTTGCCATCTCAACTGCAGCACGCTGTAAGTTCCCATTGTACTCTTCTAACTTCCCTTCAAACATTTCAAAAAGAGTAAATGCGTCAGCAACCGAACCCGCAAAACCAGCTAAAACTTTCCCTTGGAAAAGTTTACGAACTTTACGAGCTGTATGTTTCATTACAACAGCATTTCCCATTGTCACTTGGCCATCTCCAGCCATTGCACATTCTCCATTATGATGAACTGCAAATATCGTTGTAGCGTGGAAATTTCCCATAGAAAAAACTCCTTTATATGTTTTTATAGCTTTAAAAGCAATTTATGCCCGTGGGTGATGCTTCATGTAGACAGAACGCAATCTTTCTTTAGAGACATGCGTATAAATTTGTGTCGTCGACAAATTCTCATGACCGAGTAACTCCTGTACAGTACGTAAATCTGCCCCTTCATCTAACATATGTGTAGCAAATGTATGTCTTAACATATGGGGACTTATCCGCATTGTCAGTGAAGCCTTCTTAATGAGTTCGTTTAATACATAGCGTACTCCTCGACTTGTTAGCGGCGTTCCTTTCGCATTTAAAAATACCATATGAGAGTGTTCTTCAGTTTTGTGAGCTAACTGTTTTCTCCCGTTCTCTATATAAGTAATTAAAGCATCTTGTGCGTAGCTTCCGAACGGAATATACCTTTGTTTTTTTCCTTTCCCCATAACTAAAATTGTTCCCACCGCAAAGTCAATATCGGTAAGTTGTAAATTGACACATTCACTCACACGGATCCCAGTCGCATACATCAACTCTAATAAAGCTTGATTCCTTTGACCTAGCGGTGTTTCCGTGTCAGAAACTTCAAATAATTCCTCTAATTCTTCAGCATATAAAAACTTTGGGATTGACAATTCTTTTTTGGGGAGTGACGCAAGTGCAAACGGATTATCTTTCCGATAACCTTCACGCATCAAAAAACGATATAAACTTCGTAAGCTTGATACTTTTCTTGCGACAGATTTACGGGCTAACTTTTCATCGTGCAACGTAGTTAAGTACAAACGAACATCCGCGTATGTAATATCTAAAAAAGAGGATATGCCTTCTCGCTCCATAAATTGCACAAAATGTTCTAAATCATTTTGATAACTTGCAATTGTATATTTTGAATAATTTCTTTCAATTTGTAAATATCCAACGAATAATTGTAACAATTTCTTCACATTCACACAATTCACCTCAATAAAGGCTACTAAATCGTATCACAACTTAGTAGCCTTTGCAAGAAATTTAACTAAATATTTACAAAATTTTGAATCGTTTCTAAAGCGCGTGTTGCATAGGCTTCATTACGTTCTGCTTTTTTCTTAATTTTCTTCTCTAGTGGTGCAAACAATCCGAAGTTTGCATTCATTGGTTGGAAGTTTTTCGCGTTTGTCGCAGTAATATAATTCGCCATACTTCCCATTGCAGTTACAGGCGGTAATACAACCGGCTCTTCGCCTTTTACAAGTCGAGCAGCGTTAATACCTGCTAGCAATCCTGAAGCCGCCGATTCAACATATCCCTCTACTCCAGTCATTTGACCAGCGAAGAATAAATCATCACGTTGTTTATATTGGTATGTTGGACGAAGTAAGTTAGGTGAATTAATAAACGTATTACGATGCATTACACCATAACGTACAATCTCTGCGTTTTCCAGTCCTGGAATCAACTGTAACACTTCTTTTTGTGGTCCCCACTTTAAATGCGTTTGGAAACCTACAATATTGTATAACGTTCCCGCTGCATCGTCTTGACGTAACTGAACAACAGCATATGGTGTTTTCCCTGTTTTCGGATCTTCTAACCCAACAGGCTTCATTGGTCCAAATACTAATGTTTGTCTTCCTCTACTTGCCATAACCTCTACCGGCATACAACCTTCAAAGAAAATTTCTTTTTCAAATTCTTTTAAAGGTACTGTTTCAGCAGCGATTAAAGCCTCATAAAAACGGTCAAATTCCTCTTCCGTCATTGGGCAGTTTAAATATGCCGCTTCACCTTTATCGTAACGAGACTTTAAATACACTTTATTCATATCAATGCTGTCTTTCTCAACAATCGGTGCTGCAGCATCATAGAAATAAAAATAGTCTTCACCTGTTAATTCTTTTAATTGTGCAGAAAGATCAGGAGACGTAAGTGGACCTGTCGCGATAATAGTAGGACCTTCTGGAATTTCAGTGATTTCTTCATTCATCACAGTTACGTTCGGATGGTTTTTCACATATTCCGTTACTTTTGCCGCAAATTCATGACGATCTACAGCTAAAGCTCCTCCTGCTGGTACAGAGCACTCATCAGCTGCACGAATAATAACAGAATCCATTAAGCGCATTTCTTCTTTAATAACACCAACAGCATTTGTTAATGTATTTGCGCGAAGCGAGTTACTACATACTAGTTCTGCAAATTTATCTGTGTGATGAGCTGGTGTTTGTCTTACCGGTCTCATTTCGTATAATCTTACTTGGACACCACGTTTTGCAATTTGGTAAGCTGCTTCACTTCCTGCAAGACCTGCGCCAATGACGTTTACTACTTGTGTTGTCATATATTTATCACCTTTCCTTTTCTTCCCGAAAAAAATGTGAGCAGTTACGCTCACATTTGTTGTTCTTCTTCATAATCACACGAAATACATTGTACTTGCACGCCTTTTTTCAACTTCTTCTCTACTAGCATACCTTCGCACTTCGGGCATTTACGGCCAATCGGCTTATCCCAAGATACAAAGTCACACTCTGGATACGTACCGCAACCATAGAAAAGACGTTTCTTTTTATTACTACGACGTTCAATAATTTGACCTTTATCACATTTCGGACAAGTAACACCGATTTCTTTCACAATCGGTTTTGTATTACGACAATCTGGGAAATTCGAGCAAGCCATAAATTTCCCGTATTTACCCATTTTAAAGACCATTGGGTGTTCACATAATTCACAGTCTTCCCCAGCTGGTTCATCTTTAATTTCCACTTCACGCATTTCTTTTTCCGCTTTTTCTAAGCGCGGTTCAAAGCCTACGTAGAAATCATCAACAATTTTTACCCAATTCGCATTTCCTTCTTCTACTTCATCGAGGCTTTGCTCCATGTTAGCAGTAAATTCAATGTTAATAATTTCTGGGAAAAACTCTAAAATAAGTTCAATTACTATTTCACCAAGTTCAGTTGGAACAAAGCGTTTATTATCCAAACCTACGTATCCACGTTTTTGAATCGTTTCAAGTGTCGGTACGTAAGTCGACGGTCTTCCAATTCCAAGCTCTTCAAGTGTTCTTACTAAACGAGCCTCTGTATAGCGCGGTGGCGGTTGTGTAAAGTGTTGCTTCGGTTCTAAATCCTTCGAAAATACTGTTTCCCCTACTTCTAAAGGTGGTAACATCTTATCCTTTTCTTCAGCACCGTCATCTTTTGACTCTACATACACTTTCATAAATCCTGGGAACTTTACAACCGATCCACTTGCACGGAACTGAACATTGTTATTAATGAGTCTCGCTGTCACAGTATCCATTATAGCAGACGCCATTTGACTTGCAACAAATCGCTCCCAAATCAATTTATACAATCGAAGTTGATCACGACTTAAGAAACTCTTTAGTTCCTCTGGCTTTCTCATTACCGAAGTAGGACGAATTGCCTCATGCGCATCTTGCGCGTTCGACTTTTTCGTTTCTTTCTTCTTTTCTGTTCCTATGTATTCCGTACCAAACGCCTCTGTAATGAAAGTACGCGCCTCTGTTTGAGCTGTTTCTGAGATACGTGTTGAATCAGTTCTCATATACGTAATAAGACCGACAGTTCCTTGTTTTCCAAGATCAATTCCTTCATACAATTGCTGCGCAAGCATCATTGTTTTCTTTGCTCGCATGTTTAACTTACGCGCTGCCTCTTGTTGCAAGGAAGATGTTGTAAACGGTAATGCAGGATTACGTCTTCGCTCTTTGCGCGCTACATTTTCAACTGAGAACGCATTATCTTTCATCTGTTCAATTATTTCATTCACTTGCGTTTCATTCGTTAATTGAACTTTTTCACCATCTACACCGTAAAAGCTTGCTTCAAATGTGTCTTTCCCTTTCACAAATTCTGTCTTAATTGTCCAGAATTCTTCAGGCTCAAAACTTTGAATTTCTCTTTCACGTTCGATAATTAAACGAACTGCTACAGATTGTACGCGACCTGCACTTAATCCTTTTTTTACTTTCTTCCATAATAAAGGACTAATATTGTAACCAACAAGACGATCTAGTATACGTCTTGCTTGTTGTGCATCTACTAAATCCATATTAATTGCACGAGGATGTTTAAATGATTCTTTGATTGCATCTTTTGTAATCTCATTAAACACAACTCGGCAATCTGATTCCACGTCCACATTTAACGTATTCGCTAAATGCCAAGCAATTGCTTCTCCTTCGCGGTCTGGATCGGCCGCGAGATAGACTTTCTTTGCTTTTTTAGCCGCTGATTTTAAATCTTTTAAGACGGGACCTTTACCACGAATGGTAATATACTTCGGGGTGAAGTTGTTCTTTACTTCTATCCCCATTTGGCTTTTAGGTAAATCGCGAACGTGTCCCATAGACGCGACAACTTTGTATTTTTTCCCTAAATATTTCTCAATGGTCTTCGCCTTAGAAGGCGACTCCACGATTACGAGGTAATCTGACATGCTAGTGCCTCCTTAAGAGGTGGATTCAAGTCTTCATTAATCTTATTGATTTCTCTTGTTTTTGTCAATCAAGAATGAATATACCATACAGTGCCTATCTACCATTTGTCAATAATTGTTTAATAAAAACATAAAAATATAAGGTTAATTTAAAATCTCTTCTAGTATATCTTCTGCATTTCTTACTAGTTTCGCTCCTTGTTGAATTAGATGATTTGTTCCTGATGCACTATCTATAAATATAGGTCCAGGAAGTGCAAATACCTCTCTATTTTGCTCTAAAGCAAGGTCCGCAGTAATCAGTGTTCCGCTTCTTGATTTCGCTTCTACAACTAAAACTCCTTTACTTATACCACTAATAATCCGATTCCTTTTTGGAAAATACCATTTTTTCGGTGCATAGTGCGGAGGATACTCTGTTAATAACAATATATATTCATTCCATGCTTCATATAAATATCGATTCTCTTTTGGATATATATACGATAATCCGTGTCCTAGTATCGCAATAGTCGGGCAATGCCGTCTTACTGTAATTTCATGAGACATCGTATCTATTCCTCTTGCAAAACCACTTACAATAAGCCATCCCCTTTCTAATAATGGGTGTAAAATAAATTTTAAACTCTCATGTCCATATAAAGTCGGTTCTCTCGTTCCCACAACCGCTAATTTATTCGATTTATTAAGAAAACTCTTCTCTCCTTTTCCATATATTACAAAGGGGGGATCTTGTATTTCACGTAATAATTGGGGATAATCTTCATCCCATATAGTCATGTAAAAGATTCGATTTTTCTCTAAATAAGATATATATTGCGGGAGATTTGAACTTTGAAGAAATTTTACTAATTCTGAAGATTTTTCCGAGGATATTCCGGTGTAGTATTCCATTTGTTTTGCATTAAAAGTGTATATTCCCTTCAATTCTGGATCGACGTATAATAGCTTCTCAATCGCTTTCCAATGATCCGCTAATAAGTAGTGAAGATGCAATAATCGTTCTCTTTTCATTACAATTCTCCTTACCCATAATTTTTATTATGTAAACAAAAAGTTTGTAAAAAGACACCTTCAAACAAGAAGGTGTCTTTCAAAAGATTAGTAGTTTTTACAAGTCTCAAATAGACCTTTTTCTTTTAAGACAGAGATTAGCGTTTCACCCATAACTGCTGGAGTTTCCGCTACTTTAATACCACAAGCTTCCATCGTTTTAATCTTTTCTGCAGCAGTTCCTTTACCGCCAGAAATGATTGCACCAGCATGGCCCATACGTTTGCCAGCAGGCGCTGTTTGGCCGCCAATGAAGCCTACAACAGGTTTTGTCATATTAGCTTTCACCCATTCAGCTGCCTCTTCTTCCGCTGTACCACCGATTTCACCAATCATAATTACAGCATGTGTTTCTTCATCTTCGTTAAATGCTTTTAACGCATCAATAAAGTCTGTACCGTTAACAGGGTCTCCGCCGATACCTACAGCCGTAGATTGACCAATACCTTCTTGTGTTAACTGGTGTACAGCCTCATACGTTAATGTACCAGAGCGAGATACGATACCTACATGACCTTTTTTATGAATGTATCCTGGCATAATACCGATTTTACATTCATCAGGCGTGATAACACCTGGGCAGTTTGGTCCAAGTAAACGTGTATGTTTACCAGCCATATATCTCTTTACGTTTACCATATCTAATACAGGAATCCCTTCAGTAATACACACTACTAAATCAATTTCTGCATCAACTGCTTCCATAATTGCATCAGCCGCAAAAGCGGGTGGAACGTATACAACTGAAGCGTTTGCGCCTGTTGCTTTCACTGCATCTTCTACAGTATCAAATACGGGTACACCTTCAATATCAGTGCCACCTTTACCTGGCGTTACACCACCGACAATTTTCGTACCGTATTCAATCATTTGTTTTGTGTGGAATAACCCTTGAGAACCTGTAATACCTTGAACAATAACTTTTGTATCTTTATTAACTAATACGCTCATTTTTCTCCCCCGCTTTCTATTAGCCCACTAGTGAAACAATTTTTTGTGCACCGTCTGCCATAGATTCTGCTGCAACAATATTTAAACCAGACTCATTTAAAATTTTCTTACCTAACTCTACGTTTGTACCTTCAAGACGTACAACTAAAGGTAATTCAAGACCTACTTGTTTCGTCGCTTCAATAACACCTTCTGCGATAACATCACACTTCATAATGCCACCAAAAATGTTAACGAAGATACCTTTTACATTTTTGTCAGAAAGGATAATTTTGAATGCTTCTGTAACTTTTTCAGCTGTTGCACCGCCACCAACATCTAAGAAGTTAGCTGGATCGCCATGATAATGTTTAATGATATCCATTGTAGCCATTGCTAAACCTGCACCATTAACCATACAACCGATATTTCCATCTAAAGGAATGTAGTTTAAGTCATATTTAGAAGCTTCAATCTCTTTTGCATCTTCTTCATCAAGATCGCGAAGTTCTAAAATATCTTTATGGCGATATAAAGCATTAGAATCAAAGTTTAATTTCGCATCTAATGCCATAACTTTACCGTCACCTGTTGTTACAAGTGGATTAATCTCTGCGATAGAGCAATCTTTTTCGATAAATGCACGGTATAAGCCCATCATAAACTTCACAGCTTGTCCTACAAGTTCTTTTGGAATATTGATGTTAAATGCGATTCGGCGTGCTTGGAAGCCTTGTAAGCCTACTGCTGGATCAATATATTCTTTAAAGATTTTTTCAGGTGTTTGCTCTGCTACTTCTTCAATTTCTGTTCCGCCTTCTTCAGACGCCATTAAAACAACTTGAGAAGTTGCACGGTCTAAAACAAGACCTACATAATATTCTTTTTTAATATCGCAACCTTCTTCGATAAGTAAGCGTTTTACTTCCTTACCTTCAGGACCTGTTTGATGTGTCACAAGTGTAGTTCCTAAAATGCTCTCTGCATATGTACGAACTTCATCTAAATTTTTTGCAACTTTTACTCCGCCAGCTTTGCCGCGTCCACCAGCGTGAATTTGTGCTTTTACTACACATACATCCGTTCCTAATTCTTTTGCTGCTTCTACAGCTTCTTCTACTGTAAATGCAACCTTCCCGTTCGGAACGCTAACCCCATAGCTTCTAAGGACTGCCTTACCTTGGTACTCATGGATATTCATGGTCCCATCCTCCCCTGTTTTCCTGTTTTACTCGAAAAGTTTTTTAATGTTTAAAAAACATTACATTGCCATTGTATAAGATGATTGGCACGCTGTCTACAATAAAGTGTCAGAAAACTGAAATCGCTTTATTCTTTTTTGAAAATAGTAATGTTTATATGTCAAAATAAAAAATAAGCTGCGAAAACACAGCTTATTTTTGAATCATATCTTTAATTGGTGCAAACGATTTTCGATGTTCTTCTAATATTCCATGCGCTTCAATCGCTTCTAAATGTTGTTTTGTGCCGTATCCCATATGTTGTTCAAATCCATATGCAGGATACTTTTCTCCAAGCTCTTTCATCATACGATCTCTCGTTACTTTCGCAATAATAGATGCAGCTGAAATAGAGATGCTTTTCGCATCACCTTTAATGATGGATGTTTGCGGAATTGGTGTAGGGAGTTTCATCGCATCAATTAATAAATATTCTGGTGTACAAGATAAATTCGCAACAGCATCTAGCATTGCTTGTTTTGTCGCTTGATAAATGTTTATCTCATCAATCACTTGCGGTGATACAATTCCAACTCCAATGGCAATTGCTTGTGCTTTAATCTCATCATAAAAACGCTCTCGCTTCGCCTCACTCAGCTTTTTCGAATCATTTAACCCTGGAATATAAAAATCTTCCGGAAGGACAACAGCTGCCGTCACAACAGGCCCAGCTAGCGGTCCACGACCTACTTCATCTATACCTGCGATATATGTGAGACCTTTTTCACGTAACGCATTTTCATACTTAGACATTTCTAAAAATTTTTCTTTTTCCTTTTGTGCTAACTCTTTTTGTTTATACCACTTCAAAATGAGCTTTTGCACCCCTTTTCGCTCATCTTTCATTAAAATTTGAAAACGGTCGTCCTCTTCACTTATAATTTCTTGTAGTAAATGTTCCGCTTCTTGAATAGTCACTTTTTGCATTCATGCCACTCCCTTTATATACAAAAAAGAAAAGACGTACAAACGCACGTCTTATACTTCTTCTACTTTTTCTACATCTTCTGTTTGCTCTGCAAACTCTTCTGGTGTTTCAAACGTCATTTTTCCAAGTTTGCCACCTCGAAGCTCACGAAGTACAAGTTCAGATGTTTTATCATAATCAATCATTCCGCCGCCCATTAAACAGCCTCTATTTTTTCCAATTGCATCGAATAACTCCACAATATCTTCTGGGATCTCATTTAAATTATATCGCTCTTTCAAACGTTCTGGATAATGTTTCTCCATAAAACGTAGTGCGTAAACAGCAACATCTTGCAAATTTAAAATTGAATCTTTAATTGCGCCCGTTGTCGCTAATCGAAGACCCACTAATTGATCTTCAAATTTAGGCCATAAAATACCAGGTGTATCTAACAGTTCCATTTCTTTCCCAACTTTAATCCATTGTTGAGCTGTTGTCACACCAGGACGATCTCCTGTTTTAGCAATATTTTTCTTTGCTAATTTATTAATTAAAGTAGATTTACCAACATTCGGTATACCTACGATTAATGCACGAATCGCTCTCGGTCTAATACCTTTTGCAACCATTTTATCAAACTTCTCTTTCACTAACACTTTACAAGCCGCTGCAATTTCCTTCATACCTTGTCCAGCTTGTGCGTTAATTGAAATTGCCATATGACCTTTTTCTTTAAAATATGCGATCCATTGTTTTGTTAAACGATCATCCGCCATATCCGCTTTATTTAAAACAACAAGCCTCGGCTTATGTGTAATAATCTCATCAATCATCGGATTTCGAGAAGATAAAGGTAATCGAGCATCTACAAGCTCAATTACAACATCAATTAACTTTAATTTTTCTGTTACTTGGCGTCTAGCCTTTGCCATATGTCCCGGGAACCATTGGATTACCATGTTGCCACCTTCTTTTTCTTTTATTTCACAATACGAGCGTCTTTTAACGGCCAATATAGTATATTTGCTTTTCCGATTACTTGGTCCATTGAAATTGTACCAATCGAACGGCTATCTTTACTAAAACGACGATTATCACCTAAAACAAATAACTGACCTTCTGGAACAGTTTTCTTCCCTGTCATTTCTTCAAGAGTAAAATCATATGTAAGCGGTCCATCAGCAAGTTGCTTTTTCTGCTTGTCTAAATACGGCTCCTCATAAGCCTTTCCGTTTACATACAGTTTATCATTACGATACTCTATTTCATCGCCTGGAAGGCCGATAATACGCTTAATATAATCCTTATCTTCCGTTGCTCGGAATACAATAATATCAAATCGTTTCGGGTCTCCTATGTGATAACCAATTTTATTGACAATCATTCGATCGCGATCATGTAAAGTAGATGCCATCGATACTCCATCTACGAGAATTGGCGCAAAGAAAAACTGTCTAATAACACCCGCTAATACAACAGCAATCAAAATTGCCTTAACCCATTCCCAAAGTGAACTCTTTTCTTTCTTCATGCATTTCCCCTCCACGATTATGTAAGCTGCTCGTATTATATCAAAATTTTATATAGATTGGAAAAAGGGAGCTTGTGCATTTACAAGCTCCCATACATGTCTTATCGAATTTCTTTAATACGTGCTTTTTTACCGCGAAGGTTACGTAAGTAGTATAACTTAGCACGACGTACTTTACCACGGCGAAGTACTTCGATTTTCGCGATTCTTGGCGTGTGAACTGGGAATGTACGCTCAACACCTACACCGTAAGAAATCTTACGAACTGTGAATGTTTCACTGATTCCGCCACCACGACGTTTAATTACAACACCTTCGAAAAGCTGAATTCTTTCACGAGTTCCCTCAACTACTTTTACGTGTACACGTAAAGTGTCTCCAGGACGGAATGAAGGAAGGTCAGTTTTTAATTGGCCTTTTGTAATTTCTGCGATTAATTGTTGCATATTAAATTCTCTCCTTTAAACAGATGCTCTTATAAAGTCTTAATAAATTACAGCGGAACATCGTTAATACGGCCACTGATTTCAGCAGCACAATTGTTATAATAGCATATTGCTAGGACTGTTGCAATAGAAAATATATCAAGCCCTTATTTGCCTTCTTTAATCTGTTCTAGCCATTGCTTTTCTTGCTTAGACAATTCTCGTTCTTCCAGTAAATCCGGTCTACGCGTGTACGTACGACGTAGTGATTCTTTATGTCGCCATTCATCAATATTTTTATGATTTCCTGACATTAATACATCCGGTACCTTCATTCCACGAAAATCAGCTGGGCGTGTATAATGAGGGTGCTCTAATAAACCTGTACTAAACGAATCCTCGACTTGCGAAGCATGATTTCCTAGCACCCCTGGCAAAAGACGTACGACACTATCAGTGATAACCATAGAGGCTAACTCTCCACCTGTTAATACGTAGTCGCCGATAGAAATTTCATCTGTTACGAGATGTTCGCGAATTCGTTCATCGTACCCTTCATAATGACCACACACAAAAATAACATGCTCTTCTTCAGCAAGCTCTTCTGCCTTCTTCTGCGTAAAACGCTCTCCTTGTGGACACATTAAGACAACTCTCGGTTTACGTTCTGTTTCCTTCGTTAACTCTTCCACTGCATCAAAGATAGGCTGAGGGGTTAGCACCATCCCAGCACCACCACCATACGGATAATCATCTACGCTATTATGCTTACTCGTTGTATAGTCGCGGAAATTGACAACACGAAGCTCTACCGCTTCTTTTTCTTGTGCTTTCTTTAAAATTGAAGATCCAAACACACCTGTAAACATATCTGGAAACAATGTTAAAATGTCAATTTTCATTATAGCAGCCCTTCCATTACATGAATGGTTACTAATTTATTCTCAATATTAACTTGAAGTACAACATCATCAATATAAGGAATTAACAGATCTTGACCTTTTGGACGTTTAATTACCCAAACATCATTTGCACCAGGAGATAAAATTTCTTTTATTGTTCCTAACGCTTCTCCTTCTTCCGTTACAACGTTGCACCCAATAATCTCATGATAGTAGTATTCACCTTCAGCTAGTTCGCCTAACTGCTCTTCTGGTACTTTTATTAAAGAACCTTTAAACTTCTCTACTTCATCTACATTGTTGTATCCTTCAAGTGTTAATAAATCAAACGTCTTATGTTGACGATGAGAAGTGACCTTTACCGGAAGGTAGTCTGTACCTTTCTCATCGCTTATGTATAACGTGTTTCCTACTTTATATCGCTCTTCTGGAAAATCAGTACGAGAAATAACACGAATTTCTCCTCTTACGCCATGAGTATTTACAATTTTCCCTACGTTAAACCATTTTGTCATAAATAGTATGTCACCCCTGGTTTCTATATAAATTAAGCATCTCCATTTCATATATGGAACATGCAACTTCTCTTTAAATGTTAAAAAAGGGAGAGGAATAACTCCTCGCCCTTTTTACGTTTATTGAATTTCCAGTGTTACTTTTTCATCATTATGATGTCCCACTGAATACAAGAGCATTCGAATTGCTTTCGCAACTTTCCCTTGCTTTCCAATGACTTTTCCAACATCCTCAGGATGTACAGTTAATCGATACTTGATCTCTCCGTTGTAAAGTTCCTGTGTAACATTTACATCTTCAGGATGATCGACAAGAGGCTTGACAATCGTCTCGACTAACTTCTTCATAGTCATTGCCTCAATTACTTACCTTGTTTAGATAAGTGGAATTTCTCCATGATACCTTGGTTAGAGAATAAGTTACGAACTGTATCAGATGGTTTAGCACCATTTCCTAACCATTTTAATGCTGCTTCTTCGTTGATCTTAACTTCAGCTGGTTGAGCAACCGGATTGTAAGTACCGATTTCCTCAATGAAACGTCCGTCACGAGGAGAACGAGAATCTGCAACAACTACACGATAGAAAGGAGTTTTTTTAGCTCCCATACGTTTTAAACGAATTTTAACTGCCATTTATAAAGCACCTCCGAATTTATTTCACACAGATAATTATATTAGCAAAAAGACTATTGCTTTGTAAAGTATTTTTTCTTAACAGAGCCATCTTTTTTCCTTACATGAATGGAAACTTCAATCCACCTAGTCCTTTTTTCTTACCTTTTTGCATTCCAGTCATCGTTTTCATCATCTTTTTCATATCATCAAATTGCTTGATTAAACGATTGATTTCTTGTACCGTTGTACCGCTACCTTTGGCAATGCGCTTTTTGCGACTAGCATTGATTATTTCCGGTTGTTCTCGTTCTAATTTAGTCATAGAACGAATAATTGCCTCAATATGCCCAATTTGTTTTTCATCAACTTGCGCATTTTTCAGCCCTTTAATTTTATTTGCACCAGGAAGCATTCCTAACAATTCATCAAGCGGTCCAAGTTGACGCACTTGTCCAAGTTGTTCTAGGAAATCGTCAAGCGTAAACGAAAGCGTACGCATTTTTTGCTCAAGTTCTTTTGCTTTCTCTTCATCAACTGTAGCTTGCGCTTTTTCAATTAATGTTAAGACGTCTCCCATCCCTAAAATACGGGATGCCATACGTTCTGGATGGAACGCTTCAAGTGCATCTAGTTTTTCACCCATACCAGCAAATTTAATTGGTGTATTTGTAACAGCTTTAATAGATAATGCCGCACCACCGCGCGTGTCACCATCTAATTTCGTTAATACAACCCCAGTTAAACCTAACTGTTCATGGAAACTTTGTGCAACATTTACCGCGTCTTGTCCCGTCATCGCATCGACAACAAGGAAAATTTCATCCGGTTTCGCAACTTCTTTCACTTTCGCTAATTCATCCATTAGTTCTTCATCAATATGCAGGCGACCTGCTGTATCGATTAAAACATAATCGTGATGATCTTCTTTTGCTTTTGCAATCGCTTGTTTCGCAATTTCAACAGGACTTACTTGATCTCCTAAAGAGAATACAGGCATGTCCAATTGCTTCCCTAATGTTTCAAGCTGTTTAATCGCTGCAGGACGGTAAATATCCGCTGCAACAAGCATTGGTTTACGATTATGCTTTTTACGAAGCAAATTCGCAAGCTTACCTGTCGTCGTTGTTTTACCTGCACCTTGCAGACCAACCATCATAATAACAGTCGGTGGCTTATTAGCAACAGCAATTTTGCTTTGCTCTCCGCCCATAAGTTCTGTAAGTTCTTCCTGTACGACTTTAATTACTTGTTGTCCAGGTGTCAAACTTTTCATTACATCTTGTCCGACAGCACGTTCAGACACACGCTTTACAAAATCTTTTACTACTTTAAAGTTAACGTCTGCTTCTAAAAGAGCTAGACGAACTTCTCTCATCATTTCTTTCACATCGGCTTCAGAAACTTTTCCTTTGCCGCGGATTTTTTGCATCGTCTGTTGAAGTCGGTCGGCTAATCCTTCAAATGCCATATTGCCGCCCTCCTAATCTAATTTTTCGATAGCTTCAACAACTTGTTTCATTTCTTCATTCACATGCTCTTCTTCGCTGATTAGCTGTTTTAGCTTTGCAACAAGTCGCTGTCGCTCTTGAAACTTTTGAAGTAATACTAATTTTTCTTCATATTCTTCAAGCATCGCTTCAGTCCGTTTAATGTTATCATACACGGCTTGGCGACTTACATCAAATTCTTCCGCAATTTCACCAAGAGATAAATCATCTAGATAATAAAGCGACATATAACTTCTTTGTTTTTGCGTTAACAACGATTGATAAAAATCAAATAAATAGTTCATTCTCGTTGTTTTTTCGAGCATGTTGGATCATCCTTTGTTAAGTGATTTCCCTTTACATGAATTAGTTTACATGGAGTACAAAAGAGTGTCAAGTTTTTTTCTTAACATCACATATTTTTATAGAAAAAGAAGCGGAAAATACCGCTTCTTTCACTTATACTTCTTCCGTTTCTACTAAGTTCGCAAATAAACCATACACATATTGTTCTGGATCGAACTGTTGCAGATCATCCATTTGCTCTCCTAATCCAACAAATTTCACTGGTACATCCATTTCGTTACGAATCGCTACTACAATACCACCTTTAGCAGTTCCATCTAACTTCGTTAAAACAATACCTGTAACATTTGTTGCTTCACGGAATGTTTTCGCTTGACTTAAACCGTTTTGTCCTGTTGTAGCATCAATAACAAGTAATACTTCATGAGGAGCTCCTGGTACTTCACGCTCAATTACACGCTTTACTTTCTCTAACTCTTTCATTAAGTTCACTTTATTTTGTAAACGCCCTGCTGTATCACATAGTAATACGTCTACGTTACGTGCTTTTGCAGCTTGTACAGCATCATACATAACCGCGGCTGGATCAGACCCTGATCCTTGTTTAATCACTTCTACGCCAACGCGATCGCCCCATACTTCTAATTGTTCAATCGCTCCAGCACGGAACGTATCTCCTGCCGCTAATAAGACAGACTTACCTTCTGATTTAAACTTATGAGCCATCTTACCAATTGTTGTCGTTTTACCTACACCATTAACACCAACAAACAAAACAACTGTCAAGCCATCTTTTTGCATATTAATTTCATTAGTAAAATCGCTGTCGCCTTTATAAATTTCTATTAGTTTTTCTGAAATAACAGCTTGTACTTCTCTTGGATCTTGAATGTTACGGCGTTGTACTTCTTCTTTCAATTGATCGATTAATTCCATCACTGTTGAAACGCCAACGTCCGCACCGATTAAAATTTCTTCTAATTCTTCAAAGAAATCTTCATCTACTTTACGGTAACGAAAGACTAAATCATTTACTTTATCCGCAAACGAATTTCTCGTTTTTTCTAATCCTTGTTTAAACTTCTCTGTTACCGTATCTGTTTGTTTCGAAATTTTTTCTTTTAGTTTTTTAAAAAAGCTCATACTGTCCCATCCTTCCTATTTGCTTGCAACTAGTTCTTCTCCATCATCTAAACGAACCGAGACAAGTTTAGATACCCCCGACTCTTGCATTGTTACACCGTACAATACGTCAGACTCTTCCATTGTACCTTTTCTATGTGTAATTACAATAAACTGTGTCTCATCACTAAATTTCTTTAAATACTGGGCAAAACGGGCAACGTTTGCCTCGTCAAGAGCAGCCTCTACCTCATCTAGTACACAGAATGGGACTGGGCGTACTTTTAAAATACCAAATAACAGCGCAATTGCTGTTAAAGCACGCTCTCCACCTGAAAGTAAACCTAAGTTTTGCAGTTTCTTCCCAGGCGGTTGCGCTACGATATCAATACCCGTATTTAATAAGTCCTCTGGATTTGTCATGACTAAATCCGCTCTACCGCCTCCGAATAATTCAGAGAATACCGATTGAAACTCCATTCGAATTCCTTCAAACGTAGTAGAAAAGCGTTTTTTCATTTCTTCATCCATTTCAGTGATCAGTTGGTGCAATGTCGTTTTCGCTTCTTCTAGGTCTTCTTTTTGCTCTAGTAAGAATGTATGACGCTCCGCTACACGCTCATACTCTTCAATTGCGCCTAGATTTACTGTACCTAGTTCTTCGATGGATAGCTTAATTAGTTTCACCTTTTTACGTGCATCCTCGGCAGGCATCACCATTGTATACTTCAGTTTTGCCGCTTCAAATGAAATCGTATATGTTTCACGTAAATGTTGTAATCTATTTTCTAACTCTACATCAAGTCGGTTAATTTTAACTTCTTGATCTTTCAACATCTCAAGAATGTATTTATGTTTACCTGTTGTTTCTTTCAAATTACGCTCTAAATGTTCTACTCTCTCTTGTAACGATACACGTTGTTCTCGACGAGAGCGAATTAACTCTGAAGTTTGATTACGATCATATGCTTTCTTCTCAATCATATTCGTAATTTGCTCTTCACCACTTGAATTCGATGTCATTTCTTGTTTTAAGAATGCTAAATCCTCTTTTGTTTTGAGAAGCGTTGCATCCGTTTCTTCTTTTTCCTTCGTCAATCGTTCAACTTTTTCTTTTTGATTAGATAAGCGTTGTTGCTTTTCAGCTGCCAACACTTTTAATTCAGTCATTTCTTTTTGAACTTTTTCTTTCGAAGAATGCTGCTCGCTTTTTTGTTTTGTTAAAGCTGCGATTTTGCTATCTAATTCCGTAATCTCAGCTTGAAGAGTCGCTAAAATCTTTTCTAACTCTTCTTTACGCCCTTGCATTTTCACTTGATCTTGCAAGAACCCTTCAATCTCTAAATCATAAATAGATAAACGATCATTAATACGATGTTCTTCTAATTCCAAGCGACTAATTTCTTCTCTTAAGTTCTGTTCATCTACACGCTCTGCTTCTACACTTTGTCTCAGTTCACGTATTTGCACTTCTTTTTCTTGAATTTCTTGCTTTACTGCTTTAACAAAGTTTTCTAACTTCGTCGTTTTTTCTTCCATATCAGTTAACTTATTCGTCCACTCTTCTAGCTCACGTTGACGCCCTAATAAAGAAGATTTCGCCTGTTTTACTGCTCCACCTGTCATAGAACCGCCAGGGTTCACTACATCACCTTCGATTGTTACAATACGATAACGGTATTGTAGTTGTTTCGCCAACTCATTCGCCCCGCGTAAATCTTTTGCAACAATAACAGTACCTAATAAATTCGAAACTACATTTTCATATTTATTGTTATATTGCACAAGTTCTGCCGCTACACCTACAAACGATGGGTGTTGATTTGCAATACGCAATTGCTCAAATGATAACGATCTACCTTTAATAACAGCTTGTGGTAAAAACGTTGCTCGTCCATGTTTATTTTGTTTTAAAAATGCAATTGCATTACGAGCATGCTCTTCTTTTTGTACGACAATATGTTGCATCGCTGCACCTAGAGCAATTTCCATTGCAACTTCATATTCTTTCGGTACCGTTAGCAGTTCTGCAACAGCACCCTCGATACCTTGCAACCTATTTTCTCTAGCTTTTAATACTTCACGTACCCCTTGATAGAAACCTGAGTAATCTTCTTGCATCTCTTCTAACATTTCTTTTCGAGAACGTGCCTGTTGTACAAATTGATACGCTTGGTACAGTTTTGTTTCGTTTTCACTATACTGCGTCTTGCATTTCCCAAGTGCCGCTTCTGTCTTTTGTATATTTGAAAGGATTCCAGCTACTTTTTCTTTCACTTGTTCATAACTTTCCACAAGTTTCGTCTTTTTCGCTGTAATTTCCATACGCATTTCTACATATTTCGCATTTTCTTCATCAAGACGTTCATTTTTAGAGTTTTGTTGCTTAGATTGCTCTTCAATCATAGATAACTCATTACGATGACTAGCTTGTTGATTTAAAAGTTCAATATAGTCACCTTTTAAATTCTCAATTTGTTCCTCTAAATTGTCGGCAAACGTTACAAGCAATTGCTCATTATCATGCAATTTCGTCTCCAACTCTTTTACTTGATTTACAAATTGCATCAACACTTCTGTACTTGATTCTATTTCACCATCATAACTTGTAGCTTTCGCTGTTAATTCAACAATTAACTGTTCGAGTTGCGCACAATGCGTCGTTGCATTTTGCTTTCTCTCTTTTAATAGCTCACGCTGCCCTTCCAACTTTTCTAGTTCTTTACTAGAAAGAAGAAGTACTTCTTGCAAGGAATCTACAGACTCATCTACTGCTTGCAATTGGCCTCGTAATTCCTCTAGCTCTTCTTCACCTTTTTGTAAATGCGTTGACATTTTCGCTTCTTCGTCTTTATTATGCCCAAACTGATTTCGAAGCGCTTCCCATTTCTCATGTAATTCTTCAATTTCATGTACAATAAGCGCCGCTTCTACTTTCTCTAACTCTTCTTTCTTTTCCAGATAATCTTTCGCAATAGAAGCTTGTCTTTCTAAAGGCTCTACTTGACTACTTAATTCGTGAATTATATCTTGCACACGATTTAAGTTTTCTTGTGTGTCTGCTAATTTCCCTTCAGCTTTCTTTTTACGAAGCTTGTATTTCAGCACTCCTGCCGCTTCTTCAAATACACCGCGACGTTCTTCCGATTTACTACTTAAAATCTCTTCAACTTTCCCCTGGCTAATAATCGAAAAAGCTTCTCTTCCCATACCAGAGTCCATAAATAAATCGATAATATCTTTCAATCTACATGATTGTTTATTAATATAAAAGTCACTATCACCAGAACGAGATACACGACGCGTTACACACACCTCATTATATTCAATCGGTAAACGTTGATCTTCATTATTTAAAGTTATCGTTACTTCAGCAACATTAACTGCTCTTCTCGTATCACTACCTGCAAAAATAATATCTTCCATCTTTGCACCACGTAATGATTTTGCCGATTGTTCACCAAGTACCCAGCGAATGGCATCAGTAATATTACTTTTCCCGCTCCCATTAGGTCCTACTACAGACGTTACACCTGGGACGAAATCAACAGATACACGCTCAGCAAAAGACTTAAATCCTGCTATTTCTAATCTTTTTAAAAACACGAAAGGCCTTCCTCCTATTCTCCGTTGCCATAAATGTTGTTTATACAAAACAAACTATTATACGGATTTCCTTTCCTTTCATTTACAAACAAAAGGAAAGTTTCATTCTATGCATAAGGAATCCCCCTCATTCAAAGGGGGATTCCTTATAGTTGTTCTTTTAATTTTTTCAACGCTTCTGCAGCAGCTTGTTGCTCTGCTTCTTTTTTCGACTTCCCACTACCAAGACCTAATGCCACATTATTTAACGTAACACGTGACACAAATTCTCGATTGTGAGCCGGCCCTTTTTCTTGCAGAATTTGGTATTCAATATTACCACTACCATCACGCTGAATCAATTCTTGTAATTGACTCTTATAATCCATCACATGAGAAAAAGCACCTTCATTAATTTTCGGATATACAACTTCTTTTAAGAATCCCCAAACTGTTTCTAGCCCTTGATCAAGGTAAAGGGCTCCAATAAACGCTTCAAAGACATCCGCTAATAAAGCTGGTCGTTCACGTCCACCCGTCATTTCCTCACCTTTTCCTAATAAAACAAGGCTACCAAATGACAACTCGTTTGCAAAACGAACAAGAGATGGCTCACATACAATAGCTGCACGTAATTTTGTTAACTCTCCTTCGCTCATTGTCGGATATTTTTGAAACAGATACTGTGATACAGTGAGTTCCAATACAGCATCGCCAAGAAATTCGAGACGCTCATTGTCCTCATGCGGTTTTTTTCGATGCTCATTCACATACGATGAATGCGTAAATGCTTGAATCAATAATTTTTCATCTGTAAACGTAATACCTATCTCTTCTTGAAATACTTTAAACGCTTCACGATATTTTGTTTCGTATTTTTTTTCTCTATGTTTTCGGTACGGCATAGGTCCCTCCAGATATAAGCCGAGAAGCCCCGCTAAAAAACGGGACTTCACTTAAGCATTATAGATGACTCTCTATGTAAGTCACAGCATCGCCAACAGTAGCAATCTTTTCAGCATCTTCATCAGAAATTTCCATTTCGAATTCATCTTCCAATTGCATTACAAGTTCTACTACATCTAGGGAGTCTGCACCTAAATCTTCTTTAAAGCTCGCAGCTGGTACTACTTCAGTTTCTTCTACACCTAAACGATCAACGATGATTTTTGTTACACGCTCTAAAACATCTGCCATTCCATTCACCTCCCCTCAAATATTATATTAAATATTAGCCAAAAAAACTAGTTGAAATCAATTCTTTTATTACATTACCATACCGCCATCAACATTTAACGTTTGACCTGTAATATATTTGCTTTGATCAGAAGCAAAAAACGTTACAGCATTCGCGATATCTTGCGCTTCACCAAACTGAGCTGCAGGAATTAATTTTAACATTTCAGCTTTTATATTTTCATCTAATACGTCTGTCATATCTGTCGCAATAAATCCAGGAGCAATTGCATTTACAGTAATATTACGGCTCGCTAACTCTTTTGCTGATGTTTTTGTTAATCCAATTACACCTGCTTTAGCAGCAACATAGTTTGCTTGTCCTGGATTACCCGTTACTCCAACAACAGAAGCGATATTAACAATACGTCCATGACGTTGACGCATCATATATCGAGATACTGCCTTTGTACATAAGAATACACCTTTTAGGTTTGTATTAATAACTGTATCCCATTCTTCTTCTTTCATACGCATTAATAAATTATCTTTTGTTACACCTGCATTATTTACAAGAATATCAACTTGTCCAAATGTATCTACAGTTTGTTTCACCATATTTGTAACGTCTTCAGCATTTGCAACATCTGCTCTTACTGCAATTGCATCCGAACCTAATTTCTTGATTTCATCAACTACTTCATTTGCCTTTTGCTCATTACCAGCATAATTTACTACAACATTTGCCCCTTGTTTCGCTAAATCAATCGCAATCGCACGACCAATTCCACGTGAAGCACCAGTTACTAATGCTACTTTCCCTTTTAACATCAGTTTTCTCCTCTCAAATTTGAAATGGTATCTTTCAATGTTTCTTCATCGTATATCGCATATGCTTTCACTGATGAATTAATTGACTTCATAAGTCCAGCAAGTACTTTCCCAGGTCCAATCTCAATAAATGTATCTACCCCTTGATTCACCATATATTCAATGGATGGGTACCATAAGACAGGCGAATAGAGCTGCTCGATTAACTTTTCTTGAATATGTGCACCACTTGTAATAACGTCCGCTGTTACATTTGCGATAACCGGAATATTCGTATCTTGAATTGTAATTTCATTTAAGACACTTTGGAATTTCTCCGCTGCTGGCTTCATAAGCGAAGAATGGAACGGTCCACTTACCTTAAGCGGAACAGCTCTCTTTGCACCATTTTCTTTCGCTCTTTGAGAAGCAATCTCGACTCCTTGCTTTGTTCCAGAAATCACAATTTGCTTCGTACTATTCATATTAGCAATTTGTACTGCATATCCTTCACTTGTTACTTCTTCTGTAACTTGTTTCAGCATATGTGGATCAGCACCTAAAATAGCTGCCATTGCACCTTCTCCGCCAGGAACAGCTTCTTCCATATATTCCCCACGTTTCCTTACAGCATATACAGCATCTTCAAAAGTTATTGCACCCGCTGCCACAAGAGCGCTATATTCACCTAAACTATGTCCTGCGACAAAGTCTGGTGTAATATCATACTCTTTCAAAGCTGTCAAAATAGCAAAACTCGTTGTTAATAAGGCAGGCTGCGCATTTGTCGTTAACGTAAGCTTTTCCTGCGGCCCTTCAAAAATCACTTCCGAAAGTGAATCTTGCAACACCTCATCTGCTTTTGCAAATACATTTGCAACCTCTTTATTATTCTCTGCTAACTGTTTACCCATTCCTACTGCCTGTGAACCTTGGCCCGGAAAAAGAAATGCTAGTTTTCCCATTTCAAATCCTCCTCTTATTGGAGTGGCTCTTTCTCCATTACGCTTGAAATAGTAGGAATAACTTCTTTCGCTACCATTTCTCTCGTTTGACGAATCGCACTAAATATCGATTGATCATTGGAAGAACCGTGAGCCTTAATGACAGGAGCTTTCAATCCAAATAATGCCGCCCCTCCATACTCCGAATAATCCATTTTATCTTTTAATACCATAAGTTTTGGTTTTAATACCGCTGCTGCTAATTTGCTCGTAAACGAACTCATTAACTGCTCTTTTAACATAGAGAATAATGCAAGCGCTGTTCCTTCTAATGATTTCAGCGCTACATTGCCTGTAAATCCATCACATACAACAACATCTGCTACACCTTGCAATAAATCTCTTGATTCAACGTTCCCAACGAAATTAATCGGGGCATCCTTAAGCATTGCAAAGACTTGTTTTGAAAGTTCATTCCCTTTTCCATCCTCTGTTCCAACGTTTAAAAGTCCAACGCGAGGATTTTTAATTCCTCTTACTTTCTCTGCGTATACAGATCCCATTACTGCATATTGATATAAATGAATTGGTTTTGCATCAACGTTCGCTCCAACATCTAACATAACAAAACCTTCTCCATCAACAGTTGGCATTGTAGGGGATAAAGCTGGTCGCTCAATTCCTTCCATACGACCTACAACAAACAATCCAGCCGCCATTAAAGCTCCTGTACTACCAGCTGATATACAAGCATCCGCTACACCGTCTTTCACTTGCTGCGCCGCTAGTACCATTGAAGCTTGTTTTTTTCGACGAACCGCTCTTACTGGTTCATCTGTCGATTCAATTTTTTCATCTGTATGAAGTATTGTAATTCGTTCTTCACTCGTTAAGTATTGACGAATTTCCTCTTCTTTCCCTACTAACGTAATATGTAAATCAGAATATTCCTTAATAGCTTTCATTGCTCCTAGTACGACAGCCTTTGGAGCATGATCGCCGCCCATTGCATCTATTGCGATTTTCATAAGTTGTTACCTTCCTCACTATAATTACTAGATCGATACATTTCAAAAGTGCCTGTAAAAACAAGTTCTTCTCCAACAAAGCTACGCACTTTGACAACCGTCCGTCCTTTATCATTCTCTACATCTTCAACGCGCGCTTTCGCAACGACACGCTCCCCTAATTTTACAGGACGAATGTAGCGAATGGTAGACTTTGCAGTTAAAGCTAATTCTTCATCAATAACCGCAACAGCTAGTGAGTTTGCTTGTGCAAACAAATGATGCCCGCGGGCAATTTGATTTCTTTTAAATACGTGTTCTACCTTCACTTCAAAGATAGAAATCGCATGTCTATCTAATTCTATATCGATAATTTCTCCGACAACCTCTTCTAACGGTAAAGATTTCACATCTTCTTCATGTTGCTTTGTAGCTACATGTTTAATTCTTTCTCTTAATTCAGGAATAGATAATTCCATACGATCAAGACGTACGGTTTGTATACTCACTTGAAATTTTTCTGCTAAATCTTCATCCGTTATAAAAGGATTCGTTTCTATAGTTTGTTGTAATAATTCTTGTCTTTCTTTTTTGCTTCTTCTTTTTTTCATACCGCACCATCCATTTTTATGACTAGGTACTAACAGTAGTATATAATCATTAAAAGTAGAATGCAACAAAAACTTTCGTTGCATCCCTTTAATCGAGCTTCTCTCCCTGGAACACACCTGTTCCGTCCAGATACGTACGCAGCGAAGCATATTGATCATTATGCCAAAATGCTTCTGAATCTACTAGTAACGCCGCATCTTGTCTAGCTGTTTCTAACGCTCGATAATCATGTACCATATCAGCAACCTTGAATTCTGGTAAACCACTTTGCTTACTTCCAAAGAAATCTCCAGGACCTCTTAACTCTAAATCTTTTTCTGACAATACAAATCCATCATTCGTTTCGGTCATAATACGCATTCGCTCTTTTCCCGTTTCCGATTTTGGATCCGCGATTAATAAGCAATACGACTGTTCACTACCACGGCCAACACGCCCTCTCAGCTGATGAAGCTGCGATAAACCAAAACGCTCCGCATCATAAATAACCATTACAGTCGCGTTCGGTACGTTCACTCCTACTTCAACTACTGTTGTCGATACAAGAATTTGCACTTTATTCTCACTAAATTGTCCCATTATCTCTTCTTTTTCTTGAGATGATAATCTCCCATGCATTAATCCGACTTGACATTTCCCTTGATAATGATGAGTCAGCATACTATGTAAGTCGATTGCATTTTGTACATCAAGTTTCTCAGATTCTTCAATAAGGGGACAAATAACATATGCTTGTCTTCCTTTTTTTATCTCCTTCTCCACAAAACCGAGAACTCGATCTAACATATCATGTTTTGCCCAGTATGTTTCAATTACCTTTCTACCAGCTGGCATCTCATCGATTATAGAAACATCCATCTCCCCAAATGCAGTAATTGCTAACGTACGCGGAATTGGGGTCGCCGTCATAAATAATACGTCCGGACTTTCACCTTTCTCTCTTAAAACTCGTCGCTGAGCTACACCAAATCGATGTTGCTCATCAGTAATAACAAGACCTAACCTATGAAAGATAACTTCATCTTGAATTAAAGCATGTGTTCCAACAAGGATATCTATTTCTCCTTGTTCTAATTTTGCCAAAATCTCTCGACGTCTTACACCTTTAACTGAACTTGTTAACAATTCAACTTTCATACCAAAGTGTGAGAACGTCTCTGCGAGCGATTGATAATGTTGTTCTGCTAAAATTTCTGTAGGAACCATTAAAGCGCCTTGATAGTGTGCTAATTTCGCTGCATAAAGACCAATTGCTGCAACAACCGTTTTACCAGAACCTACATCACCTTGTAACAAACGATTCATTCGATAAGGAGATGTCATATCTTTCATAATTTCATCTACAACCCGGCGTTGCGCACCAGTTAACGGAAACGGAAGTGCATCGATAAACTCTTGCAATTCTGCTAAAGGAATTTCTTTTTTCGTCCCTTTCGAATTTTCCCTCTCCATTTTCCGTAATGTTTGCATTTTCAACTGAAATAAGAAAAATTCCTCATATACAAAACGGCGACGCGCTTGTTTTAAATCTTCCTGCCCTACCGGGAAATGAAGCGCCTTGAGCGCTTCATAACGTGGCAGTAATTTATATCGACTTAGCAATCCATCAGGCAACACTTCGACTATAGAGTCTCCATACTCCTTTAACGCTTGTGCAATAAAGCGGCGCATCTGTTTTACTGTAAGTTTCCCTTTCACTGAGTATACAGGTTCAACTTCTTGTTGACGTACAACAGGTCCAAAATGAAGCTCAGATACCGAAATCGTTTGACGGTGTTGATCCCATTTACCTGTTATCGTTACCGTTTCATCTAAAGTTAACTTCTGCTTATAGTACGGTCTATTAAAACATACAGCTGTAATTAAATAACGACCGACGAGGACACGAACCGTAAGGCGCGACTTTTTCTTCCCATAATATTGCAGTAAAGGAGCACTATGAACTTTTCCCTCAACTGTTACACGTTCATCATGCTTGACTTCAGCAAGATCTTTCATCGCATAATCTTCATAACGGTACGGAAAATGTTCTAATAGATGAGAAACTGTATAAATTCCCATCTCGTGTAATAACTCAGATGTTTCTCCTCCGATTCCCTTTACATCCGTAACAGGAACTTGTACAACTTCATTCAAGATTCTCACGCTCCGTCACATTATTTTCTTTGATACATTATCGATTAGCACGATTGACATCTGTAATCGCTCTCTTTCACCTTATATATTCTATCATAGGCATTCTAAGAGAAACTACTCAAATACCTCATAAGCAACACGAAAGAAAAGAGCCTCACTATTAGCAGCAAGGCTCTTTTTTATCTTCAATATGCTAGCCTTTTGAATAAAAACTAGTAATAAACTTCATATTACTACTTCTTATCCATTAGCAAGTAAGTAATCCATTTATTTTCAAAACGAATTTTTCTTATTCTACAGAGAAGATGAAAGAATACACCGGTTGGTTTCCAGCATGTACTTCTACTTCTGCATCTTCAAATTTCTCTTCTACAAATTCAACTAACTCAGCTACTTCTTCATCAGTTGCATCTTCACCTTGTAGAATCGTTACAATTTCAGAATCTTCATCAATAAGTGCTTCTAGTAATTGCTTCGCAGCTCCTACTTTTTCCGCATTTGTTGATACGATTTTTCCATCTGCAATACACATGAAATCATCTTTTTGAATTGCTACACCATCAATTTCCGTATCACGTACAGCATACGTAATTTGACCAGTTTTCACATGAGATAAAGCTTCTTTCATGTTTTCTTCATTTTCTTCTAACGTTCCAGCTGGATTAAATGCTAACATTGCAGCCATACCTTGAGGAACTGTTTTTGAACGAACTACAATCACTTCTTGATCCACAACTGACGCTGCTTGTTCTGCTGCCATCACGATATTCCCGTTATTCGGTAAAATAATGATTTTTTCAGCGTTCGCTTCTTCAATCGCCTTCACAATATCCTCCGTACTTGGATTCATCGTTTGGCCACCTTCGATAACTTTCGTCGCGCCAATACTCTCAAATAAAGTTTTAATACCCGATCCCATAGCTACAGTTACGATACCGTACGGTTGCTTCTCTTTAGACTGACTAATTGGCTCAGGCATCATAGCAGGCTCATCTAATAAAGCAGTATGCTGTTCACGCATATTCTCTACTTTAATCTTGATTAAACTACCGTAACGTTGTCCGTAGTTCATAGCGTCTCCAGGATGCTCTGCATGAATATGAACTTTTACAATTTCATCATCAGATACAACTAGCAGAGAATCGCCATACACACTAATATCTTCACGGAATTTTTGTTCAGAGAAATTATGCTCTTTCACTTTTTCAGCCTCTAATTTCACCATGAACTCCGTACAATATCCATACTTAATATCTTCTGTACTCAATTGGCTTTGTACACTACGGTGATGTTCTGCTCGTACCATCTCATTCATAGATGGTTGGGCAGGTGCATCAGAAGAAATCGTTTCTCCTTTTAAGTCAGCTAAAAATCCTTCATATACTACTACAAGACCTTTACCACCGCTATCTACAACGCCAACTTGTTTTAATACAGGTAATAAATCTGGCGTACGATTTAACGATGCGTTTGCTTCTTTCACAACGTCTTCCATAAACAAAACAAAGTCGCGCTGTTTTTTCGCAACTGTTACTGCATATTTACCCGTTTCTCTTGCAACCGTTAAAATCGTTCCTTCAATCGGTTTCATAACCGCTTTGTAAGCCGCCTCTACTCCAGCTTCTAAAGCTGCAGCAAAATCAACTGTTGTTAATTCTTCTTTTTGTTCAATGGATTTTGAGAAACCACGGAATAACTGAGATAAAATAACTCCAGAGTTACCACGAGCTCCCATTAATAATCCTTTGGCTAAACTTACGCCGACTTTACCAGCATGTTGTGAAGGATTTGCTTTCACTTCACGTGCGCCTGAAGTCATAGATAAGTTCATGTTTGTACCGGTATCGCCATCTGGAACTGGAAATACGTTTAATGCATCAACAAGCTGAACATTATTTGTTAAATTATTCGCTCCTTGCATGATCATTTGTGATAAACGTTTTCCATCAATTTTTTGAATTGACACAGATTTTCCTCCTTAATGCACATTACAAGTTTATTACTTTAACTCCTTGTACGTAGATGTTTACAGAATCTACTGCTAGTCCTACAGTTTGATCTAATGTATATTTCACTTTCGTCTGCACGTTATGTGCTACTTCTGAAATTTTCGTACCATAGCTCACAATAATATACATATCAATATGTACTTCATCTTCATCTTTACGAACGATAACACCTCTAGTGAAGTTTTCTTTTCGTAAAATGTCTGTTAATCCATCTTTTAACTGATTTTTTGATGCCATACCTACGATACCGTAGCAATCTACCGCGGCACCTCCAGCAATTGTTGCAATTACATCTGTACTAATATCAATTTGACCGTACTTCGTTTTAATTTCAATTGACATCTCGTTTTCCCCCTTCATAAATGGTGAAAGTGAGTTAGACTACTTTAGTTACTATCATATAATCTTTTTAAAGAAAATTCCATCGTTCTTTCTTTTCACTCTCATATTTTATGTTTCAAATCACATTTTTTATGATGAGCAAAATAGTCCATTGTTATTATACAACATGTACCACTATAATATGTCAAGCAATTTTTCTTGATTTCAACTTTTCTTCATTGACATATAGTGTCAAGTAATTTTTCTTGATTTCTTTTTTCTACAGTGTTGCATTCTCTTTTTAGTTGTGTTAAATTATAGTAGTGTTTTTAGCATCGCATAAAAGACTAACATTGAAAAATTACGTATGGTAAGGTATCAAGGGAGGGAAATATAAATGGCTCGTGTTTGTGCTATTACTGGAAGAAAAGCTCGTTCTGGTAACTCTCGTTCTCACGCAATGAACGCTACAAAACGTAAGTGGGGCGCTAACCTTCAAAAAGTTCGCGTACGCATCGACGGAAAAGTTCAACGTGTTTACGTTTCTGCTAGAGCATTAAAATCTGGCAAAATCGAACGTGTTTAATAATAAAAAAAAGAGCCGCTAGGCTCTTTTTTTACTATACCAATGAAAAAAGCACCGGTAATAGGTGCTTTTTTTAATCTTTTTTGAAGGTATTTAACATGGCACGAACAATTCCACCAAGAAATTTAGGTAACTTAATTGTATAAAATCTCATGGTTTCCCTCCTAATCCCCATTACTCCACTTGTTCACTATATGATGTAAGGAGCAAAATTGTTTCTTTAATCAGTGCTTCTTATCACCATTAATATGCCAGAAGTAAATGAAAAAGTACCTTTTTCCTCAACGAGTTCATTACTAATACAAAGTGTTGATCCCCACTCTATTGTTTTGTTAGTTAGAGGATACTTAAAACCAAGTAATGTAATCCCTTCCACTATTTCAGTAACTGGCACAAAAGATACATAAGGGAAATTTTTATTTTCTTCAATTATATGTGTACCCACTTTTTTTACGCTTATTTCATTTTTATTGTCGACAATACACATTTCTATCCCGATTTCTAACCCTTTTAAAAGCATCTGTATATTTGCTAAACTGTGATCCATCCTTCCGCCGGTAGCACCAAAAATACGAATCAATGTCGGATTTTGTTCTAACGCCCAGTTAATCGCAATTTCTAAATCCGTTTGATCTTTTTCACGAGGAACAATATGTAAGTCATTTGTTTGCTGCCCCATCCATACTAATTCCTCTTCAGTAACCGAATCGTAATCTCCAAACGCAACAGTTGGAGTAATTCCGCCTTTTAATAAACGATATACTCCTCTATCAACTGCCGCCCACACTACTTTCTCATTTTCATATCGAGAAAAATCTGCACAATATTCCGCAGGACCTCCCGCTAAAATATGAATAATCATGTTTCCTTCCCCTTCTATTGTAAAAAGGCAATCTGCCATTCGGTAGATTGCCTTTTTACATATTTTTTCTCTATCCTTTATAAATAGTGAAAACTTACTACACTAGAAGATTCACTGGGATAAAGACTCGCTCATTCATTATCCACGAATGACACGAATTGCTTCACCGCGGTCTTTTTGATTGTATACTGCTGATCCAGCTACAAGTACATTTGCCCCTGCTTCCACACAAAGCCTTGCTGTTTCAGCGTTTACACCACCATCAACTTCAATTTCTACGTCTAGATTGCGCTCTTTAACCATTTCTGCAACTTGTTTAATTTTCGGTAATACAGAATGGATAAATTTCTGTCCGCCAAATCCAGGGTTTACTGTCATAAGTAATACCATATCGATATCCTCTAATACATGCTCAATCGTTGAAACTGGCGTATGCGGATTTAATACAACTCCCGCTTTAATGCCATGAGATTTAATTAACTGAATTGTACGATGCAGATGAGGGCACGCCTCTACATGAACAGTAATAATATCTGCTCCCGCTTTTGCGAAAGTCGGGATATAGTTATCAGGATTCTCAATCATTAAATGTACATCTAACGGTAACGATGTAATCGGGCGGATCGCCTCTACAATTAATGGTCCAATCGTAATATTTGGTACGAAATGTCCATCCATTACATCGACGTGAATGTAATCCGCTCCGCCTTTTTCTACATCTTTAATCTCTTCCCCTAATTTTGAAAAATCTGCTGATAAGATCGATGGTGCAATTTTAATCATAACTAATACCTCGGCTTTCTCTCTCTAATTTCTTCTACGAATTGTTTGTAATTCTTATAACGATATTCTGTAATCTTCCCTTCTTCAATCGCTGCCTTCACAGCACATTTCGGTTCAGAAAGATGTGTACACCCTCTAAATTTACAGTATTGGCTCGCTTCTTTCAACTCTGGAAAACAATATGTAAGATCTTCTACTTCAATATCTATGAAATCAAGTGAACTAAAACCAGGTGTATCTGCAACTAGTCCGCTTCCAATCGCAATTAATTCCACGTGTCTTGTCGTATGTTTTCCGCGCCCTAAATGAGAGGAAATATCATTCGTTTTCAGTTCTAATTCTGGGCGCAAAACGTTCAGCATAGAAGATTTCCCAACACCAGATTGTCCTGCAACGACAGAAACACAACCTTCTAAGAACGGTTTTAAAATATCAATACTTTCCGAAGTGTTGATAGAAGTAAATAATACATCATATCCCATCTCACGATAGTCATTTGCATAAGATTCGACAGTCTCTCTCATTTTTTCATCCACTAAATCCATCTTGCTAATGCAAATAATCGGCTTAATGTTATGATATTCAATCAGCACTAAAAATCGATCTAACAGTCCCGGATTAAAATCTGGTTCTACTGCAGAGAAAACGAGAATTGCTTGATCAACATTAGCAATAGGAGGCCTAACAAGTTCATTTTTTCGATCGAATACTTCAAGCACGTATCCTTCACTTGGATTATCTGCTTGAAAGACAACTTGGTCTCCTACCAGTGGTGTAATTTTATTTTTTCTAAACACACCACGCCCGCGACATTGTGTAATCCCTTCTTCATGCTGCACATAATAAAACCCACTTAGAGCTTTTACAATTTTTCCTTCTGGCATATAATTCTCCTTTATTTTATATAAAGTGAAGCTGTAATTCATATTGAATGGATTAAAATCCTTTACATAATGATTTTAAAATCCGTCATATACAAAAGTTAATATAGTTAATCTACCATCAAATTTAAAATATTATTTATAACAGTATCACTTTTATAGCTTTTTGAATCATATATTTTTGCCTGTTATACAGTCCACTATATGTAGAGAGCATAACAGGCAAGAGTCATACATCCCATCTTCTTCAAAAAGAAAATAGAATTCATTATTATTGAGTTGGATATGGTACTTCTTTGTCGATAATCGTTACACCATCTCGTACAATTTTATAATGTCCTTTTGTACCTTCTTGAATTATAAATTCTAAAGAAATAGTTGCCGACTCTGAAATTGTTCTAGTTTCAATTGGTCTATCCATTTTTTGTTGCATATCTTCTTTATAAATTTCTATCGTTTGCGGTTTTTTCTCACCTATTATAGAAGACTCATAAGGAATAGAAATATTATCCACTTTCACTGTTTTTGTTACTTTCGGCTTAGGACCCTCTGAGATGATAATCGTCACTTTATCTCCTTCTTTTAACGGCGTTCCTGGTTTTGGAGATTGCGAAATTACAAGTCCTTTATCAACAGTATCGGAATACTCTCTTTTTATATCTGGCGTTAATTTTCTCTCATTCAAATAACCATTTATGCTATTTTCAGTCCATCCTGAAAAATCACCTGGTCTAATTTGATATGGACCTTTACTTACCCAAATTTTCAGTTCTTGTTCCGCTTCTACTACCATTTGATCCGGCGTCGGAATTTGCTCAACGATTTCACCTTTTGGCCTATCATTTTCAATATAATTTATTGTAACTTGTTTATATTTTTCTTCTAATTCATTCCTTATACTCTCAAAATCTTTTCCTGTGAGATCACTCATCTTATTTTTCTTTTTTCCACCTGATTGATAGATAGTAATTTTAGAGTTTTCTTTCACAACTCTTCCTGCTACAGGGTCTGTTTTTAGAACACCACCGACCTCTACATCATCTGTATATACAATATTAGGTTCCGTAACCTCAAAACCCTTTTCAACTAATGTATTTACTGCAGTTGTGTATTTCATACCAGCTACATCAGGGACTTTTACATCTTTTGGAATAAAGAATCCTGGAATAACAGTAAGCGCTAACGTTATTCCAATCGCTAAAAGTAAAAATGTTGTAATTAAAATTTTGAGCCATTTATTACTTCGTTTTTTCTTCTTATTTAATTCTGCTTCTTCGTTCCTTGTCTGTTCATCCACTTTACTTCCTTTTAAAACAATTGTTTCATCAGTTACATTTTCGAATAATTGTTCTTGTTGAATAATCGGAATCGCTTTCGTCGCTTCCATATCTTCCGGTATGTAAAATGGCTGCTCATTTATCCTCTCTGGATATAGCGCAGTTTCAATATCTCGTTTCATCGCATTGGCAGATTGGTATCGATGAAATGGATCTTTCGCAGTTGCCTTCAATATAATATTTTCGACACTTTGCGGAATATTTTCATTCCATCTTTTTGGAGATGGAATTTCACTTTGTAAATGTTTTAAAGCTATAGCAACAGCAGATTCGCCAGAAAACGGTTGTCTTCCTGTTAACAACTCAAACATAACAATCCCTAGGGAATAAATATCTGATTGTTTATTTGCTATCCCGCCGCGTGCTTGTTCTGGTGATAAGTAATGCACCGAACCGAGTACTGAATTTGTATGTGTAATTGTTGTTGCACTTGTAGCTGTCGCAATTCCAAAATCTGTTACTTTTATTACTCCATCAGCTCGAATTAAAATATTGTGCGGTTTAATATCACGGTGCACAATTTCAAAATGATGGGCGTGTGCCATGGCGGATGTTAACTGCTCCATAATATCAAGAGCTTCTCCTATCGGTAACATCCCTCGCTCAATTATGTATTGCTTCAATGTTTGTCCTGGTACATACTCCATTACAAGATAATATATACCATCTTCTTCTCCGACATCATACATATTCACAATATTTGGATGCGACAACGTTGTAACAGACTGCGCTTCTCGATGGAAACGTTTAATAAACTCTTCGTTATTTGAATAGTCGAGTCTTAATATTTTCACCGCTACATCTCGGCCTAGTATATCATCATGAGCTAAATACACATTGGCCATTCCACCGCCACCAATCATTTTCAGTAGCTTATAACGGTCATTTAAGCGTTTTCCAATCAGCACGTTGCACTTCACCTACTTTCGTTTGTCGAACCCGCATAATCAATAAGAACAAGGGTGATATTATCTTCCCCGCCACGATCATTCGCCAATTGAATGAGACGTTGTCCCTTAGTTTCTAGCTGTTCATTTAACTGTAAAACTTGTTGCATATCAGCAATAGAAACTTTGTTAGATAGTCCATCAGAGCAAAGAAGTAACTGGTCATCTTCCTCAAGTACCAATGTTTTCACATCTAATCCGACTGTTTCTTCTGTTCCTAATGCTCTTAACAAAACATTCTTTTTCGGGTGATATTCTGCGTCTTCTTTTGAAATTTCACCATGTCTCACAAGTTCATTGACAAGTGAATGATCTTCCGTTACAAGCGAGATTTTTCCCTCTGATACCATATAACAACGACTATCTCCTATATGACCTATCGTCACAAAGTTTGGTGTACAAATCGCTATTATAAGTGTTGTTCCCATTCCGTTACATTCTACATGTTGCTTAGAGTATTCATATATACGCTCATTAATAATCCCAACACTAGTATGTAACCACTCTTCTACTTTTTTTGGCTCATTCATATTATGTGTTTGCTTCCAATAATCATGGAATAATTGAATGGTCATCGAGCTAGCAACATCACCAGCTCGATGACCTCCCATTCCATCTGCTACTACCGCTAAAATATTTCCATCTAAATTGTGAAAAACTCCTGCACTATCTTCATTATGTTGACGAACTTTTCCTTTATCTGATAGAAACACGGCTTTCATCTCGTCACCTCGTCTCTTCTTTGCGCTCCTTCGCACGCAACTGACCGCAGGCTGCATCAATATCATGACCTTGTTCACGGCGAATCGTTACATTTACTCCACGATCTTTTAACGTCTTTTCAAATAAGAAAATTTGTTCACGTGGCGTACGTACATAATCACGTTCTGGTACGTAGTTTACCGGAATTAAGTTTACATGACATTTTACACCTTTTAAGAGCGCAGCAAGCTCTTCAGCGTGCTCAACTTGGTCATTTTCTCCTCCAAATAGTCCATATTCAAAAGTAATACGACGCCCTGTTCTATTTACATAGTATTTAATAGCTTCCATTAAATCAGGAAGCTTATAAGCACGGTTAATTGGCATTAATTTTGAACGTAATTCTGAGTTTGGAGCATGCAGTGAAATCGCAAAATTAATTTGTAAGTCTTCTTCAGCGAACTTATAAATTTTCGGGATAATTCCACTTGTCGAAACTGTCATATGTCTCGCACCAATATGAAGTCCTTTTTCATGGTTAATGATACGTAAGAATCCCATTAAATTATCGTAGTTATCAAATGGCTCTCCAATTCCCATAACAACAAGAGAACTTACACGCTCTTCTGATTCATCAAGTGCACGCTGAACTTCTACTACTTGTGCTACAATTTCTCCAGCTTCTAGGTTTCGTTTTAAACCACCAAGCGTTGAAGCACAGAAGGTACATCCAATACGACAACCTACTTGCGTTGTTACACAAATTGAATTTCCATATTCATGTCGCATTAATACCGTTTCAATAGAGTATCCATCGTATAGCTGGAATAAGAATTTAATTGTTCCATCTGAAGACGTTTGTTTTACTAACGTGTTTAAAGTAGTAATATCAAAGGAATTCGACAATTTATCACGCAATCCTTTAGAAAGGTTTGACATATCCTCATAATTTTTTACACGTTTTTTATATAGCCAGTCAAAAATTTGTCCAGCACGGAACTTTGGCTCTCCTTGCTCTTTTAACCAATCTTGCATTTCATGAAGTTGTAAAGAGTAAATTGATGGTTTTTTCGTTTCTAAATTTTTCTTTTGTTTTCTCACAGTCGTTTCCACGATGCTACACCTTCTTCCTTAAACAAGCAATATAAAAGCCATCTGTTGCAAAATAATGCGGTAAAATTTGTACTTGACCTTCATCAATATACGGACTTAGCTTTTCTGGCATACGCTCTTTTATCGTAGTATCCCACTCAAATTCAGGATGCTCTTGTAAAAAACGCTCTATTACTTGTTCATTTTCTATTTTCTCAATTGTGCACGTACTATAAACAAGGCGACCACCTTGTTTTAATAACGGTGCGATTTTTTCTAGTATTGCAAGTTGAATCGTCGATAATCTTTCACTATCGCCTTTATTTTTACCTAACTTAATATCAGGCTTACGTCTAATTACACCAAATCCAGAGCACGGTGCATCTACTAATATTTTATCAAACGTTTCATTTGCAAAATGCTCTTGCACTTTTCTAGCATCTAATGTCTTTGTTTCGACGTTTTCTAAACCAAGTCGCTCTGCTTGTTGTTTAATTAAACGTACTTTGTGTGCATGTAAATCAAGGGACATGACTTGACCAGTTCCTTTTAATCGCTCTGCAATATGCGTTGTTTTTCCGCCTGGAGCAGCACAACTATCAAGAACTACATCTCCCTCATCTGGTTCTAGAGCGCGTGCTACCAGCATAGAACTTTCATCTTGAATAGAAAGAAAACCTTTTTTAAACGCATCTGTGTGCGCTACATTCCCTCTTTCAATTTGAATCGCATCATCTGATAAATCGCCACGCTTCGCTTCTATACCTTCACTAGCCAATAATTTAATTGCTTCTTCTACTGTTATTTTATCAACATTTACACGCGCTGTTGGTACAGGCGGTAACATGTTCACTTCACACATTTTCTCAGCAGTTTCTAAACCATATTCTGAAGTCCACTCTCGGACAAGCCAAACTGGATGGCTTGTTGCAATTGCCAAACGTTCTACTGGATCTTTGATTTCATCTACAGAAGGTACCCCTTCTCTTTGAATCGAACGTAATACACCGTTCACCATACCAGCAATCCCTTTATGCCCGCGACGCTTTGCAATCTCAACCGCTTCATGAATAGCCGCTCTTTCAGGCACTCGGTCTAAATAAATCATTTGATATAAAGATAAGCGAAGCAATACTCTTACCCACGCCTCAACCTTCTTTTTTAAAAAAGGCTGTAAATAATAATCTAATGTGTCACGACGTTGAATCGTTCCATATACAATTTCAGTTAATAAACCAATATCTTTTCTATCAATTGTACTTTTTTCAATTAGATTATTTAAAAGTAAGTTACTGTATGCACCACTTTTTTCTACTTGAATTAAACCATCAAGAGCTAATTCACGAACATTTTGTCTCATGCATTTTCTCCTAACTTCGTTCCAATTTCAGGTTTTGTGCCACGTAAAAATTGCGAACAACTCATACGCTTTTTACCAGAAGGTTGCAATTCAGTAACTTTAACACCCGTTTCATTACCTGTCGCTACAACAAAACCATCTTCTTCAATCGCAACAATCGTACCTGCTTCAGCTGATTTCGTTCCAGGTACTTTTTCTCCCCACCATACTTTAACAACTTGTCCTGCTAAAGTTGTATAAGCAACTGGCCATGGATTCAATCCGCGAATGTGATTGTATACTTCTTCACCTGTTTTTGTCCAATCAATTTTCTCTTGCTCACGTTTTATATTATATGCAAACGTTACTTCTTCTTCATTTTGTTTAATTGGTTCTAACTTACCTTGAATTAGTAAAGGTACTGTTTTAGATAAAAGATGTGCCCCTGCTTCGCTTAACTTATCAAATAACGAACCTGTCGTTTCACGTTCTTCAATTTCTACTTCTACTTGCGTTAAGATATCACCAGCATCCAATTTCTCTACCATATACATAATTGTAATGCCTGTTTTTTCTTTACCTTCCATAATTGCATAATGGATCGGTGCACCACCACGAAGTTCAGGAAGTAAAGAAGCGTGGACGTTAATACAGCCATACTTCGGTGCCTCTAAAATTTCATTTGGTACAATCTGACCGAACGCAGCTGTTACAATTAAATCTGGCTCTAATGCTAATACTTTTTCATATTCGTCTTTTTCACGAATTCTTAACGGCTGTAACACTGGAATACCATGTTTTTCTGCCTCCACTTTAACAGGTGTAGGTGTTAATACCTTTTTTCTACCTACCGGACGATCTGGTTGCGTCACAACACCTATTACATCATAGCCATCTTCGATAAGACGACGAAGCACCGGCACTGAAAAGTCCGGTGTTCCCATAAATACTACTTTTATCATTTAAAAACCGCTCCTTTTAATACCTATTCTAATTCGTTTTCCTCATAATATCTTGTCACTTTCGATGTAAATAACACACCGTGTAAATGATCGATTTCATGTTGAATTGCACGCGCTAAAAATCCTTCTGCTTCTAGTAAAAATACTTTACCTCGGCGATTTTGCGCACGTACTTTAATATAATCCGCACGTTCCACTTCACCATAAAGTCCCGGGAAGCTTAAACAGCCTTCGGGACCTACTTGTTCACCACGTTTTTCTAGTATCGATGGATTGATTAACTCGATTTTCCCACTATCATCACCGATATCAACTACCGCCACTTGCAAGCTTACACCTACTTGAGGCGCAGCTAAACCGACTCCGTCCGCAATTAACATTGTTTCATGCATATCTTTCAACAATTTCACTAACTTTTTATCAAAGTTAATTACTCTTTCACACGGTGTTTCTAACACTTCATTTGGATGCTTTACTATTTCTAAAACTGCCATATTTCCCTCCGCTACATTAACATTGTTGGATTAAAATCAATTGAGATTTGTAGCTCTTTTTGCATTTCTGCTTGATAATGTTCATTTACCATTTTGAGCACGTTCTTTAAGTTTGGTTCCCGTTTGTATTTTATCATGCATTGATAACGATATCTATCTTTTATCCTTGGAATTGCTGAAGCAACCGGTCCTAACACCATTGTTTGCTGTGAGCAGCGCGAACGTAAATGACCGACAATTTTTTCCGTCACTTGTACTGCCTTTAATAATTCCGGGTGAGATACCGTTACAAGTACAACATAGTAATAAGGTGGATATTGCCTTGTTCGTCTCATTTGCATTTCTTGGTCAAAAAACACATCATATTGTTGGTTCTTTGCTAACTCTATACTGTAATGTTCTGGTGTATACGTTTGAATTATAACTTCCCCTGGTAATTCATGCCTGCCTGCTCGTCCGCTTACTTGCGTCAATAGCTGATAAGTCTTTTCACTCGCTCGAAAATCAGGTAAATGAAGCATTGTATCTGCAGTTAAAACCCCGACAAGCGTTACTTTAGGAAAATCTAATCCTTTCGCAATCATTTGTGTTCCAAGTAATATATCTGCTTTTTCTTCCCCGAATGCCTTTAATAATTTTTCATGCATTCCTTTACGACTTGTCGTATCTACATCCATTCGAATGACTCGTGCCTCTGGAAATAGTTTTGTGATTTCTTCTTCTACCTTTTGTGTACCTGTACCAAAGAAACGAATGTATGTACTTTGACATGCAGGACACGCAGTCGGCATATTCTCTTCATAGCTGCAATAATGACATTTTAAACGATGGTTCATTTTATGATATGTCAGCGAGATATCACAATGTGGACATTGTACAACATACCCACAATCACGACACATAACAAATGTAGAATGACCTCTTCTATTTAAAAAGAGCACCATTTGTTCTTTCTTTTCTAACCGATCTGCTATTTTTTCATGCAATGCCTTTGAAAACATGGAACGATTCCCGTCACGAAGTTCTTCACGCATATCAACAATCTCTACTGTCGGTAAAGCTTGTTCATTCATACGCTTTTCCATCGTCAGTAATTCATACACACCTTTTTTCGCTCTTGCAAACGATTCAAGTGTCGGTGTTGCACTACCAAGAACGATAGGACATTTATGATATTGCCCCCTCCACACAGCTACATCCCTTGCATGATATCTCGGATTATCTTCTTGCTTATAGCTCGATTCATGTTCCTCATCGATAATAATAATCCCTAAATTTTCAAAAGGAGCAAATACAGCTGAACGCGCACCAACTACGACTTTCACTTCTTTTCTTAAAATCTTACGCCATTCATCATATTTTTCTCCAACAGACAGCGCACTATGAAGAACTGCAACTTGCGAGCCAAATCTACCTTTAAAACGATCTACCATCTGAGGCGTTAGTGCAATTTCAGGAACAAGCACAATAGCTTCTTTTCCTTTCTTGAGCACCGCTGCTATAGATTGTAAGTATACTTCTGTTTTTCCACTTCCTGTAACACCATATAGTAAAAATGGATTGTAAGTTTCATTTGTAATTGATGATAAAATTGGTGCAATAACTTCTTGTTGTTCCTCCGTAAGCGGAAATGGTTTCGTTTGTTCAAAATCATCATCGTCATACGGATTCCGATATACTTCCACATACTTTTCTGAAATTAGCCCCTTTTTAACAAGTGCTTTAATCGGAGCATCAGTTATTTGCAACTCTTCTGTTATCACTTTCAACGGCACACTTTTATAATTTTCCACAAAATAATAGAGTACATCTTGTTGTTTTTTACTTTTCAGTTCAAAGGCTGCTAATTCTAATTTATCTTCTGGCAACTCCGGTTGCACAACTCTTTGTTTCTTCTTTTGTACTTTATCTTTTACTTGATAAACAACTTCAATCGTGCCATGTTTAATTTCTTGTTGAATCGTACGATATAGATGTGGCTGCGTCTCAATCGCTTCCCAATCTATCGATTCTTTGTCCTGAAATAAAAACAGTAGTTCAGGTGCTATTTCTTCTTGCTTGCGAAGTTGTAGACGCTTTTTATACGTTGCTTTTATCGCCGTTGGAAGCATGACTTGAAAAGCTGAAATCATATAACATAACGTTTCACTCGTAAGCCAATATCCAAGCTTTAATAACTCCTCGTTTATAACCGGTGTTACATCTAATATTTCATGGATTGCCTTTAACTTTTTACTTTCTACTTCAGCCGAATCTTTGATCCCAATAATAAAACCTTGCAATTTCCTTGGACCAAATGGAACTACTACACGCATGCCTGTCTGGATAATATCTTCCCACTTTTTAGGGATAATATAATCAAATGGTCGATCTGTCTGACGTGCGGGTACATCAACAATTACACTTGCAAATTTCATAGACGATCATCTTCTAACATCATTTCAATTTGCTTTAATATTTCACGAGCAACCTCTTTCTTCGTTAAAAGTGGCAACTCTATAGTTTCTCCATCTTTTCTATACATTGTTACAATGTTCGTATCTGTACCAAATCCAGCTCCTTGTGCCTTTACATCATTCGCAACAATCATATTCGCATTTTTCTCACGTAATTTTTTCGTTGCATATTCCTCTACGTTTGTCGTCTCAGCTGCAAAACCGATAAGTAACTGTTTGTCCTTCATCTCACCTAACGTTTTTAAAATATCTACTGTTCTCTCGAGTTCAATTACAGCATCACCATTTTTCTTTTTCATTTTATTATCATGAACATATTTCGGGCGATAATCTGCAACTGCTGCTGTTTTAATAACAACATCTACGTTTGGATAATGTTGCAGAACTGCCTCTAACATATGTTGTGCAGATTCCACTTGCACTGTAGTTACATGTAATGGTGGATTTAATGCTGTCGGTCCCGAAACGAGTATGACATCAGCCCCTAAGTTCGCTGCCACTTCTGCAATCGCATATCCCATTTTTCCCGAAGAAAAATTTGTCATAAAACGTACTGGATCAATCTTTTCACGAGTTGGGCCAGCCGTTATTAATATTCTTTTTCCTTGCAATGGTTTTTGTTCTGAAAAAGCCTCTTCTAACTGTGCAATGATCGCTTCAGGCTCTTCTAATCTTCCCTTCGCTACATAACCACACGCTAAAAAACCTTCTCCAGGCTCAATAAATGTATACCCTAACGTTTTTAGCGTCATCATATTTTTTTGAACAATTTTATTTTCATACATATGCACATTCATAGCAGGTGCAATCCACACTGGAGCTGTAGTAGCTAACAAAGTAGTCGTAATCATATCATCTGCAATACCGTTAGCTAACTTTCCAATACAATTGGCTGTAGCAGGTGCAACAAGTACAACATCTGCCCAATCTGCTAAATCGATATGAGCAATAACAGCTGAATCTTTCTCATCGAATGTATCCGTATATACATCATGGCGAGAAAGCGCTTGGAATGTAAGAGGTGTAACAAACTTCATTGCCGACTCACTCATCATTACTTTTACAATGGCTCCAGCTTGTGTCAATTTACTCGTTAACGCAGCCGCTTTAAAGACCGCAATGCCTCCTGTTACACATAGAAGTATCTTTTTCCCTTTTAGCATATGGCTCGTCCTCTTTCTTTTTCAAACTTATCATACTGAAACAATATTCTCAGCTCATCAGTACCAATATTTCTTCCCTACCGTAAAAAAATAACAACCTACTTGTAAATAGGTTGTTACCGTTACATAGAAAATTATAAAGTCTATGTTTTGAATTGTCGAAGACAAAGTCTTATTCAGTTACTTTGTCTTCACTTGGTACGTAGCTTAACACTTCTACATCGATTTCTTCCAATGCTTTACCTACACATTTATGAGAAACAGGTTGTTCGATAACACAGTTATTAGCAAGTTGCATTTCACGCGCACGTTTTGCAGCTACTGTTACAAGTGTATATTTAGAATCGATTTTTGTTAATAATGAATCAATTGATGGATTTAACATAATTATAGACCCTCCGTCATTTCTTTATAATATTTTGCTACTCTTTCGCGGCGGCAATGTTCGCCAACCACAATTGCTTTAATTCTTTCACAAGCTAATTCAACTTGATCGTTTTCTACAACGTAGTCGTAAGCGTCCATCATTTCAATTTCTTCTTTCGCTACCGTTAAACGATTTTCAATAACATCTTCAGTTTCTGTACCTCGACCGACAATTCGGTTCTTTAGTTCAGATAAACTTGGAGGTGCTAAGAAAATGAATACACCTTCAGGGAAAGCTTTCTTAACTTGAATTGCTCCTTGCACTTCAATTTCTAAGAATACATCTTTTCCTTCTTGTAATGTTTTTTCAACATAGTCAATCGGTGTTCCGTAATAATTACCTACGAACTCAGCCCACTCAAGTAATTTTTCATTACGAATCATTTCCTCAAACTCTTCTCTCTCTTTAAAGAAATAATCCACACCATCCACTTCACCTTCACGTGGCTTACGTGTCGTTACTGAAATGGAGTACTGAAAACGTGTATCCTCATGACTAAACAGCTCTTTTCGAACCGTTCCTTTACCAACCCCAGAAGGTCCTGAAAGAACGATGAGCAATCCTCTTCTACTTCTCATAAATATGTAAAACCTACCCTTCCTCACTTAAATCTTCTTTATTATTCAAACGATGTGCAATCGTCTCTGGCTGAATTGGACTTAATACTACATGCCCATCATCCATAACAATAACCGCCCTTGTTTTTCTCCCATACGTAGCATCCAGCAAAGCATTATGTTCGCGTGCTTCCTGTACTGTTCGTTTAATAGGAGCTGATTCCGGACTTACAATAGCAATAATTCGATGAGCAGATACAATATTTCCGTATCCAATATTTAAAAACCGCATGGCCATAGTTTGCGCCTCCTAGTAAGTCTATCCGATTTCTCCACCACGTATAACTTTATATATTTTTTGAAAGCTACTCAATATTTTGTACTTGTTCACGAATTTTTTCAAGGTTATTTTTCATTTCTACAACATATTTTGAAATTGTTAAGTCATTTGCTTTCGAACCAATCGTATTAATTTCTCTATGCATCTCTTGCACGATGAAATCCATTTTTCTTCCAACAGGTTCTTCAATCTGCAGTGTTTCACGAAATTGCTCTAAATGACTTTGCAAACGAACTAACTCTTCGTGAATATCACAACGCTCAGCAAAGATTGCAACTTCTGTTAACAATCTTTGTTCATCTAACTCTTGATTATGTAATTCTTTTAAGCGATTTTCTAATCGTTCACGATATTTTCGTGTAACAATTGGTGCATGCGGAATAATTGCATTTACACAATTGTGAATCTCTTGTAAACGATACGCTATATCTTTATGTAATCGTTCTCCTTCGCCATCTCTCATCGTTTTTAACATTTGAGCAGCTTGGCGAACAGCCTCATATAAACTGTTCTCAAATTGTTCATTTACATTTTCCACTTCTTCAATCGCTGTTACTTCTGGCATTGCCATTAATTGCTGAAGTGTAATAGAATCTTGTAATTGAAATTTTCCTTTTATATCTTTCATAATCGATTGGTACTGCTCAAGAAGCGACCAATTCACACTTAATTTTCTTTCAACAAGCCCTTCACCCGTTATACTAATAGACACTTCAATACGACCGCGCCTAACTTGTTCCGCAATTATTTTACGAATTTTGTCTTCAAATACCATCATCTGCTTCGGAAGTCGAATACTCATCTCTAGAAAACGGTGGTTCACCGATTTCATTTCTACTGTAATTTGAAAAGTATCAGTTTCTACTTTCGACCTTCCAAATCCTGTCATACTACAAATCATTTTTATCACATCCAAGCCATGAAATAACTCAATGAAAAAGGTAATAGAGACAAGGCTCTACTACCTTCTGTAAATTATATCACATTTTCATATCATTGACTATTTCAAGTTTAATCCCTTCTTATATAATACTGGCTTTTCCTTCTTCCCCTTTTTCCCCGTTAACAAGGAACCTACTAGTAAGAAGGTCGGAATTGATGATAAACCTCCAATTAACAACCAGTCTCTTGCTTGTATTGGCATCGTACTAAAGATTGGTTGTAACGGTGGATAATATATAACTACTAGCATGAGTAGTAATGAAATGATAACCGCTCCAACTAAATACACATTTCCAAACGGATTACGATGGAAAACAGAATGCTCACTTCGGCAATCAAATACATGAATAAGCTGAGCAAGTACCAACGTCGCAAACGCTACAGTTTGTGCATATTTCAGTTCATTTGGATGTTGATTATATGCAATAATAAACGCTACTAAAGTCACTGCTCCAATTAGAAAACCACGACTTATAATTTTCCAGGCAAGCCCTCTAGCAAATACCCCTTCTTTCGGATGACGCGGCGTTCTCTTCATAACGTCTCCTTCGGCCTTATCTAAACCTAATGCCATCGCCGGTAAACCATCAGTAACTAAGTTCACCCATAAAATTTGAATTGGAACCATCGGCAGCGGTAATGCAAGTAACATTGCAAATAACATGACTAAAATTTCGCCTACGTTCGATGCTAATAAATAACGAATAAACTTACGTATGTTCTCGTATATATTTCTACCTTCTTTAATTGCTGATTTAATCGTAGCAAAATTGTCGTCCAGCAATACAAGAGAAGACGCTTCTTTCGCAACGTCTGTCCCTGTAATTCCCATCGCTATTCCAATATCCGCTGTTTTTATAGCTGGAGCATCGTTCACACCATCACCTGTCATCGCTACTATATGCCCTTTATTTTGCAACGCTTTAACAATTTTCAATTTATGTTCTGGTGATACACGAGCAAATACATACGTATCTTCTACAACATTTTCTAATTCTTCTACATCCATATTTGCAAGTTCTACTCCTTCAACAACACGTCCACCTGGCGGTAAAACCCCTAATTGTTCTGCAATCGCCATTGCAGTCACTTTATGGTCCCCTGTAATCATAACTGTTCGAATACCAGCTTCTCTGCACTCTTTTACAGCCTGCTCTACCTCTGGTCTTGGCGGATCAATCATCCCTTGTATCCCAACCAACATAAAATCTTTTTCAACATCTCTTTCATGTTCAGTAGAATCTGTTACTTTTAAAGGCTTAAAGGCAACTGCAATTGTTCGAAGAGCTTGACTACCTAAGCTATGAATAGCCGCCTGTACTTCTTTTCTATACAACTCACTTAACGGTTGTTGCTTATCCCCCCACAAAATTGTTTGGCTCATTTGCAAGAGGACATCTGGTGCTCCCTTCGTAACAAGAAACTTTTTCCCTTCTCTATCTCGCACAATAACACTCATCATTTTTCGAGTTGAATCAAATGGAAACTCACGAATAATTTCAAATTTCCCTTGCAGTGCCTCACGCGTTATCCCCGCTTTCATTGCTGCAGCTACAAGCGCTCCCTCAGTTGGATCTCCATCTAATACATACGCCTTCTTCTTTTTAATAATATTTGCGTTATTACATAGCGAACCAAATGTAAGTAGTTGATAAAGCGCTTTCGTCTTTACTGGATTAATTTCTTTATCACCTTTTACAAAAGAGCCATTAGGTTCATACCCTTGGCCTGTTACTTTCCACAACTCTCCACCTGACCACATGTGTGTTACCATCATTTTGTTTTGCGTCATCGTTCCTGTTTTATCAGAGCATATAACGGAAGCACAACCTAACGTTTCTACTGCTGGCAACTTCCTTACAATTGCTCTCTTTTTAATCATACGCTGTACACCAAGCGATAATGCTACTGTAACGATTGCTGGTAATCCTTCTGGAATAGCAGCAACAGCTAGCGACACGCCAGCTAAAAACATATGATACACTTCATTCCCTTGATACACACCGGCTAATACAACAAGAGCTGTCAAAACAAGAGCCACTATAATTAATATTTTTCCAAGTTGCTCTAATCTTCTTTGCAGTGGTGTTTCCATTTGCTCTGCATTTTGTAACATATTTGCAATTTGGCCCATCGCTGTATTCATACCTGTTGCTACAACGACTCCTGTTCCAGTCCCCCGTGTAATCATCGTACCCATAAAAGCCATATTTTTTTGATCACCAATTGAAACATCTTGCCCTTGCAATGCTTCTACTTTTTTCTGCACCGGTACTGACTCTCCTGTCAAAGCTGATTCTTCGATATATAAACTCGATGCCTCAACAAGACGTACGTCAGCACCAATTCGATCGCCACTAGAAAATTTTATAACATCACCTAAAACGAGCGCTTTAGACGGTGCCTTTATCCACTTTCCATTCCGCAGTACAGTAACTTGCGGGGCGGCTAGCTCTTTTAAAGCTTCCAATGACTTTTCAGCCTTTCTTTCTTGGAAAAAGCCGAGAATACCGTTGATAATAACAATTGCAATAATCGCAATAGAATCAATATATTCCCCTAAAAAAGCCGAAACGATTGTTGCACCAAACAAAACAAGTACCATGAAATCTTTAAATTGCGCTAAAAAGACCATTAGTGCAGAAGGCCTTTTCGCTTCATCTAATTCATTTGTACCAAATTTCTTTATTCGCCCTTCTGCTTCTTTCTCTGTCAGTCCAACCTTTACATTCGTATTCGTTCTTTCTTCCACTTCATGTGCGCGCATTCCATACCAGTTCATCCTGCTATCGACCTCCTCATTCCAGACATACTCTATTGAAAGCTTATTCAGCCTCGTCCAAAAAAATGCTATAATTAACTTTTAGTTAGAAAGGAGTGTTTTTATGGCATTCGATGGATTATTTACAAGAGCAATTACACATGAAATTGCAAATTCTCTTTACACGGGGAGAATTTCAAAAATATATCAACCTTCAAAATATGAGATTTTATTACATATTCGAGCAAACGGAAAAAATCAAAAACTGATTCTTTCCGCTCATCCGACATATGCACGTTTACACTTAACAAATCAAAATTACGATTCACCTGCACTTCCGCCAATGTTTTGTATGCTTCTTCGTAAACATTTAGAAGGTGGATTCATTGAAAAAATTGAGCAAATTGATTTAGAGCGTATTATTCAAATTACTGTGCGAAGCAGAAATGAAATTGGTGATGAATCACTAAAAACATTAGTAATTGAAATAATGGGACGACATAGTAACATCATTTTAGTAGACACAAAAACAAATAATATTTTAGATAGCTTAAAACACGTTTCTTTAGCCGTAAACCGACATCGAACTGTATACGCTGGAGCTGAATATGTTGCGCCACCAGCACAACATAAAATTAATCCCCTTCAGATTGAAACAAATGAGGAATTTATTAGACCATTAGACTTTCTATCTGGAAACATGGATAAACAGCTTGTCGGCACCTTTACGGGAATATCACCACTATTCGCAAAGGAAGTAGTGAAAAAAGCTGGTATGGTAAATGAAAAAGCATTAGCAGACGCATTTTTCTCCATACAAAAGCCATTATTAACTCATACATATTCACCAACGATGACTACTTCAAATGGAAAAGAATTCTTCTACCTTTTCCCTCTTGCGCACTTAGCCGGGGCAGACAAGACGTTCTCATCTGTTAGTGAATTACTAGACCGTTTCTTTTTCGGAAAAGCAGAGCGCGACCGTGTAAAACAACAAGCTTATGATTTAGAGCGCTTTATGCAAAACGAAAAAAATAAAAATGAGAAAAAACTCATTAAACTAGAAAAAACATTACAAGATGCTGGAAAGGCAGATAAATATCAATTATTTGGTGAACTACTTACAGCCAATATGTACGCTTTGAAAAAAGGTGATAAAGATATTGAAGTCGTTAACTATTACGATGAAAATGGCGGAACTGTAAAGATTACATTAGATCCTTTAAAAACGCCATCTGATAATGCGCAACGCTATTTCCAAAAGTATCAAAAAGCGAAAAATTCAGTTGTTGTTGTAGAAGAGCAAATCGCAAAAACAAATGAAGAAATTCTTTACTTTGATAGCTTACTTCAACAAATGGAAGCTGCTTCTTCAAAAGATATTGAAGAAATTCGCGAGGAATTAGCTGAAGAAGGTTATATGCGCAATCGTAAAACGAAAAACACAAAGAAAAAGCCTACTAAACCAGTATTAGATAAATATTTAGCAAGTGATGGCACAGAGATTTTCGTTGGTAAAAACAATAAACAAAATGATTATTTAACAACGAAATTTGCCCGTCGTGATGAAATTTGGTTACATACGAAAGACATACCTGGTTCTCACGTTGTCATTCGTTCTTTAGAGCCTGCTGAAGAAACTTTACTAGAAGCTGCCAAAATTGCTGCCTATTATAGTAAAGCAAAAGAATCTAGCTCTGTACCTGTTGATTTCACCAAAATACGCCATGTCAAAAAACCGAGTGGTGCAAAACTTGGTTTTGTTACGTACGACAATCAGCAAACTGTTTATGTAACACCAGATGCTGATACTGTAATGAAATTAAAAGCGTAAATACAAAAATGCGTTGCTTATAAGCAACGCATTTTTTATATGTTTTTAATTTATTTGCTACATCCATTCCATATTGTCAAAAAAATTGACAGCTTCATTTCATATTTGTATAAAATTTTTTACACCATGTAAATAACATACAAATGCAATTCCAATCAATATTTTTTCATCCCCTGCTATTTACTGAAGCAATTTGGATTTTATGAACAAACCGTCTCCCACAAATTGCGGACTATTTTTTTATCTCCCCTAAAATATATGTTGTCCCTACTATTTTTTCTTCAAATATACATTTTGGCACACTATTTGCTTTATTCAATACTGTGAATAGGGGGAATTAACATGACTTTAAAAATTAATAAAATCCAAAATCAACTACAAAACTATGAAATTGACGGATTGCTTATTACAAAAAAAGAAAACCGCCAATATGCAACTGGCTTTACAGGTAGCGCTGGCGTCGTCTTACTCTCTGCGGATAAGGCTGTTTTTATAACTGATTTTCGCTATGTTGATCAAGCGAAATCACAAATAAAAGGTGCTGAAATTATTATGCATCAAGGAAATTTAGAAAAAGAAATTGCAAATCAAGTATCGAAATTAAACATTCAAAAACTCGGAATTGAAGAAAACAACATGACATTGCAACAATATAAAAATTTACAAAAATACGTACATGTAGAAATGGTTCAAGTGTGCGAAATCATCGAAAATATTCGTATTATTAAAGACACACCTGAAATAGAAACAATGAAAATCGCAGCTAATATCGCAGACGAGGCATTTCACCACATCCTTACGTTTTTAAAACCGGGAATAAGTGAAAATGATGTACGAGATGAGTTAGAATTTTTCATGCGAAAAAAAGGGGCTACATCCTCTTCATTTCAAATTATTGTAGCTTCTGGCGTTCGCTCTTCTCTTCCTCATGGAGTTGCATCAAATAAAATAATCGAACGAGGCGACGTCGTTACATTAGATTTCGGTGCACTTTACGATGGATATTGTTCTGATATAACTCGTACTGTAGCAATCGGGGAACCATCAGAAGAATTCAAAAAAATATACAGTGTTGTACGAGAAGCGTTAAAACGCGGGACTGAAGCAATTAAGCCTGGAGAAACTGCGAAGAGTATCGATGATATAACGAGAGATTACATTACAGAACATGGATACGGTCAATATTTTGGACACTCTACCGGTCATGGTCTTGGGTTAGAAATACATGAACCTCTTCGCCTATCCCAAGAAAGTAAGGCTACTTTAGAAGAAGGTATGGTTGTTACAGTTGAACCTGGTATTTACATCCCAAATTGGGGCGGTTGTAGAATTGAAGACGATATCGTTATTACAAAAGACGGATATGAAGTGATTACGAAATCAAATCGAGAACTTATTGTTATTCCTTGTTGAAATCATAGAAAAAAATGCCACCCAATAAGGTGGCATTTCCTTTTATTCATTAACGAATAACTTTTCGTTTACTTTTTTAGCGATTACCGCTACAGACATTACTATACATATTAAATATAGCAATTTCGCAATAAATAACCACCCTTGAAACATTACAATTCCGTCTATGATCTCATTTCCTTTCAATAACAAAAACGGAATTGTGCTAATGATAATGACAAACTCAATGCTGAAAACAATTTTCTTTTTTCGACTATAAGCTTTCCATTCATTCCAGCGATACATAGGTGCAAAAATCAATGCTCCTATACATAATATAGCTGGTATCCATTCACTTTTAAGAAATTGCCCTGAAATACCTGATACTAGTAAACAAACGAGCACACCGTAATACCCTATTTTTTCTCTCATTCGTACTCCCCTATTCTACTTCTCCTTTAATATGTAACTTGCTATACTTATAACAATTCTTAGAAAAATAACAACCACAATTATAATATAAAGACCTTTTGCAGAAGACATCCATTCTTGAAAAATAGACATTTTCTCCATTTGCTTCTGCCCTTCTATTAAAATAAATCCTACAAAAAGTGAGCAAACAACAATGATACCTATCATAATTCCAATACTTTTCTTACTATATTGTTTCATATCATCCCCGTTATATAAAAGCATAAATACAAACCCGAAAACAGGTATGATACTCATCCATTCATTGTTTGTAAACAGATTTAAAATGATTAATAGACTACAAGATATAACGAATCCCCAAAATCCAATTTTTTTGTGCATAAGCCCTCCTTAAATTCCATTTTTAGGATTAATTGTATTGTAACATCCATTTTCCGTTCTTACCATTACAGTACATGAAATTTCACTTTTTTCTTTTTCCTATACTCACATACTTTCACTGCTTTCATACAATAAACTACACGAACGCCTAAAGGATGTGAATGTTATGGGAGTTGAATTAACGCTGTTGCATGCTCTCTATATTCTTTGTTTACTCACTATCATCACCTTTTTTATTCTCCGGAAAGATACGACGATTATTTGTATCCTTTTTATCTTTTTATTAGCATTAACTGCTACAAGTTCTATCCCTCTTGCCATTAGCGGTATTTTTCAAAGTTTCATTTATGCTATTACTGAACTATTACCAACTATATTAATCATCTCCATTATCGTATCAATGAGCAATCTACTCGTTCATACTGGCATAAATGATACGATGATTTCACCATTCACAAAGATGATTCGTACCCCTACCCTCGCCTATTGGATTATCGGCCTTTTAATGATGACAATTTCTTTCTTCTTTTGGCCTTCTCCAGCTGTCGCTTTAATGGGAGCTATTTTATTACCCGTCGCTGTACGCGTCGGCCTTCCTCCAATTGGAGTTGCCATTGCTATGAACTTATTCGGACACGGCATCGCTTTATCCGGTGACTTCGTTATTCAAGGTGCACCGAAATTAACTGCGGATGCTGCTGGTCTTCCTGTTTCTAGCGTTGTTTCTGCCAGTGTTCCTCTCGTAATTGTTATGGGCATTGTGACAACTTCCGTCGCATTTTTCTTCTTACGAAAAGAATTTCATATAGGATTAGCTATACAAGAATCTATTCCATCAACTGCGTCTTCTAAAACGATTACTTCATTATCTCCTCGGACAAAAAAATGGCTCGCTATTTGCATTCCGATCGTATATGCCATCGATATCCTTTGCATGATTCAATTTAAACTACAAGGAAGCGACGCAACTGCACTTATCGGCGGGACGACTGTTATTATGATTATCATCATTTCTCTCATCTCCTACAAAGGAAATGGACTAAATAAAACGACAGATTATTTTATAGAAGGGCTCCAATTTGGCTTTAAAATCTTTGGTCCAGTTATCCCAATTGCTGCACTCTTTTATTTAGGAGATAGCGGTTTTGTAAAAATTATCGGAGACTATTTACCGAAAGGTTCACACGGAATCATTAACGACTTAGGAATCGCTTTGTCTCAAACAGTTCCTTTAAATCAATATGTATCGGCGGGAACACTAACTATCGTTGGTGTCATAACAGGATTAGATGGATCTGGCTTTTCTGGTATATCACTTGCTGGTTCAATTGCTAATCTTTTCGGTACAGCACTTGGGCATGGAACAGCTACATTAACAGCACTCGGACAAATTGCTGCCATATGGACTGGAGGCGGTACTTTAATTCCTTGGGCACTTATTCCTGCCGCTGCCATTTGTAAAGTGGATCCATTTGAACTCGCACGCCGAAACTTTTTACCAGTTGTAATTGGCTTAATTGTCACCACGATCGTTGCGATGTTTATTCTATAGCGTAAGCAAGCTTGCTCTTGCTTACGCTTTTTATTATGAAATCCAGCATTTATTACTGACTTTCAAAAGGGATTATATACATGTTAGCGAAGTTATATTAAGAGAGTATTTTTTAAAAACGTTTACGAGAAACAGATTACTTCCATTAGAAAAGGGGACATAACTATGAATGAATTGATTTTCGTCTTATTAATTTGTCCATTACTTATCTTTATCGTTTCTGTTATTGGAACACGGAAGACGAAAACGTATTACGTAATGCCGATTGTAACGTTTGCTAGTTTTTTAATAATAGGTGTTATCGCCTTCACTCCAAAATTCTTCTTTTGGGTTGGCATGTACAGCATCTTTTCATTTATTGTTTCTTATATGACTCTATTGTTTGTAAGAGGTTATGAGGTTGCGGCAAAACGCTAAATAGTTGTTAGCAAGGAGATTATCATATAATTTTCTTTGATATTAAGGGAACTTACATGAAGCTTTAACAATAATATAAAAAATGACCGCGTTCCCCCGCGGTCATTTTTTCGTGTTACGCTGTGATCCAAGCTTCGTTAGCTGGATTTTTACGCCACTCTTGTAATTTTTTCGTTTCAGCTTGTCCAATCATACCTTTTTCTGCCGCTACTTCAGTTAATGCACTGTAGTCGCTTAAAGAGTATGATGCTACGTTAGCTGCTTCTAGTTTTTCTTTTCCTGCTTCAAGCTCGTATGTGAAGATTGATACGATTCCTAATACTTCACAGCCAGCTTCGCGAAGTGCTTCTACACATGTAATTGCACTACCGCCAGTTGAAATTAGATCTTCTACTACTACTACTTTTTGACCTTTTTCAGCTTTTCCTTCGATTTGGTTCCCTTTACCGTGACCTTTTGCTTTACTACGTACGTAGCACATTGGTAAATCCATACGATCGCTTACCCATGCAGCGTGCGCAATACCAGCAGTTGCTGTTCCTGCAATAACTTCTACAGTTGGGAAGTGCTCTTTAATTAACTCTTCTAATCCAGCTGCAATTGCTTGACGTACTTTTGGATAAGATAAAGTTAAACGGTTATCACAATAAATTGGTGATTTCATACCTGAAGACCAAGTGAATGGATCATTCGGTTGTAAAAATACTGCTCCAATTTCTAATAAATGCGATGCGATTTCTTTTTTCATACTGTTACACCTTCCCACTGTTGTTTTACTGTTTTATACGCTTCAAGCGGATTTTCTGCTTTTGTAATACTACGTCCAACTACGATATAGCTTGAGCCAAGTTCCCTCGCACGTTTCGGTGTTGCTACGCGCACCTGGTCATTTACATCATCGCTTGCAAGACGAATCCCCGGTGTTACTGTTACAAATTCATTTCCGCATACTTCACGTAGTTTTGGAACTTCAAGCGTTGAGCAAACAACGCCATCAAGTCCACTTTCTTTCGTTAGTTTTGCATAATGAGCAACCGCTTCTTCTAACGTTTTCTCAATGCCAATCTCTTTTTTCATCATAGCTTCCGAAGTGCTTGTTAGTTGTGTAACTGCAATACAAATCGGTCTCTCTTTTCCTTCTTGCTTACCTTCCTCTAATCCCTCAATCGCAGCTTTCATCATACTGCTTCCCCCAGCAGCATGAACATTTACCATATCAACATCTAGACTAGCTAGGCTACGCATAGCGCTTTTTACTGTATTCGGAATATCATGAAGTTTTAAATCTAGAAAAATCTTATGTCCTTTTTCTTTTAAGTACGTAATAATCGCAGGGCCTTCTTTGTAAAATAACTCCATACCAACTTTGACAAATAACTCTTCCCCTTCAAAGTGGCGCAAGAATTGTTCTACATCTTGTTTCCCTGGAAAATCTAATGCAACGATTAACGACTGTGACATGTTTGCTTCCAGCTCCTTCCTTGACATTCCGAAATGTGATCAAATCCTAATTCATCTAGTAATACTGGTAACTCTTCAATAATTGTCGGACATACGAACGGATCAATAAAGTTCGCTGTACCTACTGCAACTGCGCTTGCACCAGCGTAGAAGAATTCAATTACATCTTCCGCTGTTTCAATACCACCCATTCCGATTATTGGAATGTTAACCGCTTGACTTACTTCATGTACCATACGAATTGCTACTGGCTTAATCGCAGGACCTGATAATCCACCTGTACGGTTTGCTAAAATTGGTTTAGCTGTTTTTAAATCTAGACGCATACCAAGCAATGTATTAATCATCGTTAAACCATCTGCACCTGCATTTTCAATCGCTTTTGCAATTTCCACAATGTTTGCCACGTTCGGTGACAACTTCACGTATACAGGTACTTCAGAAACCTCTTTTACTCGCTTCGTTAAATCAGCAGCAATTTCAGGATTTGTACCAAAGGCGATACCACCTGTTTTTACGTTCGGACAAGAAATATTTAATTCTAGTGCATGGACATTAGGCGCTTTAGAAATTTCTTTTGCTACCGCTACGTAATCCTCAGCTTGTGAGCCTGCAACGTTCGCAATGATTGGAAGATCAAATTGTTCTAACCATGGTAATTCAGAATTCATTACTTTTTCTAACCCTGGGTTTTGAAGTCCAATTGCATTTAACATGCCGCCCGGTGTTTCAGCAACACGAGGCGTCGGATTTCCATAACGTGGTTGTTCTGTCGTCGCTTTAATCATGATTGATCCTAGTACACTTAAATCGTAAAACTGTGCATATTCACGACCAAATCCAAAGCATCCAGATGCCGGTATAATTGGATTTTTTAATGATAATCCCGGTAATTCAACTTGCAATCTGTTCATAGTACAACCTCCCCGATTGGAAATACTGGTCCGTCGCTACACACCTTCTTGTAAGAATGCCCACTTGGATCTTCTTGTAAGTGGCATACACATGCGAAACAAGCTCCAATACCACAGCCCATACGTTCTTCTAAAGAAATATAAGCTTTTTTCTCTTTGTAACGTCCTTCTAATGCACGAAGCATCGCTAACGGACCACATGAATAAAGAATATCAAAGTCAATTCCGTAATTATCAATTACATCTGTGACAAATCCTTTTGTACCGTGTGTACCGTCTACTGTCGCAACGTACGTATCACCAAGTTCTGCAAATTTTTCTTCATAGAAAACTACATCTTTCGTTTGAAAACCTAGGATGTGAATAACACGTACACCTTTTGCAACGAGGCGCTGTGATAATTCATAAAGTGGTGGTACACCAATTCCCCCGCCTACTAGTAAAGCTGTTTGACCAGCTTCTGCTTCTTCTACAGGAAAACCGTGTCCTAGTGGTCCTAGCACGTCTACCATTTCACCTTGTTTTCTAGTTGCTAATGTTTTTGTCCCTTGCCCTTCCGCACGGTATAGCATTGTAAATTCGTTCTTCTCTTGATCTACATTACAAATACTAATCGGGCGGCGCAGAAGGGGCGCAATGCCCTCTGCTACCTTAATGTGTACAAACTGCCCTGGTTCGTTCATTTGCTGTACTAACGTTCCTTGAAGCACTAATTCGTAAATGTTTTTTGCGATTTCTTTTTGGTTAACGACGATCATATTTTGCTTTTGCATCATGCATGTACCACCTCGTGACGCTTTGTTTGCGTAATTTCTTTCATTGAATGAGCTGAGAATGTCATAGATTCTAATACTCGTAAGATTGCTCTCGTTGTATCAAGTGATGTTAAGCAAGCTACACCATTTTCTACTGATTCACGGCGAATGCGGAAACCATCACGCGCTGGTTGTTTACCTTTTGTTAGCGTATTGATTACAAACTGTGCTTTTCCTTGACGGATAATATCTAGTAAGTTGTAGTCTTCAGAATCAATTTTGTTTACAACTTGTACTGGGATATTTTGTTCTGCTAACGATTGTGCTGTTCCAGCTGTTGCTAATAAGTTATAACCGATTTCGTGGAAACGTTTTGCAATTTCCATTGCCTCTTCTTTATCTTTATCCGCTACAGTAATGATTACTGATCCGTGCGTTGGGATGTTAATTCCAGAAGCAACTAATCCTTTATATAATGCTTTTTCAAGCGTTAAGTCTTTACCCATTACTTCCCCTGTTGATTTCATTTCAGGTCCTAATGTTGTATCAACTGAGCGTAGTTTCGCGAATGAGAATACCGGAGCTTTTACATATACTTCTTTCTCTTCTGGGTGATAACCAGTTCCGTATCCTTGCTCTACTAGGTCTTGCCCTAAAATAACTTTCGTTGCAACGTTCGCCATTGGTACACCTGTAATTTTACTTAAGAATGGTACTGTACGGCTCGCACGTGGGTTTACTTCAATTACATACACTTGATCTTCGAATACTACAAACTGGATATTTAGTAATCCAACAATGTTTAATCCTTTTCCAAGTGCAATTGTATGTTCAATAATTTGTTCTTTTAATTTGTCAGATAAGCTTTGTGGTGGATATACTCCAATTGAGTCACCAGAGTGAACTCCAGCACGTTCAATATGTTCCATAATACCTGGAATGAATACATTCTCACCATCTGAAATTGCATCTACTTCAATTTCTTTACCAACCATGTAACGGTCGATTAATACTGGGTGATCAGCGTGAACTTTAACTGCATTTTTCATGTAGTGCAACAGTTCTTCTTGACGATATACGATTTCCATCGCGCGTCCACCTAGTACGTAAGATGGTCTTACTAATACTGGGTAACCAATTTTGTCAGCGATTGCTACTGCTTGCTCTACAGTCGTTGCTGTTTTACCAACTGGTTGCGGGATACCAAGCTGTGTTAGCGCTGCTTCAAACTTATCGCGATCTTCTGCGCGGTCTAAATCTTCAAGTGATGTCCCTAAAATTTTCACACCGTGAGCTTCTAATTTAGCAGCTAAGTTAATTGCCGTTTGTCCACCGAACTGAACGATAACACCTTCTGGTTTTTCTAAATCGATAATGTGCATTACATCTTCAATCGTTAATGGTTCAAAGTATAATTTGTCAGAAATACTGAAGTCTGTTGAAACTGTTTCTGGGTTGTTATTAACAATGATTGCCTCATATCCAGCTTCTTTAATTGCCCACACTGAGTGAACTGTTGCATAGTCAAACTCAACACCTTGACCGATACGGATCGGACCAGATCCTAGAACTACTACACTCTTACGATCTGTTCTAACCGATTCATTCTCGTCACCATATGTGCTGTAGTAGTATGGTGTTGCAGATTCAAACTCTGCCGCACAAGTATCTACCATTTTATAAACCGGAGTTATATTGCTTTCTTTACGCATATCGTAAATTTCACGCTCTGTTTTGTTCCAAGCATTAGCGATGTAATGGTCACTGAAGCCCATTTCTTTCGCAGTTTGTAGTACTTCCATATTTCCTACATTCGCTTTTATTTCGCGTTCCATGTTTACGATATTTTCTACTTTTTGTAAGAAGAAGAAGTCCATTTCACACCAATCGTTGATTTCTTCTTTCGTTACACCTTGACGAATTGCTTCTGCTACAATAAACAGTCGCTCATCATCAGCTTTAATAATGCGTTTTTTCATTGTTTCTTTATCAAGTTCTTTTAAGTGGTCTAATTCTAGGTGATAAATACCAAGCTCTAAAGAACGAATCGCTTTTAATAATGATTCTTCTAAGTTACGTCCGATTGACATAACTTCACCAGTTGCTTTCATTTGCGTTCCAAGTGTTCTGTTCGCTGATTCAAATTTATCAAATGGCCAGCGTGGAATTTTTGAAACAACATAGTCTAATGCTGGTTCGAAACAAGCGTATGTTTTTTGTGTTACTGGATTTATAATTTCATCTAACGTTAAACCGACTGCAATTTTTGCTGCTAGCTTTGCAATTGGGTATCCAGTTGCTTTAGATGCTAGTGCAGATGAACGACTTACACGCGGGTTTACTTCGATTACATAGTATTGGAAGCTATGTGGATCGAGTGCAAGCTGAACGTTACATCCACCTTCAATTCCTAATGCACGAATAATTCGTAATGAAGTGTTACGTAACATTTGGTATTCACGGTCACTTAATGTTTGGCTTGGTGCTACAACGATAGAATCACCTGTGTGAACTCCAACTGGATCGATATTTTCCATATTACATACTACAATCGCGTTATCATTTGAATCACGCATTACTTCATATTCAATTTCCTTACAACCAGCAATACTTTTCTCTAATAAACATTGTGTTACTGGACTATGTTTTAATCCACCTGATACGATTTCAATTAGTTCTTCTTCATTACTACAGATTCCGCCACCTGTTCCACCCATTGTAAATGCTGGGCGAACAATAACTGGATATCCAATTTCTTTTACAAATTCATGTGCTTCTTCTAGCGTATGAATAATTGTACTAGATGGAATTGGTTCATTTAATTCCTGCATTAATGTACGGAATAAATCACGATCTTCCGCTTGCTCAATCGCTGATAATTTTGTTCCTAAAATTTCAACTCCACACTCTTCAAGTATGCCTGATTTCGCAAGTTCAACAGCCATGTTTAAACCTGTTTGACCACCTAATGTTGGTAAGATTGCATCTGGACGTTCTTTACGAATGATACGGCTTACGAATTCTAGTGTTAATGGTTCTATATATACTTTATCTGCTGTTGCAGTATCTGTCATAATTGTTGCTGGGTTAGAGTTAACAAGGATTACTTTGTAACCTTCTTCTCTAAGAGATTGACAAGCTTGTGTACCAGAGTAGTCAAACTCCGCTGCTTGCCCAATTACAATTGGTCCTGATCCGATTACTAAAATTGTGTTAATGTCTAGGCGTTTTGGCATAACTCTTCCCCTTCTTTCTTGAAGTTTTCAATCATTGCTAAGAAATCTTCGAATAAATCGTTTGCATCTTCTGGTCCTGCTGAAGCTTCTGGATGATATTGTACTGTAAATGCTGGGAACTTCGTATGACGAAGACCTTCTACTGTTCCATCATTTAAAGCGACATGTGTAATTTCAAGTTCTGTATTTTTAACTGACTCTTCTTCTACTGCGTAACCATGGTTTTGAGATGTAATGGCTACTTTTCCAGTTGCAAGATGTTTTACTGGATGGTTTAAACCACGGTGACCGAATTTCAATTTACTTGTATTCGCACCAGATGCTAGCGCGAACAATTGATGTCCTAGGCAAATTCCGAATAAAGGAACCTTACCGATAATGTCTTTTAACATTTCAATTGCTTCTGGTACATCTTTTGGATCCCCAGGTCCGTTACTTAACATAATTCCATCTGGGCTAAGTCGTAAAATCTCTTCTGCTGTTGTGTTGTAAGGAACTACAATTACATCACAGTCACGTTTATTTAATTCTCGTAAAATACCATGTTTCATACCGAAGTCTACAAGTACAACGCGATGTCCGCGGCCTGGGCTTGGGTATGGATCTTTCGTTGATACGCGTTTTACATGATCTGTAAATACTGTCGCTTTTAATTGGCTCACGATGTATTCTACATCTGCATCCATGTTACAAAGGCGTCCGCGTAATGTACCGTATTGACGAATTTTTCTCGTTAATTTTCTCGTATCAATTCCTGCTAATCCTGGAATGTTTCTTTCTTTTAAGTAGTCATTTAACGAAATTTCATTACGGAAGTTTGATGGGTGATCACAAATTTCGTTTACGATTAAACCATTTACAGATGGGTGAATCGATTCAAAATCGTCACGGTTGATGCCGTAGTTTCCGATTAATGGGTACGTGAATGTTACAATTTGACCGCAATATGATGGATCAGATAATGTTTCTTGATATCCAGTCATTCCTGTTGTAAATACAACCTCACCTGACTTTTCGATTTCTCCTCCGAAACCTGTTCCAATTAATACTGTTCCATCTTCTAAGATAAGTTGTCTTTTCATACTAATGCACTCTCCTTTTGCCATGCGATCTTACCACCAACGATTGTCATTACCGGCCATCCTTGGCATTTCCAACCTGCGAATGGTGTGTTTTTTCCTTTTGATAAGAATGTTGTTGGATCAATCTCTTCTTCTTGTTCTAAATCAATGATTGTAATATCAGCTGTTCTACCTTCTTTCAGGCGACCTGCTTCTAAGCCGAATGTATCAGCTGGCTTTTCTGTTAAGAATTGAATTAACTGTTCTAGTGTAATAATTCCTTTTTTCACAAGGTTTGTGTATAGAAGTGGGAATGCTGTTTCAAAACCAGTAATTCCGAACGGTGCTCTTTCAATTCCTTGCGCTTTCTCTTCCGCTGTATGCGGTGCATGATCAGTTGCAATCATATCGATTGTTCCATCTAGTAAACCTTCAATTAGTGCTGCGTGATCTTCTTTTCCACGAAGCGGTGGGTTCATTTTAAAGTTAGGATCAGCTGATGGGATATCATCTTCACATAACACTAAGTGATGAGGTGTTACTTCTGCTGTTACTTTAATTCCAGCGCGCTTTGCATCACGAATTACGCGTACAGAGCCTTTCGTACTTACGTGACATACGTGATAGTGACAATCTGCCGCTTCAGCAAGCAATATATCCCTTGCAATATGTACAGATTCACATACTGATGGGATACCGTTTAATCCGTGTTTCTCAGAAAACTTCCCTTCATGTACACAACCTTTATTAATAAGAGTATTCTCTTCACAGTGTGCAACTACTGCCATATTTAATTTCGCTGCACGCTTCATAGCTGCTAACATCATGCTAGCATCTTGTACGCCTACACCGTCATCAGTGAAAGCAAATGCTCCAAGTTCTTTTAATGTTTCGAAATCTGTCATTTCAGAACCCGCTTGGCGTACTGTAATTGCTCCGTATGGTAGTACGTTGACATGCGCTTTCTCTTTAATACGATTTTGCAAGTCTTCCATATGTTCTCTGCAATCTGGTACTGGGCGTGTATTTGGCATTGCACAAATTGTAGTGAATCCACCTTTTGCCGCTGCTAGTGTGCCTGTTTCAATTGTTTCTTTATGTTCACCACCTGGTTCACGAAGATGTACGTGTACATCTACTAATCCAGGTGCGATTAACTTTCCGTTCACATCGATTACTTCAGCATTATCTGCCGTAATATTTTCTGCTACCTTAGCGATTTTACCGTCTTGTACGAGAAGATCTGTTGCTACGATTTTTCCTTCTTCATTCATATAACGACCATTTTTAAACAAGTAATTCATGTTTCATTCCTCCTAATACATTTGGTAAGGCGCGTTTTAGTACAGCCATTCTTACGTAAACTCCATTTTCCATTTGTTTAAATATGCGTGAACGCTCACACTCAACAAGTTCACTTGCAATTTCAACATCTCGGTTTACAGGAGCTGGATGCATAATAATGCTTCCTTCTTTCATACGTTTTTCTCTTTCCACTGTTAATCCGTGTTTCTCATGATACTCTTTCATAATGTCTGTTTCATAATGATCATGACGCTCATGTTGTACACGAAGTAACATCATTACATCCACTTCTGGAACAAGTTCATCTAATGCTTTGTATGTTCCAAATGTGCTGTCTTCATCTTTCCACTCTTCTGGACTTGCAAAATAAATTGTTGCACCCAGTTTCGTTAATGCTTCTGCATTAGAACGTGCTACTCGGCTGTGACGAACATCTCCTACTATCGCAATCTTTAATCCTTCAAATCTTCCAAACTCTTGTTTAATTGTAAGAAGATCGAGTAGGCACTGCGTTGGGTGGTTTCCACATCCATCTCCAGCGTTTAAGATTGGGATATTTACCTGATCTTTTAGTTCATCGAAGTAGCGATCTTGCTCATGGCGGACGATTACCGCTTTTGTTCCGATTGATTCTAGTGTTCTTATCGTATCGTATAAAGTTTCTCCTTTTTGTACGCTAGATGCATCAGCTGAAAAGTTTAAAACTTCAAGTCCTAATCTCTTCTCAGCAACTTCAAAGCTAAATCTCGTTCTCGTACTATTCTCAAAGAACAAGTTTGCAACAAAAGTTTGCTCTGTCGTTTTGCTCTCTTTTCCATTCGCGAAATCTTCTGCGTCTTTTAGGATTTCTGAAATTTCTACTTCCGATAATTCACTCATCGTTAACAAATGGCTCATCGTCATCCCTCATCTTTCTGATTTTTATGTTACCACTTTTGTATTTTCATAACAACTTTTGCATAAAAATACCCTAGTCATGTGAGACTAGGGTGCAAGAAAGAAGCCACCCTTTCCGGTCTCACAGGACTGAATTAAAAGGTTATTATTATGATGCAATCTGCTTAGATTGTTTTATTTGTTTCGTTTCCGGTAGTAGTAGATTTAATAGTACACCTATAATTGCTGCTAGTGCCATTCCTTCTACTTGGAACGATTCTCCTACGTGAAGTACCGCTCCACCAATACCGATTACTAGTATTACTGATGCAATCATTAAGTTTCGTTTGTCACTTAGGTCTGTTTTATCATCTACCATCATGCGTAATCCGCTTGATGCGATTACACCGAATAGTAAGATTGATACACCACCCATAACCGGTGTTGGGATCGAATGAATCAGTGCAGAAATCTTACCGATAAACCCGAACATAATTGCGAACACTGCTGAACCGATGAATAAGTATACACTGTATGCTCTCGTAATTGCTAGCACACCGATGTTTTCACCATACGTTGTATTCGGCGGTCCACCGATTAGTGACGCGATTAATGTCGCTACTCCATCACCGAAGATTGAACGGTGTAAACCTGGTTTTTCAATTAAATCTCTTTTAATAACATTTCCAAGTACAATTTGATGTCCAATATGCTCTGAAATTGTTACTAGTGCAACTGGTACCATTAGGAGTACAATCTTCCACGAAAACTCCGGAGTGTATGTTACAAATGGTACTGTGAAATCTGGTACAAGAAACCATTTTGCCTCAGCTATCGGTTTTAAGTCTACTAGCCCTTGGAAGTAAGCGAAGATATATCCGCCGATAATCCCTAGTAACACTGGTATGATACTGAAAAACCCTCTTCCGAATATAGAGCAAATAATTGTAATTGCTAACGTTACTAACGCTACTGAAAAGTGTGTAAAGCTATATTTGCCATCCGCACCGTTCATCGCCATGTTAACTGCTGTATGTGCTAAAGCTAAACCGATTACCATTACTACTGGACCGACTACGATTGGCGGAAGTAATTTCATGATCCACTCTGATCCTGACTTCTTAATTCCGAGTGAGATTAAGATGTACACAAGTCCTGCTAGCAAACCACCGAGCATTGCTGCTCCAGGTCCACCTGCTGTTTTCGCTGTTATTATCGGTGCGATAAAGGCGAATGATGATCCTAGATAGGCAGGTACTTGACCTTTCGTTATAAGAAGAAACGCTAGCGTTCCTAATCCACTTGATATTAATGCTACTGACGGATTCAATCCTGTTAAAAACGGAACAAGCACTGTTGATCCAAACATCGCGAACAAATGTTGTATACTTAAAAATAACCATTTTCCCGGTTTCGGTACTTCATTAACGTCTAACACTGGCTTTTGTTCCATTGTTACATCCTCCTTCAGTTTCATTCTTTGCAATAAAAAAACTCTTTGTGCCTGTGCACAAAGAGTCCTACACTTTCGTATGCCAAATTTGACATATGAAAGCCAAGACCCTTTGGCAGCCTCACAGGACTACATTTAAAAGGGCTTTACTTATCGTATATGCTTACTCGATCTTGTTGATCTGTCTCTTGCAAATCAACTTCGATACGCTCTTCACTTGATGTTGGAATGTTCTTTCCTACATAATCAGCGCGAATTGGTAGTTCACGATGACCTCTATCAACAAGAACCGCCAGTTGGATTTGTGATGGTCTACCTAAATCCATAAGAGCATCCATTGCTGCTCGAACTGTTCTTCCTGTATATAATACATCATCTACAAGGATAACTTTTTTCTTCGTAATATCTACAGGGATATCAGAACCTTTCACAAGTGGTTCTTCATTTTTCGATTGTAGTGTTAGATCATCACGATATAACGTAATATCTAGCTCTCCAACTTCCATTTCTTTTCCTTCAATTTGACCAATTCGTTCTGCCAAACGTTGTGCAATAAAAATTCCACGCGTTTTAATTCCGACAAGAACACAATTATCGACACCTTTATTTCGTTCCACGATTTCATGACTAATTCGTGTTAAAGCGCGGCGAATCATTTGGTCATCTAAAACGACTGCTTTCTCTTGCATGCTCTACACCTCCAAGCTTTTTTCTTGCGTGAGAGTAATGGTATAAAAAAAGTCCTCTCAGCGTGTGCGAGAGGACTTTTGAAAAAAGGGTACAGCATACCCTATGTATTTCAAACCGTTACCTTCTCAACCTCACGGGGTTGTGTTAAAGGATCATTATTTAACTGTTGTCAGTATCTCAGTTTTCTTATGATTTGTCAATACTATTTCCGTAAAATATTTAATGCATCTTCAAACACTTCTGGAATCGGTGCCTCAAACTGAATATACTCACCCGTGCGAGGATGGTCGAATCCTAAAATACCTGCGTGAAGTGCTTGTCCATTCATGTCTAATGTTTTCTTTGGTCCATACTTTGGATCTCCTGCAAGTGGATAGCCAATATATTTCATATGAACACGAATTTGGTGTGTACGTCCTGTTTCTAAGCGACATTCTACAAGTGTGAAATCTTTGAATCGCTCTAACACTTGGAAATGCGTAACAGCATGCTTACCATTTTCATCAACCGTCATACTTTGGCGTTCTTTCTTATCACGAGCAATCGGAGCATCAATTGTTCCCTTATCGTGCGGAATAACACCGTGTACAATCGCTTTGTAACGTCTTGTTACTGTTTTTGCTACAAGTTGATTTACAAGTGATTCGTGTGCCATATCATTTTTAGCTACCATTAATAGACCTGATGTATCTTTATCAATACGATGCACGATACCTGGACGCATTACACCGTTAATGCCTGATAAGTCTGTACAGTGGTGCATAAGACCGTTCACAAGCGTACCACTTGTATGACCTGGTGCTGGATGTACAACCATACCACGCGGCTTATTAACAACGAGTACATCTGCATCTTCATAATAAATTTCTAAGTTCATATCTTCTGCTTGAATATCTAACTCTTCCGGATCAGGAATCGTTACTGTAATTTCATCATTTTCTTTAACTTTATAATTTACTTTTACCGATTTCCCATTAACTGTTACAACATCATCTTTAATCCATTGCTGTACTTGTGAACGTGACCATTCACCGTTTATTTCTGCAACGAATTTATCAATTCGCTCACTTTTTTGTTCTTCTGCAACTGTTACTTGTACTACTTCACTCATTCAATTACTCCTTCGTTTTCTTGCCTTCTAATAATGTTTGAATAATAATTAATACAACACCAATACATAATGCTGAATCAGCTATATTGAATACTGGGTAGTTGTACGAAAAAATATACACGTGAATGAAATCCACTACTTCTTGTCTAAATACACGATCAATAAAGTTACCAATTGCTCCACCTAAAATTAGACCCAATGAAATTCCTAGAAGCTTGTCTGTTTTTGCGTATTTTTTCATATACATTACGATAAATACTACAAAGACAACTGTAATAATGTAGAAAAACCACATTTTATTTTCTAAAATGCCCCAGGCAGCTCCTCTATTTCGATGTGATGTTATGTATAATACATTATCGATAATCGGAATGCTCGTACCCAATTCCATGTTCTTTACAATTAGCCATTTCGATATTTGATCGATGGCAATGACAAATAACGCTATTACATAATATATCATTTTCATTTCCCCCACAAAGACAGTGTACCTCAAAATTTTAGCATAGCTGCAACCTTTTCACAATGAACCTTTATAGAAGAATAAAATAAATTAAAAAAAGGTAATATAATATCGTTGTGCACATTCATACATTTACTTTTTCATAGAAAAATTCATGTATAGTACGGGCAGTCGGCATCGTCTTCATTTGTTTTACCGAAATTACTCTCCCCGTTTCTTCACAAATACCATACATATCTATTTCCATTTTGAATAATGCACGTTCTACATCTTTTAAATCCTCTTTTATATCATGTAATAACAGTTTTTTCTTTATCTCTTCCTTAATTTCATATCCAAGCTCTTCGCTAAACTCTGTATCATATTTGTGCATGACCTCTTTAGCTAGCCTCTCTTGTAACTCTTTTCGCATCAATTGCAATTCTTCTTTGATTTCCATATACATTTCATTCACGTGTACATTCCTCCCAGCTGCAATGTACGATTAGTGTGTCCGAAATTTCTATGCTTACCTCACACACATTTTTCCTTCATAGGAAAGAGGGTGAAAGTTATTTCAATATATCGTCAATAAAAAAACTGACTGCACTTACGCACAGTCAGTTTTTTATTATTTTACGTAGTTTTCTTTAACAACTGTTGCACAACGCTCACATAATGTTTCATGTTCAGCATCTTTACCAATTGTTTCTGAAACTACCCAACAACGTTCACATGTTTCACCAGTTGCTTGAGCAACAACAACTGCTGTATGCTCATATTTCGGTGCATCTGCTGGCGCTTCTTCCATCATGCCACCAAGTTTGTACTCAGAAACGATGAATAGTTGCTTTAAGTCTTCATTAATAGACTCTAACATAGCTTTCATTTCTGCAGTTGGATATAATGTAATGCTTGCATTTAATGACTTACCGATTACTTTCTCATTACGAGCTACTTCTAACGCTTTTAATACGTCATCACGCAATGTCATAAATGCATCCCATTTGGTTTTTAATGCTTCCGCATCATCTAATTGTACAGCTTCTGGCATATCAGTTAATTGTACACTTTCTTCTGTTACACCTGGAATGTATGGCCATACTTCATCCGCTGTATGCGGTAAGATTGGTGTTACAAGTTTCGTCAACGCAACAAGAACATCATATAATACAGTTTGAATTGCACGACGATCTTCATGGTTTGCACCTTCAATGTATAAAATGTCTTTTGCAAAATCTAAGTAGAATGAACTTAAATCAATTGTACAGAAGTTATGAATTGCATGATATACAGCAGCGAAGTCGTATGTCTCATATGCTTCTTTTACTTTTGTAATTAAGTCATTTAATTTCACTAACATGTAACGATCTACTTCACGAAGTTCAGCTACAGCTACTGTATTTTCACTTGGCTTAAAGTCGTCTAAGTTTCCTAATAAGAAACGGAATGTGTTACGGATTTTACGATACACTTCTGCTACTTGTTTTAAAATATCATCTGAAATACGCACGTCAGATTGATAGTCAACAGAAGATACCCATAAACGTAAAATATCTCCGCCTAATTGATCCATAATTTTCTTCGGTACGACGATGTTTCCAATCGACTTACTCATTTTACGTCCTTCACCATCTAATACGAAACCATGGCTTAGTACGCCTTTATATGGAGCTTTACCTGTTACAGCAACTGCTGTTGATAATGAAGAGTTAAACCAACCACGATATTGGTCAGATCCTTCTAAATATAAATCAGCTGGACGTTGTAAATCATTGCGCTCTTCTAATACCGCTTGGTGAGAAGAACCTGAGTCGAACCATACATCCATGATATCTGTTTCTTTACGGAATTCTCCATTTGGGCTACCTGTATGTGTAAATCCTTCTGGTAATAGATCTTTCGCTTCACGCTCGAACCATACGTTAGAACCGTGCTCACGGAATAAGTCTGCTACGTGGTTAATTGTTTCATCTGTAATGATTGGATCGCCATTCTCTGCATAGAATACAGGGATTGGCACACCCCATGCACGCTGACGAGAAATACACCAGTCACCACGGTCACGAACCATATTATGAAGACGAGTCTCACCCCATGCTGGTACCCATTTTGTTTCCGCAACAGCTTCTAATAATTCTTTACGGAACGCTTCAATAGATGCGAACCACTGTGCTGTCGCACGGAAAATAATTGGTTTTTTCGTTCTCCAATCATGTGGGTATGAATGCGTAATGAATGTTAATTTCAGTAACGCGCCTACTTCTTCTAATTTTTCTGTAATTGGCTTGTTAGCTTTATCATAGAATAAGCCTTCAAATCCAGGTGCTTCATTTGTTAATACACCTTTATCATCAACTGGGCAAAGTACTTCTAATCCATACTTTTTACCAACAACGAAGTCATCTTCCCCATGTCCTGGTGCTGTATGAACACAACCTGTACCTGCATCTGTTGTTACGTGATCTCCTAGCATAACTAATGAATCACGATCGTAGAATGGGTGTTTTGCAACTGTATACTCAAGTTCGCTACCTTTTACTGTTTTCACAACTTCAGCATTTTCCCACTCTAACGTTTTTGCAACTGTCTCAAATAGTTCAGAAGCAATAATATATTTTTCATTATTTACTTTTACAATAGCGTAATCAAGTTCTGGGTGAACAGAAATACCTAAGTTTGCAGGTAACGTCCAAGGTGTTGTTGTCCAGATAATGAATTTCTCATCACCTTCTAATACGTTCTTTCCGTCTTTTACAGGGAATGCTACGTAAATAGATGCTGATTTTTTATCTTGATATTCAATTTCAGCTTCTGCTAAAGCTGATTCACTCGTTGGAGACCAGTAAACTGGTTTTTGTCCTTTATAGATATAACCTTTTTTCGCCATATCACCAAACACTTTAATTTGTTGTGCTTCATAAGCTGGCTCTAAAGTAATGTATGGGTTATCCCAATCAGCACGTACACCTAAACGCTTAAATTGTTCACGTTGACGTTCTACTTGTTCATATGCATACTCTGCACATAACTTACGGAACTCAGCAACTGTCATTTCTTTACGCTTTACACCTTTATTTGTTAAAGCTTGCTCAATTGGTAAACCGTGTGTATCCCAACCTGGCACATATGGTGCACAGTAACCAGTCATTGATTTATAACGTACAATAAAGTCTTTTAACACTTTATTTAATGCATGTCCCATATGAATGTCACCATTCGCATATGGAGGTCCATCATGCAGTACAAATAAAGGACGACCTTTCGTATGTTCTTGTACCTTTTCATAAATATTCATTTCAGCCCACTGTTCTTGCATTGCAGGCTCACGTTTTGGTAAATTCCCACGCATTGGGAACTCTGTTTTTGGCATTAGTAATGTATTTTTGTACTCCATGCTCAATTCCTCCTTACATGTATAAAAGAAACACTTAAAAAACGGAATAAAAAAGAGACCTTCTCATCCCAAAAAGGGACGAGAAAGTCTCCCGCGGTACCACCCTAGTAGATCCTATACGTATGTATACAATCCTCTTTATATTCTTAACGCGAATATACGCCTACGCTTACTCTATTTGTTCAGCGCGGAACTCCAGGGTGATATTCCCATTATCTCCTTATCCTGAGCTTACACCATCCTCAGTTCGCTATATAAGGTATGAAAAAGGTACTTATCCCTATCTTCGTTTTTCTTAATAAATATGTTGTTTAAAATTATATGTAATAATGAGAAAAACGTCAAGCTTACACTGTTTCTTCTTTTTTCAACAGCTCGTCTACTTCGTCTTCTAACTCAATTAATTTATCCCAATCATCGTTGTTTAACATTTCAAGCTGCGTTTCTAGTAACATACGGAAACGCGTGCGGAATACTTTCGCTTGTTTCTTTAGCTCCTCAATATCAAAAGCAACTTTTCTTGATTTTACTAACGCTTCATTAATAATACGGTCTGCATTCTTTTCAGCTTCACGTACGATTAATTTTGCTTCTTTTTGCGCATTACGTTTTACTTCTTCCGCTGCTTCTTGAGCAACGACGATAGATTTGTTTAACGTATCTTCAATATTAGAGAAATGATCTAATTTCCCTTCTAATTGCGCAACTTTTTCTTCTAAAGCTTTTTTCTCACGAATGACTAATTCATAATCTTTGATAATTTGATCAAGAAACTCATTTACTTGATCTTCATCATAGCCACGGAATCCGCGACCAAATTCTTTGTTATGAATGTCTAATGGTGTTAACGGCACAACGCCACCTCCAAGTAGTTATCTAAATTTCCTCTTTCAATTATATCTTTTCTTCGACAAAATAGGAGGATTTCCTTCTAAAAAACCAATCATTTTAGTATACCATACAAAATTCTCCATTTGTCGCGCTTTGTTCTACCTTCTACAGAAAACAATTTACTTCGTCCATATCCTCTCACTGAAAAAACATCTCCTGGATAACATTCATAAGAGGTTTGCTCCACTGTTTTCCAATTGACTTTTACTAAACCATTTTTTATGAAAGGTTGTACTTTTTGTCTGGATATATGTAACATTTCTGCTAATATAACATCTAAACGAAGCGAAGAAACCGTTCCAGATTTCTCTCCCCACGTTTCTTGCATCTGTAGAATTTTTTCTCCTTGCACTGGTGATAAGGAAACCTTCACTTTCCCTATCGATTGTAAGTTCATCTCAATATAAGATACAACTTCTTTCGCAACTACAATTTGGGCACGATCTTCTTGAAGCAAAATATCACCACATTTTTCTCTCGTTAAACCGAGAGACATAAATGTACCTAATATTTGCCTATGCTCTAGCGTATAAAACTTAGAAGGATAGTCAATTTCAAATACTTCTACTTGAAATTCCTCTTCATTTACTACTAGATAGTCCGGATAAATGAGTGCTCTTTTACGCTCTGCATGAGGCGTTGCACCATCAAACTGTACAGCAACATCCCCTTGTCCGATTACCATAGTGACAATTTGTTGTTGTCTTGGATCAAGGAAGTCTGTTAACTTCACTTGATGGTACTCCGCTACTCGCTTCCACTCTAACACCTTATCCACAAAGACCTCTTCATCAGGTCTGAAATGTTCATAGATGCTCATGTATTTAACCTCTTACTATAAGAAATAGGCGAATATACTTACTAAACCCTTCGTAGCAAGCTTTAACGTGAAAATCGCAACGAGTGGAGAGATATCAATCATACCAAGCGGCGGAATAAATCTGCGAAATGGTTCTAAATACGGTTCACAAATACGCGCAAGAACATCTCCGAAAGTTGATTCCTTTGCACCTGGGAACCATGATAGGAGAATGTAAATAATAAGTGCCCACGAGTAAATCTCGATAGCATAAACTAAAAGCCTTAAAACTGTTTCCATGGCGTATTACCACCTCTTTATATTTGTGTCTTCTTCTTCACCGAACAACTCTGAAATTGCACCAACAATATCTACATTTTCAGGCGTACACATAAATGTTTTCGGTCCTATTTTTTGAATGTCCCCGCCTATAGCGTATACAGTACCACTTAAAAAGTCAACGATACGTACAGCTTGATCAGTAGACATCCGTTGTAAATTAATTACAACAGCTCGTCTACCTTTTAAATGGTCCGCAATTCCTTGCGCTTCCGAATATGTGCGTGGTTCTAATAAAACAACTTTTGAAGATTGCTTTGCCGTTTCAATGCTCACAACATTTTGTTTCGGTTGTGCTTTTGGAAACGTAACATCTTGTTGTTCTGGCGGATCTTGCTGCTTCTTCATGTCTGTTTGCTCCTTTTCATAACTATATTGAGCTGCTTCTTTTTCTTCTGGTGTATCAAAAAAGAAGTATTTTACTTTTGACCAACTCATAATAAGATTCTCCTTCCTTTTACGCTTTTCCTACTAAAATCGTCCCCAAACGAATATATGTAGCGCCTTCTTCAATTGCAATCGTGTAGTCATTGGACATCCCCATTGATAACTCCTTACATGGTGCATATGACAATCCTAGCCCCTGCACCTCTGTTTGTAGCACACGTAATTTTTTAAAGCAGCGACGAACCTCTTCCTCTTCTTCCGTAAATGGCGCCATCGTCATTAGTCCGACCACTTCAATCTTATCCAGTTCTTGCAAACTTTGAATAAAAGATATCGTCTCTTCTATTGCCAACCCTTGCTTCGATTCTTCAGGTGAGGTTTTCACTTGAAGAAAGCATTTCACTTTCTTATCGGCACGTTTTTGAATTTCTTTCGCCAAAGAAAGACGATCTAATGAATGTAAATAATCAATTTCATTAATGATTTCTTTTACTTTTCTCGTTTGTAATGAGCCAATAAAATGCCAATTAACTTTTGAGCCAAAATGCTCATATTTCTGTATGAAACCTTCATTTCTATTTTCACCTAAATCGATAATTCCAGCTTCAATTACTTCGCTTGTTTTTTCAGTTCCTACCGTTTTTGTAACCGCAACGAGTTTAATATCTTGCACCGAACGTCCCGCTCGTGCACAAGATTGCTTAATTACTTCGTTTACAGTTGTTAAATTTTTTTGTACTGTCACTTGCTTTCTTCCTCCTTAAAACCTATGAAACTCAACATTCTTCCTGTCTTACCTTGATCACGGCGATGTGAGAAAAATAGTTGCTCTTCACAGCTTGTACAAAGAGATGACATTACAATATTCTCTTCTTTTATGCCTGTTTGTACACATAATATACGATTAATTTCTTTTAAATTAATTGCGTACTGCCCATCAGAAATTTTTTTATAAGGGACAGAACCTTTTACTACTTGCTCTGCTGCTGTTAACACTCGATCATCAACAACGTAACAACAAGATCCAATTGCTGGTCCGATTGCAACATGAATTTCATCGCTTGAAATGCCTTCTGCATTCCATTTTTGAATCATTTCCTTTGCAATCTCTTTTACAGTCCCTTTCCATCCCGCATGCGCAAGTCCTATCATACCATGTGATGGCGCATAAAAATAGAGTGGAACACAATCTGCGTAACAAGATGTTAGAAGAACATCATTATTAGTCGTATAAATGCCATCTGTTTTTGAAATGCCGTCTTCATATGAATAGACGCCACTTCCTTTTTCTTGTTGTCCTACTTTTTCAACATGATGATCATGAATTTGTTCAGAGCAAATCCAGTTTTCTAATGGTTTTTGTAACTTATTTGCTAAAATGCGTCTGTTTTCATGAACGTTCTCCACGATATCATTCACATGTAATCCTAAATTCATCGCATGAAAGGAGCCCGTACTTATCCCACCATCTTTTGTCGTAAATCCAGCAGTAATGTTTCCAAGTTCTTTCCAAGCTTGTAAATACAGTATACCGTCCACATATTTAAATGGTTCTCTCATAACAAAGCGACCCCTTTTAATTAAAATATCATAAAAAAGCATGGTACTTCCTGTCTATTTTACCATACTTTTATTTTTTCATAATCCTAACAGAAAAAAAAGAGGAATTTGTAATATTCTTTATGAAATTGTCGGTGTTTGTATTGATTCTGTTACAGAATTAACAGTATTTACTCTAACAAGTATGACATCTTCCCCAATTTTCACAATTTCTTTCCAAGGAATTACAATTTCTACATCTTTCCCAAAGATCCCTAACATACGTGCCTGTTTGGAAATAATAATAGACCCGATCTTCCCTGTATTCATATCAATTTCAATATCTCCAATATTCCCAAGTCGTTTTCCATTTGAAACATTTATTATATCTTTCATCTGCAATTCCGAAATTCGTATCACTTTCATCCTCTCCCTTATATGTGACGAATTGAAAAAAGCTATTTCTTAAATTAACAGGAAGTACCCTCTTGCCAACCCCATATTATTTTCATTATATGAACACCCTTTCCCTACTATGAGCACAAACAAACTATGTTACATATAAAAAGGTTTCACCATAAATGGTGAAACCTTATCCTTGAATCGTCTTATTCATTTGTTTAATAGCTGATTTCTCTAAACGTGACACTTGCGCTTGAGAAATCCCAATTTCTTCTGCAACTTCCATTTGTGTTTTTCCTTGGAAGAAACGTTTTCGAATAATCATTTTCTCACGATCATTTAAACGCTTCATTCCTTCTTTTAGCGCTAACTCTTCAACCCACTGCTCGTCCTTTTGTTTTTCATCACTTAACTGATCCATAACAAAGATAGGATCTCCCCCATCGTTATAAATCGGCTCAAATAATGAAACTGGATCTTGAATTGCATCTAACGCGAAAACAATTTCTTCATGAGTTACTTCAAGTACTTTTGCAATATCCATCGCTGTTGGTTCTTTTGAATTTTCTGCAATCAACTTTTCTCTTACTTGTAACGCTTTATACGCAATATCTCGTAATGAGCGAGATACGCGAATCGGATTGTTATCACGCAAATATCTGCGTATTTCCCCAATAATCATCGGCACAGCATACGTTGAAAATTTTACATTTTGGCCTAAATCAAAGTTATCAATGGATTTCATAAGTCCGATACAACCAACTTGAAATAAATCGTCAACATATTCTCCTCTGTTATTAAATCTTTGGATGACGCTCAGTACAAGACGTAAGTTTCCATTCACTAATTTCTCTCTTGCGCTTATCTCTCCACTTTGCATTTCACGAAATAATTTACGCATTTCATCATTTTTTAGTACGGGAAGTTTAGCTGTATCAACACCGCAAATTTCTACTTTGTTTCTCGTCAAAGTGTTCCCTCCTATCGGGAGTTGCTGTACAGTGTAAAGTATTTCCTTTGAAGGGGATTTTATGCACATGGTTTTTTCTTCATTTTTCATTTCAGTTGCCTCTCCTCATACAACTAAATAAAATAAGACCAGCCGTTATATAGGCTGATCTTATTCTTTACACCATTTTATTAAATTCTTTTCGTAATCTTTTTATGATTCTTTTTTCTAAACGCGAAATGTATGACTGTGAAATCCCAAGCATATCCGCCACATCTTTCTGCGTCTTTTCCTCTCCTCCAGCTAACCCAAAGCGAAGTTCCATAATTTGTTTTTCACGATCATTTAATTGATGTAATGCTTTCATTAGAAGATGACGATCAACAGTAGCCTCTAAATCTTTTGTAATAATATCATCGTCTGTACCTAATACATCTGATAATAAAAGTTCATTCCCATCCCAATCGATGTTAAGCGGTTCATCAAAAGAAACTTCTGAACGATTTTTATTATTCCGGCGCAAATGCATTAAAATTTCATTTTCTATACAACGCGAGGCATATGTTGCTAATTTTATTTTCTTTTCCGGATTAAATGTATTCACCGCTTTAATAAGGCCGATTGTTCCAATACTAATCAAATCTTCAATATTTATCCCTGTATTTTCAAACTTTCTTGCTATATATACGACTAGCCGTAAGTTGCGTTCAATCAGTAACGATCTTGCTGCCTGGTCTCCTTTTGGCAATTTATTTAAAAGAACTTCCTCTTCCTCTTTCGTTAACGGTGGTGGCAACGCTTCACTTCCACCAATGTAATAAATTTCATCGGTCTTAATTCCTAATTTCAGCAATACTTTATACCAAAGGTATACTAAATAAAATTTTAATTTCATCATATTATCCCGCCTCCCATTATTAAGCAATTACCATTTTTTGCGAAATTAACATTTTCGGATGCACAATACATTGATATTCTCCATTGGTTGACAACTGTTGTGTATTTAACCCAATCAATACTTTGCTGACTACAATAGAACTACCTTCATGATTAATGTGTACACTGTCTGGCTTAACGGCCCATAAAAATTGACTCTCTACTCCTACTGCTCGGAAAGGAATTAAGCGTAATTTTGTCGCCCACCCAGAATCATTTTCTGGTATTTGAGGAATCTCTGTTTTGGAATAAACTTGTTCTGTTAACCAAGCTGGCAAGCAATGTTCTAATGATGAAATATGCATAATCATAACGGGGGTTTTTGTTAACGGATCGTATAGTTGGTTCCCACTATCAATCAAACCTGTGAGTTCTAGTTCCTCTTCAGCTAATTGAATTTTCAATTTCACAATTTGATCATAGTGTATTTTTGTAACCTCTACGCTTTCAATACGCTTTTTAGAAAAATAATAGATTACTGGAAAACCAAAAACAACAAACAACCAGCTAATTGGATCACCGTAAGAAATAGATTGAGATTGAACCAATCCATTTACCATTTCATTCGTTTGCAAAAAGAAATGAGTGCCAATTAACCCTCCGCCAACCATAAAAGTTACAAAATAAAAAGTAAAAACAGTTTGTGCATAATTTCTAAACGTTGTAAATCCAAATGCTGTATACACAATAAGTAACGAATACAGTAGTTTCATAATCGGATGTGTCATCATAGAAGCAAAAGGAGTAAAGGCAAAAATAACAATGGTTGAACCTATAAATGCCCCTAACACAAGCCTCCATCTTTTGATCTTCTTTTTTAACACGGTGGCTGTTAATAAAAGTAAAAGAAAATCAATGCAGGCGTTTAACAACCAAACAACGTCGGCGTAAACAACCAAACAATTCACCTCTTTTTTTAAGTTGAGACTAGTATAATGCATATCCAATAGGAAAGTGTGTCAATTTGCGGAGGTGTTTTTTTGTTATTTTGTGCTTTCTAGACATAATCTGTCGGTAAAAAATAAAAGTATATGTTTCATAGAATACTATACTTCTTTACTTACATATGAATTGAAATATATTAAATAAAAAAAGACCTGCTTAGCAGATCTTTTCCCTGTATAAAACAAAAAAGGAGCATGAAAGCTCCTTTTTCTTTTATCGTCTACGACGATTACGTAAAAATGCTGGAATATCGATATCATCTGAATCTGAATGACGCTCATGTACAACCGGCTCTTCACGCTTCATTTCACGTTTTACTTCACGTTGTTTTGGAGGTTGAGCTACTGGCTGTTGCTGTTGTTGCGTGTGGTTCACATTCGGACGAATGATTGGTTTTGGTGGTTGAGTTGCAATGCTATCATCAAAACCAGTTGCAATTACAGTTACAACGATATCATCTTTTAATCCTTCGTTAATAACAGAACCGAAAATCATATTTACTTCTGGATCTGAAGCTGAAGCTACAATGTCTGCCGCTTCTTGTACTTCATATAAGCTTAAGTTAGCTCCACCCGTAATGTTCATGATAACACCTTGAGCTCCATCAATAGATGTTTCTAATAATGGACTAGAAATCGCTTTTTTCGCAGCTTCAGCAGCACGATTTTCTCCATTACCAGAACCAATACCCATTAAAGCAGAACCTCTATTAGACATAATTGTTTTTACGTCTGCGAAGTCTAAGTTAATTAAACCTGGTGTTGCAATTAAATCAGAAATACCTTGAACACCTTGACGTAATACGTTATCTGCTTCACGGAATGCTTCTAACATTGGCGTATTTTTATCAACAATCTCTAATAAGCGATCGTTTGGAATTACAATAAGTGTATCTACATTTTCTTTAAATGCCGCAATACCAGATGCTGCTTGTGTTGCACGCTTACGTCCTTCAAATGTAAATGGACGTGTTACAACACCAACTGTTAATGCACCTAATTCTTTTGCAACTTGAGCAACAACTGGAGCTGCACCAGTTCCAGTTCCGCCGCCCATACCAGCAGTTACGAATACCATATCAGCACCACGAAGCGCTTCTTGGATCTGTTCTTTGCTTTCTTCTGCAGCTTTTTTCCCTACTTCAGGGTTTGCACCTGCACCAAGTCCACGTGTTAATTTTCCACCAATTTGCATTTTTGTTTCAGCTTTTGATAGATTTAATGCTTGTGCATCAGTATTTACAGCGATAAAGTCTACACCTTGTACACCGTGTTCAATCATACGGTTTACAGCATTGTTTCCGCCACCGCCGACACCGATAACTTTTATATTCGCTAATTGATCTTGAGTAGTATCAAACTCTAACATGTCGAAATCCCCCTAGAACCTCATTTTTCGTGTCCAATTTTAATCCCATAAATAACGGAATACACGTTTTACTTTTGACATCATACGGTCATCATTTTGATTATTATTGTTTTGATTACGAGTTTTTTGTTTCGCAGGTTGCTGTTGTACCGGCGTTGGAGCTGGTGCTGGTACTGGTTCAAAATGCTCTTGCTTTTCCTGCACATTTTTTCCACGTAATTTAGCTTTTTGATAAGAATGTTTAATTAATCCCACTCCACTTGTATATTGTGGCTCACGCACACCAATATAATCAGGAGTTGCTATACGAACATTTTCATGTAAAATATCATATGCAAGATCAAGAACACCTGGCATAGAAGCAATTCCACCGGTTAGTACATAACCAGAAGCTACTTGCTTTACTCCTAACTTACGCACTTCATCTTGAACAAACATTAAAATTTCCTCTACACGAGCCTCTATTATATCCGATAATTCCAATTGAGAATATTGTTCTGTTTGATCGCTTCCCATAATGGGAACCGTAAACATCTCTTCTTCAGATGCTGTATCATAAAAAGCATGTCCATATTTCAACTTAATTTGATCTGCATTTTCTGTTGAAGTTTTCAACCCAATCGCAATATCCTTCGTTATATGGTCTCCACCTAATGGTAATACACTCGTCGCTTGTAACTCTCCATCTTTAAAAATAGATAAAGTTGTAGATCCTCCCCCCATATCAACAAGGGCTACTCCTCTATTTTTTTCATCTGAAGATATAGCAACTGTAGCAGCCGCTAAAGGCTGAAGGCAAATATCAACAATTTCAAGACCTGCTTTTTCTACACAACGAAGTAGGTTATGTAGTAAAGTTCTCGAGCCTGTAATAAGTGTACCTTCCATTTCTAATCTTACACCGATCATCCCTCGTGGATCGTTAATCTCGTCAAGACCGTCTACAATGAACTGTCGAGGTACCACATCAATAAACTCACGTTCTGGAGCAATTGACACAACTTGTGCTGCATCTAGAACGCGTAAGACATCTTCATTCCCGATTTCACGATCTTCATTTGAAACAGCGACTACTCCGTGACAAGGAAGTAGCTGTACCTGGTTTGCATTGACACCTACTACAACTTGCTCAATGTGGATTCCCACCATGCGCTCAGCTTGTTCAATTGCTTTTTTAATTGATCGAACAGTCTCGTCTATATCAACTATCGACCCTTTCTTCAAACCATTTGATTTTACATTTCCAACACCAATTATGTTTAAGCTGTCATTAACCATTTCACCAATGATGACTTTAACATTGGATGTACCGATGTCAAGACTAACATATATTTCATTGCTGTTCATTCTTTGGCACCTCCTTCTTTATTTATACCATACAACTCAATATATGGAACAACAATCGCAACTTTACTATTTATAAGAAAAATATTCAACGTCTTTATACGTTTCCCTTTTTTAACCCTATATTTTTCTTATTTTTATTTAACATTCATTTAAGAATATCGCAGTAAACTGTGAATAACTGCTTATCTTGAAATAATTCTATTTCAAGTGTAAAGATTACCGCCAAGTATAAGTCTACACTAAGATGTACTCATAGAAAAGTGAAACTTGTACCAATCCTAGTATGAATCTAAGAATTTTTACATATTTTTCATCAAATGAACCATTCTTGTAAATTCCTATGCATCAAGTAGAACGTTCGTTTCGTTTTTTCTACAATAACGTAGTGAAAACTATCGTTCTATTCTTTTTTTTCTTCCGCTCCTATTTCTTTCGTATATGCCCCTACTTCTAAGTCAATTAATACCTTTTTACCCGGCTCAATTGTTTTTAATATAAGTGGATAAGCTTCCATACGTTTTGCGAAATTTTGAATCGTAGTGCTCACTTCATACCCTTCATTCATATATAAAGTAAGGTGGTCCTCATTCGCATTTGTCGGCGAATAACGAATTTCAGAAATAGACCTTAAAATAGTTGGTGTTAATTTTTCAAGCTCAGCAATTAACTCCTTCATTTTCTCCTCTTTAAAAGGTTCAAAAATTGGCGCTGCAACAGGAAGTTTTCCGTTCGGAAGTACATCAAGTGTTTTCCCGTTCTCTAATAACGGTTGTAATTTCCCATCTTTGTTTATATAACCAATCGTTAAATATTCTTCAATATGAACATCAATTTTATTTGGAAAACGTTTTTTTACATTTACCGCTTTAATTTCTTTTCGTTTCGTTAAGTTTTCTTCTGCTTTATGTGCTGTCACTCGGAAATAACTTGTATCATATGTCACACCTGATTCCTTCATTACTTGTTCATCTGTCATATAATGATTTCCAAACACACTTATCTTTTTTATATTGCTAAGCGGAGACCGAAAATAAATCAAAAAGAGCACTAATAAAAATAAAATTGATATGTATAAAATCAACCGATGATTAACATTTTTCTTGTTTTTTTTCTGTTGATTTTTTAACTTTGGTACACGATCCTGTAGTTTAATTACTTTACTATTTTTCATGTACGATCCCCCTACGTAACATAAAGAACGGCATGTTCCTCATGCCGTTCTTATCTTCTTATTATAACATAAATGATAATGAGCGGAACGAATAACCGTTATCTTCCAATGATTTCTACTTCTGTATGCATTTCTACGCCAAATTTATCCTTGATTGTTTGTTTTATTAATGCAATTAAAGATAAGACATCTTGCGCACTGGCTCCCCCAGTATTAATAATAAAATTCCCATGCATTTCAGAAATTTGAGCTCCACCTATTTGATAACCACGAAGCCCTGCTTTTTCTATTAAATCTCCTGCAAAGTATGGAATTGGATTTCGGAACACACTTCCTGCACAAGGATGATTCCATGGCTGTGTTTCACGGCGGTAATCTTTATTCTTTTGCATGATACTTACAATTCTTTCACGCTCTCCTATCTGTAATTGAAACTCAGCTTCCAAAACAATACCAGGACGTTTCGTTTGCAATACAGATGTACGATAGGAAAACTCCATTTCTTCATGCGTTAACCAATCAATTGTTCCATCTTCAAACAAAATAAGAGCTTTTGATACTATATTTGATATATCCGATTTATGTGCTCCCGCATTCATATATACTGCTCCACCAACACTTCCTGGAATACCACTTGCAAACTCCAGACCGGCTAATCCTTGACGACTAAGTAAAGTTGATAATTTAATAAGGGGATACCCACCACCAACTCTTACTTTGTATTTTTCGACTTCTAAGTGGTCTAATCCTTCTCCTAAACGAATAACGACACCATCAATACCTAAATCAGATATAAGAAGGTTCGAACCGCGACCAATTACAGTCCACTTTGTTTTATACTTTTTTACTAACTGCAACGTTTTTTCAATACCGGCAACATGCTTTGGCACAATTAAAATATCAGCTGGTCCACCTATTTTCATAGTCGTATAACGAGCTAACGGTTCATCTACTAACACGCGACCAACATTTGCTTCTATAAGCTCATTTACTAATTGTTCCATAAACAATCTCCCCCATACTAAGTATCCTTATTACAGTAGTATGCAGGGCTTTCACCTAACGTTATTTTTTTACAAGCTTATTCATTACTTCATACAACTTATTTGCTGCATCAGGAATACCTAATTGCCCAGCAGCAAGCTTCATATTTTGTAATGTTTGTGTATCTAATAAAATCTCATCAATGTCACGAATAAGCGTTTCTGCTGTTAAATCTTTTTCAAGCAACATTTTTGCTGCTCCTTTATCGACAACAGAACGTGCATTTTTTTCCTGATGGTTATTTGTTACGTAAGGACTTGGAATTAATACACTTGGCTTACCTAACGCTGTTAATTCTGCAAGTGTTGTTGCCCCAGCTCTTGAAACAACAAGATCTACACCTGTAAGCACTTCTGGCATATTATGAATGAAAGGTTTAATAATAACATTACTCGGATTCCCTTTTTGCTTCACTGCTTCCATCACTTTGTCGTAATGAACTTCACCTGTTACATACAATATTTCGTAACTTTTATTTCCAAACTGCTCAATTGCCTCTACGAAAGCATCGTTAATCGGTCTAGCGCCACGGCTTCCACCAAAAATAAGTACGGATTTTTTAGGAAGAGATAAACCTACTGAACGTTTTCCTTTCATTCCATTTTGATCCATTACTTCTGATGCTCGTGGATTTCCTGTCATGACCACTTTCGATTGTGGAAAATGCTCTACAGCTGCATCAAAACAAACCGCAACTTTATCAACATAGCGGCTTAAAAATTTATTCGTTACACCAGGTACACTATTCTGTTCATGTACAATAGTTGGAATACCTAATTTTGCAGCAGCATATACAACAGGTCCACATACATATCCACCCGTTCCAATTACAATATCCGGATTAAAACGACGAATATATCGTTTACTATCTTGTACACCTTTTAGGAAACGCATCACTGTTTTCACGTTATCTAACGATATTTTACGCTTAAATCCACTTATAACAATAGATTGAAACGGTATACCTGCTTTTGGCACAATTGTGCTTTCTAATCCATTCTCCGTTCCAATATATAAAAACCTTGCTTCCGGATTTAATTTTTTTATTTCTCTTATTAAAGCAAGAGCCGGATAAATATGACCTCCAGTGCCCCCACCACTTACTAATACACGCACTACTAACTCCTCCGCTTCTCTGTTTCTAATTTCAGGCGTATTTATTTCTATATACATATTGTTTCTTCACGCACATACGAAAAACCCTGTCTTATAAAACAGGGTTTAGTAGCGAGAATGGCGACTTATATTTAATAATACACCTACTGCCATTAACATTAATGTCAAACTTGATCCACCATAACTTAAAAACGGCAAAGTAATACCCGTAACAGGCATCAATCCTGTTACAACACCAACATTAATCATTACTTGAATCGCAATCATCGCCACAATACCTACTGCTAAAAACGTACCATATAAATCTGGCGCTCCTAAAGCTATACGAATCCCACGCCATAATAATAGACTAAATAATAATAACACAAATGAACCACCAATAAAACCTAATTCCTCGGATAAGATTGCAAATATAAAGTCTGTTTGTGGTTCAGGTAAATAAAGAAACTTTTGTCTACTTTGTCCAAGTCCAAGCCCGAATAATCCACCCGGTCCAATTGCGAGTAACGATTGAATAATTTGAAATCCACTTCCAAGCGGATCTGACCACGGATCTAAATATGATGTTATACGTTTCATTCGATACGGTGCTGATGCAATTAACCCTACAAATCCTGCTACACCAATCAAACCAAACATTGCAAAGTGAAAGACCCTTGCTCCCGAGATAAATATCATAATGATACATGTCCCAACCATTACCGTTCCTGTACCAAGATCTGGCTGTAACATAATCATTCCGAAAGCAAGAAATACAAAACTTAGAGCTGGTAGTAAACCACGTTTAAAAGAAGTAATTAATTTTTGTCGTTCCGCTAAAAATTTTGCTAAGAAAATAATCATCGCAAACTTCATAAATTCTGACGGTTGAATGGAAAATGCCCCGATTCCAATCCAACTTCGCGCCCCGCCTCGAACAAGTCCTACTCCAGGAATAAGAACGAGAATAAGAAGAATGAAGCAAACTAGCAAAATTACTTTTGAGTACGTACGCCACACCCAATAATCAATTTTCATAATTAAAAACATAGCCACTACACCAAGACCTGCAAATAGCAATTGCCTTTTTGCAAAAAAGAATGAGTCCCCCATTTTATAAGAGGCCCAAACCGCACTCGCACTATACACCATAACCATTCCGATTGTTAACAACGCAAGTGTAACGATGATGAGAATAAAATCAGGCGTTTTCTTCATTACCCATAAACACCACCTCTTTAGGCAGAAACTTTTGCCCTATGTAACAAAACATCAGTAGGTGTTAGCCTACTGATGTTTTGATTTACTTTATATAAGTTTATGCACAGCTTGTATAAAAATGTCTCCTCTTTCTTCAAATGTTTTAAATTGATCCCAGCTTGCACATGCTGGAGAAAGAAGAATTACATCACCATCTGTAGAATGAGCGTAAGCTTTCACTACCGCTTCATCTAAAGTATCGACACTTTCAATTGTATCTAATCCTGCTTTTTCTGCAGCTCTTACTAATTTGGGAGCTGTTTGTCCAAATGTTACAATTGCTTTTACATTTTTGAAATATGGAATTAAATCATCAAATTCATTTCCACGATCCAGGCCACCTGCTAATAACACAATCGGTTGTGTAAACGCAGATAAAGCTTTCTCAGTCGCTAACATATTCGTTGCTTTTGAGTCATTATAAACCTTACGATTGTTAATAGTTGTTACATATTCTAAACGATGTTTAACACCCGTAAATCGTTTTAATACCGCCGTAATCGCTTCATTAGAAACACCCAATAATTTTGCGATACTCATCGCTGCTAAAATATTTTCTAAATTATGTTGACCAGGTAAAACGATATCGCCTACTTCAACAACTTTTTCACCTTTAAAATAAAGAGCATTATCTTTTATACACGCGCCATCTTCAATTTCTTTCGTTGTTGAAAATAGTACTTTTTGCCCTTTACTATAAGCAGATAAAGCCATCACATCTGTATCATCTGCATTTATTACACTATAGTCATTTTCTGTTTGGTTTTTAAATATATTTGCTTTCGCTAAACCATATTCTTTCTTCGTCCCATGATAATCTAAGTGGGCCTCAAATAAATTTAAAAACGCAGCAATTTTAGGCTGGAACAATTCTACTCCCATCAATTGGAACGATGAAAGTTCTGTAACTACAACTTCATTTTCTTTTGCATCCTGTGCTACTTCACACGCTACAGTTCCAATGTTTCCTGCAATTACAGGATGCTTTTGTCCTTCTTTTAGCATTTCAAATGTAAGCATTGTCGTCGTCGTTTTACCGTTAGACCCCGTAATTCCAACAAATGGCGCTTCTGAAATACGATATGCTAATTCAACTTCCGTAACAATCGGAATTTGTTTTTCTTTCGCAGCAACTAATATTGGATTAGAATACGGGATTCCTGGATTTTTTACTACAAGAGAAATATTTCTCTCTAACAACTCTAAAGGATGACCACCACATACAACGTCCATTCCTTTTGCTTGTAATTCCGCAGCAAGTACATTATCTGCTAAAGGCTTTCCGTCATTTACAATAACATTTGCCCCTAATTTTTGTAACAACGTAGCTGCTGCATAACCACTTTTTGCAATGCCTAATACAAGAATATTTTTATTTTGAAATTCAGTTACAGTTTTCAATTACATCCACACCCCGATATAAATTCCTAACACAGCTAATAAAAATCCTACAGACCAAAACGTCACAACAACACGCCATTCTGACCAACCACATAATTCATAATGATGGTGTAATGGACTCATTTTAAAGACACGTTTTCCTGTTGTTTTAAATGAAATAACTTGAATAATAACAGATAAAGTTTCCATTACGAATACTCCGCCAATGATTACAAGTAACAATTCTTGCTTTAATAAAATTGCTACAGCTGCAATGGCTCCACCTAAAGCTAAAGAACCTGTGTCCCCCATAAATACTTTCGCTGGATTCGCATTGAATACTAAAAATCCAAGTACAGCTCCTACAACCGCCATACAGAATATCGCTACCCCAAATTGCTCTTGTGCTACAGCAATAATACTAAACGCTCCAAATGCAATAGCAGCTGTTCCTGATAATAAACCATCTAAACCGTCAGTTAAGTTAACTGCATTTGATCCACCAATAAGCATAAATAGTACAAGTACAAAATATGCCCAACCTAATTCAAACTTAACATCTGTTCCCGGAATCATGATGTATGTGTGGAACGCTTGCCCTTTTCCAATTAAAAAGAACGCAATAGCAATAACAAGCTGACCTACTAATTTTTGTTTTGATGTTAAACCAAGATTTCTCTTCTTAACTACCTTTATGTAGTCATCTAAAAATCCAATCAATCCGTAACCAAACGTCACTAATAGTAACAATGAAACCTCTGCACCTAAATGTTTAAACTTAATCGCCATAATAAGTGAAGTTACCATCATAGATACGTATATGACGATACCACCCATTGTCGGTGTCCCTGATTTTTTTTGATGTGACTTTGGTCCCTCATCACGAATACTCTGTCCGAACTTTAATTTTCTTAAAAATGGAATAAACAATGGCGAAAGGGCAACAGAAATTAAGAATGCTACCCCAGCCGTTACTAATAAACCTTGCTCAAGCACATGTAGTCCTCCTCTCACGTTGTTACTCTTCGTTGTTTAAACGCTCTGTAATTGCTTCTTTAGCGACTTCACGATCGTCAAAATGATGAACGTCTTTACCAATAATTTGATACGTTTCATGACCCTTACCAGCAATAATGATGATATCTTCAGCTTTCGCGTTAGCAATTGCATGGTATATCGCTTCTTTTCTATCAATAATTACTTCATAATTATTCCCATTTGCACCCTGTACCATATCATCTAATATAGCCCCTGGTTCTTCACTTCTTGGATTATCTGACGTATAAATTGCGTGGGTTGCATATTTTGTTGCAACACTTGCCATGATCGGTCTCTTCGTTCGATCTCTATCGCCGCCACAACCGACGATACAATATACATCACCTTTTGCAAATTGCTTTGCTGTTTTCAATACATTCTCTAAACTATCTGGTGTATGAGCATAATCAACAATAACTGTATAATTCTGTCCACCATCAACCACTTCAAAACGTCCTGGAACTCCAGCTAGTTTCTTTATCACATCAAGGATTGTTTCTAAACTTACACCAGAAACAAGTCCTGCCGCTGTTGCCGCTAGTACGTTATATACATTAAATTTCCCAATCAATTTCATCGTAACATTTACACTTTCATACGGTGTTACAAGCGTAAATGTAGTTCCACCACTCGTCATAACGATATCTTTGGCCATAATATCACTTGTTGTATCAATTCCATATGTTACAACAGTTGCTGCAGTACTTCTCATATATTCCTCTGTTACAGCATCATCGTTATTCAGTACCGCGTACTTTTCACGATTATGATTATAACTATTGCCAAGTTGTGCAAATAACAACCCTTTTGCATGTTTATATTCTTCCATCGTTTTATGATAGTCTAAATGATCTTGTGTTAAATTTGTAAACACTGCTACATCGTAATCACATCCGTGTACACGACCAAGATCTAAAGCATGTGACGAAACTTCCATTACTGTACTATCCACACCGTGTTCAACCATTTTTGAAAATGTTTGTTGAAGTGTTAGTGCATCTGGCGTTGTATTTTTCACCTCAAATGTTTCATCACCGATTTTCATATTAATCGTTCCAATTAGCCCCGTTTTATGACCATGTGCTCGCATAATCTCATCCATAATATGCGATGTTGTTGTCTTTCCATTTGTACCTGTAATTCCGATTAAATGTAACTTGTGTGTTGGTTGACCATAAAAATAATCAGCTAAAACCGCTAACGAACGAAAAGTGTTTTTCACAAGTACAACTGGAACGTCAACATCAATTGGTCTTTCCGCAACAATAGCAGCCGCTCCTTGTGCCGCTGCTTGCTTAGCAAAATCATGGCTATCAACCGTATACCCTTTCATACATACAAATAAGCTTCCCTCTTTCACTTTACGTGAATCAGCTTCTATAGATGTGATTTCTGGATTTTCTTTTGGAACAACTGGAAAATCATGCAAACATGATACAAGTGTATGCAACTTCATTTCACTAAACCCTCTCTACATTGTGTATTTATCTCTTTTTTTAATAAGCAACACGTTACCTCCTAATTATGTAAAATAGGAGGTAAGTGCTACTGTGTCTAATAAATAGACTTATTTATAATTGAAACTCTTACGGTCTCAAATTAAGTAACTCTTCTATAGAGAACTCACTTCCACCAATTGTACCATAAAACGTACTAGGTTACCTTTAATTCCCGAAGTAAATTCTAATTTTTGAGCCTTCTTTCACTTTAGCTCCTGCTTCTGGGGACTGTTTAATGACTTTCTCTCCATCTCCACTTATATCAAGCTTCAAATCGACGAGCTGCGTCTGTAAGTCTTTCTTTTTCATTCCAATTAAATTCGGAACTTCCACAGTTGGTATATCGCCCCATTTATATTCTCTCTCAACTTGTTCTGTTCTCGGTTTCACTCCCATAACAGGAAGTGCATCCCGAAGAATATTCCCAACAATTGGAGCTGCTACTACTCCACCGAATTGCGTTACACCTTTCGGATTATCAACAGCAACATAAACAACAATTTCCGGATCATCTGCTGGAGCAAAACCGATAAAAGATACAATATAATTATTCTCTAAATATTTACCATCTTTCACTTTTTGAGCCGTACCTGTTTTTCCACCTACACGATACCCATCAATGAAAGCACCTTTACCAGATCCTTTTGCTACAACATTTTCTAATGCATACCGAACTTTTTCTGAAGTTTCCTTGGAAATAACTTTTCTTTTTTCTACAGGTGTCTTTTTGCTTACAACTTGATTGTTTTTCGGATCAATAAATTCTTTAGCTATATACGGTTGATACAAAGTTCCACCATTTACAGCCGCTGCTACCGCCGCTACTTGTTGGATTGGCGTAACAGAAACACCTTGACCGAATGAAGTTGTTGCTTGTTCGACTGGACCGACTTTATCTAAATTAAATAAAATCCCACTACCTTCACCTTGCAGATCAATTCCAGTCTTCTGTCCAAAGCCGAAATTACGAATGTATTTAAACAATCGGTCTTTACCAAGGCGATCACCCAGTTCAATAAATCCTGGGTTACAAGAGTTTTGAACTACTTCTAAAAACGTTTGGCTACCGTGGCCTCCTGCTTTCCAGCATTTCAATCTTGCTCCACCAACTTCAGCTGCTCCATCATCATAAAACGTATCTTTCTCTAAGTCTACTAAATTTTCATTCAAAGCTGCAGCTAACGTAATGATCTTAAATGTTGAACCAGGCTCATACGTACTCCATACTGGTAAATTTCTATTGTACACTTCTGGAGAAACACTTTGAAAATCTGCCGGATCAAAACTCGGCCGACTCGACATACCTAAAATTTCACCATTTTTCGGATTCATCGCAATCGCAATCATACCATCTGGATTATATGTCGACTCTGCAATATTCATTTCTCTTTCCATAATTCTATTAATACGCGCATCAATTGTTAAACCTAAATTCAAACCAGCTTCTGGTTTTTTGAAGTCATCACCAACATTGGGCATCCTTTGTCCTTTTGCATCTGCAAAAAAACGAACATGGCCTTCATCACCATTTAGCTCTTTATCATAATATTTTTCTAGCCCCATAAGACCTTGGTTATCACTACCAGCAAACCCTAATACGTGCGATAAAAAGTTGCCAAATGGATAGTATCGGATAGAGTCTTCTGCGATATAAACACCTTTCAAACTTAATCCTCGTACCTCTTTCGCTTTATCATGCGATATTTTCCTTCCGCCTTTATCTAACCTTACAATTGATTCTTTTTTTGTAATTCTCTTGTAAATCTCATCTTTTTCCACACCTAATACTGCAGCTAACTTCTCTGCAGTCTCTGCTGGTTTTTCAATTTGCCTCGGTACAACAAAGACAGTTGGAGCACTTTTATTCGTAGCAAGTTCCACACCATTTCGGTCTAAAATCTTCCCACGTTCAGGTTCAAAAGTAATATTACGACTCCATGAATCTTTCGCACGATCCGTTAACATATTCCCAAGAAAAAATTGCACATATCCAAGACGAATATCGATGATAGTGAAAATAAGTATACCTGATATGAGTATAAAAATAAGTCTTTTTCTAACTGTTACATTTGATACACGCATATTGGAACAAGCCTCCCTTACGCCTAGCTTGTTCCAATATATGCTTGTACTTATTTAATTAGAACTTGGCTTTTCTGCTTCTTGTTGTGGTTCAAGTGGCGGTACAAGTGTTACACCTAACTCTGTACCAGGTTGCAACAATGTTCCTTCTGGCACACTTTGTTCAGTTACGTATCCTGTACCATTAGGTTTTAGGTTAAGCTTTAATGTTTTCGCTAAATTCATAACATCGCGAAGCGCCCAGCCTTGTATATTTGGCATTGTAGGTTTATCCGCCACTAAGAAGACTCGGTCACCCTTCAATGTTTGTTCAGTCGCTTTCGGTACTTGTTGCTGTACTTTCCCTTCACCTAATACGATTGGACGAAGTTTTGCTTTATCAATAGCTTTTTTCGCTTCTTCCATCGTTTTTCCGGTTACATCTGGAACAGCAGTTTGCTGCTCTTTCACATATTTCTTCGGATCTTTCACTTCATTAGGCTTAATCTTTAAATACTCTAAACTATTCTTCGTTACATATTTAAAAATATCAGCTAAAGGTTGTGCGCCACTCTCATCATCTTTCAACTTCGGTTGTTTAACAGCTACATATACAACAAGTTGTGGGTCATCCATAGGTGCCATACCTAAGAACGAGAATATGTAATTCTCTCTCCCTGTCATATAGCCACCTTTTCCATCCGGAATTTGCGCTGTTCCTGTTTTACCACCAACTGAATATCCATCGACTTTATAAGCAGTTCCAGTTCCTTTCGGCGATGTAACAACACGTTCTAATAACTGTCTTACTTGCGCCGCTGTTGCTTTCGTAACAGGTTTTCCTACTTCTTCTGGCTTATGTTCTAATTTTACTTCGCCTGTTATTGGATCTACAATTTTATCAATTGTATAAGGCTTCATCATTTTCCCATCATTTGCAATAGCTGTTGCAGCTTGTACAAGTTGAATTGGCGTTACAGTAGAACCTTGTCCAAAAGCTGTTGTTACTTGCTGTATTTGCTGATCGAATATAATTGTATTTGACCCTTCACCAGGTAAATCAATGTTCGTTTTTTCATCTAATCCGAAAGCATGGATATATTTTCGGAAACGTTCTGGGCCAAGTTTTTGATCCCCTAAAATTGCAAACGCTACGTTGGAAGAACGCTCTACCCCTTCATCGAACGTGATAGATCCCCATCCAGCACCGCCGTTATGATCTTTTATTTTTCTGTTTCCTACTTGATATGTACCAGACTGATAATAATCTTGTCCCTTATACACACCTTCATTAATAGCTGCTGCTAGCGTGAATATTTTCATTGTTGATCCAGGTTCAAATGCATTTGCAATTGCATCATTATAAAAATACTTAATATTCTCTTGGTTCGGATCATAACTAGGCTTACTAGACATTCCTAATATTTTCCCTGTTTTTGGATCCGCAACAATTCCTATTAAGCTTTCTGGTTCATAATGTTTACTCGCTTCTTTCATTGCGTCTTCTAAATAACTTTGAATACGCTGGTCAAGCGTTAAATATACATTATCTCCATTTTTAGGTGCCTCTACATTCACTTTCCCGCCGTCAAGAGACACACCTTTACGATCGCCTGTATAAGCTACTTTTCCGTTAGAAGCTCCTAAATACTTATCCAAACTCTGTTCTAAACCAAATTGCCCTTTAGCAATCCCCTTATCATCAGGTCTCGCATGACCTACGACATAAGATGCGAAATCACCGTTTGGATATACTCTTGCATTTTCAGTAATAAAAGATATACCTGGCAATTTTAACGCTTCTATTTGATCTTTCTGTTCTTTCGTCAAGCCCTTACCTAATTTCCCAAATTCCACTTGACTTCTACCTTCTTTATTTAACGTGGCTAAAATCGTCTCTTCATCTGTTCCGAGTACTCCCGCAATTTTCTTTGCAGTATCCTCTTTATCCTTAACCGGCTTCGCACCTTTTAATTCCGCTACAAGTTTATAAGAGTTTGCATCTTGCGCTAATACATGGCCGTTTTGATCATAAATCGTCCCGCGATTCGCTTCCAGAACTCCTGTTTTACCATGTTTTTGCTGAGCGAGTTTATCCAAATCTTGATTATGCACGGTTCCTGTTGCTTGTATGTAAAAAAATCGGGCTAATAACAGCAAAAAGAGCAGGAGGAATAAAATCATAAAATACCCTGCTCCCTTATTGGTATGAAATTTAGTCATAGTTCTCTTCATTTTCCCTTCACACCTATTGCCTTATTTGAGGCCTTTCACATTATTCGCATTAATTTCTAGCCCGTGTTTTTTCGCAACTTCAGAGATGCGTTCATAACGACTTAACTTCTCTACTTCAGCTTGTAATTCTTGATTTTCTTTTTGCTGCTGTACAATTTTTTGTTCTATCGTCGCAGCTTCTACATTAACTTGATAAAGACCTGCTTTATTTCCAATAAACGCTACACAGGCATACAATAAAAAGCCAATAAACGCTACATACAACAGTTTTTCGATTCTTGTAATCTTCGCTTTAGCTTTTGGCTGAACCATCTGCTGTGGGGGCGTTTGAATCTGAACCTCTTCTTGCGCTTGTTGTTTGTACTTTACAGCTAAGTTACTCATACCTCTCTCCCCTTTTTATCTTTTTTCAGCGATTCTCAATTTCGCAGAACGCGCTCGATTATTTTCTTCTAACTCAATATCAGAAGGTAAAATCGGTTTTCTCGTAATAAGCTTTAATTTCGGCTTAAATTCATCAGGAATAATTGGTAATCCTGGTGGCAATTGTGGCGTTGTACTATTTCGCTTAAACGTCGTTTTACAAATACGGTCTTCTAAAGAATGGAATGTTATAACACTAACTCTTCCGCCTGGCTTAACCATTTCAATTGCAGATTCCAACGCTTCTTCAAATACTTTCAATTCATCATTTACTGCAATACGGATTGCTTGGAACACTCGCTTCGCAGGATGCCCCCCCGTTCTACGAGCAGGAGCTGGAATACCCTCTTTAATTAGCTCTACTAATTCCCCTGTCGTTTCAATAGCTTTATTCTCACGATACGCTTCAATTTTTCTTGCTATTTGTTTTGAAAATTTCTCTTCACCATACTGGAAGAAAATTCTTACAAGTTGTTCATATGACCAGCTATTTACAACATCATATGCTGTTAACGGTGCATCCTGATCCATTCGCATATCTAACGGTGCATCATGATGATAACTAAAACCACGCTCTGGTGTATCTAATTGCGGGGATGAAACACCTAAATCAAATAAAATACCGTCTACTTCTGTTATACCTAATTCCTGTAGTTTTTCAGATAAATAACGGAAATTACTCTTTACTGTTATGAACTGCTCACCGTATGAAGAGAATTTTTCTTTCGCATTTTGAATCGCTATCTCATCTTGATCAAACGCGATTAATCTTCCGCCTTCAGTTAGTTGGGATAATAAATAAGAACTATGTCCTCCTCCCCCCAGTGTACAATCTACATATGTACCATCTGGCTTTATATCTAAGCCGTCTACTGTTTCCTTCAAAAGCACTGTTACGTGTTTAAACATTGTTGCACCTACTCTTTTTCCAATTAATTATGTTGAATGTATCTCCTCCTCTAAACGCATAATTCACGATTAGAAAACGAAATACTATGAAAGAACGACTCATTTAACTTGCCTACAAAGGCAGCATACTATACAAATCGCTATTTTCTTTTATTATATACTAAATTTTATCATCTTTTGCGGGAATTGAAATAAAAAACTGTCGAAAAAGATAATAATACGTTTACATTTTGTGCTATTTTGTCATATATTTAAGTATCCTGCATAATTACGATATTCACCATTTTTAAATTAATAATTCAGAAAAATTTCACTTCACAGTAAATTCAACGAGATAAAAATAAAATCCTGCTCCTAAGAGCAAGATTCTATAGTTTTATAACATGATGTTTCCCGTTCCAAGAAAATGATGTTTCCATTACACGATCAACGAAATCTAAACCGTACTGATTTAAATAATAACATACATTCCACACACGCTCTTGCGGCGCTCCTGATGGGCGGAGTGCAAATTGTATACGACGGAATTTATTTAATTGCACTTCATGTTTTTTCTCAACATTTCTTTTCAACATTTTTTCCAACAGTTCAATTTGTTCATTAATTTTGAATTCGTTTTTCCCTGCAAATGCACTTAATCCAGGATCTATTTTCTTCACAAATTGTTGTAATGACATATGAATATCAATTATTTCTTTTTTCGCCTCTACAAATCGGTCATCTATCGGTTCCTCTATTTGATTAGACAACCAATCATCACGCAACTTATCTACGTTATTTAAAAACGGATCACTCTCTTGCAATTGTAAATCATGCAAATCTGTCGCTATATCCCTCTCTATATAAGTGATTGTAATACGCGGAACGACAGGCGGCATTCGGAAACCAATCGTATGGAAGACTTGTTGTAATTCACTCCAGTAAGCTAATTCTCCTGGCCCCCCAATAAATGCCAACGTAGGAAATACATACTCTTGCATAAGAGGGCGCGTTACAACATTATTACTAAAGCGCTCCGGGCTTCTTTCCATCTCATCAATCAATTCCTCATATGAAAAGGAATACGCTCCATCCTTCCCAACAAACTTGCCTTGATTGTCTTCAAGTAACACTCGCTCATTATCAATTTCCATGAATATATGCACTGCATTAGACTTCGTTTCAATAATTGGTTTATATCCTAATTCTTTAATTACTTCCTGTTGGTTATGTAGCCCTTCTTGTACGTCTTTATACTTCCCTATAATTTGTTTAAAAAATGGCACTTCTAATTTTCTTAGTTCAGGATGATGCGAATCGACAAGAATTAAACCAGAATTCACGAACATTTTCATAATAAGATGACCAAAGAAATCTACATACGTATTTGATTTCGCCAGTGAATCATCAATAAATTGAAGTACATCCTTTGTAAAATTCGTTTCAGGGTATGTTTTAAAAATTTCTTCAATCCACTTTCTACAGTCTTCCAAAGAAAGCTCGGACTCTGAAGCACTCGCCTTTTTCGGATTACGATCATGAAAAATAGTCTTTTTTATTTTTTTATTCTTCGTTACAAAAGTATGATTGATTTCATCCATATCATGATCTTCACCAGCAATCCAGAAAACAGGAACAACTTTAACACCTAAACTTTCTTCCTTTTCCTTCGCAAGCTGTAAAACTGAAATAATTTTATGAATCGTGTAAAGTGGCCCTGTTAATAACCCAGCTTGTTGCCCAGCTATTACAACATATGTATTTTCATCTCCAAGCGATTTTACATTTTGAATTGTAGCTTCTCCCGCTTGTAATTTTGTATTATATTCTAATAAATGCGCTACTAAATCTTGGCGGAAAAACTCCCTCTCACGCAAATCTTGTACACGCTGTTTAAAAGCATCTTCTGTTAACATATAATCAAAACACGACTGTATCTCTTTTTTACCGTTCATATAGTCCGCTACAACACCTTGTTGCGGAACAGAGATTTCTTTTATCTCCATATAATTCTTCCTTTCGTATCCTGTTCTCTCACCAATCCACATTGTAGTCAATGTTGCACGTAAAAGCAAAGAATTACACTTATACTTTTACTTCTAATCCTTTTATTGCATCAAACAAAAATTGAAGTGTCGGAACGGATCTTTGCTGTTTCTTAGCTTCTTCTAATACATACCCAACAATTGCACCAATTTCCGTTTGTCTATTCGCTCTTACATCTGCCAGCATAGATGATGTATTATGAGACGTTCTTTCACATACGTGACGTACTAGTTCCCATACCATTTCTTTTTCTTCTTTAACAAGAAAAGCGACTTCGTGAAATACTTGCTCCATCATCTGATAAAAAAATGGATTCGTAATCAAATCTCCATTCTTGACTTGTAATAATGCTGTTAATGGATTGATACATACATTAACCACTAATTTTTTGTGCATAACATCCTTCCAATCCTCTTCTATGTGAATCGGAAAATGTGGAAATGGAAAGCAGTTAAACATTTTTTCAAAATGTATAGACCGGCCGTGCACAATTCCAAACTTTGTTACACCTATTCCCGTATGATAAACGGTATGTATTTCTTCTTTTTTTGCACCATGCTCTACAATTCCAACTGCAATATTTTCATTCTCTATTTTCTGCATAGCATGAAGATGTGACATTCCGTTTTGCAAAAAGATTAATGAGGATTTCCCTCGCACAAAAGGTAGTATGTCAGTTATATGATATTGCTTAACAGCAATAAATATATAGTCTAGCTGTTTGTCTAACATACTTTCTATTGGTAAAACAGGCGGGAATACCGTTTCGCGTTTCCCCTCCCTAATACAAGTTACACCCGTTATATTCAATTCATCAGCCTGCTTAGCTGTCCTTGTAAACAACGTAACATCTTGATTACTTTTTTGTAAATAAAATGCATATAATAGACCGATTGCTCCTGGTCCCACAACTCCAATTTTCATTATCACACAAGGAACTTATTTGAACACGATACATAAGTCCCTTTTTCCCCTCCCCTTTTTATCCCGCAAATGCCCAATTGATACGGGATCATAATTAACTAAAGATGAACAAATGCCACCTCTTCTTCCAATATGTACATACTACTTATTAATATGCTCCTACTCTTAGTTTAGCAAATCCTCAAAAAAATAATAAAAGAAATATACTATCATCTTCATAAAAATAAAAAAATGAGTTATAATATTATTATAAATATTTTTACTTTTCTGCATTCAACGAGACAAGAAAAGGATGTGATGTTATGGGATTCCCAAAAGTTGAGCGCTTGCTCATCAATTATAAAACATTAGACGAGTTTAAAAAATTTAAAGGTTGCGGAGCTCAAGAACTATCCATGTTAGAAGAATTACAAGCGAATATTATTGAAAACGATAGTGAATCTCCATTTTACGGTATTTATTACGGCGGATCACTAATTGCACGTATGAGTCTATACATGAAAAGGAACGGCGGGGAACCATTCGAAATTACAGGTACTTACCTAGAACTCTATAAACTTGAAGTGTTACCAACTTTCCAAAAACAAGGATTCGGAGAAATGCTTGTAAATTATGCGAAAGGGCTGCAGTTCCCAATTAAAACGATCGCACGTATCCATTCAGCTGGTTTTTGGGATAAATTAAATTTTCAGCCTGTATCAGTACCCGATGGTGATTTTTACGTTTGGAACCCAGAAACAAATTTGAATACGGTTACAAACGAAGAGTCTGCATAAGAAATAAAAAAACAGCTACATAGCAGCTGTTTTTTTATTTCTTTAACTTCTCTAATTTCCCATTCGAACGAGCACTATTCCTTTCTGCTACCATTACACTTCTTTTTTGATCGATATAATCAAGCAATGTTCTATATTCTTCCTCATATACTGATAATCGTTCCAAAAGACTCTCTTTCTCTGTTTGTAACGATTCAATTTGCTGTTGCAACACCATTAAAGAGTTTTCATCTTTATAATTTTGCAAGAAATCAATAACATCATTCAATGTAATTGACGTAGGCTCTAATACCTTCGTCTCTTTCACTTCATAATTTTCCACTTTACGCAGTTGCTTCGCTTCTTCAATACGTTCTTTGTATTGCTTTCTAACGTAAGAATTCCATCTAAAGCCACATGCTGCTGGTGTACGAGATAAATGTCTTCCCACCTCTTTAAAGGCAGATAATTGCGTTCCGCCTTCTCGAATATGCCGGAGTACTACTTCTGCCAGAAGCAAATCTTCATCATCAGTCCAAGCATCTTGTCTTGTTGTCGCCATCTCTCTAGTCCTCCCTATGCATTTTTTATTAAACATATGCAGTTACTAGAAAAGATAGAATACATCAAATGAAGAATAAGACAAAAAAAATAAACGTAGAAGATATCTTCTACGTTTATTTCCCGCAATTACTTGCTGATTACTTCTTTACCTTTGTAAGTACCGCATGCTTTACATACACGGTGAGCTAATTTCGCTTCACCACAGCTTGGGCACTCTACCATACCAGGTACTGATAATTTGAAATGCGTACGACGCTTTCTTTTTACTGTTTTAGAAGTTCTTCTAAAAGGTACAGCCATTCTTCCCACCTCCTTAAAAGAAATAGTTATTTTCATATGAAGGCCTGAACCAGTCTTCCGAGTTATTTGTCAAAAAACTTTGCAAGTCCTGCTAATCTTGGATCAACAGTCTTTTCTTTGTTTTCTTCCGAAATCACTTGCCAGTCTTGACCTTGCATCGGTGCTCCACCAGAAACATCATCACTGAAAATTTGCATTGGAATCTCCAAAAGTATATTTTCCTTGATTACGGGCAGTAAGTCAAGTACTTCTCCTTCTAAACAATGAATTTCAGCTTCAGTTTCAAATTCTTCTTGTGAAGTTTGGAACACCTCAGTTGTTTTAATGTCAAATGGTAATGTCACATCTACTAAAGAGCGAGAACATGGTAAAACCATGCTTCCAGTTATATGTAGATGGAACGTAAACTTACCGGAGCCAAAATCAACTCTTCCTGTTACATGAACAGGATTAATTTCACGAATATCTTTCTCGACCTCTTTTAGCTCACTTACATCTACCATCTCATCCAATGTCAATCCTTTATTTCTCAATTTATTCAATTGATGGATGGACCATTTCATATCATATCACCTCAAGGCAACAAACAAAATTATAGCTAGCCATTTTATATTTGTCAATGTTTTTTCTTTACACTATAATGAAGTCATCATAGTAAATATTATATAGAGTATCACGTTTTTCAAAAAGATGCTACATCGAAAGGAGAGATTACCATAAAAGCCAGTGGTATTGTCGTTGAATATAACCCTTTTCATAACGGTCATGATTATCATGTGCAACAAACAAAAAAGTTAACACACTCTGATATTACAATAGCTGTTATGAGTGGCCCTTTTTTACAACGTGGCGAGCCGGCACTCGTATCCAAATGGTATCGTACCAAAATGGCCTTAGCATGCGGTGTAGACCTCGTTGTAGAGCTTCCATATGCCTTTTCAACACAAAAGGCTGAAACCTTTGCAAATGGCGCTATATCTATTTTAAACGCCCTACACGTTTCTGAAATTTGTTTCGGTAGTGAAGATGGCCAAATCGAAAATTTTTATAACACCATCTCTGTGCAAAAAAATAAAGAAGAGACTTATAATCGTCTTGTAAAGCAATTTATGAACGCAGGTAATAGTTACGCAAAAGCTACTTCTGAAGCTTTCCGACACATTTTACCTTCCGAAAAAAACATAGACATGTCACAACCGAATAACATTTTAGGCTTCCAATACATGAAAGCAATTTTGACGCAAAATAGTTCTATGCAAGCACAAACGATAAAAAGATTTGCCTCTCATTATCATGATGAAACTTTTAACGACCAACATATTGCAAGCGCAACAAGTATTCGCAAACAACTTTTTAGCGAAAATAGTTCCTTTACAGAAATTGAGCCTTTTATCCCAAAAGCGACTGCCTCTCTTTTAGCAAGTTATAAGCAAAACTACGGGACATTACATAATTGGGAACAATACTTTTCATTTTTCAAATACAAACTTATGACAATGTCTCCAGACGACTTACGACATATATATGAAATTGAAGAAGGTTTAGAGCATCGTATTTTATCAAAAATACAAACCAGTTCCTCCTTCCATTCATTCATGGAAGCATTAAAAACGAAGCGTTATACGTGGACTAGATTACAAAGAGCTTGTACACATATTTTAACGAATACAACAAAAGAAGAAATACATAACGCAAATATAGAGCAGCATGCACCGTACATCCGTCTACTAGGCATGTCACGAAAAGGACAAACTTACCTTTCAAAAAACAAGAAAAAAATAGAGCTTCCAATCCTTACCCATACAAAAATATTTGACCATCCAACTTTACATATAGAGCGAAAAGCCAATTCTGTATATTACTCCATCATGCAAGAACCGTTACGAACACAACTACTAAAACAAGATGCAACACATCATCCCATTCGTTATGATGAAACAACCTCAAAATTTCTATAAAAAACCTCTCTTTTTCAGAGAGGTTTATTTTTTATTGCCTATTTTTTCTAAATACATTAATGCATCTTCCAGCGTATCAACTGGCACAACTTTCATTTTTGTTTTAATGTCTTTCGCAGCCTCAAGTGCATCTTTATAATTCGATTTCTCAGCACCTTTTTCATTTGGTGCAAAGAACACTTCAGCACCAGCATCACTTGCAGCGACCACTTTTTGCTGAATACCGCCAATCGGGCCAATTTCTCCCTTTTCATTAATCGTACCTGTTCCAGCTATTTCATGACCTCTTGTTAAATCCTCTTCCACCAGCTGATTATATATTTCTAATGTAAACATTAGACCTGCCGATGGTCCGCCTATTTCATGAGAATCAATTTTCACTTTCGGATCTACCACTAATTCTCTTTCCGTAACGATAGAAACACCTATACCAACACGCCCATTTCCATTCGGAATGGTCTTTACATTTAAGTTTTCTTTTAACTGTTTTCCATTCCTCTTGTACTCAATACTTACTGTATCTCCTTCTTTTTTCCCTGTCATATATTCAATAAATTGCTCCGTCTTTTCAAATATTTTTCCGTCGACAGCTATGATAACGTCTCCAAGTTTAAGCTTACCTTCTGACGGCATCCCTTTCGCTACACCAGCAACCAATACACCTTTATCTTCAAAAGAAACCGTACGATTTGCACGTTTGTAAGCATTATAGATTGCTGCATTTTGCGAATCTTTCATCGCATAATTTTGGCGAAATTGATATTCTTCATCACTTTCACCTTTTTGCAATATTTCTTCCGCTTTTGAAATATGTGTATATTTATTAAACTGTGCCGCTATTAAATTCACCACATTTGCTGGTCCCATCGAAACCGTAACAAGCATAAAGTCACCAGATTCTTTCGTTCCCCCTTCAACTTGAACGTAAGGCTCTAATTTGGCAGCCATTCCTGGTTTTGTTATATAATACGGTAAACGTACGTAAACAAGTAACATCGCCAATATAACCCCTATTAAAATTGCATATATAAACCGAAAACGCTTAAACATTATGTTTCTCCTTCCACTGCTCAATTAATAAATGAATATTTGCAATATGTTTTTCCGCTTCTACTTCTCCAACTCGAATAATGTCTTCAATGTTTGTAAAAGCACGGGAACTAAATTGTTCTACAGCTGGTCGCATCATTAAATCCGATGCAATTTGCCGATTCATTACAAGCTCATGTTGCATAATTTCAATACTCTGCATAATCACATCATAAATAGACGTAACTTCACCATTTACTTTAATTGGGGATACATCAACAGCAATGACAATATCGGCACCTAACTCTTTCACAACCGATACTGGAATACGATCAATCACTCCGCCATCCACCAATAATCTTCCATCTATTTTCTCTGGTACAAACACTCCAGGTACAGATATGCTAGCTCTCACCGCTTCTGCAACAGGACCACTTGTAAAAACTACTTTTTCCCCCTTCAAAATGTCAGTAGCCACAACAGCCGTCGGGATATCTAACTCTTCTAAATTTTTATTATATGTAAACATTTTAATCATATCTTTGACACGTTTTCCAGCAATAAATCCCATTTTCGGAACCGTAAAATCTAAATAATATTTCCTTTTAAAAACATTTGCCAGTTTATATAGTCTTTCAACGTTAGAGCTAGCTGCATAAAATGTACCTACTAAAGCCCCCATACTACTTCCTGCAATCATATGAATCGGTATACCATTTTCCCTTAAAACTTTTATAACACCAATATGGGCAAATCCTTTTGCACCCCCAGATCCAAGCGCTAAACCAATTTTCGGTTCTTTCATTTTTCTCACCCTTTAATTTTTTTCATTCCTTTTTCATACTTATGGTCTAAATTCACTACGTATCCACGTATACTGAAATGAACGTTTTTTGGGACAAAGGGGGATTTACTTACATGTATGAAAAATGGAAAACGGCTTTCCTTACCATATCAACACTGTTTTTAACCTTTTCTCTTGTACTCCACCCCCAAGCTGCTTTGCAAGCTTCCATTCGAGGGTTAAATATATGGTGGGAAGTTGTATTCCCTTCACTTTTACCGTTTTTCATCATTGCCGAACTTCTCATTAGTATTGGTGTTGTAAAATTTATAGGCGTTATATTAGAACCACTTATGCGACCACTTTTCCGCGTGCCAGGGATAGGCGGATTTGTTTGGGCAATGGGAATGGCTTCAGGATTCCCCGCTGGCGCCAAATTAAGCGCCAGACTGCGTAAAAGCAATCAACTAACACAAATCGAAGCAGAGCGCCTCGTATCTTTTACAAACTCATCCAATCCACTTTTTATTTTCGGAGCTGTTTCTATCGGTTTTTTCAATAATCCGAAATTAGGAATCGTATTAGCTGCTGCACATTATTTTAGTAACTTTTTCGTCGGGTTACTGATGCGATTTTACGGTAATAACAAGATTTCCACGCATGATAAACATACTACTAAAAAACGCTCTTTTCAAAACCCATTTTCAATCCTACACGAAACACGTATGCAAGAAAAAAGACCAATAGGAAAATTACTTGGAGACGCTATCGTTTCTTCTATTCAAACACTACTTATGATTGGTGGATTTATTATTTTATTCTCTGTTTTAAATAAAATGATTACTGTATTTCATATTACCGTAGCTCTTTCTTTTATTATGCAACATATTTTATCATTCTTCCAACTAACTACCGAATTTAGTATTCCGATATTATCAGGCATTTTCGAAATGACACTCGGGAGCCAAATGATTAGTCAAATAAATGATACACCCCTCCTGCAGCAAGCGATGGTAACAAGCTTTATTTTAGCATTTAGCGGCCTTTCTATTCAGGCACAAGTTGCTAGCATATTAGCTGAAACAGACATACGATTTAAGCCTTATTTTTTCGCACGAATTATCCAAAGTATCCTTGCTCCTATTTTTACCTTTATATTTTGGAAACCATTTTATGAAAAAGTAAGCTCTTTTTCACCTATGCAAAAAGATATTCCCGTATTTTTTTCCAACTCTTCTTCTATACTGCATGAAATTTGGACATCTTTTATACACTATGGACCGATATTTACTTTATTTTGTTTATATGTATATGTTATTTTATTATTTTTTCGTAGCAACAAAGAAAAACCCCGTTCACTTTAACGGGGTTTGAAACTTTTCTTTTAAAGCACGTTCTACAACAGGGGGTACAAGATCTACTACACTTCCGCCATATCTCGCGACTTCTTTCACAATGCTCGAACTTAAAAATGAATATTGGTTATTTGTCATAATAAAAAAGGTTTCAATGTTTTCATCTAATTTTCGATTCATAGAAGTAATTTGCATCTCATATTCAAAATCAGAAACCGCTCGTAACCCACGTAAAATTGCATTTGCATTACGCATTTTCGCATACTCCACTAATAGTCCACTATGTGAATCTACTTTTACATTCGGTATTTCCTTTGTTGCTTCTCGAATTAAGTCTAAACGCTCTTCAACTGAAAAGAACGGTTTTTTTGACGAGTTGTTTAAAACTACTACGTATACCTCGTCAAATACCTTTGCTCCCCTTTTAATAATATCCAGATGCCCAAGGGTAATTGGATCAAAACTTCCTGAAGAAATAGCTATACTAGTCATTCTGTCCCCTCACCTTCATACTTATAGATCGATATTGCTGTAACGCCGTAATTCTCAGCTCGCACTTTTACAAGTCTTCCTATAGACTCAGGTAAAACTACATCATTACCATGCTCTGACATAATTAATCCATCTCTATGTAGCAATCCATGTTGATCCATCACACTAATTAAAGATACAATTTTTTGATCTTTATACGGAGGATCAATTAATATAAGATCGAATGCTATTTCACGTTTTATAAGAGCCTTTACCGCACGTTCTGCATCATTTCGATATACTTCAGCTTGTTCCTGTATTCTACAACTTTCTAAATTTTGATGGATTACCTTTATCGCTTTATTATCTCGATCAACAAAGATTGCTTTATCAATCCCTCTACTTATAGCCTCAATTCCAAGACCACCACTACCGCCAAATAAATCAAGCGCGATACCACCATCAAAATAAGGGCCTATCATATTAAAAATCGATTCTTTTACTTTATCTGTCGTTGGACGTGTTGTATTACCCGGCACCGCTTTAAGTGGGTGTCCTTTACATTTTCCTGAAACTACTCTCATCTGTTGTCACTACCTTTATTTCAATCTATCGAGCAATTATAGAAAACCCTTCTCCATTCGGTAACCGCTACCAAACTATACGATTCCATTCATCTTTCAACGAACACTAGAAGAACTTCGTTTAAAATAACTGCTCTGCATTTTTATGTATTCATCTCACCATTCGCTAACACGAACTATTCGTTTCACTTTACCCCGCGTTAACGGGCAGTAAAACTCCCACCTCAAAATTCAGCTAGAGCAAAGAAGTTAGGTGGGAGGTCTAACTGCCCGTAAAAGCCCGATTGGTTCAACTAATAATCAGTGGGAAATGCCCCCACTGATTAAAGTTTCACTTTATCTTTTTTATCCTATCATAAAATAAAAAAAAGAAAAATAAAAAGCCCAACATAAAATTTAATTTCATGATGTATATCTTCATTTAGATTGGACATAAATAATTATAACAACATCACCTTCGATGTTGTTGCCAACCGCGGAGAAGACTTACGTTTCCCCATAAGTTCTTCCTCCGGTTTCTCCTCTCCCTTTGCCTTCTTACTAGTACATGCTAGTATAAGAAGGGCCCTGCTTTGCAGGGTTTTTTTTCGTTGTTTACTTTTCATTTAAAAAGTGAGATGGTACAGTAAAAGAAAGAGGAGGAAAAAATATGATTCAACGCTTTATAGAACTCGGAGAAGGCTACTCTGATTTATATGAATTACTTGAAATTGCCAAAGCAAATCAAGAACGTATAACACATATGTTACAGTTTGAAACGATTAAAAATGAAAAAAAAGTGTGCTCACTTGTTGTAATATTAAAACCAACTACTACTGGTGACTTCCAGCCATTATACATATGTCGTGAAGGCATTCCTGTACTTGAAAATAAAAAAAGTAAACGTGTCCTATTATTTGAAGAAACGGCAGAACAACTAGGAAAAAAAGTGACTACCTTTACAGTAAAACCATCCACAACTTTTCCAGAAAAAGAACTGTTTTTCAATCATTTAATTGGTATTTTACGAATGAATAATTTCATTCCTCCAATGAAATAACACTTTATTCCAATAAAAAAAATCCCCCGCTAAAATTAGCAGGGGATTTTTTCTATTAACTATAATCGTATTCTTTTGCCCGATCAGGACGAGAATTTTCAAATTCCGTTTTTAAATACGGGCGGTACGACTGTTCTATCTTTTTCACAAAAGGAAGTTTATTCAACTTTTGCATCATATGCTCAATTTGTTCCATATCACAATATACTACTGCATATTTTAAGCGTTTTGATATGTAATGTATGTTACCATATTTCCTTAAAATCTTGGCATGTTTCAATGAATGTAAATAAACAATCATACTTTGTCGTTGCCCGAACATAATCTTCTCCATCTTCTCCTTTTAAAAACATATATTTTATATTTTATGAAAACCAATCAGAAATTTATGACATTACAGGACAAACTCTGTATACGTTTTCTTCTATCTTCTAAAAAACGGGGTGATTTACCCCGTTTTACAGCCGCAACCCCCGCCAGTACCACAACCGCCACCACAGCCACCAGCATCGAAAAATGGATTTCCTGTTGGAACTTTGATGGAAGAGGACACCTCAGAACCGATTGCTACACTAACTTCATCTAACAACTTTTGTAAAGCCGTTTCTACTCGTTTAAAAGCTGCAATCTTATCATGTAAGTCTACAGAACGTTTTAACTCCCTCATTTTCGTCGAAACGAAAGTATAATCAGGATGGTATTTACCGAAACGTTGCACTTCCTCATATCGTTCTTTCATCGCTGTAAATTGCTGAATCAACGTTTGAACTTCCATATCTTCATGCAATTCTTTATAACACTTACGATAATCTTCTGCTATATCTGAACAGATAATCGCTTTTGCAAGCTGCTCTGCCTTATCTAATATTAATACGCTTTCCAGCGTCGCTACAATCATGAGTGACACCTCCGAGTATTCATCATACCACATTTAGAATAGAACTACTAATTGAAGTGCCTCACTAAATAGAAAGATATCATTCTAACTATTTTTATATAATGTCCACACAAATTTATACATGAATATGTTCTGCAATATTATATTTAAGAACATCCCATTTCCCACTATTTTCGTTTACATAGCTAATACATGCATTTTTTAACGGTGTCTTAAACGAAATATCTTCCGGGGCAATTGCATGTAGAATCGCTTTTATCGCATGTGAATGGGCTACAATGATAATACGTTTGCCAGAATGAGCCTCTGCAACATCTTTTACAGCAGCAAAACAACGCGCTACAATCTCTTCATCTTGCTCCATACCTTCTACTTCCCCTGCTGCAATTAATTCCCTAACAGTCGCAACCGGCTTCCCAGAAGCTTCACCAAAATTACGTTCAACAAATCGCTCATCTAATAAAATTGATTGTAATCCAGTTGCCCCTGCAATTTCCTTAGCTGTTTCGTGTGCTCTAATTAACGGGCTACTAATAATTACATCCCATGCCTCCGCTTGTAAAGCAGCTGCACTTTGACTCGCTTGCTTCTTCCCTACTTCATTCAGCGGAATATCTTCACGTCCCTGAATAATCTCTTGAAAATTCCAATCAGTTTGTCCATGTCGTACTAAACAAATTTCCGTCATGCTCATGCTGCAACTCCTTTTTAAATAATCCGCTTCTATTGTATCAAAAGTTCTGCATGACGGACATAGTTTTCCCTTCCAATTATGTTGTATTTTGCTGCTTCATATACTGAAACATATCAATCATAATGGAGGCAACTGCTAATTGATTTTGGAATTTCTCAACTTTATCTGGTATCGTTTTTTTGAAATGTTGCATAGCCGCTAACTCAAACGCCTCTTTTTCTTCCGGGTTTCTTGTTAGTTTTCTATACCAGTACGGTTGCTCCCTAATATACCGAGATAAATCCTCATCAGCCTTTATAAACTCCATAATTTCTGCTCTCATCCGCTTTCCCCCTAATCCTTCTGAAAGAAAAATGGATTATTTTCGGAAGTACTCTCTTCTTGCTGCGCGGGCTTCCCTTGAAATTGTTGAAAAGCTTGTTGCACACTACCGATAGCACTCGTCACATTGGCTAAATGCTGTTGCATTTGTTCCACGTCTAGCTTTTTAAAGAAAGACAGCATTTGTCCCATCACATCAGCAGCTTTTTCCTCTTCAGTTCGAGTATCTTTTTCTTTTCTTTTTTCTTTTTTCTTTTCTTTTACTGAAGAAAAAGCAGGTGCTCCATCCGGTCTAAAAGTTGCCCATATCGGATCTTCTTCACCAAGTAAATACCATTCTTCATAAAACTGTTGCCAAGTTTTATTACCACTTCTAACTTCATGAACCATTTTAGGGTGATGGTTTACAAACTCTTTAAACTGTTGAACCGATGGATGTAACGGTCCTTTTGTTGTCGGCATAATCCTCACCTCTTCATGTATATCTACTATATAATAAGAAAAAAAAGGCGCATGGTTCGCCTATTTTTAGACGATTCATGCACCTTTTTATCCTACTAATTGCATGCGGTAACATTACCACCTACAATACGGGTAAATAGCCGAGAGATGTACATCCCTCTACTTAAACTCCATTTTATTTTCGAATAAAGTTTTGTGTGTAAAATTTATCGTATACCCCGACACCTAACCCTGTAAATTGTTCATTTAACAAATTCTTTCTATGACCTTCACTATTTAACCAACCTTGCACCGCCGCAATTCCATCACTATGTTGCGCAGCTATATTCTCACCAGCAAGTTGAAATCCTACTTTCCCGCGCTGCAAACGATCTCCTAACGTACCTAGTGTAGGTGAATCGTGTGAAAAGTAATTATTATCTTTCATGTCTTTACTATGACCAATAGCCACATCTGCCGTTTGTTGATCCCATGTTAATAACGGCAACTCATGACGACTTCGAATAATATTTGTTAAATCAAAAATTTGTTGCATATTTCCATTCTCTATTTGTTTCATTTTCTCTGGAGTTAATGGTTGTTCTGCTAATAATTCACCTGAATAAACAAGCTGATACGGTCTTTGTCGTAATAACGTTTCGTCATCCATATACCGAACACCAACAAGCTCATGTGTAAAATGATCAAAATATAATTGTGCCCAGCCATCTTCTACAGGTATTAATGGTTGTTCCATCACTTCGGTATCAGATAACTCAAATTGATAACTATTCTTCCCTCTTTTTAACGAAATCTCATGAGAGAGTGGATTCTTTTTATACACATCTTCATACTTTTCATTTATATAATAAGGCGGTACTTTAACTTGCTCACCCGCAACATACGCCGTTACAACTTTACGTTCAGCAACCCCAAATTGAACATACTGAGCTAAATCTTGACTGTACACCCACCATTCATATCCGTAAGCAGACGGCTCTATTCGAGAAGGTTCTCCCCATTTTGCTAATAAATTTTCAGAGTCCCCGCCAATCATATTTAAAACCGTATTTGAAGAGTCTTCATTTACTTGCTTTTTCTTTTTCACAATTTTATTTTCTTGCTTTGATTGAGATGGGGTTAATATATATTGTGAAACGAGTAATTTCCCGTATAAATCAACAGCTAAAATTAAAACTGTAATCATTACGATACGCAATAATTTCTTCAATCGATATACCTCCTGCACAAAACATAAAATTGAGATATACACAAATCCTTTTCTTTCCTTTTTTGTGTGTACCGTACTCTTTTCACTATATCATATTTTCGTAAAAAAAGTCTGGATTATCCCTTTTCTCTCAATATGAATTGCACTTTCTTATTATTCATACTATTATAAAAATAATGATGTAACATTAAACAAGGAGGTATTATATGCAATTTACAAATACGAAATTTAATGGGGCAGTCGTTGATTTAACACTATTAACAGAGATTATGGAGAAAAACCATTTTGTCCTTGCTGGACAATGGGATTATGAACGAGTTACATACGATTATAAATTCGAAATATTAAATGATGTTTATTATTTACGCGTACAAGGTTTAGCTGTTGAAGGTGACGTTGGTAGTAGACACGCTGAAATAAAGCTACTTCCTCCCTTATTAGGCAAACATTATTATCCTCACGGCGTTGAATATGGTGATGGTGAAACTTTCCCAACGAATGTACTTCAAAAAAGCGAACAACTCCTACAAAATGTTGAAAAAGAGTTAAAAGAATTCCAAATCATTGAATAAAATAAAAATGAGTGCATCAAGTATGATGCACTCATTTTTATTTCGTCTGTAAATACGGAGGTAATTGTTGCAACTGTTCTTTATCCTTTTCACGCTCTCTACGTGCCCACCTAAAAAATACATAGCCAATAATCGTACCGTACACTATTTCCTGGACAATTTTCATAATGATGCCGCCTGTTTGTTGATCTTGCACGACCGGCATCCAGTGTAAAAATTCCGGTCCAGTTATATTTAAATCAGATAAAGTTCCTGCTGGTACACATAGCTCCATCGCCTTCATCCAAGCAGCCGAATCCGTATACGTTGCAAATAACGGTGCCGTCGCAAAAATGATTAACGCGCAAGCTGGCGTTAATAATATACCGTTAGCAAACATATAACCAAGTTTCTTTATATCACTTAACGTTTGATATTCTGGTAATGGATTTAGCATCGGCCACCACATCATGATTGCTGTAAAGAACAATATAGCGAGACAAATAGGATGAGCAATTTGACTTTGTTTTACTGTATCAAAAACAACTGGTAAATGATAAAAAGAAAACAGGCCATTAAATACAAACAATGCAATAAGTGGCTGAGCAAATATCTTCAATATAATTTGCACGAACTTAAAAGAAGTAATATAACGATATAACCAAACTGGTATACCAAGCAACAATAACGGCGGAACGGCAATATACATGACTGCCATTTCAAACATATGTGCACTAAATATAATATGACCAATTAAATCAATAGGCCCTCCCTTTACAAAATACAAAAGTACAATTCCGGTCGTAAAATAAAAAACTTGCTTCTTACTTACCTTTGTCGCATGTTCAAATCGCATTCTATATGGCCCAATAATTAAAAAGTACCCGACAAGGATTGAAAGCATAAATAGTAAAAAGATCGGACTCCATAGAGCTTGAAAACCAAATATCCACAAGTTACTCATTGTCACACCTACCTTCTTAAGGTTACCCTTTCACATAACATGAAGAGGGAGCTGTGGCGACACAAGCTCCCTTATTCTTCACTTTTCAAATCCACACAATTGTCATAAAAGCTAAAATTGTAATTAACCCGATTAACAGACCAGAATAAAGAAAGAAACTCGCTGCTTCATGTCCTTTATGACTCATATGCATAAAATAATACAATTGAAAAATCACTTGTACCACCGCTAATAGTAAAATAAATGGTACTGAGAAAGTCGGACTAAAAGTTTTCGGATATGCTACTGCTGCAAATGCAACTAATGTTAAAAAAATCATTAATGCAAATGTAATAACTTGATGCTTCATTTCCTCCGCACTTTTTCTCTTCCGATAAACAAGATCAACTTTAGGATTATTCGTTTGCTTTATCGCCATTGTTTATCCCACCATTCCCATCAAATATACTACAGTGAAAATAAACACCCAAACTACGTCAATAAAGTGCCAATAAATCGATGCAACATAAAACTTCGGTGCATTGTATAAATTTAGACCTCTCTTCGCATTTCTAAAGATTAATGTTAAAATCCAGCATAATCCAAACAATACGTGGAGTCCATGTGTACCAACAAGAGCATAAAAAGCAGAACCAAATGCACTACTTCTCATAGTATGCTTAAATTCATGCGTATAATGATAAAACTCATATATCTCAAATCCTAAAAAACCTAAACCTAACAGCACTGTTACGAGTAGCCAAAGTTGCATTTTTTTAAAGTTAAAGTTTTTCATATGATACATCGCATATACGCTCGTTAAACTACTCGTTAATAAAAGCATCGTCATAATGAAAACGAGTGGCATTTGGAACATCTCTTGAGATGTTGGTCCACCATTTGTAGAATTCTTTAACGCCAAATATGTGCCAAATAAGGAAGCGAACAATACTGTTTCGCCTCCAAGAAATAACCAAAAACCGACAAACTTATTTTTCCCCTCAAGGGTTGCTTTTTCAGGCTCTGCTGGAAATGTTTCATTCGTTAATTTTTCATCTACATGCATTATGCCTTGCCCCCCTTATCTTCTAAATCTTCCTTATGAATATGATATCCATGATCATCGATTACTGAACGTAGGAACATTGCACCAAATGTAATGATTAAACCGATAATTGCTACTAATAACCAAAACTTATCTTTTCCACCCTGCATATACATTGCACCGAATGCCGCTATAAACAATCCTAAAGAAATGACAAATGGTGAAAATGATGGATTCGGCATATGAATATCACCAACTGGTTCCGCCGCTGTCATCTCTTTATTCCCTTCACGTTTTTCAATCCAAAACGGATCTAACCCGCGAACAAATGGTAATTGTTTAAAGTTATATTCTGGTGTAGGCGCTGGCATTGTCCATTCTAATGTACGTGCATCCCATGGATCTCGACCAGCCTTTTCTTTTGAAACTGTCGTTTTAATTACATTGAATAGAAGAACGATCGTTCCAAGAGCCATAAATATCGCTCCAATTGAACTAATCATATTCCCCATTTCCAACCCTTGGCCTTCAAGATATGTGTAGTAACGACGTGGCATACCAATTAACCCAAGGAAATGCTGAATAAAGAACGTTAAATGGAAACCGATAAAGAATAGCCAAAATGTTATCTTCCCTAACGTTTCATTCAATACTTTATTAAACATTAGTGGCCAATAATAATGAGCTCCGGCAAGTAAACCAAATACAACACCGCCGACGATTACATAATGAAAGTGAGCTACTACGAAATAGTTATCATGAAATTGATAATCCGCTGGTGCAGATGCTAACATAACACCTGTAACTCCTCCCATTACGAATGATGGAATGAAAGCTACCGCCCACATCATCGGTGTCGTAAAACGAATACTTCCTCCCCACATTGTAAAGAGCCAGTTGAATATTTTAATACCGGTCGGTACTGCAATCGCCATTGTTGCAACTGAGAAGATAGCATTTGCAACTGGACCAAGCCCAACAGTAAACATATGATGCGCCCATACCATAAATCCTAAAAATCCAATCAATACTGTCGCGAACACCATCGACGAATAACCAAATAATCGTTTTTTCGAAAATGTCGCGAAGATTTCTGAGAATATTCCGAAAGCTGGGAGTATAAGAATGTATACTTCTGGATGACCGAAAATCCAGAATAAATGCTCCCATATAATCGTATTCCCGCCCAATGCTGGATTAAAGAAACTTGTTCCAAATAAACGATCTAGCATTAATAGTCCTAATCCTACAGTTAACGGTGGAAAAGCAAATAATATTAGTGAAGATGTTACAAATGTCGTCCATGTAAACATCGGCATACGCATATACGTCATCCCAGGTGCACGCATATTAATAATAGTTACAAGGAAGTTAATACCTCCAATTAATGTACCAATACCAGAGATTTGTAAGCCGAGTACATAAAAATCAACACCATGGCCTTTAGAAGCTAAAGCTAAAGATGCATAAGATGTCCATCCTGCATCAGGTGCTCCACCTAAAAACCAACTTAAATTTAAAAATACTCCACCAAAGAAAAATAACCAAAATCCAAGTGAATTCAAAAACGGGAACGCTACATCACGTGCACCAATTTGAAGTGGTACAGCGGCGTTCATAAATGCAAACACGAGTGGCATAGCTGCGAGGAAAATCATTGTTGTACCGTGCATCGTTAATACTTGATTATAAGCATCCCCAACAAGGAAAGCGTTGTTAGGAATCGCTAATTGAAGGCGAATAAATAGAGCTTCTATTCCGCCTATTACAAAAAACAATCCACCTGCAATTAAATAGAGAATGGCAATCTTTTTATGGTCTACTGTCGTTAAATAATCCCATATGACAGCACCCATCCCCTGTTTTTTTGCTACAGAACTCACGTTTTCAACCTCCCCTTCGCGAATAATCCCTCTTTACTTTTCAACTTTTAACGTTTGTAAGTATGCATTTAATGCATCAATTTGATCATCCGTTAAGTTGCCATATTTACCAGTCATTTTATTTCCTGGTTTCATATTTTCAGGATCTTTCAGCCATTTTTTTAAGTTTTCTTCATTGTTTTCGGCAATACCGGCAACTGTATCGCGATCCGCAAAGTTTGCTAAGTTTGGTGCGATACGAGCGGAAGGTGGTCTACTATCATTAGATCCAACTGCGTGACAACCAATACAGCTTTTATTAAATATTTCTTGGCCTTCTTGCGCCTTCGTTGAAGCTACTTCTTTCTTCCCATCAATCTTCTTCATATCAGCAAGCCACTGTTTGTACTCGCTTTCATCTAAAGCTTTCACTTTGAATTGCATTAAAGAATGTGATGGGCCGCAAAATTCTGTACAAAAACCATTATAAGTGCCCGATTTATCTGCCTTTAACCACATTTTGTTCACATTATCTGTGTTTGTATCCATTTTCCCAGCTAAAGATGGAACCCAAAACGAATGTTTAATATCGGCACCCTTCAAATTCAAATACACTTTCTTACCTGTGGGGATGACTAAATCTTGAGAAGTTACTATTTTTTCTGATTTATAAGAAAATTCCCACCAATAAAGATTCGCTGTTACATCAACAACGATAGTATCTTTATCAATATTCTTTTTCTCCATCGCACTTACATCAGCAAGTTTGAATGTATATGTAACCGTCGGAACAGCTAAGATTAACAAAAGAATAATCGGAATAACTGTCCATATAATTTCTAGTTTGTGATTCCCTTCAACTTGCTCCGGAATATAATCTTCCTGACCTTTCTTTTGTCGGAAACGCACAATTACATATAAGAAAATAATAGTAACTACTAGTACTACTCCTACCATGATTGCACTTGCTAGTAAGAGTAGATCATATTGCATTTTTGCTACTTCTCCTTGCGGAATTAAAGTAGATTGAAAGGCTTTACCGCATCCCCCTAACAGTAAAGCCAGCAGTGAAACGAACGAAAGCAGTCGCCACTGTTTCTTCATACAAACAACCCCCACTTTCCTTGTGAATTAGATTGTACTTTATAGTTAAGTAAAGTAAATCTCAACGTAAAGAAATCCAATTATGCTGTTGTCTTAGAAGAATGTAACTACAATCATTGATACAAATAAGATTGTTAAATAATTTAGGGAATAAACAAACATTTGTACGGACCATTTGATGTCATCTTGCTTACGGAAGCCATAAAATCCTAAAACGATCCATCCGATGTTAAGCAGTGTTGCAATTACCATAAATGTTATCCCTAGTCCACTCATATAAAATGGTAGTGGTAATAAACATACTGTCCAAATCATAATTTGGCGTTTCGTAATTTCAAATCCATGAACTACAGGAAGCATTGGAATTCCTGCATTTCGATATTCATCAACACGTTTCATCGCTAATGCAAGGAAATGTGGGATTTGCCAAATAAACATAATTAAAAATAACATCCAAGCAATTGGATGACCTAAAGATGGATCGATTGCTGCCCATCCAATTAAAGGTGGAACTGCACCAGAGATACTACCTACAACCGTATTTAGTGTATACTTTCTCTTTGTCCATAAACTATATAGAACAACATATGTGAAAGCACCAATAAACCCCATTAATACTGCCATTGGTGTTGTTAATAATAAAAATACAAATCCAAGAAGTAATATAACTAATCCAAATGTAAGTGCAAATCCTGGTTTATACTTTCCAGTAACCGTTGGACGGGTCTTTGTTCTTTCCATTAATGGATCGATGTCTCGATCAATGTAGTTGTTCAAACAACATACCCCTGCCATAACTAATCCAGAACCAACGATTGTAAAGAATAACTTATCCAGATTGTCCATCACACTTAATCCATTAAAGTGTAATGCCAACCAAAATCCTGTAAATACAGTAAGTGTATTTGAGTTTACAATCCCCATTTTAACGAGTGCTTTTAAATCTTGTAACCGAGTTGTTTCCGGTACACTTGTAACAGCAGACTCATCATGCAGCTCACTTGTTGCATGGTTCATCACTTTAACCCCCTCTTAAAACTTTCATCTTTCTTTTTGCGCCTATTTCAAATGAAATATTTCGCTTCTATATAGCAATATTATTACAGTAGAAACATTGTTAACCCATTCTACTACTAATCTACGCCCATACTCCAATATATTAAATCATATTTCCCGAACATTTTGTGAAGAAAACATGAACTTTTTGTGTCGAATGTAAAAAACTTAATTCTTACTTATCCATATCATAACATGATGTTACCTTCTATCATAAACTTTTTTGTCATATTTAACACGTATTCTCCCCATTTCTTTTCAAAATAGCCTATTTTTCACCTAAAAATTTCCTTATACATCTTATTTCCACACCCATTTTCTCTCCCCTGTCTCCACCCGCCATTTCTTTGCTATTTTATTATTTTTTATATATCATAGGAACTAGCGCGTTTTATTCTATACATAATGGAATGAAAATATTTCGCAATAACTTCATAGCAGAAAGATGGTGAAAGAGATTGCAACGCTTTATTAAATGGTTAGCAGTCATTACGAGTCTTGATTTATTAATAGTTTTATTAGGAGGCGCCTTAGTTACAAAAACAGGTTCTGGCCAAGGATGCGGTAAATCATGGCCGCTTTGTAACGGTGAATTTGTTCCATCTAATTTATCAATGGAAACTATTATTGAACTAAGTCATCGCCTTACATCAGGATCAGCAGGAATTCTTGTCACTCTCCTTTGTATTTTGTCCTGGAAATATTATAAACATGTGCGCGAAACAAAAACGTTAGCAATTTTATCCTTCGTATTTTTAGTTGCACAAGCATTAATGGGAGCCGCAGCAGTTGTTTGGGGGCAAATGCCAGCTGTACTTGCTATCCATTTCGGTATTTCCTTAATTTCATTTGCTTCTGTTATTTTATTAACGTGTCTGATCTTTGAAATTGACCAAAAATTCGATGCACGTTCACTTATTATGGACAAAAAAATGAAATTTCATATTTACGGTGTAACAATTTACTGTTATCTCGTTGTCTACACAGGAGCTTTAGTACGTCACGAACGAGCTAGCTTAGCCTGTCCAGACTTTCCTTTATGTAGCAAAAATAGACCTATGCCAACTCAGTTACATGAATGGGTTCAAATGGGACATAGAGTTGCAGCGATGTTAATTTTCGCTTGGATACTATACGCGATGATTCTCGCTATTCGTCATTACAAGCAGCAGCCTGTCGTATACTGGGGATGGATTATTTCATTTATCCTTGTTACACTTCAAGCTATCGTAGGAATTTTAGTCGTATATACAAATGCTAGTTTAGCAATGGCATTATTACATTCACTATTCATTTCTTGCTTGTTTGCTGTACTGTGCTATTTAGTTATGTTAGGTACAAGAAGTAAAGTGAATGCAAAAGAATCTGCATCAACTTCTAAACAAACAAAATAAATCCACATTAAAATACCTTGCCGAATTGGCAAGGTATTTTTTCTTAATAAAGAAAAAGAGCTGCATTTACACAGCTCTTTTCTATTTTAGTGATCTAATTCAATAAGTAAGTCACCCGTTTGAATTGCATCTCCATCGTTAACATATACTTTTTTCACTTTACCATTGAACGGCGCTTGAACTGTCGTTTCCATTTTCATCGCTTCTGTAATTGCCATAGAATCGCCTTTTTTCACTTCATCGCCTTCTTTTACAACTACTTTAATAACCGTTCCTGGCATTGTTGCGCTAATGTGGTTTGGATTTTCACGATTTCCTTTCACACGTTGTGCCACTGTTGCTTTCACACTTTCGTCTTTCACAACAATCTCACGTGGTTGACCGTTAAACTCCAAGTAAAGAACACGATTTCCATCTGGCTGAGGCTCTCCAATTGATACTAGTTTAACCATCAACGTTTTACCTTGTTCAATTTCCACATCGATTTCTTCACCAAGTCTCATGCCATAGAAGAATGTCGCTGTATCAAGAACAGATACATTTCCATAAAGCTCAGCGACTTTTTCGTAATCCATAAATACTTTTGGATATAATGCATATGCAACTACATCAAAAATCGTCACTTCGCGTCCAAGTTTATGGAATAACTCTTCTTTTAACGCGTCGAAATCTACTGGCTCTAATAATTCACCTGGTCTTACTGTTAATGGCTCTTTCCCTTTTAAAATAATTTCTTGCAATTGTTTCGGGAAACCACCATATGGTTGTCCTAAATCTCCTGAGAACATTTCAACAACAGATCCCGGGAAGTCCATAGAATGCCCACGCTCTAAAACATCTTGTTCTGTCAGATGATTTTGAACCATAAATAATGCCATATCACCGACAACTTTTGATGATGGCGTTACTTTAACGATGTCACCAAACATGTCATTCACACGTCGATACATTACTTTTACTTCATCGAAGCGATCGCCTAAACCAACCGCTTTCGCTTGTTGTTGTAAATTACTATACTGTCCGCCTGGCATTTCGTGCATATATACCTCTGTATGAGGAGCATTCATACCACTTTCAAACGGTGCGTAGTATTTACGTACATCTTCCCAGTAATGAGATAGTTTTTCTAATGAATCTATATTAACGTCTGGCTGTCTTTCGTTTCCACCTAACGCATAGTATAGGGTGTTCGCACTTGGTTGTGACGTTTGACCAGCCATAGAACTCACTGCTACATCGACAATATCAACACCTGCTTCAATTGCTTTCGTATACGTTAATATACCATTCCCACTCGTATCGTGTGTGTGCAGGTGAATCGGAATCGATACCGTCTCTTTTAACGCTGAAACTAGATCATATGCCGCATTTGGTTTTAGTAAGCCCGCCATATCTTTAATACCTAAAATGTGAGCTCCTGATGCTTCCAACTCTTTTGCTAAATTTTTATAGTAGTTTAAATCATATTTACTACGTAACGGATCATGAATATCTCCTGTGTAACACATTGTTGCTTCTGCAATTTTACCAGTATCTCGTACAGCATCAATCGCAACTCTCATACCTTCTACCCAGTTTAAACTATCAAAAATACGGAACACATCAATTCCAGCTTGAGCAGAACATTCTACAAACTTTTGAATTAAATTATCCGGATAGTTTTTGTAACCAACTGCATTTGAAGAACGAAGTAACATTTGGAATAAAACGTTTGGCATTTTTTCACGAAGATCTAGTAATCGTTCCCATGGATCTTCTTTTAAGAAACGATACGCAACATCAAACGTTGCACCGCCCCACATTTCCGCTGAGAATAGGTTCGGTAACATTCTCGCTGTCGGTTCTGCAATTTGATGTAAATCTTTTGTACGAATACGAGTTGCAAGTAATGACTGATGTGCATCACGGAATGTTGTATCCGTTAAAAGTACACGTTTTTGATCTTGTACCCATTTCACTAATCCGTCCGCTCCACGCTCATCCAAAATTTGTTTCGTTCCATTTTGGATTGGCTCAGAATGTAATACATTCGGGATACGAGCATCCGGGAAAATTGGTTTCTCTTTTTTTCCTACTCCCGGGAAACCATTTACTGTTACTGTCCCAATGTAATTTAACATTTTCGTTCCGCGGTCTTTACGTTTCGGGAACAAGAATAGTTCAGGTGACGCATCAATAAATGAAGTGTCGTATTCTCCTGACAAGAAGTTTTTATGTTTTACTACATTTTCTAGGAATGGGATATTTGTTTTAATACCACGAATACGGAATTCTTTTAAGTTACGTTCCATTTTCGCAGCAGCTTGTTCAAAAGTAAGTGCCCATGTTGTAACTTTTACAAGTAAAGAATCATAGTACGGTGTAATAACAGCACCTTGGAAACTATTACCTGTATCAAGACGAACACCAAAACCACCACCTGATCGGTATGCCATAATTTTCCCTGTATCCGGCATGAAATTATTTAGTGGATCCTCAGTCGTTACACGTGATTGTATTGCAAATCCATGTACAACAACTTCCTCTTGCTTTGGAACACCAACTATTTTGCTATGTAATGCATGTCCATCAGCTATTAAAATTTGTGATTGAACGATGTCTACTCCTGTAATCATTTCTGTAATCGTATGTTCAACTTGAACACGTGGATTTACTTCAATGAAATAGAAATTATCATCTTTTACAAGGAATTCAACTGTTCCTGCGTTTAAATAGTTTACATTTTTCGTTAACTTCACAGCAGCGTCACAAATACGTTGACGCAAATCATCTGAAAGTGACACACTAGGTGCAATTTCTACAACTTTTTGATGACGACGTTGTACAGAACAGTCTCGCTCGTATAAATGAACAACATTGCCCTCTTCATCTGCTAAAATTTGAACTTCTATATGTTTAGGTTTTTCAACGAATTTTTCTACGTATACTTCATCATTACCAAAGGCTGCTTTTGCTTCTGACTTCGCTCGATTATACGATTCTCTTAATTCTTCACTAGTACGTACAATACGCATACCACGACCGCCACCGCCAAGGGAAGCTTTAATAATAATCGGGTAATCATACTTTTCAGCAAATTCTTCGACTTCTTCTATTGAATCTACTGGACCATCACTACCAGGAATAACTGGAATTTGTGCTAGCTGCGCTTGTGTTCTTGCTTTCACTTTATCTCCAAACATATCTAAATGCTTACTCTTTGGACCGATAAAGATAATTCCTTCTTCTTCACAACGTTTTGCGAATTGAATATTTTCTGACAAGAAACCATATCCAGGGTGGATTGCATCTACATGATTACTTTTCGCAATCTCAATAATGCCCTCAATATCTAGATAGGCATCAATTGGCTTTTTCCCTTCCCCAACTAAATAGGACTCATCGGCTTTATAACGATGATAAGAACCACTATCCTCTTTAGAATAGATTGCAACTGTTTTTAATCCAAGTTCCGAACAAGCTCGAAACACACGAATTGCAATCTCTCCACGGTTAGCTACCAATACTTTTTGAATACGTTGCAGCTTTGTCATGATTTTCCCCCTCTACTTTCCTACCACTCTAGAGATAAAATATATACACACCATAAAGAGCGTGAAGTTCTTCACTTTCTACATTATATTATACTTAGAAAGCTTCACTTTATTTTTATCCATCATACCTTATTTTTTAACAAATGATAAGTTTTCTGATCAATTTGTTTCACAAAAATAGTATAGCATACCTCTTCCTTTTCTAACAACTAAAAGGTATATCACATTAAATTAAATGTGATATACCTTTTAGTTTTAATACGAATTGATGTATCACATTTAGAATTTCTTGAAAATAAAAAACACATCGCGCTCTAAAGCACAATGTGTTTTTATTTCACAACTACAAGACGTGGTCCATCTTGTTCTCTTTCTTTCATTTCCTCATTTTGCTGTTTCTCTTGTCGCTTTACGTGACTAGCAACATTTAATAATATCCCCATCGCAATTAGATTAGCCAATAAAGAACTACCACCATAACTAATAAACGGTAAAGGTACTCCTGTAAGCGGTATTAATCCAGACATACCACCAACATTAACAAAGGTTTGTATCCCAAGTAAACTTGCAATTCCAATCGCAATTAAACTCCCAAATGGATCTTTACATTTTTGCGCCACTCTAAACGACCGAATGATAATAAGTAATAAACAGATTAAAATGATAGCTACTCCTATAAACCCTAGTTCTTCAGATATAATCGCCATAATAAAATCCGTTTGCGGCTCTGGTAAGTAGCCATATTTTTGTATACTGTTTCCTAGTCCTCTACCATTTAACCCACCTGAAGCAATTCCAATAAAGGAATTAACTAATTGAAATCCATCATTTTGAGGATCACTAAATGGATCAAGAAAAACTGAAAATCGAGCTTTTTGGTATTTACTTAATTTATAGTCCCCAATAAAATACAACGCAGGAATCCACACGACAGATGTTAATAAAAATCTTTTTATCCACAAATTAACATTAACTCCTGAACAGAAGAACATAATTAACACTGTTCCACCTATTAATATGTCAGTCCCTAAGTCATTTTGTAATAAAATTAATATCACCGATCCACCGACAACAAATAGGGGAGGTATTATCCCTTGGAAAAAAGGTGTTTGCCTCTCTTGTTTCTTAGCAAAAAAACTTGCTAGCGTAATAATAACTACTATTTTTACAAACTCAGCTGGTTGTATACCTAGTATCCATCCTTTTGCACCATTGATTTCCTTACCGAAAAGGAAAGCTGCTGTTAGTAAGGCGATACTCCCTAGCCCCATTGCTGTTAGAACTATTTTTTCCCTCCACAATTTGTAAGGGATTATAACAATAATCACAAGCATTACCGTTCCAATAGCAAGAGCAACTAATTGTTTTTTAAAAAAGTGATCTGCTGGCCAGTTATATTTCGACAAAATTGCGACAATAGAACTAGAACTATATACCATTATAACTCCCAACACACATAAGATAACAAGAGGAAGTAACAATGAGTAATCCATTGATTTCCATACTCTTTTCATTTCATTTCCTCTCTCTGTTTCAATTTAATTATTGTTGTATTCCATATGTACATTGATTCTTCCTGCTTTATTATACAAATAAAAAGCCCAAACTTTTTCAGTTTGAGCCCCCTTATTTGAACCCGTTATTGTTGTTTGTTTGTAAATGCTTCATGAAGTGCAGATAACTCACGTTCAAGCTCTCCTAACATTGCTTTCCCTTGTTCTTCTGCAATAAGACCAAGGCGAACTGCAAAATCGACCTCGCGGGATAGTCCAAACATTTGTGTGTCTAACACTTCTTCATATAATGGACATTGCGGCATTGTAAGATGGTCCATTTGCACCTTAATAAGTCTTAAAATCTTCTCCGCATCCGCTTGTAGAAGGGCTAGTGCCTTTTCCTGATGATTTGATACTGTCTCAGACGCCAAATTGATTCCCTCCGTTTCCGTCCTACTCTCTCCTATCTATTAATATTAGCGATAGTTTTAATAAATTGCAATAGAAACATTTTTTGTGACAATAGTGTCTAATACTATTATACTGAAAAGTGGGAGTATAACACAAATGGGGGAACAACTATGAGCGAAATTTTATTTATTAATGGAAAAGTTCGTTTTCCAATCACTATCGATCCAACCGTTTGGATTTTTGATGATCGAAAAGTAGATTTGACAACTTACTTTGATGAAACGAGAGAAAACATATCAGAACTAGAAACTTATTTAAAAAATACTTCAGAGCATTGGGATCGCGAAATTCGTGATGGTGCTGCGTTTCCACCGATACAACAGAGTGTAAAGAAATATAAAAAAGAACAGCTAATTACTGGAACGTTCGGTATACCATTCTATCCTTTCCTTGCTAACTCCGAGATTTTAGATGACGCTACGCAAGTCGACATTGAAACAGTAGATCAAACGATAACGCTTCCGTTAGAAACTGTCAAAAATGCTATTCTTGGTTTTTCAAAAGAAGGGAAACCATTAAAAGAAGATGGACCCGTTCATCTATATTACAATGATGGATCTAATAGACAAAACCCGATCCGTAACATCCGTAAATTTACCATTATTTAAAGTGTATATTCGAAAGAAAAAAGGAGTGAGCCAAGGCTCACTCCTTTTTATAATAAATCTGCTGCTAGTTGAGCTAAATTAGATCGCTCCCCTTTAACAAATTTCACATGACCACTAATACGTTGCTCTTTAAACTTCTCTACAACATATGTTAAACCGTTATTATACTCATCCAAATACGGATGGTCAATTTGCTGAGGATCTCCCATTAATACGATTTTACTTTTTTCTCCTACCCTTGTTAGTATCGTTTTCACTTCATGCTTCGTTAAATTTTGCGCTTCGTCAATTATAATGAACTGATCTGGAATACTTCTTCCGCGTATATAGGTAAGGGCCTCTACTTCAATCGAACCCATTCCAGCTAAAATAGCATCTAACTCTCCTGGCTTTTTCGTATTAAATAAATACTCTAGATTATCAAAAATCGGTTGCATCCACGGTCTTAACTTTTCTTCTTTTTCTCCTGGTAAATAACCGATATCTTTTCCGACCGGAACAATTGGCCTTGCAACGAGTAGTTTTTTATATAACCCTAAATCTTCCGTTTGCATGAGTCCCGAAGCTAAAGCTAGCAATGTTTTTCCTGTACCAGCTTTCCCCGTCAAGGTTACTAGCGGAATATCTTCACGAAGCAACAATTCTAATCCCATAATTTGCTGCACATTTCGTGGTCGTATTCCCCATACTTGTTCATTGTGAAAAATAAGTTTTTTTACCTTCTTACCTAAATGATCCACAATGCCAAGTGCTGAACTAGATCCCCCTAATGCATCTTTCATTACTACAAACTGATTTGGATAAAAAGGATGATTTGCAATTTCGGATAAAGGCAATTCACCTTTTTCATAAAAATAATCCAATTGCTCTTTTGATATATACCCTTCTAAAAATCCTGAATATATATTGTCTACTTCAATTACACGGTCGCTTAAATAATCTTCCGCTTTCAAACCAATTGCATCGGCTTTTACCCTTACAAGCACATCTTTACTTACTAAAATAACAGACTTCCCGTCCTCTTTTTCTTGTTCTTCTAAAGATAGATTTTTTGCTACAGCTAAAATTCGATTATCATTTGTCTTTTCTACAAAAATATCTTGTAGTTGGACAAATGAGCGATGGTTTAATTCAATACGAAATGTACCGCCGTTTTCTAGCGGAATACTTTCATGCAGCTTTCCTATTTCACGAAATTTGTCTATTAACTTAGATACATAACGAGCGTTTCGTCCTACTTCATCCATGTAACGTTTTTTCGAATCAACCTCTTCTAATACAACTGCTGGAATCACTACTTCATTGGTTTCAAATGAAAAAATAGATAAAGGATCCTGCAAAAGTACATTCGTATCTAACACATAAATTTTATCCAACCTGTTACCCCCTGACTCCACTTTTAAATTTGTAGAACAAGGGTTTCATCCATAAAATATGGACGAACCATTGTTATAATTATATGTACCGTATAAACGAGGTAGAATCGAAATTTATAGCCATTAAACCTTTTACTTATTTTTTATTCATTTCTATTCAATATATTACTTTTAATTATAATTATTAACATAAAATCACAATAACTGATTAAAAAAGTTTATAACTGCCTTTCTTACTTATCACTTTGATAATTCTTTTATCCCTACTAACACTTGGTTATCCAGCTTTTTCGCTGCACGAATATCATATGTTTTTTCATACGTTGGTTCAGTTGCAAGTTTCGCTCCATAAAACATAACATCACGTACTTCTTGTACATTTACTTCTATTACAGTTAATTTTAGAGGAATGCCTTCCATTCTATCAGTCAAAATTTTACCTGCACCACTTATGGAAAATACGGATTCATTCGCCATTATAGTCAATACCACCCCAGTACTATGCCGTATATTTTCCACAATACGTGAACGTTGATCTACTGCAAATCGAATACTAGTTTCACTCACTGCATATACCCAAGAAATAGCACTTACGTTAGGAACTTGTTTTTCAAAATCTGTTGTTGCTACCATAACAATACACTCTTTACGTAACGTTTGTACCAAATCATCTGTTAATGTAGGCTCTACTACATTCGCCATATTTCCACCTCCAAATATACTTAATATATCCTTATCATAACTTATTTTTCGAATTGCGAAAATATTATTTTTTCCCACTATTATTCAAAAACATTATACTTCCATGATATACTTATACTGATAGAATTCGTATTGAGGTGACGAAATGAGAGTCAAATGTATGATTTGTGATAAAAAAGATATGTTAGATGATGAAAATCCTATGGCAAAAAAACTGCGTAATCGCCCTATTCATACATATATGTGCATGGAATGTTCGGAACGAATTGCTGAGCGTACTATAGAACGCCATGCGAGTGGTAATTTCCGATTATATCGTGATAAAAAAGTAGAAGACGATTGGTAAAACTCAAATAAGTCCTTATCTATATGATTAAGGACTTATTTGTATTTTTCTGGTTCACGATTCATTTGGTCCAAGAAACAATCAATAGCTTCTAATGGAAACCTTGCAGATTTTCTTTCCCCATTGATTTCATATGAAATCAAATACATTTCTTCTTTCTTTTCAACTTCCACATTCTTTAATTTGTGCTCTTCATATATCATATTTTGAAATAGTAAATACGTTTCTCTTGCTGCGTTATCATCTGGACGTGCTTCGGCAACTGTTTTAATTGTTAACCAATTATATAATGCATCTTGTACTGAACGCATAAAACTCCGCCTCCTCATCCTGCTTTTTGTTGTCTCGCTTGATGTAATCGCAACCTATAAATCCCAAGCACAACTGCCGCTACAACAAGCCCCTCTCCAACAGGTAAAAAAACTGCAAAGAAAGTTAAAACTGTACATCCAATCGCTAACGATATATATATCACTATATTTTTTACTATTGATAGTTTTCTTGCAAAACCTAAATTATACACAAGTGCACTTAATATAATAATAACGCCATACAGTAACCACATCCCTAGTTCTGGATTTTCATCAACTTTACATAATTTTGCAAAAAACGACATCCTTTCTAACATCATTCATCCCCCTTTCTCACAAAAAACAAATTTTATTTATGTACTTAATACAAGAGTAACCCGCAAAAAAAATACTGTCCACAAAAAAGAGTAAATATTCCAAAAATAAATACGATAAAAAAAACAGCTACCCCTCAAAGGTAGCTGTTTTAACATTTTACGCTTCTACAGATTTCTTTTTCTTAGCAGCTCTTTCGCGCTCGCTCTTATCAAGAATCTTTTTACGTAAACGAATTGATTCTGGAGTTACTTCACAGAACTCATCATCGTTTAAGTACTCTAGTGACTCTTCTAAAGTCATTAAGCGTGGTTTTTTCATTGTTGAAGTTTGATCTTTCGTTGCAGAACGAATGTTAGTTTGTTGTTTCATTTTTACAACGTTAACTGTTAAGTCATTCTCACGAGTGTGTTCTCCAACAATCATACCAGCATATACTTCTGTACCTGGTTCAACGAAGATTACACCACGGTCTTCAACTTGCATAATACCGTATTGTGATGCTTTTCCTGTTTCAAGTGAAACTAGAACACCTTGGCGACGTCCACCAACTTGTCCAGCGTGTACTGGTTGGTAGCAATCGAATGTATGGTTTAAAATACCGTAACCACGAGTTAATGTTAAGAATTCTGTTGTGTAACCAATTAAACCACGTGCTGGAACCATGAAAGTAAGGCGAACTTGACCGTTTCCGTTATTCACCATATCTAACATTTCACCTTTACGTGCACCCATAGATTCCATAATAGAACCAGTGTATTCTTCAGGTACATCGATTTGTACGCGCTCTACAGGCTCACATCTTACGCCATCAACTTCTTTAATAATTACTTCTGGCTTAGATACTTGTAGTTCATAACCTTCACGACGCATGTTTTCAATTAGGATAGATAAATGTAATTCTCCACGTCCAGATACGATCCAAGCATCAGGAGAATCTGTATTATCTACACGTAAACTTACATCTGTTTCTAATTGTGAACGAAGACGCTCTTCAATTTTACGAGATGTGATGTACTTACCTTCACGACCTGCAAATGGACTGTTATTTACAAGGAAAGTCATTTGTAGTGTTGGCTCATCAATACGTAATAATGGTAACGCATCTTCATGCTCAACTGGACATACTGTTTCACCAACGTTAATGTCTTCCATACCTGAAACGGCTACTAAGTCACCAGCTTTTGCTTCTTCAATTTCTTGTCGTTTTAATCCAATGTAACCGAATAATTTTGTTACACGGAATTGTTTTACACTTCCGTCAACTTTCATTAAAGCAACTTGTTGTCCTACTTTCATTGTACCGCGGAATACACGGCCAACCCCAATACGTCCAACATAGTCATTGTAATCAAGAAGTGCTACTTGGAATTGAAGTGGCTCTTCGCTGTTATCGATTGGCGCTGGAATATGTTCAATAATTGTATCAAATAATGATTTCATATTCTCTTCTTGATTTGCTGGGTTTGAATCTAAGCTTGCTGTTCCGTTCATTGCTGATGCAAATACAACTGGGAACTCTAATTGATCTTCGTTTGCACCAAGTTCGATGAATAAATCGATTACTTCATCAACTACTTCATCAGGACGAGCGAAGTCGCGGTCAATTTTGTTTACAACTACGATTGGAGTTAAGTTTTGCTCAAGAGCTTTCTTTAAAACAAATCGTGTTTGTGGCATACAACCTTCATATGCATCAACAACAAGTAAAACACCATCAACCATTTTCATGATACGTTCTACTTCTCCACCGAAGTCAGCGTGACCTGGTGTATCTAAAATGTTAATTCTTTTATCTTCATAGTGAATCGCTGTATTTTTTGCTAAAATTGTAATACCGCGTTCTCTTTCTAGATCATTTGAATCCATTGCGCGCTCTTCAACGTGTTCGTTCGCACGGAAAGTCCCCGCTTGACGTAATAACTGGTCAACAAGTGTTGTTTTACCATGGTCAACGTGGGCAATAATTGCTATATTACGTAAATCTTGTCGTTTTTTCAACATGTCCAACTCCTAATGTCTTTTTAATCCTTCTCTATTATAAGAGCGAAGGGGATACAATAGCAATTAAAATAAAATCAAGAATGAAAATATAGTTGTATTCTTACTTTTGTGAAAGTAAAATGAGATTGGAGGGTGAAGAAATGGAACACATTCAATATCGCTTTTTATTAACTGCAATTATCGGTGTTATCTTCTTAATCGGTATCGGCATTATGGTTGCTGAAAAGAGTCCAATCGGTGTTATTATTTGCATTATCGGCACATTTGTTACAGTTGGATACGGTTTTGTAACAAAAAGAAAAATGCGTAAATCGCAATAACGTCAAAAAGTAAGAAGCGTGTATACAGCCTCTTACTTTTTTTATTACTCCGATATAAACGATAACACCTCTTCATACACCCCTGGTTTCGCAACTAATACGCTGCTCTTCTCTATAATAGAAAGCGTTTCTCCAGAGAATGTTGTCACCTTGCCTCCAACTTCCTCCACTATTATCTGTCCCCCACCAAAATCCCATGGTGATAATCTTGGCGTTACATATGCATCTATTCTCCCTGTTGCAACATATACCATCTCTAATGCGGCACAGCCATATGACCTTGTGCCCCTTGCTTTCTTAACAAGTGCCATCATACTCTCCATATTAAGTAATGGATTGTCGGTAAGCCATATCGCATTTAAAGCTACAATCCCCTGCTCTACAGTCCCTTTTTCTAATAAAGGTATTGGTACTTCATTGCAAAAAGCTCCAGTCCCTTTTAGCGCATGATATAATTCATCATGAACTGGATCATAAATAAGTCCAATTTTTCCGATACCGTTCTCATAAATTCCAATTGAAATTGCAAAATTTCTCTTTTGATGAACAAAGTTCATCGTGCCATCAATTGGATCAATTAACCAAACAACCCCATCAGAAGAAGTTACCTCATCTCCATAACCTTCTTCCCCTAAAATATTATGATTCGGGAATGTCTCTTTAATTTTCCCAATTAAAAACTGTTCTATTTCTCGGTCCATATTTGTTACTAAATCAGCTGCATTGGATTTCGTTTCTATAATAAGTGCTTTTTTCATTGATGCCATTAAACGCTCTCCCGCATCTCGAATCCACTGTTTGGCGTGTGCATCGATGTCTTTCCATACTTCTTGCATGTTTAAACACTCCGATCTATACTGTTCACAGAAAAAACGAACCCTTTATAAGGTTCGCACCAACTAATTTTTTATACATATACTATTATTACGCTTCTAAACGAATCATTTCAAGTCTTAACACTTCTAACTTTTGTACACACTCTTCTTTTTTCTGTTTATCATCTTCCATCATCGCATCATATAAAGTTGCTAATTCATAATCTAGCTCCAAACGTAGCACCGGAATTCTCTTTTCAGCATCTGTTCTCTTTAACGCATTAATCACCTGTCTCATATTATTTGCCTCCTCCCAATATTCGTCTGCCCTCGGACTAGAATTGATTCAATTTTCTGATTTTTTGTTTTATACTATACTATGTTGGATAAATCATCTATGCAACAAAATTATATTTTTTTATTTAAATTTTTTTGTGCTGTTTTTTTTATGAATAGTACAAGCTATGCTAAAATAAAAGCAAAATAGGAGTTGGAGGAACAATCATGACACTACAAACATTCAAATCAACTGATTTTGAGGTCTTTACAGTTGATGGTCTCGAAGAACGAATGAGTGCAATTAAAACGAACATTCATCCTAAGCTAGAAGCTTTAGGGGAACAGTTTGCAGCATATTTATCAAAACAAACTGATGAGAACTTTTTTTATCATGTCGCAAAACATGCACGTCGTAAAGTCAATCCACCAAACGATACTTGGGTTGCTTTTTCAACAAATAAACGAGGATATAAAATGCTGCCACATTTCCAAATTGGATTATGGGGTACTCATGCCTTCATATACTTTGGTTTAATCTATGAGTGTCCACAAAAAGTGGAGACGGCTCACGCCTTCTTAGAACATTTAAATGATTTAAAAACAAATATTCCAAATGACTTCGTTTGGTCCATTGACCATACTAAACCAAGTGTAAAATTACATAAAACACTTGGAACAGAAGACTTACAAAAGATGATTGAACGTCTAGCTACTGTGAAAAAAGCAGAATTATTAGTTGGTATCCATATATCACCAGAGGAGTTTTCAGCAATGACCAACGAACAATTCCTTGCTAAGATTGAATCTACGATGCAATCACTCCTTCCTTTATATGCGCTTTGTAATCGATAGTAGAAAACGGACAATTTATATTGTCCGTTTTTAGTTGTTATCACATTATATCACTTCAGTTTTTATTTTTCAAAATATTTTTTATACTTTCACAAGCTTTTGTTCTTCAGTTTCTTTCGCCCTTTGAATCGCACGGTATATTGAATATCCACTTACTTCTTGAAATTCCTTATCAATTTTCTTTTCTTCTGCTTTCGATGGAACAATCTCTTTAAAACGACGATATAATCCCATTAATTCTTCCCTTGTAATTCCTTTTTCATATGCTTTCTCAATCGCTTCATAAAACTTCACAATTGCAACCATTTCCTCATTTGACCAATCATAATCTAACGGATATTGATATTCCATTTTGCACCTCATTCATCATTTCTTCTTATTTTCAATATGCTATCTTAAAGGGGTTTTTTATTCTTCACTATAGCCACTTTGCATTATACACTATTTATTCTTTATGATGGAATTCTCTTCCTCTGTACGTAAGTTCGAAATAACTATTTAACTTATCCACTGTAAAAATATTTTTTTCTATACATCTATAATTATTGGTGATATAATGCTTTTGTTTTATAAAAAATAAAGTGAACCTACCATCTCAAAAACACTTTTGTGAATGGCAGAAAAACAAGTCTCATACTAATAAGGTCTTAACTTTTTTAGTACAGGATTATATAAAACAAATTATACTAAATATTAAAAAGAAGAAGGGGTGTATAGATTGTCCCAATACGAAACACCATTGTTTACCGCTTTAGTTGAGCACAGTAAGCGAAATCCAATTCAATTCCATATTCCTGGTCATAAAAAAGGACAAGGCATGGATCCTACATTTCGCGAATTTATTGGGCATAATGCATTAGCAATTGATTTAATTAATATTGCGCCACTCGATGATTTACATCATCCAAAAGGTATGATTAAAGAAGCACAAGATTTAGCAGCCGCTGCATTCGGTGCAGACCATACTTTTTTTTCCATTCAAGGTACAAGTGGCGCAATTATGACAATGGTGATGAGCGTTTGCGGTCCTGGTGACAAAATTCTAGTACCACGAAACGTGCATAAATCAGTAATGTCAGCTATTATTTTCTCAGGTGCAAAACCGATTTTTATGCATCCTGAGATTGATCCAAAACTTGGTATTTCACATGGAATTACAATTCAATCTGTCAAAAAGGCACTTGAAGAGCACTCAGATGCGAAAGGCTTACTTGTTATTAACCCAACATACTTTGGCTTTGCTGCGGATTTAGAACAGATTGTACAATTAGCACATTCTTACGATATCCCTGTACTCGTTGATGAAGCTCATGGTGTTCATATTCATTTTCACGATGAATTGCCGATGTCAGCGATGCAAGCTGGAGCTGATATGGCAGCAACAAGTGTTCACAAATTAGGAGGATCTTTAACACAAAGTTCTATTCTTAATGTGAAAGAAGGCCTTGTGAACGTAAAACATGTTCAATCTATTATTAGCATGCTTACGACTACATCAACTTCTTACATCTTATTAGCATCTCTTGATGTTGCTAGAAAACGTCTTGCTACAGAAGGAACTGCACTCATAGAACAAACAATACAATTAGCAGCACAAGTTCGTGATGCTATAAATGATATTGAGCATCTTTACTGTCCTGGGAAAGAAATGCTAGGTACGGATGCTACTTTTAACTATGATCCTACAAAGATAATTGTATCTGTAAAAGATTTAGGTATTACAGGCCATCAAGCTGAAGTATGGCTGAGAGAGCAATATAATATTGAAGTAGAACTCTCAGATTTATACAACATACTATGTCTTGTCACTTTCGGGGATACAGAAAGTGAGACGAATACACTTATTGCAGCATTACAAGATTTAGCAGTAACATTTAGAAATAAAGCTGATAAAGGTGTTCAAATACAAGTAGAAATTCCCGAAATACCAGTGCTAGCACTTTCTCCTCGGGACGCTTTTTATTCAGAAACAGAAGTCATTCCATTTGAAAATGCAGCCGGTCGTATTATAGCTGATTTCGTTATGGTTTATCCGCCAGGGATTCCAATCTTTACTCCGGGGGAAATTATTACACAAGATAACTTAGAGTATATTCGTAAAAACTTAGAAGCAGGTTTACCTGTACAAGGTCCTGAAGATATGACATTACAAACATTACGTGTAATTAAAGAGTACAAGCCTATCAGTTGATAGGCTTTTCTTTCACCCTTTTTTCCTTTTCTCATACGATATTATGTAATGTAACGTATAGGTGGGGATACTATTATGATTGTAATAGGCCGTTCTATTGTACATCCTTATATCACAAATGAATATGAGCCATTTGCAGCTGAGAAACAACAAATTTTATCTATAATGGCAGGAAATCAAGAAATCTATTCCTTCCGAACATCTGATGAACTCAGCTTTGATTTAAACTTGCGCGTTAATATTATTACTTCTGCATTAGAACTTTTTCAAAGTGGATTTCAGTTTCGCACATTTCAACAATCCTTTTGCAACCCTCAGTATTGGAAAAGAACGTCACTTGGAGGATTCGAGCTCCTTCCAAACATACCCCCTTCCATTGCCATACAAGATATTTTCAAAAACGGAAAACTATATGGAACTGAATGTGCCACCGCGATGATTATTATTTTTTACAAAGCTTTACTATCATTATATGACGAAGAAACTTTCAACCGCCTCTTTGCAAACCTTTTACTTTATACGTGGGACTACGATCAAGATTTAAAGCTCATAACAAAAACGGGTGGCGATCTTGTGCCAGGTGATCTCGTTTATTTTAAAAATCCACAAGTGAATCCAGCTACAATTGAGTGGCAAGGAGAAAATACAATCTACCTAGGAAATTTCTTTTTTTACGGACATGGCGTAGGTGTAAAAACAAAAGAGGAAATTATATACTCGTTAAATGAACGACGAGTCCCTTACGCTTTTATTTCAGCTTTTTTGACCGATACTATTACCCGTATTGATAGCCGTCTCATGAGCCACTACGCTTCTCCTAAAACTCCACAGACATCCATAGGGTTTATTCCAATTAGAGATGATGCAATCGTTGCAACAGTTGGTAATACAACTACAATTTATTAAAAAAAGCGCCTACATATGTAGGCGCTTTTTCTTATTTAAGCTTTTGCATGTTCTTTATGGTCACACTCGCAATGAGATCCACATTTTCCGTAAAGTACTGTTGATTTTTCATCTTCAAAATGTCCGATTGTTCCTTCACATACTTGGCATACGATTGTCCCCATTTTTATTTCCCCCTGAGTTTTAATAATAATTTTCTTATTTATAATTAAGCTTTCGCCTTATCTTTATTAGCACAGTCACAATTTGTACCGCATTTCCCGTAAAGCACTGTCGTTTTTTCATCTTCAAAATGTCCGATTGTTCCTTCACATACTTGGCATACGATTGTTCCCATTTTTCATTTCCCCCTAAGTTTATGGTCCTAAAAACTTTTAGCTGTCCATTTCCTATCAATTATTGGGCTTTTGTATGCTCTGTGTGATCACATCCGCAAGATCCACATTTCCCGTAAAGTACCGTTACTTTTTCATCCTCGAAGTGTGCAATTGTACCTTCACAATCTTGACATACGATCGTTCCCATTTTTCATTTCCCCCTAAGTTTATAATCCCAAAAACTTTTGTAACCGCTTAACTTTCTGTCTTTATTTTAATATGTTATACTTTTTACGTCAATAGGTTTTTAGTATAACACATTAAATATTTCAAATTTAAATTAGTATGCGATATTCAAACAAAAAAACAGCCATATTTATAAGTACGACTGTTTCAGATTAATTATTCTTCATATTCAGCATGTAAAGAAGTAGATGGGACTAAAAATTTGAAGAACTGAGCTAGCTCTGCCGCTTCCTTTTCTGATCCTAATTTGAAAATTTCCTGTATATGTTGAACATTCTCTACATCATCTCGTCCAAGCAAAGTAGACTTTCCTGTTTGCATGCAAACAATGAGTGGCTTTCCAAAAAACATATTTGTATAAATAACACCAAAATCATAACGAGTATCATGTGTCATAAACCCCAAAAATCGTACCTTCACACTTTCATGCTCATCATACAATTTTTCAAACATCGATTTCCACCTTTCTCCATCACCTTTTATTTAGTATATTAAACAAAAAAAGTAATACTCCTTTTAATTGTCAAAAAATTCAGTAGGAGGTAGAATGATAGTATTCTACTAAGTTAGGGGGAACTTATATGCAACATGCCTTTATTACGCTTGTACCTAAATCCAATCTGCAATCTGTTTCAATAGATGATATAAAACAACTTTTTCATTACTATCAAACAATTACTTCCAAAACCGGTGTTCAAATTAATTACGCTTATACAAATACCGCTTTTCCTTATGAAATTTTAGATACATCAGCAACAACATTAAAACTACAATCTACTCACGATCGATATGACTCCATTTATATTGGTATCGGTATAGAAAAGGAACAGTCTTTTATTCAGATTTCTTTACCACCTAATGCAACATTTGGTGATAAAGGAAAAGCAAATGAATTTTGCCGTTTTCTAGCGAAGAAATTAGAAGGAGAATTACGATTATTTAATGGAAGAACAATGTATTTTTATAAACGTTAATTTAAAAAATAGAAAATATGATTAAGAAAAATATGCAATTTGAACACGTAAGGAATAATGCCTGCTTTCTAATTTGCAATACAAAATATGCGATCACATATGCTAAATAAAGAAATACAAAAAATAGAATTACTTTATAATGCAACTTATCACCATTTGACAACGATAATACAACCGAAAAACCACTCCATAATAAAAAATGATAAAATATAACATGTAATCTTCTCATGGAACCTTCTCCTTTGACATGCTCTATTTTATTAATATATGGGATTATGTTTGAATCAATTACATATTATACGAAAGCATATGTGGCTTTTGAATTAATATATGTTCTAATCATTCAATTAAAGTATTATATATTCATTCGACAACTACATATAAAGACCTTGCAAGCCATTTTTACTAAAATAAAAAATAGCCCATCTCTTTAAATAAGAGATGGGCTATTTTCATTACTTAAATTATTTTACAATGTGAATTGGCATTCCAAGAGCAACTTCAGCTGCTTCCATTGTGATTTCACCTAATGTTGGGTGAGCATGGATTGTTTGAGCGATATCTTCTGCAGTCATTCCTGCTTCGATAGCTAAACCAATCTCAGAGATAATGTCAGAAGCGCCTGCACCTGCAACTTGAGCACCTACAAGAAGACCGTCTTCTTTACGTGTTACAAGTTGTAGGAAACCGTCAGTGCTGTTTAATGATAACGCACGACCGTTTGCAGCGAATGGGAACTTAGATACAGCTACTGTCATTCCTGCTTCTTCTGCTTGTTTCTTAGTGTAACCAACAGATGCTAATTCTGGATCAGTGAAGCATACTGCAGGAATTCCGATATAATCGATTGCTGATGCATGGCCACTAATTGCTTCAACAGCTACTTTACCTTCGTAAGAAGCTTTGTGAGCTAATGGTGGTCCAGGAACGATATCACCGATTGCATAGATGTTTGGTACGTTTGTACGACATTGCTCATCGATTTCGATGATGCCGCGGTCAGTCATTTTAACTCCAACTTGCTCAAGACCGATTTCTTGAGTGTTTGGACGACGACCTACAGTTACTAATACGTAATCTGCTTCTACAGTTTGGATTTCACCTTTAACTTCAAAGCTAACTTTTACGCCAGTTTCTGTTTCTTCAACGCCTTTAGCCATAGCTTTTGTATGGATATTAACGTTACCTTTCTTTTGAAGAGCACGTTTAACAACAGAGCTCATAGCTTTTTCGAAACCAGCTAAGATTTCGTCGCCAGCTTCTACTACAGTAACTTCTGTACCGAAGTTAGCATATGCAGTACCTAATTCCATACCGATGTAACCGCCGCCGATTACAACAAGTTTTTTAGGAATTTCAGGTAAGCTTAAAGCGCCTGTAGAGTTGATAACACGTTTAGAGTATTTGAATCCTGGAATTTCGATTGGTGTAGAACCAGTTGCAAGAACAGCATTTTTAAACGTATACGTTTGAGCTGCCTCTTCAGTCATTACGCGTAATGTGTTAGCATCTACGAAGTAAGCTTCACCGCGAATGATTTCAACTTTGTTACCTTTAAGAAGGCCTTCAACACCGCCAGTTAATTTCTTAACTACGCCGTTTTTCCATTCTTGAACTTTTGTAAAGTCAACTTTTACGTTCTCTGCAGTGATACCCATGTCATCAGAATGCATTGCATTCTCATAACGATGACCTGCATTGATTAACGCTTTTGAAGGAATACATCCAACGTTTAAGCATACGCCACCAAGGTTAGCTTTTTCAATAATTGCTACCTTTTGACCTAATTGTGCTGCACGAATTGCCGCAACGTATCCACCAGGACCTGCACCAACAACGACTGTATCTAATTCAATTGGGAAATCTCCTACTACCATTGTTATTACGCCTCCATTACTAATAATTGTGGGTCATTCAATAGACGTTTAATTTGGTTTAATGCTTTTTGAGCAGTTGCGCCGTCAATTAAACGATGGTCAAAGCTTAGAGATAATGCTAATACTGGAGCTGCAACGATCTCACCGTTTTTCACAACTGGCTTCTCAGCGATACGGCCGATACCAAGAATTGCTACTTCTGGGTGGTTGATAACTGGAGTGAACCATTGTCCACCTGCAGAACCAATGTTTGTAATTGTGCAAGAAGCACCTTTCATTTCAGCCGGAGCTAAACGACCTTCACGTGCTTTACCAGCAAGATCATTGATCTCGTTAGAAATTGTGAAGATAGACTTGCGATCTGTATCTTTAACAACTGGTACTAATAGACCTTTGTCTGTATCAGCTGCGATACCGATATTGAAGTAATGTTTATGAACTACTTCTTGAGAAGCATCATCTAAAGAAGTGTTTAACATTGGGTATTCACGTAATGCAGATGTTAAAGCTTTAACAACGTATGGAAGGTAAGTTAATTTAATACCTTTTTCAGCTGCAACAGCTTTGAACTTCTTACGGTGAGCAACAAGCTCAGTTACATCAACTTCATCCATTAATGTTACGTGAGGAGCTGTGTGCTTAGAGTTAACCATTGCTTTCGCAATCGCTTTACGGATACCACTCATTTTCTCACGAGTTTCTGGATATTCACCAGCTGGGATTGGTTGTGCTTTTGGTGCTTCTTCTTTCGCTGCTGCTGGAGTAGCTTCTACTGCTGCTGGAGCCTCAGTTGCTTCTACTGCTTGTCCACCATTTGCAAATGCATCGATGTCAGCTTTTACGATACGGCCGTTCTTACCAGAACCAGCTACTTTATGAATGTCTACGCCGTTTTCACGAGCATATTTACGAACAGATGGCATAGCGATTACGCGCTCATTTACTACTTCTGCAGTTGCTGCTGGAGTAGCTTCCGCTGCTGGAGCTTCTACTGCTGCTTCTTCAGCTTTTGGAGCTGCATCATGATCGTCACCTTTAAATTTAAGGTTTTCGTATCCAGGAGCATCAAATTTAATTAATGTATCTCCTACGATTGCAACTGTTCCTTCTTCTACAAGTACTTCAAGTACTTTACCTTTAACTGGAGAAGGGATTTCTACTACTGCTTTATCATTTTGTACTTCAAGAAGTACATCGTCTTCGTTTACTTCATCGCCTGGTTTAATAAACCATTTTACGATTTCACCTTCGTGGATACCTTCACCGATATCTGGTAGTTTAAATTCAAATGCCACGGAATTCAGCCCCCTGATTCATTTCATTATTATAGAATATGTACAAAAGAAACCAGCATGTGCTGATTTCTTTTGCACATGAAAAGCTAAAAATTAGAAGTTCATTACTTTGTTAACAGCTTCAACAATATCTTTATGGTTTGGTAACCATACGCTCTCAGCTTGAGAGAATGGGAATACTGTATCAGCAGCTGCAACACGTACAACTGGAGCTTCTAAGTTTAAGATTGCACGGTCGTTAATTTCCGCTACAACGTTAGCTGCAATACCAGCTTGTTTTTGTGCTTCTTGAACTACAACTACGCGGCCTGTTTTTTCAACAGAAGCGATGATTGTTTCGATATCTAATGGTTGAACTGTACGTAAGTCAACAACCTCTAAAGAGATACCTTCTTTTTCAAGTTCTTCAGCAGCTTTTAATGCAGCGTGAACCATAGCACCGTAAGCGATAACAGATACATCTGTACCTTCACGTTTGATATCAGCTTTACCTAAATCAATTGTGTATTCGCCTTCTGGTACATCTTGACGGAATGAACGGTACAATTTCATATGCTCTAAGTAGATAACTGGATCGTTGTCACGAATCGCAGAGATTAAAAGACCTTTTGCATCGTATGGAGTAGATGGAATAACAACTTTTAGACCAGGTTGTTGAGCCACTAATCCTTCTAAGCTATCAGCATGTAGTTCAGGAGTATGAACACCGCCACCGAATGGAGAACGAACTGTTACTGGAGCAGTCCAACGTCCACCAGAACGGTAACGCATACGAGCTAATTGACCAGAAATTGAATCCATTACTTCATATACGAAACCGAAGAATTGGATTTCTGGAACTGGACGGAAGCCTTCTAGTGCAAGTCCAACTGCAAGTCCACCAATACCAGACTCTGCAAGTGGAGTATCCATTACACGATCTTCACCGAATTCAGCTTGTAAACCTTCAGTAGCACGGAATACACCGCCGTTTACACCAACGTCTTCACCAAACACAAGTACGTTAGGGTCATTTTTCATTTCAACGCGTAAAGCATCAGTGATTGCTTGAATCATTGTCATTTGAGCCATGGCTTACTTCGACTCCTTTTCTTTGTAAATTTCATATTGTTCAGCTAAGTTGTAAGGCATTTTTTCGTACATGATTTCCATTAAATCAGTAACTTTTTGTTTTGGAGCTTGGTCAGCCTTAGCAATTGCTTGTTTGATATCTTCTTTTGCTTCTTCGATTACTTTCTCTTCAACTTCTTGAGACCATAGGCCTTTGTTTTCTAAGAATGCACGGAAGCGTACGATTGGATCTTTTTGTTCCCATTCGTTCTCGATATCTTTTGTACGGTAACGAGTTGGGTCATCACCAGCCATTGTATGTGGACCGTAACGGAATGTTAAAGTCTCGATTAAAGTAGGGCCTTCACCGTTTACTGCGCGCTCACGAGCGAAAGCAGTTGCTGCGTATACAGCTAATGGATCCATACCGTCTACTTGAATTCCGTAAATACCTGCTGCTACTGCTTTTTGTGCTACAGTTTTAGCTGCAGATTGCTTTTCTACTGGAGTAGAGATTGCATAACGGTTGTTTTGTACAACGAAGATTGCTGGAGCTTTGAATGCACCCGCAAAGTTCATACCTTCGTAGAAGTCACCTTGTGAAGCACCACCGTCACCAGTGTAAGTAATTGCAACAGATTTTTTGCCACGTAATTTCATACCTAACGCAACACCAGCAGTTTGGATGATTTGCGCACCGATGATGATTTGTGGAGCAAGTGCATTTACATTCTCAGGCATTTGGTTACCCATGAAATGTCCACGAGAGAATAAGAATGCTTGGTATAATGGTAAACCGTGCCATACTAATTGTGGCACATCACGATATCCTGGTAAGATGAAATCTTCTGCTTCAAGTGCGAAATGACTTGCTAATTGAGAAGCCTCTTGTCCAGCTGTTGGTGCGTAGAAACCTAAACGTCCTTGACGGTTTAAAGAAATAGAACGTTGATCTAGTACGCGAGTATACACCATACGGCGCATTAATTCTTTTAATTGATCATCAGATAATTCAGGCATAGCTGCTTCATTCACAACTTCGCCTTTTTCATTTAAAATTTGTAATGTCTCAAATTGAGCTGCGATAGCTTTCATTTGCTCATCAACATTAAATAGGGTCTTTTTTGTTTTAGTACCCATTCCGTTCACCTCTTCCTCTCTTGAACCATATTCTGAAACGCTTTCACTATCCATTGGCTAGACTGAAAACGCAACAATGTAAACCAACAAATTTATTTGTCGGTTGAGAATAATTTTGTGTACCTAACAATCTGTACTAATGTTTTTTCAGAAACATATTAATACAATCTTGATCACGTTTTTTAGTTTACAACTATTCTAATTACGATGTCAATTACTTTGGATACGTTTTTTTATAAATAATCTGCAGGTTTCTTCTACACAAACGTGTTTTTATTTTTCACATCTGTATTAGTAAGCATTAACCTACTGTTATATTATTCCCTTTTCAACTTGTTTTTTCTCTTAGAATAATATGTAAACGATTTAATTCTCTTTAGTTTTTCTCTCTTCTTAGCAAAAATATACAAACTCTTCTTCCTTTTATAGGTAATTACCCATACATTTCTACACTTCCCTCCATACATTATAGTAACCGCAGTATTAGCGGGAAATGATAAAGGAGGTCATCTCATGTACGGATATTCATATTGCTATCCAACTTGTTCATATCCTTCCTACGGTTATGGCGGTTCTTGTGGTGGGTCTGGACGCGGCTTCGCCTTAATCGTTGTGTTGTTTATTCTTTTAATTATCGTTGGTGCTGCTTGCATTCGCTAATGTAAAATGAAACAACTATGGAAAGAAACAGACGGCTCTGCCGTCTGTTTCTTTTTATTCCTACATAACCAATCTAGAATAAAATGCTTTCCAAAGTGCTTCCCCTTACTTGCCGATGACTTTTTCCAACTCCTTTGGTAGACTAAAGGAGAAAGGAGAGATTACATATGCTTACAATGAAAGATGTAATTCGCGAAGGAGATCCTATTTTGCGAAACGTTGCAGAAGAGGTAGTAATACCAGCGAGCGAAGAAGATACAAATACCCTTAAAGAAATGATTGAATTTGTAATAAATAGCCAAGATCCTGAAATGGCTGAAAAATATAGTTTACGCCCTGGAATCGGATTAGCGGCTCCGCAAATCGGTATTTCAAAGAAAATGATTGCGGTTCATGTAACAGATACGGACGGTACGTTATATAGTCATGCATTATTCAATCCAAAAATCATTAGCCATTCTGTTGAACGTACATATTTACAAAGTGGTGAAGGCTGTCTATCAGTAGACCGTGAAGTACCTGGTTATGTCCCTCGTTACACAAGAATTACAGTGAAAGCAACTTCTATCAACGGCGAAGAAGTAAAATTACGTTTAAAAGGTTTACCAGCAATTGTATTTCAACATGAAATTGACCATTTAAATGGTGTTATGTTCTATGACCACATTAATAAAGAAAATCCATTTGCCGCTCCTGACGATTCAAAACCTCTGGAGCGATAATAAAAAAGGCGGAAGATACTCTTCCGCCTTTTTTATCATCTGAAATAGATTCCATATTCACTTATAGTAATCCAGCCCATTTTAAACCATGGTATATACCATCTTCACTAACATCCTTTGTCACATGATTCGCAAGTTTTTTCAAGTCTTCATGACCATTCCCCATCACAATACCTGTTCCAACCGCTTCAATCATTTCTAAATCATTTAAGCCATCCCCAAATGCATACACTTGTTCACGGTTAAATCCCAATTTTTCAATGAATTTCTCAATCCCTTTTGCCTTAGAACCACCATTTGGAATAATATCCATTGAATACGCATGCCAGCGAATAAAATGAAAGTCTGGGTACTGATTTATAAACTTTTCTTCTTCATTTACTTCACAGAAAAGAAGTGTTTGATAAATATTACGCTTCTCATAAAAATCAGGTTCATATGCCGGATGCTCAAAGTTCAAGCTTCCAAAACCTTCTTTCACATAATCATGATATTCTACTGACGCCCTCATTTCTTGATGATCAAGATATACAAGTGGATACCCTTCTTGATTTGCAAACTGAGTAAACTTATGTAGAGCAGCTGGATGTAATGGGTTATTAAATACTACCTCATCTTCAAATACAACGTACTGTCCATTAAAACTAACATAATTATGGATATTAAGTTCCTTACGAATATCTTCAAACATAAATGGCGCACGCCCTGTCGCAATTGCTACATGCACACCTTTTTCTTGTAACTGTCTTATTGCATCTCTTGTAGATTGAGGTATCTTCTTATCATGATCTAATAATGTTCCATCAATATCAAAAAAGACAATTTTATCATTCATTTGTCAAAATCCTTTCTTTTTCTCTATATTCCTATTTTGATTATCGCTTTTCAAATTCTAAAAAAAAGTATAACATATTAAACATCTGTGAAGAAAGCGTTCACTTTCTGACCTTATTTATGAAACCTGCATATATATATTAGTAAAAAATGTGGATACTTGTTCGTATGAATTTTCTTTTCTATTCTTTCTCATACTATACCTATAACTAACGGCTACTAATCGTTACTATAGAATAACTTTCCCTGTATGAGAAAAGACAAGATTCAACATTCACTTTTGTCTTCTTTCTTATATCAGAGACGGTGTTTTCACTAGTACTATGCATGTTTTAAATAAGGAAAGGAAGGAGTAATCATGCTGAAGAAGCTGAAGAAAAAGCTCAAGCGTTATTTAAAAGATTTAGTCCGTAAAAAGACAATCGCTTAAATTGTGCCCATTTCGGGCTTTTTCTTCATTCTCATTCGAAAAAACATGAAAATCGTGACTGTTTGCTTTATAATAAGTAACAGATAATGCAAAACATAGACAAGGAGAGGTTTTCCAAATGATTTTTAAAGTATTTTATCAAGACAAATTGACTGAGGTTCCAGTACGTGAAAATACAAAAGTTTTATATTTAGAGGCTACGTCTGAAAAGGATGTTCGTAAGAAATTAAATAAGTTCGCATATAATATCGAGTTCGTTCAGTCTGTTACTGGCAATCATCTTGAATATGAAAAAGAAAACGCTGATTTAACATTAGCGGAAATCGTATAGTCATATGAAATTTCTAAAGAATGATCAAGCAGCCGTTTTTGCTTTAGGTGGACTTGGTGAAATCGGTAAAAATACATATGCTGTTCAATTTCAAGATGAAATTATTATCATTGATGCTGGAATTAAATTTCCAGAAGACGAACTCCTCGGAATCGATTATGTAATACCAGATTACACTTATTTTGTGCGAAACGAAGATAAAATTAAAGGATTATTCATTACACATGGTCACGAAGATCATATCGGTGGAATTCCTTACTTATTACGTCAAGTAAACATCCCGATTTATGGCGGAAAATTAGCAATTGCACTAATCAAAAACAAATTAGAAGAGCACGGATTACTTCGTAAAGCAAAGCTTTATGAAATTCAAGAAGATGATGTTATTAAATTTAAAAAGACATCTGTTTCCTTCTTCCGTACAACTCACAGTATTCCAGATTCATACGGAGTTGTTGTGAAAACACCTCAAGGACAAGTTGTTCATACTGGAGATTTCAAATTTGATTTCACACCAGTTGGTGAACCAGCAGACTTAACAAAAATGGCTGAAATCGGAAAAGACGGTGTACTCTGTCTCTTATCTGACAGTACAAACAGTGAAGTTCCAAACTTTACAATGTCTGAGCGCCGTGTTGGTGATAGTATTCAAGATATTTTCCGCAAAGTAGAAGGTCGTATTATCTTTGCAACCTTTGCATCAAATATCCATCGCTTGCAACAAGTTGTTGAAGCGGCTGTTGAAAACAATCGTAAAGTGGCTGTATTTGGCCGAAGTATGGAAGCAGCGATTGAAATCGGACAAAACCTCGGTTATATTCGCTGTCCGAAAGATACATTCATAGATACAGCTCAACTAAACCGCCTACCAGCTAATAAAGTTGTTATTTTATGTACAGGTAGTCAAGGTGAGCCAATGGCAGCACTTTCACGTATTGCCAATGGTACGCATCGTCAAATTCAAATCATTCCTGGCGACACAGTTGTTTTCTCTTCTTCACCAATCCCTGGTAATACAATTAGTGTAAGCCGTACAATTAACATGTTGTATCGTGCTGGTGCGGATGTAATCCACGGAAAACTGTCAAACATTCATACGAGTGGACATGGCGGCCAAGAAGAACAAAAACTAATGCTTCGCTTAATCAAGCCGAAATATTTCATGCCAATTCATGGTGAATATCGTATGCAACGCATGCATATGAAGTTAGCAAATGATTGTGGTATTCCAGAAGAAAATTGTTTCATCATGGATAATGGAGATGTTCTTGCTCTTCGTTCAGATGAAGCAAGCGTAGCTGGTAAAATCCCATCTGGCTCTGTCTATATTGATGGAAATGGCATTGGAGATATCGGTAATATCGTATTACGCGATCGTCGTATTCTTTCTGAGGAAGGACTTGTAATTGTAGTTGTAAGTATTGATATGAAAGAGTTTAAAGTTGCAGCAGGACCTGATATTATCTCACGTGGTTTCGTGTATATGCGCGAAAGTAGTGATTTAATTAATGATGCTCAAACATTAATTACAACTCATTTAGAAAAAGTAATGGAGCGCAAAACAACACAATGGTCTGAAATTAAAAATGAAATTACAGACACATTAGCACCATTCTTATATGAAAAAACGAAACGTCGTCCAATGATTTTACCAATCATTATGGAAATATAAGAAAAAGGACAATACCTTCATGGTATTGTCCTTTTCTCTTATCTTAAAAAGTGTTTAAAACGATCTACTTCATCGTCATGACCAATTACAATTAATATATCTCCCGCTTGAATATTTTCCGTAGCTCGAGGAGATACAATTACTTCTTTACCACGTTTAATTGCTACAATATTCAATCCAAACTTCGCACGAATATCTAATTCGATTAAAGAATGACCATCAATTTTTTTATTTGCAATAATCTCTACAATACTATGCTCATCTGAAAGCTCCAGATAGTCTAATACATTACTTGATGCAATATTATTAGCGATCCTTTTTCCCATATCACGCTCTGGGTGCACAATGTGATCTGCCCCTATTTTACTTAACACTTTTTCATGGTAATCATTTTGAGCTTTTACAGTAATATTTTTTACACCTAACTCTTTCAGAATTAATGTTGTTAAAATACTTGAATTTAAATTATCTCCAATAGCAACGACTACATGATCAAAATTACGAATACCAAGACTTTTTAATACCATCTCATCTGTTGAATCTGCAATTACAGCATGTGAAGCTATATTTGCAAACTCATTAATTTTATCCTCATCCGAATCAATTGCCATTACTTCCATACCTAATTGAGCGAGTTCTCGGCAAATACTTCCACCAAAACGTCCAAGCCCGATGACAGCAAATTCTTTCTCTTTTTCACCCACAGGAATTCCTCCAATAATATCGAATACTAAGTATTTTTATTGTAACATACTTTAGATTTGCTTCAAAAACCCGTATATGATTCTTATTTTTGTTTTTGCATATAAAAATACTGTTGTAAATAAAATGCGATACTGAAAATTAACATACCAAATACAAATATGTTTCCAAATGAACTAAATGTTTCAAAAACGAACAATAACGTTTCTTGTCCGAAGAAAGCAAATAATAGTTGGATAAACGCGAATAACAATGCCAATATGTAATGATGTTGATGGAATAAATAATGCGTTGCACCTAAAAAAGCGATAAACGAAATGATGAAAATCCACCAACTTTCCAAAAACAGTTGCCAATTCGTAAATTGATATCCATTTACTAATATCGCAATAATTCCTATAACCGCCATTGTCGGCACGCTCCATAACAATGCACGCCCTCTAAAGAAACGCGTACCCTTTACATCTCCTTTTTCATTTGCAATGTATGTTAGCACAACAGTACTTATATACAAAACAGAGAGTATTGTTAATACAATAATGAGCCAAAAATGTAACTGATAATATTCATGTTCTATATTCGTCACAATAGCAGCTAGCATGCATGGAATGAGCATTCCCGTCCAACCATCTACTTTTCTTTCATTCCAAAACACGGTGTTACCAATCCGTATACCTAACAACATAAAAATAATGATACCTAGTACAAATAATGTTGTTTTATTCCCTACTAAACTCGTCGAGAAAGCAATTAACCCAATAAATAAAAAGAGCACAAATCCATTCATAATTTCTAATACAGGTGATAAATATCTCTTCACCCATTTATATGTCTCGTCATATTCGTGATTATCTACTAAACGGTAGGCATAAAAACTTATCCCAAAATAAACCGCCGCAATAATCACATACGCATATAAGACGAAACACAATATCGCACTGCTAATTTGCACGTAATTCCCCACCCTTTTTTCTATGTTTCACCTTGATTTTACACACTTTCTACACAAAATGTAAACATATATAAGCTAGTTAACTAATCATCTTCTCAATAAGCGATAATGAATAATGAGCAGTGGCTCAAAACCACTGCTCATTATTTTATCCATTTGTATGCCGCTGTGCATCCAAAACAAATGTGAAAGACCTTTCCATCCTTGAACTAATAAGTACCCACTTTAAATTGTTGCAAAGTTGGCAAGCGAGTTCACTTTCTAGTTCCCTTCCACTTCACATATTGATCTAAAAATACGATAGCTTTCTCGATCGCCTCTTCATCTGGTTTTAATTTCGCGTGATGTAAACCATATTCTGAATTTACCCCAAGCCAAAACATAAATCCAGGAATCTCTTGAAGCATATAACCAAAATCTTCACCTGTCATTGCCTCAGTACATGTAATGACATTCATATCAGTTTGTTCACTTACGAACTGCATAAACTCTCTCGTTAATGCTTCATGGTTATATACTTGATGATACATCGCTCCGTAGTCAATCACCGCTTCACATTGGAAGGAAGCTTCTATACCTGCAACAATTGCCTCAATCCTACTTTTCACACGACTCATTGATTCCACTGATAACGTTCGAATCGTTCCTTCTAACCGAGACTTTTCTGCTATGATATTTTGAACTGTACCACCTGTTATTTTTCCGATTGTAATTACTGCACTATCAAGAGGATTCACATTACGACTAATAACGGATTGCAGTTGTGTAACAAGATGACTTGCAGCAACAATCATATCATTGGCAGTATGAGGGTAGGCTGCATGTCCACCTTTCCCTTTTAAATCAACATATAACTCCGATGTATTCGCAAATAATAGCCCCTCTTTTGTGGCGATTGTTCCTACAGGGTATTCAGGTGCAATATGAAGGCCGAGAATTACATTTGGCTTCCATTCTTTTAACTCTTCGCTCTCTAACATAGGAAGAGCCCCTCCTGGCCCTTCTTCAGCTGGCTGGAATAGAAACACAAGGTCATCATCTATTCTTTCTGTTACAGCTGCTGTTAGAAGGCCTAAACCGATTGTTGTATGTACATCGTGTCCACATGCATGCATCATTCCTTCATGAATAGAAGCAAATTCATATCCAGTTTCTTCTGTAATTGGTAAACCATCTATATCTGCGCGATAACCGATAATTTTTTCTGGATTTTTTCCATTTACTTTAACAATGACACCCGTTTCCCATACTTTCACTTCTACATGTTCATTCGAAAGCGTTCCTATGTAATCTAAAATATACTGTTGTGTTTTCCACTCTTCAAATCCAATTTCCGGTATTTTGTGTAAGTCTCTACGAATTTGAATGAATTTGCTTACTACCATTTTTGCACCTCTATCTATAAAAAGCGTAAGAGCCCGTTTATGCCCTTACGCTTTTTTTGTTTTTATTTCTCTGGGTTTAATTGACGAAGCTCTTGCTTAATTTCAGTTTTCGCTTTTGTCTTCTCATCAATCTCTTTAATTACACGTGCTGGAGTACCCGCAACAACTGTATATGGAGGTACATCTTCTGTTACAACAGCTCCTGCTGCTACAACTGCACCTTTACCTACTGTAACTCCCTCTAACACAACTACGTTAGCACCAATTACAACATCATCTTCAACGATAACTGGTTTTGCTGAAGGTGGCTCAATAACACCTGCAAGTACTGCACCAGCACCTACGTGACAGTTCTTACCAACAGTTGCACGTCCACCAAGAACTGCGTTCATGTCGATCATAGAACCTTCACCAATTACAGCACCGATATTAATTGTAGCATTCATCATAATAACAGCGTTGTCGCCGATTTCAACGTGGTCACGAATGATCGCGCCTGGCTCAATACGAGCTTTAATACCTTTTAAATCAAGCATTGGAATTGCAGAATTACGACGGTCATTTTCAACAACGTAATCAACAATGTTCTTGTTATTTTCATCAAGAATTGTCTTAATTTCAGACCATTCTCCAAATAATACACCAGACTTTTTATTTACAAATGCTTGTACCGTTTCAGGGAATGTTACTTCTTTTAAATCCCCTTTTATGTATACCTTTACAGGAGTTTTCTTTTCACTTTTTTGAATAAACGAAATAATTTCGTTAGCGTCCATCATTTTCATTCTTGTTGCCTCCTAAATCCATTTATAATGTTACTCTACCAAACGATAGAGCGAGTAGCAAGATAATAATCCTATTTTTCCATTTGAATTTCTTCTATAATTTCTAAAAATGCTTGCACTTGCTTCAATTGTCTAGCTGATTCACTCGTCAATAACCATGTTTCTCTCGTTAATTGCACAGGTGTCTTATACATATTTTCCTGCACTTCTTTTAAAACAGTAGAAGGTAAAAGAGCATAACCTATACCATTTAAAACGAGTTGTTTACAAGTCTCAATTTGATCAACGACAATTGTTCTCTTAGGTGGATTAGAAAATAATCCATACCACCAATTCTGTATTTGTCCATAATAAGTGGAATCACTTTTAAATTGAATAAAGGGTCTATTTGTTTCTTTTAACATCGAAATATCTTTTATTTCTTTATCCACTAAATAAAGTTCATCTTCAAATAATTGTTGCTTCTGACCTTTATATTCTTGTGTGCCCCTTAATATTGCAACATGAACGTCTCCTTCATAAAACTGCTTTTGTACTTCACTACTCCAGCCAGTAAACAGTGATATTTTCACAGAAGGATATTTATGCACGAACTTCTTCAAAACAGGAGGAAGCCAATATTGACCAATAACTGATGCAACAGCTATTTTTAACGTTCCGTGAGTTTCTGTTCTAAAAATAGCTAACTCACTTTTAATTTCCTCTTCCTTTTGTAGCATTTCTTTTGCATAATTTGCGACTTTTTCTCCTTCAGGTGTAATTGTCAATCCTTTTTGCGAACGAATAAAAAACTTCATTCCCCATTGTTTCTCCATAGATTGTAATCGTTGACTAAGCGCAGGTTGTGAAACAAATAAACGTTCCGCCGCTTTTCTCATATTTGATTCCTGTGCTAACACAACCATCATTTGAAAATCATCAATTTGCAACTTTCTCCCTCTTTCCTTAGCTTCCATACACCTTATCTCAATAAGCTTTTCATCCTTAATTTAACTACTTACTCTTATATTTTTTATCTTTTTAAATATAATACATACACAACTGATATGCACGAAAAAAAAAGTGACTTCTCCGCTTCTATGAAGTCACTTTTCTCACATTATCGATTATGTTGTCTTACTTTTTTATTCAACAATTTTAAAATCGCTCGACGTGTTAAAATCCCCTCAAAATATCCCTCTTCATTTACAGCGCAAATAAAAGGATGATCAATTGTCATTTCTAATGCTTTTGCAAAGGAATCTTCTAACTTAAGAACCGGAATATCTTCCTTCATCACCTGTTCTACCTTCATTTCGTCAAGTCTTTCAAACTCAATGCGTTCTAACCCTAACATACCGTCTAAAATCATAGCAGTACTAATTAACCCATGTAATTTGTACATCGGGTCTAAAACAGGTATCGCCGAATATCCAGATTTCACAAGTACGAGTAAAGCATGCTCTAAGCCATTCCCTATTTGAACGTGTGCTACTTTTTCTGATGAAATCATTAAATCTTTCACAAAAATTTGTTGAAACTCGTCTTTTGGAATACTAATCATATTACATCCCCCATTTTCCTGCTTATAATCACCGGCTCTATTCACATTTTATGACAGCGTTTTCATATTATTATTTTGTCCTTACATTATTTCAGGAAAAAACAAAATTACACAGCTATTTTAGCATACAACACAAAAAAAAGACTACCATTCAGGTAGCGCTTAATACCCTTTATTTTTTAATCTGTAAAATAACCTTGTGATTTTTTTATATTGCATCACATCTGTCTTTTTTAAACCATTCTCAATATCTGTAAGTTCCACAGCTAAAATTTCACTCGCATAATTTTGCTGAAATAAAATATCTAGTAACAAACTTTCCTCTTCTTCTGTTAAAACAAAATCCCTTTTCATATACCCCTCTCCTTATACTCGCATCGTTACCCTTATTATATAAAATTTTCAGCCTATTTAATAGATGTAATATTCAGTTTTTAGTGAGAGATATATAAAAATTATTTTTATTTCGTATATCGATTTGCATAACTAAACGCAGCATAAGCATCTGGCTTAATTTTTGCAGTTAATCCCATCGCTTGAATTTTCGCTGTCATATCTAGAATAAATTCTTTTGTTAAACCATCATTTCCGATATCTAAGTGAATTTCCATTATAAATCCAGCCCCATCTTGGGCGTATGGATGCAATAAATCCCATATTGTTTGTATATGATTTGGAGTAAATAAGCAGGCAATTTCTTGACTAAACTGCGTTTCTAAATATATCTTCTCACGTAAAGTTGCTGGCTTATCTTTTACTGATTGATGGTGTAAACATCCCCAGGCTCCTTTTCCAACGCGATGAATATGAATTGCCGTAATAAATCTCGTATCCTTTTGATGTGCTTGTGAGTCTGTCCCAATGGATAAGCGATATAAATTTCGTGGATCCTTTTCAATGAAATTACAAATACGGGTAAAGACCATATCAAAATTTAAATGTCTCTCTGAAACATTATAAAATTTATGTTCACCGGCCACATAGTCACGTCCTTTCAATTAGACAGACTTTTCGTATTCTCATTGTATGGGACAAAAATAAAAATTATAACTTCCTATCCTTTATTCGTTTCAATATTCCGAATTGCATAACGGCAAACTTGGCACGTATAAATTACATTTTGATTTGATTGAGCCGTTAATACGTGAATAATCTCAGCAGCATTGTGACAATTAGGACAAATGACAACTGGTAAACGTTCCATACAACACACCTCCTCATTATGTTTGTCTCCCAATTTACTATCCGTAAACATCAAATTGGTGATAGCTACTATATCAGTGTGGAAATAAGAATCTCTACTGATTACAATTTCACTTTATTACCATTGTAGGAAAAATGAAAACTCCCTATACATATATGCTAAAAAGTAATAGAACTAAAAAAGGTGCTGCCATATGGCAACACCTTTTTTATATGTATCAAGAAATGATATCGTAAATCTCAATTGCAACCATGTCGATATTATCGAATTGATACACTTGAGGTTTTTCACCTTGTTGATACACTTCTAACTCATACATTTCACTTTTATCGAAAAATTTCACGCTACATTTGCGCTCACCGTTCACTTCAAAATAGCGTTGTGCTACTTCACCGCTTTCAGCTTGTTCTTGTAGACTAACAAGTCGAGTTAAAATTCCTTGGAGTAGAGACATGAAATCTCTCCTTTCTCTGATCTTCCTACCAATAGGTTTTACAGCTATACTCATTCTATCCGTCATAACAGAAAAAATGTTCCACACTCTAGGATAAAGGTTATTGGCCAGAAACTCAACTAAAAATTTGTCGAAATACGAAGGAAAAAACAGAAAGAACATCTTTTCCCTTCTTTATTGCGATTTTTATACTGGAAGAATATAATAAAAAACAGTAAAAAGGAGGAATTACAATGAAAAAAATTGAGGTTTACACACAACCTGATTGTCCGCCATGTGTCATTGTGAAAGAATTTTTAAAACATAATAACGTTGTATATGAAGAATTTGACGTAAAAAAAGACGCCGCTGCACGCAATCGTCTTTTATATGACTATGATTCTTATTCAACTCCAACGGTTGTAATTGACGGAAAAGTTGTTGCTGGTTTTCAAATTGAAAAATTACAACAACTCCTCAATCTAGAATAGGAATAGGTAAAGACCTATTCCTATTCTTATCCCGCTATTTTTTAGAAGTAAACATCCAATTGTGGCGGGTTAATACTCAGCGTGATACGTCCTCTACTATTGAAAGTTTCACTTTATAACTGTTGTAACCTTTTTATTTCACTTAAAAGTTCTTGGGTTTCATGATATCCAGCCAATTTCCATTTCCCTTGATCTCTTTGCAATGTAACAATTTGATATTGTCCACTTTTCGCCCGCTCATATACATATAAAATTTTATGCTCTTCATCATATGCCATTTTCGTTTCTGAATTAAAAGAAAATGGTGCTTCTTTTGCTGGAAGTAAATATTCACTACTTTGTTTATCACTTCTACTATTTTCATCTGTAAATACTTGAAGGAAATTCTCTGTAAAATATGGTGATAATGTTTCTATCATCTTATTCATCGGCAAATGCTTCCCACGAAGTGAAAATTGGGTTTCATATCCCTTTTGTATCGTTGTATACACTTCTTTCCGATCGACTTTCACTTCCTCTTTTCCTAAAACAGTTGTAACACTATAACCAACTAGAAAGGCAACGCATACAAATAGAACTAACCATATTCCATATTTCCTCATTTTTTCACCTTCCTTTTAAGAAAACTTGTCTTTGTAGTATTCATTGTAACAATGATTATGCAAAGAAAGGGCTGATTTCGTTCGTAAAATCTTTACAACGATAGACAGCATTTTTAGCACCATTTTCACTATTACCAATTTATGATAAAAACAAACAAAAAATGCACGAATCTCTTCGTGCATTAAAATAAAACATCCTCTTCATATAAATATTCATACGATAAATCTATAAATAAAAAGTTTTCATCATCAATCGGGAAAGAAAATGTTCGTACCATCTCACCGGTTTCAATATCAGCATATAAATCTGAAAGTCTTGCCTTATTCTCAAAGCGCATTTTCATAATATTTTCTAGAAAATACGGACGCCAACTCCAGTTCTTCATATAATACTCAGGCATCACAATCCATTCCCCATCTTTTTTCATAACGTTTCCTGATTGTTGAAAACCATCTTCGTTACAAATAAATATGCGAAAACTACATTGTGATACACTTTGGCTAAATTGTAATAACCAATCATTTATATCTTCATTCTTTTTCTGTTTCGCTAAAACATCACCGATTCGGTCACGTAACATTTCTGTTAAATTATAAATTTTTTGTAACTTCTTCTTCTCATGTTGAATAAATTGATGGCACTCATTACCAAGTCGTTCTTTCAAAACGTTCTTTTCAATAAAATCAGGTAAGCATTCTTTCAAATAATTCCCTTGATAGTATCTACCACCGTTTTTCCAAGCGTATTGCAGTTGGTAAAAAGCATCTATTTCTTCATATAACAATGTTGCACCAATTCTTCTAGCAAGTAATGATAAAGAATATAAAATATCTTGATAAGATTGTAAAAGTGCGGTTTGCCTTAAGTTTGTTAAATCTACTTTTAAAATATCCGGTGCTAACACGCTAATTCGTTCTAAATTACTTGTACCCGTTCCGACTTTATTAATCGAAATTTGAATACCATATGTACGATAATACATAAGCAAATGATTAAATTGCTCTATATCTTCTTTACATTCATGTTCTGTAATCTCTAAAACAATGTGTTTCAAATTTAATCCTTGCTCTTCATACATCAATAAAAGTTGCAGTAAACTTTCATCATCATCGTTCATTAATACATTCGCATTCCGATGTATAAATAATAATAATTTTTGATCACTTTCCAAATAACGATTTAAAGCTTTTTCTACTATAATGTTGTCCGCTTCCAGTTGAAACTCACTTGGAATAGAATCATCATGAAAGAAAGAAGCTAAACTTTGTATGCCCTCTTCTGTTTGAATACGCCCTACTACTTCATATCCAATTACAGTATGCTCATCAGCACTAAAAATAGCTTGATAATAAGGAAGGACTTTATCCAAGTTACTCATTACATCTAATGCATCTATCAACGTGCTTCCCTCCCTTTACTTTTCAAAAATTATAACATGATATTTACGGAAAAATAATAAAAAATCCCTTCAGTTTTCCTGAAGGGATTAGAGGGGTAAAATGCTAAGGGGAATTAGCAATTCTACTATGAAGAAAAAAGAGGTCTTAAATATAACTTATATATGACCTCTTGTAAACACTTTTCTTTCATATGTCACAATTCCGTCACATTTAACCGTAAAAAAACGAATCAAACATTTATTCTCTCATCCCTTTTAAAATGGATATTGATGTAAATGTTGTCCTCCATCCATTGTCATGCAAGTTCCATTTATGTACGCAGCTTCATCTGAACATAAATAATAAGCTAGACCTGCAATTTCTTCTGGCGTACCCAGTCTTCCAAGCGGAACACTTTGTATCGTACGCTTAGCCATTTCTTCTGAAATCCATAATTTATCAGCACCGCCCGTACGTTCAATCGGTCCTGGCGCGATCGCGTTAACTCGTATTCCATATTTACGTCCCCACTCAACAGCGAGTGTCTTCGTCATTGCTAATACTCCAGCCTTTGCTGCAGCCGAATGAATAACTCCCGGACCCGCATCCCATGCATATGTTGCTACCATGTTAATGATATTTCCTTTTATACCTTTTTCAATCCAATATTTCCCGACAGCATGGCTACAGTAAAATGTACCGTTTAACACAATATTAATGACTGAATTCCAGCCATTAACAGATAAATCTTCTGCTGGACAAATAAAGTTGCCAGCTGCATTGTTTATTAAAACATCAATTCGACCAAACTTCTCATCAATCTGTTCTATCATTTTCTGAATTTCATCCGTATTTCTTACATCCATTTGTACAGGTAATATTTGCCCTGGAAATTGTTCAATTTCCAACTTTGTTTCCTCTAGCTTTTCCTTTGTACGTCCTGTAATAACAACTCGTGCCCCTTCTTTTGCAAAACGAGTTGCCATTCCTTTTCCCATTCCGCTCGATCCACCTGTTATAATAACTACCTTTTCTTTCACATACATCCCCTCCAAAAAATGAATACACATTCATTTTATCATTTTATTTAATAGAAATCTTTATATTTTTAAACTTTTCTGATATTTTAACGTAAAGAGGTTTCTTTTCACTCGTTTTTTCGTAATCTATACTACTTTTATATTATTTAAAATATATTTTAAATAAACTGAAAGGAGATTTGAGTAACCTATAAACGAAACGAACATATGTAATATAAATCAAATAGGTATACTCATATTTTTATGAAGAAAATTACAAGAAGAGATTTTTTAAAAACTGGCATACGCACTTGTTTATATTCATTTATAACAACTAGCATCGGATACTATTACGCTAAATATATTGAGCCTCATTTACTTTCTTTTACAGAACATACACTTAAATCACAACTCATACCAAAAGGTTTTCATGGTATGAAGATTCTTCAGTTTAGCGATTTACATCTCGGATACTATTTCTCTCTTCAACATTTATCTCACATCGTTTCTAAAATTAATGCTGTAAAACCCGATATTGTTCTTTTTACTGGTGATCTCATTGATAATTACCAAACATATACTGACACGCCTTTCGTTGCATCTATTTTAAAAAATATACAAGCACCCTTCGGTAAATTTTCTATTTATGGTAACCATGATCACGGCGGATATGGAACAGAATACTACGAGCACATCATGCGTGAATCTGGATTTGAACTATTACTAAATAGCGAAAAGAGAATTCGTCTACTGGATAATAGTGAAATTTCAATTTTCGGTCTTGATGATATACTACTAGGCAAACCAAAAATAGAGAAGACACTACAGCACGCGAAGCAAAACACTTATAACATTGTTCTTGTTCACGAGCCAGATATCGCACCGCAAATTGCTAAATATCCAGTTCACTTACAGCTTTCTGGTCATAGCCATGGCGGACAAGTACAAATTCCTTTTTTAGGCGCTATTATTACCCCCTCACTTGCTAAAAACTATGTTGAAGGTTTCTATACGATTCAAGATTTAGCTCTCTATGTCAATCGAGGTCTTGGAAGAACACGTGTCCCATTCCGATTTATGTCAAAACCTGAAATTACGATTTTCACGCTCCAACATTCGTAATAATTCGCCTATTTTCTTACATAACCTTTCTTGTACGCGCTCATCCACGTTTCATTTACCATATGATAAAAGTGAGTCCAATAAAGGAGGTTTGTTCATGTATCCATATTATCAACCAATCCCAGTCCGTTCAGCACCTATTGGTCCAGTAGGCGACTCACGCTTTTTGCCGTTTTTTGGCGTCCCATTTCTAGCTGGTATTGCTGGCGGACTACTCGGCGGAGCATTAGCTTTCGGTCCTAGACCTTATTACCCACCATATCCACCACCTTTCCCACCGCCAACACCTTATCCTTGTTATGGTGGACCTTGTCAACAACCATACTATTATTAATGTACCGCAACAATTCTACCAATGTTATTTCCTTTCTTAACCGATTCATGATCCATTAACATGCTTACAATAAAAACTATTCTCTCTACGCATCATTTATAATAAGTAGAGAACAAAGTAAAAAACCTCTTAAAAAAGAGGTTTTTTACTTTGTTCTTATTATTCGGCATCCGTGTTTTGATACGCCATCTTAAATAACTTCACTTGGCTATCAATCTCTTCTGCCCCATTATTAATAACATAATAATAGTCACCGTCTTTATTTTGTTCACGCGTTTTCACATTATCAGCTAAAGTAAGCTGTAAAATTGCCTTAATTCTCGCCTTCATTTCAAAATCTAATATCGGGAAAGATATTTCTACTCGCTTCTCCATATTTCGTGTCATCCAGTCAGCTGAAGATAAGTATATTTTCTCTTCTCCATTATGATGGAAATAATAAATTCTACTATGTTCTAAATATCTCCCAACAACACTAACGACACGAATATTTTCACTTACATTTGGAATACCAGGCCGTAGGCAGCATGTTCCTCGAACGATGAGCTCTACCTTTACTCCAGCTTGTGATGCTTCATACATTTTTTTTATTAATGGTTTATCTGTTAATGAATTCATCTTGGCGATAATATATCCATTTCCATATTGTCTATGATAACGAATTTCTTCATCTATTAAATCGATAAATTGCTCTCTTATATCAAATGGCGCAACCGATAAATGGTGAAAATGCGGTTTTGTTGTATAACCACTTAAATAATTAAAGAAATTTGTTGCATCAACCCCAAAGTCTTTTCGTGATGTAATATAACCGAAATCAGTATATAACTTTGCTGTTGCGTCATTATAATTTCCAGTCCCAAGATGTACGAACCTTTCAATTTTTCCGTTTTTTCTCCTTACAACTAACGTAATTTTACTATGTGTTTTCAAATGACTTACACCGTAAATAACGTGACAGCCTGCCTTTTCTAATTCTTTAGCCCAATGTACATTGTTTTCTTCATCAAATCTTGCCTTTAACTCAACTAATACCGTCACTTGCTTTCCTTTTTCAGCCGCTATCTTGAGCGCCTGAATAATCGGCGAATCTCCACTTACTCGATATAATGTTTGTTTAATCGCAAGTACATTCGGATCGTCTGCTGCATCACGTACAAAATCAACTACCGGCTGAAACGATTCAAACGGATGATGCAATAAAATATCATGCTCAATTGCTTTTTCAAATACATCTTCCGCATCCCCTAAGTCTTGAGGTCGTTGCGGAATAAGAGCCGGATATACTAAATGTTCATATAATGGAGCTAGTTTTTTATATAAAGAGAAGAGACATGTTAAATCTAGCGGTCCATCCATTATATATACATCTTCATCTTTTACTTCCAACACCTCATATAATAATGCTAAAACTCTTTCATCAATATGCTCTTTGCCAACTTCTAAACGTACAGCAGCTCCCCACTTACGCTTTTTTAATTCTTTTTCAATTACCTTTAATAAATCTCTCGCACCTTCTTCATGAATCGTTAAATCCGCATTGCGTGTAATACGGAAACGAGTAACAGACGACACTTTATATCCTGTAAATAATTTATGAGTAAAACCACTAATTACATCTTCTAATAAAATAAATTTATGCTTTTGCCCTTCACTCGGCAAAAATACGAAACGTTCAAGTAATGAAGGAACTTGTACAATTCCTAATTTCGTGCGGTTTTCTTCCTCCACTTGTTTCTCATCATATAAAAGTGTAGCTAAATTCAAACTTTTATTTAATAACATCGGAAATGGACGATATGCATCGATAGCTACAGGTGTTAAGACCGGGAAAATTTGTTCATCAAAATACTCTTCTATAAATTCTCTCTGTTCTTTCGTCAAATCATGGAATGTTAAACGCTCAATCCCCTCTAGCTCCAGCGCTGGCAATACATAATTTTTAACCGTATCATATTGTACAGTCATTAATTCATGGGCCTTTATCGCAATTTTATTTAATTGCTTTTTTGGTGTTAAGCCAGCCTTATTTTCTGGTTGGTTAAACCCAGCACTCACTTGATCCTTCAATCCTGCTACGCGTACCATAAAGAATTCATCTAAATTTGAGCTGAAAATGCTAATAAACTTTAATCTTTCCAAGAGCGGATTCGTTTCATCCTGTGCTTCTTGTAGTACACGTTCATTAAATGCTAACCAACTTAACTCTCGATTATTATAATAAGCTGTATCATTTAAATTTACTATGTTCCCCTTCGATAATCCCATTCTCTTCACACTTCCCCTTGAAACTTTTTTACTATAATTTAGTTACTCTCATTTTAGCAAATTACAATATTATAAAGTGTAAATTTTTCGTAAAGACATCCGTACAACTTAGCGTTTTGCTTCGAAGAATAAGTTAATAGTTGTTTTCAATACTCTTTCCAGCTGCTTTTTTTGCTTTTCAGCTTGCACTTTTTCCGCTAATGCAGCTTGCTCACATACAATTTTAAATGTTAATCCTTCTTTACTTTCTGTTACAGATATCGATTCAATAAGCGATCTTTTTCTTATATTTAGAGCTGCTGAAAATTGTAAAACAGCCCCTAGTAAGCGAATTTTTTTTTGTTCGTTTTTATCAAACCATCCTTCAAACGGGGACAAATGTTGTTTGAATAACATTTTTGATTTATAAGACGCAATAAGCGCTAATCTAACTCGATCTTTATGCATCATACCATCAATTGTTTTATTCGCTAATAAATAAAACGTATGTAAGCGGCTCGCTTCATCGTCTATATATTTTCCTATATTAAATACTTTCGCTGCTTGCTGGAATACTTCCCAGTCTTTTTCTGACATAGAAATCAGCCCTGTTTCTTCAAGTTGTTGACAAATGAGTCTCCCATGTTTAATAAGCTGCATTACAAATCCCATATCCATTTCATATTCATGTGATAATAAATATAAACTTTCTTCGACTACGTTCGGATAATATGAAATTCCCAAATCTTTTGTCAATTCTTCATAGAAAACGCCTTCTCGTAATCCTTTTCTACTTAATACAAATGCCGGTGCCTCTATAACGTTAACAAGCGTATGAAATACTTCGACTGCTGGAATAATTGTATCTGCTCGATCTTTTGCCAATCCTTCCAATTTTTGAAGTTCTATGAACGACAATGCTTCCAATTCTTCTTTCACATTTTTAATATCTTCTTCCTTCATCTTGTATAAATGTAATCCTGCTATCGGATAACAAATTATATTTTGATGTATTTTCGCTAAGTTCCTCGCACTACCACCAATTGCAATAAGAGGCAATTTCTTGTCAATTAACCATGGTAATGTTCGAAATTGATATTCTAAGTAGGTTTGAATCTTTTCCAACTCTTCTTTAGTAGGTATATCCTCTTTAATAAATTGTTGCTTTAAAGAAAGTGCTCCAAAAGGAAAGCTATGATACTCTAAAACCTCTCTATTTCGAAAGTATGTAACTTCCGTACTTCCTCCACCAATATCTACTGTAATTCCTTCAGAGAACGAAGTTGAATTCATAACTGCTAAATAGCCATAACGCGCTTCTTCATATTCTGATAATACTCTAAGAGTAAAGTCTGTTTGTCCTTCAACAAGTTTTTTAATTTCCTCTTGATTCTCAGCCTGCCTAATTGTTGCTGTTGCGACACAAAGTACATGATGCAACTGGTGGAATCGTGTACTTTCTTGAAATTGAAATAATGTTTGTAACAATATTTTTATTCCTTCTTCAATCAACATACCATCGACTAAGTAATTCCTTAATCGCGCAACCACTTTCGTATTTTCAATCTCTTTATAAAAACCTCCGTTTTGCTTTTCATAAATAACTAAACGCATTGTATTAGATCCAATATCTATAATGGCATATTGCTGTTTTAATATTTCTTTCAAACTTCTCACTCTTTCATTATCAAATTTCTAAAACACATTCTATTACTATTATACAAAATAGTTGTTTTTTGTAACAATATTGCTTTAATATTGAAAATATATACAATCACTTTTTGCATATAATAAAAACCTCTTTTATTTATGGTATAATAATGAAAAATTGAAAGGAGATTCAATATGAAACCTTCACAACCACAATCTCAATTACAAAACCAACATTCTATTAACCGACTAGCTCAATCTATTTTCGTTGTGAATCGTCATGCTAAAGCTGCAACTAATCCAAAGTATTTATACTGGTTAAAAAAGACGGCTTTAGAACACTTAATCGCTGAAAAAAAAGCTATTAAAGAAGGATTACATTTTTCTAGAAATCCACGTTTTAGCCAACAACAATCCGATGTTCTTATACGTTTAGGTGATTATTTTTTCCATATTCCTCCTACCAAAGAAGATTTTCGAATCCTACCACACCTTGGTCATCTTGAATCCTCCTATCGAAATCCGAAAACAACCTTATCTTTAACAGTAGCAAAAAAGACACTTCAAGATTATATTGGTCCTGAAGCGCTGAAACAAGAAAAAAAATTAAGTGAACCTGTCCCGTGGTATAGTCGTACGTATACAAAAAAATAAAACAGTTTGGCCTACAATTGGCCAAACTGTTTTATTTTTTCTCTTCTTTAATTTTAATATTTGCTTGTTTATAAAAAGCTATTTTTTCTGTATTATAAGATTTTGTAAATTCATTAAACTTGTCTTTTTCTGATTCAATATCTTTATAAGACTGATTTACTATTTTTACTTTTTCACTAATATCTTTTAATTTTGTACCTTTATCTTGTAGCATTGTATATAATTCTTTTTCTTGTTTTAACGATTTACTATAGCTATCATACATTTTGTTAAATGAATCATGTCGTTTCTCATATGTGCTTTTCACTTTATCCGCTTGATCTTTCAATTTCTTATCTTCAATTTTTTTCACATATTTATCTGCTGACTTCACTTCTTCTTGTGCCTTATTTAAAGATTCTTTTTCTTTTGTCAGCACTTTTTCTCGTTCATCTGTATTTTTCACTGCTTTGTTCAGTTTTTCCTTAACAGTTTGATTATTATCTTTTCCTTCTTGAACGATCTGGTTATATAATTCTTGTCCCTCTTTTTCTAAAGTTTCAAGTTTCTTTGCATCTTCAAACATTGTTTTTTCTTGCTTTGCAGCATTTTCAAACGCAACGTATAATTCTTCTTCTGGTTTCGGCCCGAAACAACCGGCTAATAAAGTCATTGATAATGCAGTTACAATTGCTAATTTACTATACTTCAACATCATTTCCTCCTACTTATATACGATCATCGTGTAAAAAGCTATGAAATTATATATCCTTCTATAAACTCCACACTCGCACCTTTTTTACGAAAATCATTCATATTGTTTATAATGCTTGTACAAATTGTATTACTCAAAATTACATTCTTGAACAAAATAGCAGTTTCATATCTTCCTTTTACTTGGCACTTTTAAAGCCTGTTCATACTATGTATTACATAAAAGTACAACGGAATTCATCACAGCCATAATAATTTGAAGAACAACAGTAATAATTCACCTGATAAAAGATGTTCGTTGTTCTGTCACGTCTATCATTCTATCATTCCCTTTCCGGTTTCTATCAAATAATTTCTTTGTTCATTTTACACAGTTTAAATGCTACCTTGCAACAACTTACAATTATTCTTGCCATTCCCTAAAAAGGAAAAGTGTAGAGCATGCTTTCCTCTACACTTTTAAAATGGAACACATTGTGCAAAATGCATTGACACATCCATCATAATTATATGCTTATTCCATATATTTTTAAAGACTTTTATTACAAAAAAAGTTCATTTTGTAATAAAAGTCAAAAGAACGTTACATTAAAAACTTCTTCATCTCATATTTCTTCAAATCAAAGTTTTACTTACTTTCTTACAAATCCCTATGCTGATACAATTGATTTTGTGCTTTTCTTAACAATTCTTCAAAAGTTTTCCCTTCTATTGGATAACTAGCAGCTCCAAATAATAGAGTCATACTTAACAAGCCATTTTCTATTTCACTTTCAATATTTTTCATTAATCTGTTTGTTATGGTCGACTTTTCATGTCCGTTATCAATCGCCACAATAACATACTTATTTTCATCCCATCTAGTAACGACATCCCCTTTACGAATTGTCTTTACAATCGTGCTCTCCAGTTTTTGTACTAACGACTCCAATTTTTTTTCTTGCACTGTTTCTTTTAGTCCTTTCCATTCTTTCACAGAAAGAATATACACTGTAATATTATGAGAATCCCGTTCTGATAAAGCAGCTACTTTCTCAAAGAAATCAACTACAAAATCATTACTTGCCATTCCTCCTACTTCCGTATCCATATGACCACTCGCTCTTTTATCATACCAATGCCCAAAATAATAACTGAGTACCATTTGCAATATATAAATAATAAAGACGGTATAAAATGATCGCGAATCCAGTTTTGTAATTACATCCTGAAGCGCAATCCATTCTGTAACTGCCACTGTATTCCCAAGTAATAATCCACTAATTTTCCCTTTATGTTTCATATTTCCCCTCCTTTCTATACCAATATATGTTTCTATAACAATTATGTTTTTCTACAAAATAAAAAATGTACATATTGAGTGTACATTTCCGCTTAAGCTTGTCTACCATCTCTATTCTATTTCATATATATACTATATATCGTTTTAGAAAGGTGGTGACCTATATGCTACAAAAAGAAAATCTATCAGATATTATACGTTTACTAGCCGGTTTTCTGTTATCGTTAAAATTACTATTTAATTCTTTCGGAGTGAACTTTATTACAAACGATCAAATCGACGCTATTGTAAATGTTGCTTCGTTTTTATTTATTCTATACTTTGGCTTCAAAAATAACTATGTAGGGAAAAAAGGAATAGAACAAAAGAAAGTACTCAAAAAGCACAACCTTCACTAAAAAAAAGGAACCTTTCATACAGGTTCCTTTTTTTCATTGCCGCACAACAACTTCATTTGTTTGCAGTGGACCATATGATACTCCGTTATATTGAAATGTATATGTAGCCTGAAACAATGCGTTTTTGAGTGCTTTATTTTTATTTGCTTTTATTTTACAAATTAATTCTACCTTTTCATTCGGTAATAAATTATCGATTCGCCATCTTACAAGTTGGAATAGAAACTCACTTATCCCCTTATCTGCCTTTAATGAATTGGGGATATATGCAAAATAATCGCGAATCATATGACTTACTACAACTCGTGAAATCATTTCTATTCCTTTATTTTCAACTTCAATTCGAATAATAAGTATGTCGTTTACATCATAGGTCAGTTCATATGAAAATTTTTCTTTATACATACTACGGATTTGCAATGTAACTGCTACATTAGGACATTCGCTTTCCTTTTTTGAGCCATCAATCCATAATACCGGTTGTAGCGGTATTGAATGCCTTCCTTGATCCGAAAATCGTTTCCATATTTCCACAATAATATTCACCCCATTTCAGATGCATCATTCATACGACCTTATTCTGCCTCTCTGCACAATATTAATAAGGCTTGTTACAAACGATATATAGTTATTACTCTTCCTTTTATCCTATTCGACAATATAAAGAAAAAACCATTTTTCCTCTGTTAACTGAAGGTATTCTTGCTGAAATATTTTTTTACAATTTCCTTCATTGACTTTATACCAATATTAAGTATTACTCACTCTTTCGCAGTCCATACAACAGAATATTTTGACGGATGAAAAAGTTTGCCTTTTAGTCAAATTTGACTATAATATTCTTTATGACTTGTGCACTTGTGTAAAATGATTTGAAAGAACTATCCTTTACATTTTTATGCGTTGCACTCAAAACTTAATATAGTTTACTTATTTTTAAAGGAGGGTTATATTTGGAATCTCAATTATCAAAAAAAGACTCCAACAAGACAAAATTTGTTGTTGCTAGTTTACTACTTGGTATTTTAATGGCGGCAATGGATAATACAATTGTTGCAACAGCAATGGCAACGATCGTTGGAGACCTAGGAGGATTTGACAAGTTCGTTTGGGTCACGTCTGCATATATGGTTGCAACAATGGCAGGTATGCCTATCTTCGGAAAACTTTCTGATATGTACGGGCGGAAACGTTTTTATATCGGTGGCCTCATTCTATTCTTATTCGGTTCTGCACTTTGCGGAACAGCATCTAGTATTGAGCAGCTAAGTATTTATAGAGCAATTCAAGGGATTGGCGGGGGCGCTCTTATGCCTATTGCCTTCACAATTATGTACGATATATTCCCACCAGAAAAACGCGGAAAAATGACAGGGCTATTCGGTGCCGTTTTCGGGACATCTAGTGTGTTCGGTCCTTTATTAGGTGCTTATATTACAGACTATATAAGTTGGCACTGGGTCTTCTATATTAATATTCCATTAGGGCTTATCTCCTTCTTCTTCATTACTAAATACTACAGTGAATCTCTAGAATTTAGAAAACAGAAAATTGATTGGGCTGGCGCTATTACGCTTGTTATTAGTATCGTTTGCTTAATGTTCGCCTTAGAACTTGGTGGTAAAGAATATGCATGGAATTCCACTGTAATTATCGGTTTATTTACAACAGTTGTTATTATGCTCATTATTTTCTTCTTCGTAGAACGAAAAGCAACCGAGCCTATCATTTCTTTCCATCTCTTTAAAAAACCTTTATTCGCAGCTAGCCAAGGCGTTGCCTTTTTCTATGGTGCTGCTTTTATTATCTGTACAGTTTATATTCCAATCTTCGTTCAAGGTGTTCTAGGCGGTTCGGCCTCCAATGCTGGATTAATTTTAACACCTATGATGGTTGGCTCTGTAATTGGAAGTCAAACAGGTGGACAGTTAGCTTCACGAACAAGTTATCGTAACATCATGATCGTATCTGGCGTTTTCTTTGTAATTGGTATTTATTTACTAAGCACTTTAACAGTGGATACACCTCGTCTACTTGTAACACTATTTATGGTTCTCACTGGACTTGGAGTTGGTTTCTCATTCTCAGTTTTAAGTATGTCTTCTATCCACAAGTTAGAAATGCGAGACCGTGGTTCTGCTACATCAACAAACTCATTCTTCCGTTCACTCGGTATGACTCTTGGTGTAACAATTTTCGGTACCATTCAAAATCATATTTTTACTAATAAATTAAGCACGGTGTTCCCTCCTGAACTAGCTAAATTAGCTCCACAAGGCGGAGACACAAGTTTCTTATTATCACAAGGTGCTACCGAGAAGATACCAGCTGAAATATTAACTGGTATTAAAGAGGCTCTAGCTACATCTATTGCCAGCACATTCTTCTGGGCACTTATCCCGGCTGTACTAAGTATTATTTGTATTTTACTTATGGGAAATGAACGACTCTTTACAGGTCCAAAAACGAAACAAAAACAAAAGCAAGTAAGTTAGTATAGAAAAAAGAAACGGCATACCCTTTATGAAAAAGGGTATGCCGTTTATAATATATTAAGTAAATCTTTGATCAGTAAGGAACCATTCCCACTGGTTATTATCCCTCACCAATCGGGATAAAGTTTCTATATACAGGAGAAAGAAACAGTAAACAAAAACATAGACAAAAGTGTGCATATATAGCAAAAAAGTAATTATGAAACAATATAAACCAAAAGAATTTTCAGAAATGCTTAATGTCTCTGTTAAGACATTGCAAAGGTGGGACAATCAAGGTGTTTTAACTGCTTACCGAAACCCGAAAGGAAGAAGATATTATACAGAAGAACAGTATAAGGAATATATGGGTATTCAAGAAGAACTTGTTCAGGATTTAATATCTATCATTCATGTATTTAGCTGTAGAATATATGGGTTGAGAAAATACAACTGTAAAAAGTGGCGCAGTATATCAAAGAGCAGGAAGATATTTTGTATCTGTACTTTGCGAATTGGAAGAAATGGCAACAAAGTTAGCACTCAATAAAATTGGTCTAGGGATTGATTTAGGAGTGAAGGATTTTGCTACACGTAGCGATGGTATCGTTCATGAAAACATCAACAAAACAATAAAAGTAAAAAAGATAGAAAAACGGTTAAAACGTGAACAACGCTCTTTAGCACGTAAATTTGAAAATCTAAAAAAAAGAGGTGAAAAATCTGTTACTAATAAAAGAGTGAATATAGATAAAAATGTTCTTAGAGTGCAAAAGTTGCATGCTCGATTAGCGAATATTCGAATAGAGTATGTAAAGTCTATTGTAACGAATGTGGTGAAAACCAGGCCAACGTTTATTACAGTGGAAGATTTGAATGTGAAAGGTATGATGGAGAATAAACATTTATCTAAAACAATTGCCAAGCAGTGCTTTTATACATTTAAAACATGGTTATTGATGAAATGTGGGAATATGGAATCGAACTACGTCAAGTAGATACATTCTATCCCTCGTCAAGGTTATGCTCATGTTGCAGTCAAAAGAAAGCGGATTTAAAGCTATCTGACCGAGTATATACATGTGAATGTGGCAATGTAATGAATAGAGATTTGAACGCAGCGATCAACCTTTTACAAGCAAAAGAATATACAATACTAACGTAAATAGTTTGTATATATGTACATCGGAATTTACGCCTGTGGAGTGTCACAGCAAACTGTAGTAGCAAGTAATTAGCGAGGCAGAGCACGTAGAAGCAGGAATACTCTAAGAATATACATTTGTCTATATTTTTAGTAGCAGTTGAGACAGAATGAGCATGAAATTAGTCATTCTCGGTTTGCTACTCGAAGGGGATAAACATCCATATGAAGTGCAACACATCATGAAAGAAAGACAAATGGATTGTTATATTAAATATGCAAAAGGATCACTTTATTACGCCTTCGAGCAATTAGAAAAGCAAGGTGCAATTAGTATTACAACTATTGTTCGAGATACGAATAGACCAGATAAAACAATCTTTCATATAACAGAAGAAGGTAAACAATTATTTCACAAGTTACTATTAAAACAATTCGAAGCAAAAAATCAAATATATAAACCAATTTATTCGGCACTCTCTTTCGCTCATTTTGGTGATGACCAAGAGTTAGTTCCGATTTTAGAAAAAAAGAAAAATGATACCATTCAATATTTACATAAAATGCAAACTATTTATGATTGTAGCAAAGAACAAATTCCACGTGCACAACTATATATTTTACAAAGTGTTATTGAACATATCTCAGTTGAATTACAATGGTTAAACACCCTCCTTACAGATGCAATTGCAGGGCGACTTTCAGAAATTGATATAGATGCCGAGTGAGCTTATAAAGAAGAAACGGTAAAAGGACGATAAAGTTATTTCATTTTAAAACCTAAAACAAGCATCCCCCATTCTAATTTAGGACGGGGTTATGCTTGTTTAATTTTCGCTATAAGATACTGCACTCAAAAATTTAACAAATATCTATTCATCACCAGCATCCCATAATGGAATATTATTTCTTAAAATTCTATATAAAAAGGTTGTTGATTTTCATCCAAACTGTATTCAATTCTTTGTCTAAAATTCATAAAACTCACCATTTCTAACGCCTGCTCAATCGGATAGAACCCCACTTCCAAACTTTCTGGTGTAGTCGTTAATTTACCTCCAACTGGCCTAGCTAAAAACAACGTATTACATATTGAATGGTTCACATTTTGAAATACTCCACAAAATTTTAAAACCTCAATATCAATTCCTGTTTCCTCTTTCGTTTCCCTTATTGCAGCTTCTTTCAAAGACTCTCCTTCTTCAACTTGTCCACCTGGCATTTCCCATCCTCTTCTAGGTCCTTTAATTAATAGGATTTCATTTTGTTCATTCATTACAATTGTCGCTGCTGAAACTATATGTTTTGGCGGTGAATATGTATTTTGTGTACTTTGTTCCAATTGAAATTCCCCATTTCTATAAACTTAGTTTATGTATCTTTATACCGAAACCTTGTTCTTTCTTGTGATAACTTACTATTTCAAAATGAACCCTCCAATCCCCTTCCTTATTCCAAAATATGGACGAATTTTCAAATAACATAACTAACATCTTACCTCTGTACAAGTACATCCTTCTTTGTATGTTTAATCGCGATTCACCTCTAAAAAATCAAAATAATATGAATAATCAAAATAAAAAACTTTAGAATTTTCTTATTTTAAAACAGTAGACAAAATTCCAAAAATTGTGTTAGAATTTGTTTCAATATCATATCGCTTGTTAACTTCCTTTCAAAAGGAAAATAGGTACACGAAAATTTCGTTTCGTGTTTAAAAGGGAAGCTTGGTGAAACTCCAACACGGTCCCGCCACTGTAAATGCTGAGATTTCTTTTTAGTGCCACTGTGAAAACGGGAAGGTGAAAGAAATTATATGAAGCTTAAGTCAGGAGACCTGCCTGTTTTAACAACACTGATAGATTCACGGATGATGATGAGGTGTTAAAACAAAAAGGAAGGCTTATTCTCTATGCCTTTATACTTTTTGTTATAGGTATTTCCTAGTAAACGGAAATGCTTACTTTCAATTAGGGAGGAATTTGAAATGGCAATTCAAACAAGTAATTTAGGTTATCCACGTATCGGACTACAAAGAGAGTGGAAAAAAACATTGGAAGCTTTTTGGTCCAATAAAATCGATGAAGACCAATTTTTAACTACGATGAAAGAAATTCGCCTTCAACACGTTAAAGTACAGCAAGAAAAAGGGATTGAGCTCATCCCAGTTGGCGACTTTACATATTATGATCACGTTTTGGATACTGCTTATATGCTAGGATTTATCCCATCACGTTTTTCTGAGTTTACATCTTACCTTGATGTATATTTTGCAATGGCGCGTGGCTCTAAAGATCACGTAGCTTCCGAAATGACAAAATGGTTTAACACAAACTATCATTATATCGTTCCTGAGTATGAAGAGGGATTACAAATCTCTTTAAAAGATAATCGTCCACTTCGCTTATATGAAGAGGCGAAACAAGAATTAGGAGTAGATGGAAAACCTGTTATTTTAGGACCATATACTTTCTTGAAATTAGCTAAAGGCTATACAAAGGAGCAATTTACTACTATTTTAAAACAGTTAGTTGCCCCTTACGTACAACTGCTTTCAGAGCTACATGCAGCTGGTGCACAAGTCATTCAAGTTGATGAACCGATTTTCGCTTCTCTAACAAACGAAGAAATTCAACAAGCAAAAGAAATTTATGAAGCTATTCGTAAAGAAGTTCCAAATGCGAATCTTCTTTTACAAACATATTTTGATAGTGTAGAAGAAAACTATGAAGAAATTATTACATTCCCTGTATCCGGTATTGGCTTAGATTTCGTTCATGGTAAAGAAGGTAATCTACATGCTATTTCAAAATACGGATTCCCAGCTGATAAAACTTTAGCTGTCGGTTGTATAGATGGCCGTAACATTTGGAGAGCTGACCTTGATGAAGTTCTTACGTTATTTACAACGTTACAAAAACAAGTCCAAACGAAAGATTTCATCGTTCAGCCTTCTTGTAGCTTATTGCATACACCAATCGATAAAACAGAAGAAACTCACTTATCAACTGAGCTATTTGATGCGTTAGCATTTGCAAATCAAAAATTAGAAGAGTTAGTTCTTATTCATTCCGCTCTGACTCAAGGTACAGAAAGCATTAGTAATGAGCTGGAAACATATCGAAACGTACATCATACAATTCGTTCATCTGCTGCACGTAACCGAGAAGATGTTAAAGCAGCACGAACAGCACTAAAAGAAGAAGATTTTTCACGTCCTCTTCCATTTGAAAAACGTTACGAATTACAACAGGTTGCCCTAAAGTTACCGTTGTTACCAACAACAACAATCGGTAGCTTCCCGCAAACAACTGAAGTTCGTCAAACGCGAAAAGAATGGCGTAACGGTGTTATTTCAAATGAACAATATGAACAATTTATTGAAAAAGAGACAGAAAAATGGATTCGTTACCAAGAAGAAATTGGCCTTGATGTCCTTGTACATGGTGAATTTGAAAGAACTGATATGGTCGAATATTTTGGTGAACGCCTTGCTGGTTTCTCATTCACTAAAAACGGTTGGGTACAATCATACGGTTCTCGCTGCGTAAAACCACCTGTTATTTATGGTGATGTAGCCTTTATTAACGGAATGACTATTAAGGAAACTGTTTATGCACAAAGCTTAACAGAGAAAGTTGTAAAGGGAATGTTAACTGGACCTGTTACGATTTTAAATTGGTCCTTCGTTCGAAATGACATTCCAAGAAAAGAAGTTTCGTATCAAATTGCATTAGCTCTTCGTCACGAAATTGAACTACTTGAATCTTCCGGAATTCGAGTAATTCAAGTCGATGAGCCAGCACTTCGCGAAGGAATGCCGTTAAAAGAAAAAGATTGGGACGCTTATATTACATGGGCAGTACAATCCTTCCTTTTAGCAACTTCTTCTGTAGCAAATGAAACACAAATTCATACTCATATGTGTTACAGTAACTTCGAAGATATTGTTGATGCGATTCGCGCATTAGATGCAGATGTGATTTCTATCGAAACATCAAGAAGTCACGGAGAATTTATTGATACATTAAAACATACAACATATGAAAAAGGTATCGGTCTAGGGGTATATGATATTCATAGTCCGCGTGTACCGAGTAAAGATGAAATGTATAAGATCGTAGAACAATCTTTACAAGTATGCGATCCTAAATATTTCTGGATTAATCCTGATTGTGGTTTAAAAACGAGAAGAACAGAAGAAGTTATTCCAGCTTTAGAGCACATGGTGCAAGCAGCAAAAGATGCTCGCTCCCTGCTAAAAACAAACGCATAACAAAAATGGGTTATCCTCGTTGAGGATAACCCATTTTTTATTCTTTACTTTCAAAAAAGAATTCATATTGTATTTTATATAATTCATCATCCGTTGGTTCTTCAAGAGGCGTTGCTTGTAATACAACTGTATACTCACCATTTGGAATAGGGATTTGAAATTTATTTGAAAGGATACTTGTTACAACGATACATTCATTTTCAACTGTAAAAGGAACTGTAACTGTTCTAATCACTTCTTCTTTCTCAATATGTTTCCCTGGGGTCACTTTTACTTCACAAGTATAATCAGAGAGTGCTTCAAAAATAACAGTTCCATCCGCCTTCGCATAACCTCTTTCAAAATCTTCATCCGTCCAGTCAACGTAAGGCTGATCACCTTCATAGTTCATCAACATTAATTGCGAATACGAAATTGTTAACTCCATAGTTCCCTTCTCCTTCATTATGAAATATGCAACTACTACTTCACGTCAAATTTCACACGCGTACCATCTGGATATTTATCTAACTTATTTCCTACCCAAGAGCCTGCCCCACGGTTATCGGCTGGACTTATATATTCAATATGTGCTCCTTTTCCACCTTCTTTACACATCGCCATTGGCCATTCATCACGATCATACCCCTTTTTTGATGGATATGGAGCTAACGATAATTTTCTTCTATCCGCAGCGCCACCACGGTCGATTGTACAAACTTCTGAGTGCCCTTCTTTTATCGCATCCGTAATATGTTTTCCTGTCTCTGGATATCGCTCTTTCGGAAATTCTAGAACTTGATCATACGCATTTGTTTTTTTGATACTTGTTTCCTCTGGAACAAGTACTTCATACACCGCTACTACAATAGAAAGAATTGCAATAATTGAAATGATAATACCTTTTAATTGCTTCATGTATACCTCCATGATTCTACCAGTTTCTTTTCCTCAGTTATTATAACAAACTTCTTCTGTATATGTTTTCAGACATTATTTTAGCTCTTCTTCGCCATTCCGCCAAAAACCCTCATTTTTCTTCATCTTTTCACTAATGCTGTAGAAAACTAATAACCTTCCGACATTCTTTTTCAAAGGAAGTCCTCATAAAAGATTGAAATGATATATACGATACTTTTTGGGGAGGAAATATTATGGAAGCTACCTATAAAACGAAAGATGTCACGAGTAAAACAGGCATCCCAAAACATATAGTTCGCAAATATAGTCAACTGTTAGAGGAACATGGTTATATGATTTCCAAAACAGCTGATGCCCGTATTTATAAGCTGGATGATTTAAAACTATTGAAATCTATTCATGAAAGAGCTGCTACATTGCAAGAAGATATTTCAGAAACGATACCAATTATTTTAAAAGAAAAAGAGGCCCGACCTGTACCAGTTATACAAGATAAACAAGAAATACAACCGAAAGAAAAAGAAGATGGGCGTAACTTCGAGGAGTTCATGTTAAAACTTGAAATGCTCGCTCAATTAAATGAAGCAATTATTCATCAAAATTCTACCCTTATTACTCAAAATCGTTTAAAAGATGAAAAGCTAGATGAATTGATGCAACAAGTTTATGTAAAAGAAGGATCTCAAGAAAAAATGCTACAAGAGTTAGTCGATCATGCCGCTCAAACAGATGCCTTGCAAAAAGAAAAGATGGACTTATTAATGAATCATATGTATAAACGAGAATCTAAGCAAGAAGAAAAGATGAATAAACTCGTAAATCAAATTTATAATAAAGACAGTAATCGTGATGCACAACTTATGCAAGTAATTCGCGAAATTCAAGAAACAAAAAGACTGGTCGCCGCATCAAAAGAACAAAGCTTTTTCCAATCATTTAGAAGTTTATTTAGCCGAACAAAACAAGAAAAAACAACTGAATAATATAATAGATTTTTTCTAATATAAAATAAAAAGTTACCTTCCAACGGTAACTTTTATTCCTTATTTCGTACAGCTGGCAATATAATAATCGCTTCAGTCCCTTTCCCACTTTCACTTTTATATTCCAGCGTACCATTATGCGCTTGTAAAATACTAAATGTTACCATAAGCCCTAATCCTGTCCCTTTTTCTTTTAAAGAATAATACGGTTGTCCGAGCCTTGCCAACTGTTCTTTCGTCATTCCAACACCACTATCTTTAACTCTTATTACAATCGTTTCATCTTTTTGCATAGCCGTTACTTTTAAATATCCTTTATTTCCTTGAATTGCTTCAATACCATTTTTAACAACATTCATAATCGCTTGCTTCAATTTCGTCTTATCACCAATCGTATAAAGACTTTCAGAAATCTCAACTTGCAAATATACACCTTGCATCGCTGCAAATGATGACATAAGAGTTGTCATTTCTATTAATTGAGCGGATAAGCAAATATGTTCTTTTTTTTCAATTTGTGGCCTTGCCAAATTCAAATAATCCGAAATAATTTGTTCTGCCCGGTCCAATTCAGCTAATACGAGACGCATATAATCCTTATTCTTCACATCTTCCGTACTTTCTAGCAATTGGATAAATCCACGAACAACAGTGAGCGGATTTCGAACCTCATGTGCAACACTTGCTGCTAACTCACTTACAATATTAAGCTTTTCTGACTTTTGCATCTCTGTACGCAGTATTGCATTTTCATTTAAATATTCTGTTAAGTACACCTGAAACACCATTGTCATAACCATAATAAGCGAAGCAAATATATATCCGCTATATAGTTGGGAAACATACGGTGTAAACCCCGTTTCTAACAGAACGTTAATCATCCCAATCACTAAAGTAACAAGTACGTACAATGATGAAATCATAAATGCCAGAATTAGCTTCTTATCCCTTGAAAATAGAGACCATTTCTTTGATAAAAATAATGGAACTATCAATAGAAATATTATTTCTATGACTGGAAGGAGGTTTACCCCCTTTAGCGCCCATTCATATGCAACAAAAATAACGGCCGGGATTAAACCAACAATTCCACCATATAGAAAACCACTAACAATCGGGATTGGGTGAAAGTTATACCCACAAACGTCACCAAAACAAATAGAGTATGTCATGGAGAGAACGAGTGTAATGCTAGATAAGAACATAATAAAGTAGCGATTTGGCTTCGGAGGCATTTCTTGATAACGATTTAAACGAATCGCTTCATATAAAAATAGTGGCAAAATTATGATGGCAATTTGGATCATTAAATCACGGATAAGCTCCATAGCCTCTCATCCCCTATATGTATTTTGATATGATTATATCATTTTACCGACGTATTTGTTGTAAGATTTTGATTTTTCTTAACATATTTGTTAATTCTTTGTTAACAACGCATAATAATTGTTACAGATTTTCGAAATGAATGTAAACCCTGTACCAAATTTCTGCTGGGCAGTATACAATGAATACGGATTACAAAGAAAATAAAAAATACTTCATGAGACGGACAACTATAGCAAAATACAGCATATAATCCATACTATCTATGTTTACAAATAAGTGATCATTATTTTAGTAGGAGGAAGATAAATATGGCGGGTACTACGCTTGTTTTAAAAGAAGAAAATTTGGTCGTTCTAGAGAATGTTGAAAAATCAGTATATGAAGAGTTGCAGCATAAAACAGGAGATGAAAATTGCACATGTGCTGTGAATGAATCAGTTGTTCACTTTGGCAAAGTATCCTCTGTACTTTGGAATGAAGATGAAATAGATTGGGAGTACGGATATTAAAAGTCGCTTACAGCGGCTTTTTTTCTATTATCCCTCCTCTTTCTACCTAACATATACGCAAGCGAAATTATAGAAAATATGTTAAAATGAACTTAATTTTCAAACGGAAGAAAGGGAGATACAATGGAACAATTCATTAATCCTAGAGTGAAGGACATCCAGATTTCTGGAATCCGTCAATTCTCTAACATGATTCAAAATTATGATAATCTTATCTCTTTAACAATTGGACAACCTGATTTTCCCACACCTTCTCTCGTAAAAGAAGCGGCAAAACGGGCTATTACAGAAAATTATACGAGCTATACACATAACGCTGGTTTACTAGAATTACGCAAGGCAGCTTGTAATTTTGTAAAAGATAACTACGATTTACAGTATTCACCTGAAAACGAAACCATCGTTACAATCGGTGCCAGTGAAGCAATTGATGTTGCATTCCGAACGATTTTAGAGCCAGGAACAGAAGTCATTTTACCTGCCCCTATTTATCCAGGATACGAGCCGATTATTCGATTATGCGGCGCAACACCTATTTTTATCGATGTTCGTGAAACTGGCTTCCGATTAACAGCTGAAGCACTAGAAAATGCTATTACAGAAAAAACAAGATGCGTCGTACTGCCGTATCCTTCTAATCCAACTGGTGTAACTTTATCAAAAGAAGAACTACAAGATATTGTAGATGTTTTAAAAGATAAAAATATTTTCGTCCTTTCTGATGAAATTTATAGCGAACTTGTATATGAACAAAAGCATACATCTATTGCCCATTTCCCAGAAATGCGTGAAAAGACTATCGTCATTAACGGTTTATCAAAATCTCATTCTATGACTGGCTGGCGTATCGGTCTATTATTCGCACCAAGCTATTTAGCAGGACATATATTAAAAGTTCATCAATATAACGTAACTTGTGCTACTTCAATCGCTCAATACGCTGCAATTGAAGCATTAACAGCTGCTAAAGATGCACCAAAAATGATGCGTCATCAATACATAAAACGCCGTGATTACGTATATAATAGACTCATTCAAATGGGCTTAACAGTTGAGAAGCCCACAGGTGCATTTTACTTATTCCCATATGTTGGCCATTTAACATCTTCATCATTTGATTTTGCACTTGACCTTGTGAAAGAAGCTGGACTTGCCGTCGTTCCTGGAACAGCATTCTCTGAATATGGTGAAGGCTACCTTCGCTTATCCTATGCATATAGCATCGAAACTTTAAAAGAAGGCTGTGACCGTTTAGAAGCCTTTCTACAACAAAAAGCTAAGAGTTAAACTCTTAGCTTTTTGTTATGCATAATGGTCGCAAGTTTGACGCTTCAGTAATTTATGCGGAATAATGATACACTTTGCAGTAGACTCTGCATTCTCTACTTTATCAACTAAAGCTTTTGCAGCTTCATATCCTAGCTGATATATATTCACATCAACTGTTGAAAGTGGCGGGCTTGCAATTTCTGATAATAAAGCATTATTAAAGCTTACAATAGAAACATCCTTCGGTACAACAAATCCTTTTTTAGAAAGTGCACTTAACACACCAAGTCCAATTAAGTCATCCGTTGCCATAATTGCTGTTGGTGGTTGCTTCAGCCCCATTAATTCCTCCACGGCTTGTTGACCACTTTCTCTTGAAAAATCAAAATGTAAAATATACTCTTTCGGTAATACAATGTCTGCTAATTTTAAAGCATCACTCATACCAGCCAAACGATCCCTCGTTACAAGTAAATCTGATCCGCCGCCGATGAACGCGATTTGTTTATGACCTAATGAAATCAAATATTCTGCTACTTCTCTTGCAGCTGTATAATTGTCATTATCTACATATGTAATTTCATCTTTTCGATCATATGGTTTCCCAATTAAAACAAACGGGAAATTTTGTTCATGCAAATATTGAATAATCCGGTCATTCTCTCTTGAATATAAGAGAATAATGCCACCAATTTGGCGTCCCTGCACCATCTTTACAACACCATTAAAAATTTCATCTTCCGTTTCACCTGTCGACATATAAAGCGCATACCCTTCCACATGTGCAAATGAACTAATCCCTCTTATAACTTCTGGGAAAAACGGATTTTGAAAAGCTTTACTTGCAGAACTTGGCATAACAAGGCCAAGTGTTTTTGTTGTTTGGTTAGCTAGGTTTCTTGCGTTTAAATTTGGATGATACCCTAGTTCACTCATTACTTTCCGAACACGACGCTTTGTTTTTTCACTTATACTTGGATTATCAGCAATTACACGAGAAACGGTAGATGGTGCTACATTCGCCTTCTTCGCCACATCTTTAATTGTAACTGTCATAAAAATCCCCCTCCTTTCACTTCTCTGCCATTTTATATATATTTTTAATCTTGCACCCGTTGCAAGTAATAGGAGAAGTCATAAACTTTCATTGATTCTATCTTGCAAAACCTATCATATTCTCCCTCTCCATGTATTGTAAGGGATATAGCTCTTTTTTCCTATACTATAATATACTATTTATTTCACTTCTTTTCACATGTGATGTCAAATCTCTTTTCATCTCCCTATAAAACTTTTTATAGGGAGATGAAAAGAAAAATGGGACGTAATGTCCCATTTTTCATCCTTTCGTACCTCCAGCAGTTAAACCAGAGATAAAATATTTTTGTAGTGATAGGAATAAAATTGAAATTGGGATTGCAATTAATACTGAACCCGCTGCAAATGTTGTAAATTCATTACCAAATTTCTTCGCTACCATTTCATATAAACCAACTGCTAACGTATAATTTTCCGGTGTGCGCAAAATAATACTCGCTAAAATGAAATCTGTAAATGGACCGATAAAAGTGAATAACGCTACAACTGCTACGATTGGCTTTGCAAGCGGCATAATGATTTGCCAAAAAATACGGAAATGTCCTGCCCCATCCATACGAGCTGATTCATCCAATTCTTTCGGAATCGTATCAAAATATCCTTTCATAAGCCACGTATTCATCGGGATTGCCCCGCCCACATAAATTAAAATTAATGCAAGGTGCGTATCAATTAATCCTGTTAACTGTGCTAATACGTATAGAGCGATTAACGCTGCAAAGTTTGGAATCATTTGCAGAATTAAAAATGTTAATAAACCATTTTTTCTTCCAACAAAACGGTATCTCGAAAATGCATAAGCAGTAAAACTAATTGCTAATACTGAGAAAATCATCGTTAAAACACTTACTTTTAATGTGTTTTTATACCATAGTAAATAATTACTATTCTCTAAATCTAATAACTTACGATAATGATCTAACGTTGCATTTTGCGGAATAATACTTGATCCTGATAAACTATCACCCGGATTAAACGATGAGCCAATAATCCATAATAATGGATAGAAAATGATGGCACACATTATGAAAATAACGAGATAACTTAATGAGAGACGTAACATCTTTTGTCTTTTAATATTCATTTACATCATATCCTCTTCTTGGAATGATTTTGTTCTCTTAAATTGCCATAACGCAACTGTAATAACGATTAACGATAATATCATTGTAAGAGCTGCTGCTTTACCGTACTGCGCCGAAGTCATCGTTAACTTATAAATCCATGAAATTAAAATATCTGTTCCACCTGCGTCTTGTCCAGCTACAGCAGGACCTCCGCCGTTAAATAGGTAGATGATACTAAAGTTATTAAAGTTAAACGTATATTGCGTAATTAATATTGGTGCTGTTGCATATAAAACAAGTGGCAATGTAATTTTACGAAACTGTTGCCAAGCTGTAGCTCCATCTACTGTAGCTGCTTCATATAATTCTCCTGGAATCGATTGCAGTATACCTGTCGTCATTGCAAAGACGAATGGGAATCCAAGCCATGTTTGAATCATAATTAAAGCAATCTTCGCCCAAAATGGATCTGTCATCCAAGCGATCTTTTCAATTCCGAATAAAGCTAATACTTGATTGTTAATTGCTCCAAATGTTTCATTAAACATACCAGAGAAAACGAGAATAGATACGAATGCCGGAACCGCCCACGGTAAAATGAAAATTGTTCGAATGATCGCCTTTCCTTTAATACCAGGCTGGTTTACGATAATTGCTAAGAAAATACCAAGCGCAACTTGTAATGTCGTTGCAACGAATGTCCAAATGACAGTCCAAGAAAATACACTTAAAAACGTCTCTCTCCACATCGGTAATGTAAAGATATCAATAAAGTTTTTAAATCCTACCCAATCTACTAATTTAGCTGGAGGAGAATGATATAAATCATAGTTCGTAAATCCAATTAAAATTACGAAGATGATTGGAAATACAACTACAAAGATAAGTAATAGAAAACCTGGTGAAACCATTAAATACGGAAAACCTTGATCTAGCAAATTACGGTATTGCTCTTTTACAGAGTTTAACGGTGTTCCTATATCACGTTTCTTCCCGTTTTGGTATGCATCATATAAATTAAATGCATATATTCCAAGTCCAAACACGATGACGATGAGTGCCAAGATTCCTTCTACTAATAGAAAGACAGAATGGTCACGTGGAACTTCTGTACCAAGCGTTACAATTCCCCATAATCCCATATTTAATAAATCAGCAAAGGCTACAATAAATGAACCTGTTAATACTAGAAAAATAAGACCTTTTACAAATTGTTTATTATACATTTGGCCCATGCCTGGAATGATTGATAACATGGTTGCCATTTTCCTATGCTTTGAACCATTTAAGCCGTTTGCTGGTTCCATAGATGTTTGCATGTTCCTTCCCCCTTTTTTCTGGGAGAGAATTCGTGCCTCTCATGTTAGAGGCACGAATTTCACCTTATTTTTGCTTACTATGATTTGCCTCAATATTACCTTTAATTTGCTTCACTGCATTATCAAGTGCTGCTTTTGGTGCCTCTTTCTCCGTAACAACTAATTGAAGCGCATCTCCAGCTGGTTTCCATACTTCTTGCATTTCTGGAATATTCGGCATTGGAATTCCATTTTCAGATTGCGTTGCAACTGCTTTTGCAGCTTCATTATCTTTAATAATTGGATCTTCCATTACCGCTTTGACTGGAGGAATTTCTTTTGTTTTCTCAAATCGAATTTTTGCGTTCTCTTCATTTGTTACCCATTCAGTGAACTTTGTAGCTAAATCATTTTGTTTAGAGAAACTTGTTACATGCCATCCTTTAACCCCAACAAACGTTTTCATTGGTTGACCATTTGGTAATTTCGGCATTGGAGCAACACCATAATCAATTCCGTTCTTTTCCATTGCTTGGAACGCCCATGGACCGTTCATGATAGATGCTGCTTTTCCTTCGTTAAATAGTCCATCAGCAGCAGGTCCACCAGATTCACCAATAATACCTTTCGGGAATAACTTTTCTTTGTACCATTTCTGAAGGTATTCCGCCCCTTGTACTGCTCCGCTATTATTTAATCCAACATCACTTGCATTTGGCTTTCCATCTTTTTCACCAAACACATAACCACCCATACCTGCCATAAATGCATTCGCAAAGTAGAAATTATCTCCTAGTGTTAAAAATCCGTACTTGCCATCCTTCGTAAATTCTTTTGAGAAGTTAAACAGCTCGTCCATCGTTTCTGGTGCTTTTGGCATTAATTTTTTATTGTAAATAAAGATTGGTGTCTCAATTGCTTTTGGTAAACCATATAATTTTCCGTTATATGTCTGGGCTGCTATTGATGAGTCAGTAAATTTACTCTTTATAGCATCATCAGCTTTCACTTCAGAAAGTAAACCTTCTGTTACTGCGTTTCCGATTTGATCATGTGGCAATGTTACAACATCTGGTCCAGTCCCCGCTGGTCCATCAAGGCGTAACTTCTTCACTTGATCTGTCATTTGCATTTCAACAACTTTTACTTTTACTTTATATTTTTCCTCAAAGCTTTTCACTGCTGGTTCTAAACCAACACCTTTTTTATCATCTTCCCAAACGAGAAGATCGTAATCTTTCTTTGCTTTACTTTCTTCTTTTTTCCCTGAATCTTTCGGTCCACATGCAGATAACATACCAATTGATAATACTGAAACCGTTAATAATGATAATGCTTTCTTCATCCCAAAAACCTCCCTAAATTGTATATGTACCTTACTAATTGAAAACGTTTGCATTGGATGGTTTAATAGAAGCGCAAACAATATCTCAATCTATGAAAACGTTTGCGCTATTTGTCTATCATTATACATTCTTTTATTCATTTTGCAAATATTAATTTTAAAATATTATTCCTACATTCTTTATACATTGACTTTATATGAAATGAATACTACTCTTATAAACAATATTAAAGCTATGCAAAAAGCAATCGTTTGCAACATAGACTTTATTATTATACTTAAGGGAACAATATGCATGGAGATATTAAAGGGGGATTTTCTATATGCTTAAAGAAGCCATTTATCATAGGCCAAAAGATAATTATGCATACGCTTACGATGAAAAAACGATTCACATCCGAATACGTACGAAAAGAGATGATGTTCAAAGCGCCACTCTTATTTATGGTGATCCTTATGATTGGAAAGACGGGAAATGGATTACATCAAGTACACCGATGAAAAAAACTGGTTCTACTGCATTGTTTGATTTTTGGTCCATTTCCATCGAACCGAAATTTAAGCGCTTACGTTATGGATTTGAATTAAAAGCGGAGACAGAAACACTTATTTATGCAGAGCGAGGATTTTTTTCCAACATTCCAAATGATGACGTTGGTAACTTTTTCTGTTTCCCATTTATTCATGCGCATGATGTATTCAAAGCACCTTCCTGGATTAAAGATACTGTTTGGTATCAAATTTTCCCGGAACGGTTCGCTAATGGAGATCGTGCACTAAATCCAGAAAACACCCTTCCTTGGGGTAGCGCTGAGCCAACTCCAACTAATTTCTTCGGGGGAGATTTTGCTGGTGTTATTCAAAATCTTGATTACCTTGTGAACCTTGGAATTTCGGGAATATATTTCACCCCTATTTTCAAAGCACATTCCAACCATAAATATGACACAATTGACTACATGGAAATCGATCCGCAATTTGGCACAAAAGAAACGTTCAAAGAACTCGTTCAGGCATGTCATACACACGGTATAAAAGTAATGCTCGATGCCGTATTTAATCATAGCGGATACTTTTTTGATAAATTTCAAGATGTACTAGAAAATGGTGAGCAGTCAGCATATAAAGAATGGTTCCATATTCATGAGTTCCCAATTCGAACTGAGCCATTTCCAAATTATGATACTTTCGCATTCACACCGTATATGCCTAAATTAAATACAGCACACCCAGATGTAAAAGAATACTTACTTGAAGTAGGACGTTATTGGGTAAGAGAGTTCAACATAGACGGTTGGCGCCTTGATGTAGCAAATGAAGTCGACCATAGCTTTTGGAGAGAATTCCGAAGTGAGATCAAGGTATTAAATTCTGAAGTATATATTTTAGGAGAAATTTGGCACGATGCACTTCCATGGCTACAAGGAGATCAATTTGATGCTGTAATGAGCTATCCCGTTACAAATGCTCTACTGTCTTACTTTGCTAACGATTCCATTAAGGCAAATGAATTTATGAAACAAATTACAGAATCTCTACATTCCTACTCTATGAATGTAAATGAAGCAGCATTTCATTTATTAGACAGCCATGATACACCAAGAATATTAACAACATGCAACGGAGATAAAAATAAATTAAAGTTACTTTATGTATTCCACCTTTCTTTCATCGGCTCCCCTTGTATTTATTATGGAGACGAAATTGGTATGGACGGTGGTATGGACCCAGCTTGCCGCAAATGTATGGTTTGGGATACGAAAGAACAAGATCATACATTATTTACACATGTACAAACATTAATTTCATTACGAAAGCAGTATAAATCATTTGGAGGACACGGCACTTTCCAATTCATTGAAGCAAATGATGAGCATAATTATATTACTTATACGAAAACGTATGAAGATGAAACGATCTTTTTCGTTTTAAATCCGACTAATAGTGACATTACAGCTTCACTCCCTCTCCATGTTACTGGAAAGAAAATCATTAATATTTATACTAACGAAGAATTTTCAGCGGAAGCAAGTGTATTACAAGTTACACTTCCTCCATATGGATTCTCCATATTAAAATGGTAATCAAAAAATCCTTATACCGAAGTGGTATAAGGATTTCTCTTATTTCAATTTGAATACCATTGCTTCATACGGACGTAATGGCATACTTTCTATCGGTCCATTCTTAGCCGCTTCATAATTGTGTATGAATAGCTCTACTTCACTATAACTAATGTCCTCTGGCAATTCGAATACACATTCTTCCCCAGTAAAGTTTGCAATAACAAGAAGTTTTTCTTCTCCATATGTTCTTACGTATGCAAAAATAGAAGGATTATTCTCTAATATTAAATCATATGATCCATACACAATAATCTCATTATTTTTACGTAACTCAATTAATTTTTTATAGTAATAAAAAATTGAATCTTTATTTTGGATCGCTTGTTTCACATTGATTTCTTTATAGTTAGGATTTACCGTAATCCAAGGCTCACCTGTTGTGAATCCGGCATGATCTTCATCATCCCACTGCATCGGTGTTCTAGCATTATCTCGCCCTTTTATATAGATAGACTGCATCACTTTCTCTATATCTTCACCGCGCTCTATAACTTTTTCCTTATACATATTTAATGTTTCAATATCTCGATATTCATCAATCGATTCGAATCGAACGTTCGTCATTCCGATTTCTTCCCCTTGATAAATATACGGTGTCCCTTTCATCATATGAAGCACCGTTGCTAACATTTTCGCAGATTCAATGCGATACGTTTCATCATTACCAAAACGAGATACCACGCGCGGCTGATCATGGTTATTCCAATACAGACTATTCCAGCCCGTATGCTCTAACGCTTTTTGCCACTTCGTTAAATTCTCTTTTAAAGTAAGGAGTGAACATGGTTTTACATCCCATTTCCCGCCTTCTCCTGAGTCTAAATCCATATGTTCAAATTGGAATACCATCTGCAGTTCTTTTCGTTCTTCCCCAGTATACAATTTCGCTTCTTCTGTCGTTACACCAGGCATTTCACCAACCGTCATAATATCATAATGAGACAATACTTCTTCATTCATTTCATGTAAATATTTATGAATGTTTGGACCGTTCATAAAATGCTTATGACCTGAAACATATCCCTCTTCTTCTGTTTCAACAGTTGGTAATCCCTCTTCTTTAGAAATAAAATTAATAACATCCATACGGAAGCCATCAATTCCTTTCTCTAACCAAAACTTCATCATTTCATAAACATCTTGTCTTACCTTTTCATTATCCCAATTTAAATCTGGCTGTTTTTTAGAAAACAGATGTAAATAATATTCATCTGTCATTTCATCATACTGCCATGCTGATCCACTAAAAGCTGCTCCCCAGTTATTCGGCTCTTTTCCTTCTTTTCCAGGACGCCACATATAGTAATCTCTATATTTATTATCTTTTGATTTACGTGATTCAATAAACCAATTATGTTCATCAGAAGTATGATTAACAACTAAGTCCATCATAAGTTTCATATTACGTTCATGCATTTCATGTAATAGCTCATCCCAATCTTCCATTGTTCCGAACTCATTCATAATTTTACAATAATCACTTATATCATAACCATTATCGTCATTTGGAGATTCATAGACTGGCGATAACCAAATTACATCAATCCCTAATTCTTTTAAGTAATCTAGCTTTGAAATAATGCCACGAAGATCCCCAATACCATCACCGTTACTATCCATAAAGCTACGAGGATAAATTTGATATACTACACTTTCTTTCCACCACTGTTTTTCCATTATGCTACCCCATTTCATTAATAATTCGATTTTCTTTTTTAAGGCGCAAACGTTTTCACTAATGAATGATAACAGATTCTATCTTAATTTAAAATAGCGCTTACAACTTTTATTCTTATTTCCCTATGAAAACATACGAAAATTACTAATATTCCTCTCATGTATGAAAACGTTTTATTTTTTTGTTTATTTTTTGAATCTATTAGTTTATAATGAACTCAAAGAAAACGTTTGCATAATTATTTCTAGGAGGAAATACCATGGCAGAACTGAAATTAGAAAACATTTATAAAATATATGATAATAACGTAACAGCTGTAACAGACTTCAATTTACACATTCAAGATAAAGAGTTTATCGTATTTGTCGGTCCTTCTGGATGCGGAAAATCTACAACATTACGAATGGTTGCTGGACTTGAAGATATTTCAAAAGGAGAGTTTTCAATTGATGGTAAGCTAATGAACGATGTCCCTCCAAAAGATCGCGATATCGCAATGGTCTTCCAAAACTATGCTCTATATCCACATATGAGTGTGTATGATAATATGGCATTTGGATTAAAGCTTAGAAAAATACCAAAAGATGAAATCGATCGTCGGGTGAAAGATGCAGCAAAAATTTTAGGACTGGAACAATATTTAGATAGAAAGCCGAAAGCATTATCCGGTGGACAACGTCAACGTGTTGCGTTAGGTAGAGCAATCGTTCGAGACGCGAAAGTGTTCTTAATGGATGAGCCTTTATCTAACTTAGACGCTAAATTACGTGTTGCAATGCGCTCAGAAATTTCTAAATTACACCACCGTCTTGGAACAACAACAATTTACGTAACACATGATCAAACAGAAGCAATGACAATGGCTTCACGTCTCGTTGTTATGAAAGACGGAAAGATTCAACAAATCGGAACCCCAAAAGAAGTATATGAAACACCTGAAAACATTTTCGTTGGTGGATTTATTGGCTCTCCAGCGATGAATTTCTTCCGTGGTAAATTAACTGAAAGCGATTTCGTTATTGACAATGCAATAAAAATTAAAGTAACTGAAGGAAAAATGAAGATGTTACGTGAACAAGGCTATGTAAATAAGGAAATTGTTTTAGGTATTCGCCCTGAAGACTTGCATGATGAACTATTATTTTTAGAAGCTTCACAATCTACTGCCTTCACAACAAAAATCGAAGTTGCTGAATTGTTAGGTGCTGAATCTATTTTATATATGAAACTTGGAAATCAAGATTTTGCAGCACGTGTTGATGCAAGACATACATTCTCACCTGGAGATCAAATTAAACTAGCATTTGATATGAATAAAGCACATTTCTTTGATAGCCAAACTGAACAACGTATTCGTTAAAAAATAATTTTCTACTATATAACATACAAAAAAACCGTCCACATATATTGAGGGCGGTTTTCATTATTATACGAGGGCTTCTACTGTATGAAATGATTGTCCTTTCGTGCCAATAACACCGAAAATCGGTAAGTCACTCAGCACCACTTCTTCTTGCTGTTTCATAAAAGATGACGTTAATTGTTTTATCTCTATCCAAACGTCATTAATACAAAGTACATTGGAATCGTTCTCTTGTTGACGTGAAAAAATAGAATCTATTTTATATAAACCAGCATTTTGAAAAAGCATATCAATGCGACTGAATGCATTCAAAGTAATGCTGATTACGCGTTGCCAATCACCTTGCTTTTCCATATCATAGGATACAAAAAGTGCTTCTCCGCCTAGATTCGTAATTTCCTCCACTGTTGCTTGTCCACTTTCTTGATCAATGTCCGTCACAATTACTTTTGCGCCTTGTTTAGCCAACAAAAGAGCTGTATTACGTCCAATACCGATGCCACCGCCAGTTACGATAGCAACTTTTCCTGCAAGCTTCATTTTCATTACCCCTTCTATAAGTCTTACCGTCATTCAGTATACTCCTTTATGAGATTAGTCTGCAAGCAAGAAAAGTTGCCGATTTATTTGTAAACGGTTACTTTTTTACTCCTTCTTTTTTCTTACTATTACGCTGATCAAAAACTAAACCGATGAAAATTAAAATCCCCCAAAAGATTACACTACCTCCAGTCATTTCAATTTCCCCCTTATTATACAAAGATATTATTTTAATTATTATAACATTTTCTTAATTTTCAATCTATTAAAACCGAAAATGATATTATTATATAAATGTATTTGTATAACAAAAAAGACCTTCTTATTTTATGTATAAAAAGGTCTTTTTTCATTATACAAGACTTATTACTTTCGTTTTTGTAATTAAATCCTGAAAACCACAATTATCTTTGCGGAATAACATCATATATACGTTACATAATATCGGAATTCCAAGTAGTAATATGTTCGGTAATAACAATACAAAAAATCGTATCGTTAATGTTTGTAATGTTAACTTTTCACTCTTCAATGAAATTAATTTTATTCTCGTTACCTTTTTACCAAGTGTTACACCGTTCCAAATAAAGGGTACTAAAATAAAATATATCGCCATTAATATAAATACTACTGCGAGATCATATCTATAATCACCAAAACTAATATTAAAGCGATCAAAAATAGCACCATAATTTCCAGTCATAACAGCTACTACTGCACCATACATAACCGAGATTAAAAACATGTCAATTAGGGAAGCACCTATGCGATTCATTACAAGCGCTGGACGATGCATCTTTAACTTCATTTTTATGTCGACTCCTTCATATCCTTCTTTACCCGTCTCATCGTACCACTTCTAAAAAACATTGTAAACTAGCGTTTCTCTTACTTTTCTTGTACAATGTGTTACAACAGCATTGTAAAGGAGGTTCCCATATTGAAAAAATGGATAATCCTATTCGTCGCATTCCTATTAGCCGGTTGTGCTGGAAATACAAATCATATAACTTATACGATTAACGATGAATACGAACTCATACGTACTTCTGGAAATGCATTTGAACTTTTCCCATCGCAAGATGCTGTCTATGCCACACAATACATTCCTGCAAAAGTTACAGACATAGCCTGGGATGATAAATACATTATTGCAAAACAAACTGAGGAAAAGTCAGATCCAAATAACCCTGACGGAGCAATTGCAAATAAAAAAAGTGAGCATTATTGGATTATTGACGTGAAGCATAATAAACGTTTTGGCCCCTATAATGAAAAGCAATTTAACGAACAAAAAGATGCGTTTAAAATTAAGGTGCCTTTTCAAAGTGTAGATTCATACATAGAAGAACAGAAAAAACAGTCAGCATAATATTTTAAGTGCTGACTGTTTTTTCTTGCATATATTTAAAAACAACTTACTCAGAAAGTGAGATGTTAAAAGTTTGTGGCTCTTTTACAACATCTTGCGTTTCTGTATCTGCTGCGATTACATTATCTGTTGTAAATTTAATATCCTTTACCTTTTCTTTTCCATCATCAAGTATTAAGCCGATAATACCATCTCTTGTTTCACCAGGCTTATAGTCTTCTCTTGATACATTTTTTGTACCAACGAGCGTATCTTCATCATATAAAAAGTTTTGAGTTGCTACTTTAAAATGTTGTTTATCATTAATCGCAACATCATTCATAGAGAAAAATTGCATATTTTTATTCCCGCTATTTTCCACCTTATATGTAATTTCAACGTAACGAATCGTATCACTAATCTCTGTTCCACTTAGCGATGCATATAACTCCGCATCTTCTTGATTTACTTTATCTCCTAATCTACGTTTTACTTCTTCAGGAGTTAATGCTGTATATACTTTTAATGTATTTTTTGCATCTTTACTCATCTGTGATAAAGAGATTACTTTCACATCTTGTACGTGAATTTTCATTGGTGCTACTTCAAATGTTTGATTCACTGAATGAATCTGCTCTAACTTAAAAGTACCCCATCCTGTTTCTTTCACTTTTTGTCCTACTTTTTTCAGCTCACGCCCACCATATTCTTTCGTCTCAGGAATAGATTCTTTCTTCTTCGGTTCAACTTTCTTTTCTTCTTGATGGAAGCAACCACTTAACATAAGAAGAAAACTACATAAAACAAAAATACTTTTCCATGCTTTCATCATATAATTCTCCTAACACTATCATTCATTAATATTAATTAGTCCTTTGCTTTGTAAACTATAGAAACTATGAGTAGTCCACAAAACGAACTTGTCAGTCCAGATACTATTATACCCCCTATTTGGAAAATATGAAAATAGGGATCTACGAACGCGTGAACGATAAATATAAGAGCTGCCACAATGATTGCCGAAACCCAATACTTCCTTTTTTTTGAAGCTATAATTATATCTTTCCCTGTTTCATCTTTATACTTCCATAGTACGTATAATAGTAATAAGAAACCAACACATGTACTCCCGTGTTGCATATATTTATACACTGGGATACTATGTAATTCTCTTTGTAAAAATGGTATTTTCGTAACAAAATATCCTGTATTATGAGTAAATGCATCCCAAACGACATGCGTAAGCATACCAAATAAAGCAGAATAGCAAAATACAAAGAAATCCTTCCATGTATGAAGCCCCCACCTCTCATCTACTGCATAAGTATAGTAGCCAGCAAATGGTTTAGGTAAATGCGTTATAAACGGCTTTTTTAAAATGTAATGATACATATATGCGAGCAGAAATACAAGTGGTAAATTTAAATATAAGAACCCAAACCATGTATGGCCAATAATACCATACGGTCTAAAGTGTAAAAAATATTCAAAATCAGGCGCCATACTCCCTAATATAAGAGCCGTTACTGAAATATATTGAGAACGCTTCTTCACAAAAGGGAGAACTGCTGCTGGATGTGCAAATGTAAACGGCATGTTTTAACTCCTTTTCATAATTACAATAGAATACATACTATCATAACGACATGAATAATCTCCATGCAATATTTATTTTCACATTGGAATATGATAGTTTACATGTTATAATCCACATGAAATATTCAGAAAATAAGGCATTGCATATTCTTAACACTTGGCTTTTTTCTATGGAAGTATTTTAAAGTAGTAGTATACATTCCGGCCTTAGTCAGTTTCATTATTACCCTTGTATTTGCTACTTTTTTAGAATCAAAATCCGTTATGAATTGAGGTTTATATATTGATTGACGTGCCCTTTTTAAAAAATGTCACATTAAAAAAAGAAAATATCCCTAGTTTTTCCACATATCCTTACTGTCTACCCGCTATCCGAACATTACAATCACTAGCTTTCCATCCAAATGTAACATTCATTATTGGAGAAAACGGAACGGGTAAGTCTACATTACTCGAAGCGATTGCAATTGCTTTAGGATTTAATGCAGAAGGTGGAACGAAAAACTTCCGATTTAGTACAAACGATTCACATTCGTCTTTACATGAATACCTTCGAATTTCCAAAAGTTTCAATACACCAAACGACGGTTTCTTTCTTCGTGCTGAATCATTTTATAACGTTGCTTCTTATATTGATGAAATGGATGCCGATCCAGAAGCTCGTGGAAATCCAATTATTGACTCCTATGGTGGTACCTCACTACACAGCCAATCACACGGTGAGTCATTCTTCTCCTTATTTATGAATCGTTTTTCAGGACAAGGTTTATATATTTTAGATGAGCCCGAGGCCGCTCTATCACCAATGAGACAACTTTCTATGCTCATTCGAATGCACGAACTAGCGGAACAAGGTTCACAATTTGTTATCGCGACGCATTCTCCTATTTTAATGGCTTATCCTGAATCTACTATATACTCTTTAACACAAGAAGGAATTCACGAATCCACACTAGAAGAAACCGAGCATTATCAAACGACGAAACTTTTCTTTGAAAATCGCGATCGATTATTTCATCATTTATTTGATTCTTAAAAAAAAGAAGCAGCGATTGCTGCTTCTTTTTATAGTGCTTCTATAAATAATGCTACCCCAATACCGCCGCCGACGCATAGAGAAGCAATTCCTTTTTCTAATCCGCGTCTCTTCAATTCATGAATTAAGCTTACAGTGATACGAGCTCCTGTACAACCAATTGGATGTCCAAGTCCTACACCACTACCGTTTACATTCACCTTTTCACGATCTAAACCTAATTCTTTCTCTACAGCTAAGTATTGTGCAGCGAAAGCTTCGTTAATTTCCAGTAAATCAGCATCTTCTAATGACCAATCTACTTTTTCTAATCCTTTACGAATTGCTGGTGCTGGTCCAATACCCATAATTTTCGGATCTACTCCAGCTACTGAATATCCAACAATTCTAGCTAACGGTTGTAAGCCTTTTTCTTTCGCTTTTTCTTCGCTCATTAATACTAGAACCGCACTTCCGTCATTCAGGCCAGATGCATTACCTGCAGTTACTGAACCGTCTTTACGGAACGCTGGTTTTAATCCAGCTAATTTTTCTGCTGTAATATCAGCACGTGGATGTTCATCCTTCGAAAATACTACTTCTTTTCTACGTTCTTTTATTGTAATAGGAACAATTTGATCGTCAAAGTATCCAGACTCGATTGCCTTCAGTGCCAATGTATGACTGCGAAGCGCTACTTCATCTTGTTCCTCTCTTGTAATTTCATATTGTTCAACTAAATTTTCCGCTGTTTCCCCCATCATAATATGATGAATCGGATCTTCTAACACTTCCCATACCGTATCACGAATTTCTCCGTGTTGTAGACGTTGTCCCCAGCGGTGCTGTTTTAATGCATAAGGGCTTGAACTCATTGCTTCTACTCCACCTGCAATAACAACATCACTTACACCTAATTGAATTTGCATTGCAGCTGACATAATTGCTTGCATACCTGAAGAACATTGGCGTTGGATTGTATACCCTGTAACTGTGTCAGGAAATCCTGCCGCTAATGCAGCTGTTCTTGCCGTATTTGCTTCATCAGTTCTTTGAATACAATGACCTAAAATCACTTCATCAACTTCGTGTGGTTCTACCCCGCCTCGTTTTACAGCTTCCTGAAGTACAGGAACAGCTAATTCTACTGGCGTTACATTTTTTAGCGCTCCCCCAAAAGTTCCAATTGGCGAACGAACTGCAGCTGTAATAACAACATTATGCATTTTGCACTTGCCCCTCTCTTATGTACACTAGTCAGTTTTTAGGTGAAATTCCATAAGATGTATGTCTACAACTATCATACTATAAACATACTAAAAAATCAAAATATTTAATATAATAAAAATAGAAGGAATTACCCTTCTATTCTGTTAATGCGTATAAAAATTTTTGTAAAATTTTCTCTGTCGTTTCATTCAATTTCGGTAACTTATCTACTGGAAAATATTGAAGCTTCAATCCCTCATGATCGAGACTTAATTCTCCACTCACATGATGCCCCTGATACAGATGAATGACATTAAAAATTTCATCGCCATTAGGATAACGGAAATATACTTCTTTTCCTGAAAGGACACCAAGAAATTGCATAATTTTTGCTTGTAGCCCCGTCTCTTCGAATAATTCTCGGCGAGCAGTTTCTTCCGTCGTTTCTCCTAGTTCCATCGCGCCGCCAGGTACACCCCAATCATATGTATCTGAACGATATTGAAGCAATACTTCTTGACTATCATTTAATATAATTATTGCTGACCCAACGAGAATAAGTGGCCTTGTCCCAACGACTTTGCGTAACTCTTCAATATACCCCAATATGTAAACTCTCCTTTCCTCACCCTCCCTTATCATAACAAAATTTTTCTCCTTTTGTTGATGTAATTTCCAAGAAAAAAAAGGAAGTTTTCGCTTCCTTTTTTCCCATTTCTATTTCTTAAAACTTTCATATTTTACCGCTTCAAAAGCTTCTTCAATTTCATCATTACGATAATGGACGTATGTAAAACGCCCTAATTCTACTAATCTTGCTATTTCTTGTAACGCTTTACGTTGCTCATATGTTTCTTCCAGCTTAATATGTACATAAAACTTCATCAACGGATGTTCATATAAAGGTTCTCCCACCTCAACATATACATCTTCAACCCCTTGCACAACTCTTACATAACTTGCAAATTGATAAAGAGCTTCTCTGTCTGAAACGATTTTTAATGTATACATATATTCTCCCCCCTTTCCTTTACTATATCAAAAAGATGATCACACTACGTTATAGAACTATGAAATTTTTTCGACTTGTAATAAACAAGGCTTTTATCCATACATAGGGTCTTTTCCCAACATATATTATAGGAAGAATTTTTTCAGTTGAGGTGTTCCTTATGGATCCATACGTCAATATATGTATTTGCATTACTCCAGGCGCCAATATTTCTGATGACCGTATCGCAAAAGATTTAGCAGTTGCAGAGTCAATCTGGCACCCGATTACATTTCAAATTAAAGAAGTAATTATTTTAAATGAACTTTTCCGTTTTTCTGACCGTGAAATTAGTTATAAAAACTCTATTCAAAGTCAGGAAAAATTATCATCCTTTTTCCAAACATGTGTAAATGAAGCTCCTGCATGCGACCTTTACATTTGTTATATTGGCAGTGATTATTTCAAAGAAACAGCCGTAATTGCCTGCGCTTACTCTTTAGCAAAACAACAGCAACTTACTGGTTATATCGTGTTAACAAATTCGGCTGCTCCTATGAAAAATATATATACGCTCGCTCACGAAATTGGTCATATTTTATTTACAAGACGTGTTCACGGAAAACTTACTCACGCAGATCCTCATTCTCCAACCGGTTCGGAGCACCACCCTTCTCCAGCAAATCTTATGTATCCGATCGTACCTCGCCCTGAAAATGTCCATATTCAGTCCCTATTAACGAACGAACAAAAAGCACTCTCTTTACAAAGCTCTTTATTACAAAGAAAAAAACAGTAACTGTCATGTTACTGTTTAAAACACCTTATTTAATCAATAAACCCATTCCCGGCTGCTAGAAATACAAATAACCAACTAAACATAAATGTAATCCTTCTAAAAATCAAAATATAGTATTTCTTTGGAAATAATTTTTGTATATTCAAGGCAGCCTTTTTTCTATGGAACCCTAGTTTACACTTTTTCGTTCTTCATTTTTGAAAGACCATCGCATTAATACATATAAACTTCCATACAGAAGTAAAGGCTCTAGCATTCCCCAATATGGGTTTTGTTTCCCTAATTCCTTAAATACAAACATAATTAATAGAGGTATGATAACAGCTAATATTCCAATCCATCCAAGTATAAATGCTTCAGCAACTAACAGCACAATTAAGATAGTTCCAGCTAATATATAACTTTGCATAGTAGTTAATTGTAATACAGGTGTCCCGTACCATTTATTCATAAACATTAATAATACTAGTAATAAAATCGGTAGCAAAGCTGCTACATAAATAATGCTAAATTCTTTTATTTTGCTCTTAAATGATGACATTTTAAAAGCAAATATAATTCCTGCAACAGTAACCATTAATACAATTGGATATCCAATCAACTGCACATTCGTTAATACAAATTCATGATTAGGACTTTCAAATAAAATATTTGTAAGTAACCAATATCCCCCTATCCCAATTATCATTCCTAAGATACTTTTTATACTCCCACCTTTATCTTTCTCCATCTCTTTCGCTAATTCTTCCGCATACTCTTTTGGCGAATCACCAAATATATCACTTACCGTTTTTCCTTCTTTCTCACCTTCAATTAAATGAAGTTCTGCATCTTCTAAAAAAGCGTCAACATCTTCTTCTTTAATTCCTTTCGTTATTAAATACACTTTCGTATCAATTAAAAACTTTTCTCCTTCTTTAGAAATCTTCATGATAATCCCTCCCTTATTAAACCGTCTCTCTTCTATTCGTCTTCATCATAATTTCAAGGAAAATTAAAATAAACAAACTTCCGTATAAACATATAATTTGAAATAACATTGGAACAAGGTCTTCTGATGTAAATGTTTTAAACAATAACATAATCGAAAGTGGAATAATTAAATATAAGTTTTTAAACCATCCATCAAAATATATATTGATCGCTACTGTAATGATGAAAATACCACCAGCTAATATATAACTTTGCAACTCGGTGAATGTAAACATTTTTGTAGGATATATCACATCTAATACCGTAACAACCCCCATTAAAAACATTGGCGCGATCATAACTAAAAACCACATAGAAAACCACGTTTTTGTAAAGCTTGTTACGAAAGTCATTTTACGAAGTAGAAAATTAGGACCTATAACAACTAAAATCAATGACAAGCTATACCCAACGCACTGAATAAGTGACATCTGTAATAATCCGTTATTCACTATTAGGATAGAAGCAATAATCCAAAACGATACGATATTCATTACTGTAAAACCAATTTGCTTCCACGTTTCCTGTCTATCCCTTTCCATCACTTTTACAAGTTCATTTGCGTATTCTTTCGGTGAGCTTCCGAAAATTTCTTCAACACTTTTCCCTTCACTCTCACCCTCAATTAAATGGAGTTCTGCATCTTCTATAAAATTTTCAATATCGCTTTCTTTCACACTCTTTGCAGTCAAAAACAATCTCATATCTAATAAAAACTTTCGTGCTTCACTTGATAGCATTATTTTCTTCTTCCCTTCCCTTCAAGTAGACGCTCTACACTACTTTGCATCGCTTCCCAGCGATCCATAAATTCATCCAGTGCATCTTCGCCATTTTCTGTTAACGTGTAATACTTCCGTTTTGGACCAGATGGAGATTCCTTCATTACACTTGTTATGAATCCTTCCTTTTGCATTCGTATTAATAACGGATAAATACTTCCCTCACTCGCCATTGTAAAGCCATACTTTGCTAGCTTTTCACTCATTTCATAACCGTATATTTCACCTTCAGAAATAATAGCAAGTAAGCATCCTTCTAAAATCCCTTTCAGCATTTGACTTGTCGACATAATTCAAATCCTCCTACTATCTTGTTTTACAAGATAGATAAGCGTAAGTATCTTGCTTTACAAAATAGTATAACAAAGACTATTTTGCAAAACAAGATAGCTAACAATATTTTTCCAAATGTTTGCAGGAATTTTATTATACCCTCTCTAAATAGAGCAATATGAGAACTTTATTACGAAGGGATGTTTTTCGTCATGGTTACAAATCGAGTTGTCTTTTTAACAGGTGCTGCAAGTGGTATTGGTTATGAAATGGGGAATGCTTTTGCAAAAGAAGGCGCAAAAGTTGTTATTACCGATCGGCTTGAAGAGCGTGCGAAAGAAGCTGCTGAACAATTACAAAAAGAGGGATTTCAAGCAATTGGTTTAAAATGTGATGTTACATCTGAGGAAGAAATTGCAGCAGCAATTTCTCAAACTGTTACTCATTTCGGTTCATTAGACATATTAATTAACAACGCAGGAATGCAACATGTTTCACCGATTGAAGAGTTTCCAACCGAAAAATTCGAGCTACTCATCAAAATCATGCAAATCGCTCCATTTATCGCCATTAAACATGCCTTTCCGATTATGAAAAAGCAAAAGTATGGCCGAATTATTAATGTAGCCTCCATTAATGGCCTCGTTGGATTTGCAGGAAAATCCGCCTACAATAGTGCGAAGCATGGCGTAATTGGATTAACAAAAGTCGCCGCTTTAGAAGGCGCTACCGATGGTATTACTGTAAATGCCCTTTGCCCTGGTTATGTCGATACTCCTCTCGTACGTAATCAATTACAAGACTTAGCTACTACACGAAATGTACCACTTGAAAGTGTTTTAGAAGATGTTATTTATCCACTTGTACCACAAAAACGCTTATTACAAGTACAAGAAATTGCTGATTATGCGATATTTTTAGCGAGCGAAAAAGCGAAAGGTATAACTGGTCAAGCTGTCGTTATCGATGGTGGTTATACTGCTCAATAAAAAATAAAGTTTGCTCTTTGTGAGCAAACTTTATTTTTTATCGCGAGGACCTTCCTACTTTAGTAATTGTTTAGGGAGTTTCTCGATTGCAACAATTACCCCATCTAATTTACTTTCAATGCGGTGGAGTAAATATAATGTTACAACAATCGGAAACCCTACATTACCTACCATCCTGATCCACTCTTCCATCTTTTACGCCTCCTTCCACTATATAAATAAGAGAAAAGAAAACATTTAGGCATAAAGTGAAACTTTAATCAGTGGGGGTTTTGTTCACCCCCCCCACTGATTATTAGTTGAACCAATCGGGCTTTTACGGGCAGTTGACCCCCACCTAACTTCTTTGCTTCCGCTGAATTTTGAGGTGGGGACCTTACTGCCCGTTAATGCGGGATAAAAAAAGACAAGCCATTATGTATTAGCTTCTCTTTCAAATAATGATGCAATTTCCTGTTTATAATTTCCTCGTATAATACCTTTCTCAGTAATAATACCTGTAATTAATTCATTCGGTGTTACGTCAAATGCAGGATTATAAACATCAGTTCCAATTGGCGCCACTTGTTTCCCAAAAATTTTCGTAACTTCTGTTTCGTCTCTTTCTTCAATAACAATTTCAGCACCTGTTTGTTTCGTAATATCAAATGTCGATAACGGAGCTGCAACATAGAACGGGATATCGAAATACTTTGCTAATATTGCTAAATTCATTGTTCCGATTTTATTTGCAGTATCTCCATTTGAGACAATTCGGTCCGCTCCTACAATAATCGCGTTTATTTCCTTCGTTTGAATAGCATGCGCTGCCGTATTATCTGTAATAAGAGTTACATCAATATTGGCCTGTTTCAATTCCCAAGTCGTTAAACGCCCGCCTTGTAAAACCGGTCTCGTTTCACACGCATACGCATGTAACCGTACACCTTTTTCTTTCCCAATATAAAACGGCGCTAATGCAGTACCATATCTAGCAGTTGCGATACTGCCAGCGTTACAAATTGTTAAAATGTTATCACCGTCTTTAAAGCATGTTAATGCATGTTCTCCAATACTCCGGCATACCGCTTCATCTTCTTGTTGAATGCGAAGCGCTTCTTCTTCTAATATTTTTTGTGCTTCTTTTGTTGTAGTAATTTCTCGAATCGATTCTCTCATTCGATCGATTGCCCAAAATAAATTGATTGCTGTCGGGCGTGACGTTCCTAAATAATTACAATCTCTATTAAACTTCTTTTGAAATTCTTCAATATGTAAAGTAGTATATTTTTTGGATGCAAGCGCCAAACCAAATGCAGCTACAATTCCAATTGCAGGCGCTCCTCGCACTTCTAGCATGACAATACTTTTCCATACCTCTTCAATCGTCGTTAATGTTTTGTATTCTGTGCTGTGCGGTAACTTTGTTTGATTTAATACTGCAATGGCATCACCTTTCCAACTGACAGACCTCGGAATAGTAACAATTGTACTCATGCTTTTACGCCTCCAGAAACTGTCCGTTGAAATAATGTTCGAAACAGTTGAATATCAGCACCCTTAGATTCATATTTTATTAGTTCTTTCCCTAAGGATAGTGCATGTTTCTTCGCTTGAATTCTCGTTTCTTTATTTGCTATTTCATCTAAATCAGCTACATGCGCTAAACCAATTGTTCTACGGATAAGCTCACATCCAGCGAATCCAACAGCATCCGTAAAAATATTTTGCAAAATAATCGGCAACCATTGTTTCTCTTTCGTATATGCTTCTACACCTTCTCCAATCCATAACTTCGTAAAAGCTTCTACAAAATAACTCCATGTTTTCTCAATATGGAAAAATAGCACATTTCTTTTTTCCTCTTCACGTGATAACGCATTTAATAATAAATTGGCAATAAATTGACCAAGATCAAATCCAAATGGGCCATATGTTGCAAATTCCGGATCAATCACGTTCGTTTCAGAAGGCGATGAAAAAATACTACCAGTATGTAAATCACCATGAATAAGCGCTTCTTTTCTCGTTAAAAATTTATATTTATACTGTGCGACTTTTAACTTTAAAGTTTTGTCACTCCACAATTCATCAACTGCTAGTTGTAACTCTGGCTCATAATCATTCGTATCGTAATGGCCAAACGGATCTGTAAACACTAAATCTTCTGTAATTTTGCAAAGGTCCGGGTTTACAAATGTACCTTCTAGTACCCTTTTCTCTTCTGACTCTAACCCGAAGTCTGAAGTATAAAACAACACATGTGCTAGAAAACGACCAATATGTTGGGATAAAAGTGGGTACTCTTCTCCATCTATTAATCCTTTTCTAGCAATTGTTAGCCTTGATAAGTCTTCTATTACTGTTACTGCTAACTCTTCATCATGACTGTACACTACCGGCACGTATTCCGGCACATACTTCGCAAAAATTTGTAATGCTTTACTTTCAATCGTCGCTCTTTTTATAGACAATGGCCAGCTCTCACCAACTACTTTCGCATATGGCAATGCTTGTTTTATTATAATAGACTTCTCTCCATCACCTAATTTGAACACGTAATTTAAATTTCCATCTCCAATTTCATGACAAACTACATTTGCTTTCTTTTCAAAATAACCATGTTCTTTCGCATATTGTATAGCTGTCGTTTCAGTTAATGAATAATATCCCATCGTCTTCTCCCCCTTTTTTTAATTCAGAGGTTTTTCTGACGTAGAAAAACCTCTTTCCACTAAGAAAGAGGTTTGAAGTTTATCTTCTCCCCTCTTATCTGCCAGAAAGTAAACTTTCTGCTGGAATTAGCACCGTGCCTTTTGGCGTAAATAAACGCCCCATTTCACAATGGTATTACGGTCGGTTGCTGGGCTTCATCGGGCCAAATCCCTCCACCTGCTCTTGATAAGAGTTTTATAATTTTTTTGAATTTTTAACTTTATGTTGAAGACTATACCAAGAATAAAAATCACTTGTCAACATTTTATTTGTATAATTCTGGACGACGATCTGCAAAAACTGGAATTCCTTTTCGTACTTCTTTAATTTTTTCAAAATGAAGCTCTCCAAATAAAATTGATTCTTCTTCATTCGCTTCTACAACAACTTCGCCCCAAGGATCGACAATTAAAGAATGACCGGCAAACTCATTATTCGGATCCTTTCCTGTCCTATTACATGCAACAACATAACATTGATTTTCAACTGCTCTTGCTTGTAATAGCAAACGCCAATGTGCTAAACGAACCAATGGCCATTCTGCTACAACAAATAAAACTTTTGCACCTTTCGCAGTATGAACGCGCATCCATTCTGGAAAGCGAATGTCATAACAAATTGTGCCGGCGCACTCTACATTATCTAGCTTAAATTCACCTGTACTATTTCCAGCTATTAAATATTTATGTTCATCCATAAGCTGAAATAAATGCACTTTACTATATTCTTTGACTAGTTCTCCTTCCTTGTTTACCACATACATTGTATTTGTAACACCTTGCTCTGTTTGCTTCGCAATAGAACCACCGACAATATGTACACCATATTGTTTCGACCATTCTTTCAGCTTTTCTTTCGTTTCCAATCCATCCCTATCTGCAATTTCAGAAAGTCTCGTTAAATCATATCCTGTTGTCCATAGTTCTGGTAAGACAATAACATCTGGTCTTTCCTTCATCGCTTCGCTTATTTTATTTTTAGCATTCTCAATATTTTTTTCTACATCTCCAAAGACAATGTCCATTTGAATACATGCGACTTTCATTTTGTCAGCCCCATTCATAATTTTTTCTTTACAAAATACTGGAAAGATTATATCATTTGTCACTAGAATTGTAACAACTTTCAAAAGAGGTGGAAAGTATGAAATTATTTCAACCTTCTGAGATAGTAACATCATTGCCAAAACAATTTTTCGCTTCACTTGTTGCAAAAGTTAACAAAGTCGTAGCAGCTGGTCACGATGTTATTAATCTAGGTCAAGGTAATCCAGATCAACCAACACCGCAGCATATCGTAAAAGCGTTACAAGATGCTGCAGAAAAGACCATTCATCATAAATATCCGCCATTTCGCGGACATGAAAGTTTAAAAGAAGCCGTGGCAACATTCTATCAACGTGAATATGATGTAGTAGTAAATCCAAAAACAGAAGTTGCTATTTTGTTTGGCGGAAAGGCTGGATTAGTAGAATTACCAGTTTGTTTTACAAACCCTGGTGATACGATTCTCGTTCCAGATCCAGGCTATCCAGATTATTTATCAGGAGTTGCTTTAGCAAAAGCACAATTTGAAACAATGCCGCTTATTGCAAAAAATAATTTTTTACCCGATTATACGAAAATTGATGACTCTATTGCCGAGCGTGCAAAATTAATGTTTTTAAACTATCCAAATAATCCGACCGGTGCTACTGCATCAAAAGATTTCTTTGATGAAACCATTCATTTTGCTAATAAACATAATATATTAGTCGTTCATGATTTTGCTTACGGCGCTATTGGATTTGATGGTCAAAAGCCCGTGAGTTTCTTACAAGCAGACGGTGCCAAAGATACAGGAATTGAAATTTATACTCTATCGAAAACTTTCAATATGGCTGGGTGGCGTATCGCTTTTGCAGTAGGGAATGAAAGTGTCATTGAAACCATTAACTTATTACAAGATCATATGTATGTTAGTATTTTTGGTGCAATTCAAGATGCTGCCCGCGAAGCACTATTAAGTTCACAGTCTTGCGTAATAGACCTTGTAAATAGTTACGAATCTCGACGAAACGCTCTTATTTCAGCTTGTCACTCAATTGGTTGGAATGTAGACATTCCAACAGGATCATTCTTTGCATGGCTTCCTGTTCCAAAAGGGTATACCTCTGAGCAATTTGCTGATATTTTACTAGAAAAAGCACATGTTGCAGTTGCTCCTGGTGTTGGATTTGGTGAACATGGCGAAGGGTATGTCCGTGTTGGTCTCTTGCATACAGAAGATAGATTACGAGAAGCCATTAATCGAATTGATAAATTGAATTTTTTCAAAAAGTAATTGACAACATGAAAAATATCTGACAAAATTCAGTTATCTTAAAAATTTAAACATTTCTAAATACTTCTTATCAAGAGCAGGTGGAGGGACGAGCCCGACGAAACCCGGCAACCGATCTACAATTGTAGACACGGTGCTAATTCTCGCAGCATTACGCTGACAGATAAGGAGCTGGTTGTAAAAAAACCTCTCCTTAGCTGAGAGGTTTTTTTATTTAACTAGGAGGTTATAACAATGAGCGGAATTATAGCGACATATTTAATCCATGATGATTCACATAACTTAGAAAAAAAGGCTGAGCAAATTGCACTCGGTTTAACAATTGGCTCTTGGACACATTTACCACATTTATTACAAGAACAATTAAAACAGCATAAAGGCAACGTCATTCATGTTGAGGAATTAGCTGAACACGAACATACCAATTTGTATTTACGTAAAAAAGTAAAACGCGGGATTATTAAAATCGAATATCCATTATTAAATTTCAGTCCAGACTTACCAGCAATTTTAACAACTACATTCGGAAAGCTATCACTTGATGGCGAAGTGAAATTAATTGATTTAACTTTTTCAGACGAGTTAAAAAAACATTTTCCTGGCCCAAAGTTCGGCATAGATGGTATTCGAAACCTTTTACAAGTGCATGAACGTCCTCTTTTAATGAGTATTTTTAAAGGGATGATTGGACGAAATATTGGGTATTTAAAAACGCAATTACGCGATCAAGCAAGTGGTGGTGTAGATATCGTAAAAGATGATGAGATATTATTTGAGAATACATTAACACCACTTACGAAACGCATTGCATCTGGAAAAGAAGTTTTACAATCCGTATATGAAACATACGGGCATAAAACGTTATATGCCGTAAATTTAACAGGACGAACTTTTGATTTAAAAGAAAATGCGAAACGTGCAGTGCAAGCTGGGGCTGATATTCTATTATTTAACGTATTTGCTTACGGACTAGATGTACTACAATCACTTGCAGAAGATGATGAAATCCCGGTTCCTATTATGGCACACCCTGCTGTAAGTGGTGCTTACTCAGCATCCAAGTTATATGGAATTTCATCTCCATTATTACTCGGAAAGCTATTACGTTATGCTGGCGCTGACTTTTCATTATTCCCCTCTCCATACGGGAGTGTTGCGCTAGAAAAAGAAGAAGCCCTTGCTATCTCAACATATTTAACTGAAGACGATGCATTTTTCAAGAAGAGCTTCTCTGTTCCATCTGCTGGTATTCACCCTGGTTTCGTTCCCTTTATTGTACGAGATTTCGGTAAAGATGTTGTTATTAATGCTGGCGGCGGGATACACGGACATCCGAATGGGGCGCAGGGCGGCGGGAAAGCTTTCCGTACTGCGATTGATGCTACTTTGCAAAATATACCTCTTCATGAAGTAGATGACATAAATTTGCATAGTGCACTACAAATATGGGGAAATCCCTCTCATGAGGTGAAATTATGAGTATTCAAGTATTTTGTGATTTCGATGGCACGATTACAAATAATGATAACATTATGTCCATTATGGAAAAATTCGCACCACCAGAAGCTGAAGAAGTAAAGAATAGAATATTATCACAAGATCTATCTATTCAAGAAGGTGTTTCTCAATTATTTCAATTAATACCTACTAATCTACACGATGATATTATTCAATTTTTAATAGAGACTGCTGAAATCCGTAGTGGTTTTCATGAATTTATACAATTTGTAAATGAGAATAACATTTCTTTTTATGTTATATCAGGTGGAATGGATTTCTTCGTCTATCCACTCTTGCAAGGACTTATTCCAAAAGAGCAAATTTACTGTAATGAAACAGATTTTTCAAGTGAATACATTACCGTTAATTGGCCTCATCCTTGTGATCATCATTGTCAAAATCATTGCGGATTATGTAAATCATCTTTAATCCGTAAATTAAGTGATACGAATGACTTCCATATTGTAATTGGAGATTCCATTACCGATTTACAAGCTGCGAAACAAGCTGATAAAGTATTTGCTCGTGACTTCCTTATTACAAAGTGTGAAGAGAATCGTATCGCCTATACACCTTTTGAAACATTTTACGATGTTGAATATGCATTAAAACGTTTGTTGGAGGTGAAATTATGAAACAACTTTTTCGTCAATGGTATGACTTAAGCGAGATAAAAAAAGAATTAACAATACGAAATTGGTTTCCTGCAACGAGTGGTAATATTTCTATAAAGGTTAGTCATGAACCACTCACTTTTCTCATTACAGCAAGTGGTAAAGATAAAACAAAAACTACTCCAGATGATTTTATATTAGTAGATCATCTAGGGGTTCCCGTATTAGAGACTGAATTGCGTCCTTCAGCAGAAACAATATTGCATACACATATTTATAACAATACGAATGCCGGATGCGTACTTCATGTTCATACAACTGATAACAATGTCATCACAAATTTATATAGTGATGCAGTCACCCTTCAAAATCAAGAAATTATTAAAGCTCTTGATATTTGGGAAGAAGGTGCAACAATTAACATTCCTATTATCGAAAACCATGCCCATATCCCAACGCTTGGAGAAAACTTCCGAAAGCATATACAGGGCGATTCGGGAGCAGTATTAATCCGTAACCATGGTATTACCGTATGGGGCCGAGATAGCTTTGATACAAAGAAAAGATTAGAAGCTTATGAGTTTTTATTCCAATTTCATATAAAACTATTATCAATTCAAGGAGGCGTTTCTAATGGCGCAAATTCGTATTCATGAAGTAAATACTCGCATTGAAAATGAGGTGGAAGTATGTAAATTTCTACAAGAGGAAGGTGTTTTATATGAGAAATGGAACATCTCTAAGCTTCCTACTCATTTAAGTGAAAATTATTCTTTAACAGATGAAAACAAAGCTGAAATATTAGCTGTGTTTTCAAAAGAAATCGCTGATGTTTCAACGCGCCGAGGTTATAAAGCACATGATGTAATTTCACTTTCAAATAGCACACCTAACCTTGACGAATTATTAATTAATTTCCAAAAAGAACACCATCATACTGATGATGAAGTTCGCTTTATTGTTAGTGGCCATGGCATCTTTGCCATTGAAGGAAAAGATGGAAAATTCTTTGACGTTGAACTTGAGCCAGGCGATCTCATATCTGTTCCTGAAAATGCGAGACATTATTTTACCTTGCAAGATGATCGTCAAGTTGTAGCTATTCGTATTTTTGTTACAACTGAAGGCTGGGTTCCAATCTATTAAGGTAGTCAGTTGAATAAAAGGTCTTGGATCCCCTTTTCCAACCTTTTATTCACTCTACATATATACATCCTCCTATGGAACAGGCTTATTTCAAAAATGAAATAAGCCTGATTTTTTATGGCTCTAACTGTATGTTCCCTTCCGTTCAACACAATCTATCCCTTCAATTTTTCAAGTATATTTTTTAATACTTTTTGAACATTTATTGAACTTTTTTTGAACTTTTTCTGAAAATTCTGTTTTGTATATGATATACTACAATTAACTAAGAAGGAAAAGAATATCGCAAACAGAGGGGGAGAATCATGAGTTTACTTATCGCACTTATACTAGGGGTTACATGTGGAGCACTTCCTGTTATTTTAGGAGCTATTATGGAAGAGTTAGAAGTTGGTGTTTTAGGTTTTGTCGCATCTTGTGTAAGCGCTTTATTTTTTGGCTTGTTCGGTGCTATTCCTGTTTCAATTCTCTGTGCATTTTATATAATACGCCATGCTCGTACAAAACAATTTGGTCCTAATCACACCGCGCAAGTGATTCCATTCCCAATTGAACGTTGCCGCCGTGCTTCTAGCTTATAATTATAAAATTAAGTATACCTAAATAAATAAAAGTCCTCACATGAGGACTTTTATTTATTTTCTTCTAGAAATTGAAACAATTCTTGTAAATGCAGGGCATCTTTACTATAGCTAACAGATACGTGACTTATACCATCGATCTCTGCTTGCATATAAAGGTCAACTCCATCTCGATCATATTTCAATGCCAAATAAAATTCCATTTCTTCCAGCATCTTTTTTGAAGTTCGAATAACGTAATGCCCTTTTTCATCTTTTCCATATTCGAATTCCGGTTCAAAATCATATTTTTGTTTAAAAGCTTCTTTTTGCTTTTCATTAATTTGTATACAAGCTGCTCGTTGCACAGCATCAATCATCTCATCAAATTTTTGAAGATCCATTTCATTTACCCCCTTATGTATTTTTTGTATAACACTTGTGTTCCGCTATTCTCTTCCCCATCTTTTATTAGCTCTTCATACAATTCCTTCGCCAAACTTAAACCTGGTACTGGTAATTGCAATTTTTCAGCCTCATCTAAAGCAATCTTCATATCTTTCATAAAATGCTTTACATAAAACCCTGGTTCAAAATCTCCCTTTAACATTCGAGGAGCTAAATTACTCAATGACCAGCTACCTGCTGCTCCCGTTGAAATGCTCTCTAATACTTTATCAGGATCTAATCCAGCCTTTTTCGCATAAGCAACAGCTTCACATACTCCAATCATATTAGAGGCAATTGCAATTTGATTGCACATTTTTGTATGTTGTCCACTTCCAGCTGGCCCTTGCAACTGAATATTTGTTCCTAGTTTTTCAAATAACGGTAAACATTTTTCATATATTTCTTTCTCTCCACCGACCATAATTGCGAGTCTTGCTTCTTTCGCACCAACGTCTCCTCCAGATACAGGTGCATCTAACGTATATACATTCTTACTTTTACCAGTTTCATTAATACGTTTTGCCAATGTTGGTGTAGATGTCGTGAAATCAATTGCTATCGTACCTTCATTTGCATTCTCTAAAATTCCATCTATTCCAAAGTACACTTCTTCTACATCATGTGGATATCCAACCATAGTCATTACAACATCCACTTGCTTTACTAACTCTTTCGGTGTATCACACCAATTTGCACCATCTTGCACTAAAGAATCTGTTTTCGTTTTTGTTCTATTATATACATATACTTTATAGCCGTCTTGCATTAAATGACGCACCATACTTTTTCCCATTACACCAATACCGATGAAACCTATTGATACATTTTTACGTTCCATTTTCTCATCCCCTTTGTTCTAATAAATCATTTACCATCTTTCGAAACTCATTATTAAAATCATCATCTATACTATTTTTCACATTTGAAAATAAAATAACAAAAGTGCCTTTTTCTTTATTAAAATTATTGAAAGTGTTCCAACCAGATAGTACACCATGATTATGAAAATAATCCGGATATATGTAAAAACTAAATGCATATTTTCGTTCTGTTGAAGGTGAAAACATCGCTTGTATACTTTGTTCAGAAAGAAGTTTCCCATTTATAATCGCTTCATCTAACTTCTTCATATCACCAACTGTCGTATACATCTCACCGCATCCGTATAACCAATCCATTAACAATTTTTGTGCAGGTTCAAGTACATTCTCTTTCTTTACATATCCTTTAGTAAAATGTTGATCTCCCTGAGCCATATTGCCCATACCAGATTCATGCATTTCTGCTTTAGTAAATATATTTTCCTTTATGTAATCTCCTAAAGGCTTTTTTGATATGCTTTCTATAATATAGGCAAGCACCATATAATTATAATCTGTATATCTCCAACCTGCGCCTGGTGGAAATTCTAATTTTTGGATTCCAATCCAATTTACTAAGTTTATACGAGAAGCAGCATTCACTTTCCCTTTTCCGCTTTCTGGTAAACCTGATGTGTGTGTTAACAAATGATATAAAGTAATATTTTTATCTACTGGAAAAGAAGGAATATATTTATTTACATTATCTTGAATATTTAGCTTCCCTTGATCCTGCATCTGTAAAATAGATGTAGCCACAACTGTTTTCGTAATAGAACCGATACGATATTTTGTTTGAGGCGTATTCTCTATCTTATTTTGAACATCAGCATACCCATATCCTTTATTCAATATAACACGCTCTTTATCTGTTACTAAAACTGTTCCATTAAATTGCTTTCCTATTAAATATTGATCTAACTTTTGAGATATACTAGCATAATCAATTTGTTGTCCTTCTTTTTTTTCTATATTCTCTTGTACTTCTGATTCAATAGTAGGACTCACCTTAGTTGTTAATACAGTGCTTTCCTTTATATTGGGATTATAGAAAAAATAGTATACTCCACCACAAACTAAAGCGGACAGCGAAGCCATTGTCATTATTTTTTTTATCATGTTGCTCCTCCATAATTCCTTCGTTCAAAATCCCCCTCACATTCTATTATCGAACAATAAAAAAAAATCGCAACAATTTGTTGCGAAAAATCACTTTTTTTCTTTTCTATATATGCACACTTGATTTTTCCCATTTTTTTTCGCTTCATACAATGCAATATCCGCGCGTTGCATTAATTCTTCTCTTGTGATCCCTTTTTCATATAATGCAACTCCAAAACTCGCTGTTAATTTCGAGATTCCTGAGAATTGCTTTGTTTCAATGAAAAATCGTAATGATTCCGCAACCTGAAATGCTTCTTTTTCTACTGTATTCGTTACTAAAATGATAAACTCTTCTCCGCCCCACCTAGCAAATACATGTTGCTCCTCCACTTTAGATTTCATAAGATCTGCAAGCTGAATTAATGCTAAGTCACCAAAATCATGGCCATACGTGTCATTTACTGCTTTAAAATTATCTATATCAAATAAAATAAGTGCTATGTTTTCATTATTACGCATCGCATTATCCCATTCTGACTCTAGTATTTGTTGGAACTTCAAACGATTATAAATCTCTGTTAATGAATCTATCATAGCGAGCCTTTCTTGTTCTTGATAGATTTCATCTAATTCTGTAATCTCTGTACACTTCACAATAAATCTTGATAAATCTTCTGGCAATGGTGTCGCACGCAATAAAAAAGTTGACACTTCCCCTTCATAGTTGGACATCTTAATTCTTCTATCATATGATAATGTGTCATCTAACCATGTTATATCATGAGTTGTTGAATAGTATCCATTTTCTCTAATAAAATGTTCAGCAAATACTAAATGTTGCTCACGATAGGCAAACAAATTTCCATATCCGAAAAACTCTAAAAAATTTGTATTACAATCAACAATCTCATCGTCTTCTACTATGAATAATAGATCATTTCGAAAATCAAACATCATTTGAAGTAATTCTTGTTGCAAACTTACTTGTCGCACTAAAGAAAGCTGATACAAACTTTTATTCACTTCCTCTAACACCATTTGTGGAGTAACAGGGGCTATCACAATATTACGTATCCCTAACGTAAGCACCTCTGTAAACTCACTTGTTATTTGTTGATCCCAAATGACAATAAACGTACTCTGTGGATTATACATATTCTTTATATATTTTATTTGAGAAAAATCTGTTACATACATAATTACAATATGTGGTTTAGTCCTCTGAAACAACAATTCTCCTTCTTCAAAACTATTTGCTATAAACATACATTTTGGATGGATATTTTCTATCGTTTGTTGATGTGTGCATCCATTTTCTATATAAAGGACATTTAACTGAAGATCTTGTAATACATTTTGGAAAACCGTATTCTCTAATAAAAAATGTAGTATGTTCATCACTAGTCTTCACTCACTTCATATATCTTGTTCTACTGAATTCCTCACAAACATTTTATAAAAGACTGTTCTCTAAAAACTTTAATGAGTGAGGGATACATGTTAACAAGCTAATTGAGAATGTTATCTTCGCTTTTTCACTCTATAAATTCCTTTTTTAGTGTATGATTATAGGAATTGTATCGTTTGTATGAATGCCCTAGCTTCCGCTTTAAAACTTGACAATTAAAATAAATATATTATATTCTTAAATTCGATAACTTACAAAATGTAAGTAGAATATATTACATGTATTTTTTCATTATTTGATATGTAATTTGGAGGATATATAATGACAAACGATAACTTTTTTAATGTTCTATATGAACGCACATCTACACGTGCATTCAACCCAGAGAAAGAAATTTCATCTACAGAGTTACACGAGATTTTAAAGGGAGCTGCTCAAGCACCTTCTGCTTGGAACTTGCAGCACTGGAAATTCCTTGTATTCCAAGGTGAAGATGTACAGAAACGATTACATCCAATTGCTTATAACCAGCAACAAATTCTTGATGCTTCTGCTGTAGTCGCTATTTTAGGTGATTTAGAAGCTTATAAAAACGTTGAACCAGTTTATGGTCCAATTGTAGAACAAGGATTTATGAAAGAGGAAGCAAAAGAGCGCTTAGCTAAAAATATTGAGTCTGCATATGCTCGTGAGCAATTCCCAAGAGATGCAGCCTTCTCAAATGCATCTTTAGCAGCAATGCAACTTATGCTTGCTGCTAAAGCAACTGGCTGGGATACTTGCGCTATTGGTGGTTTCAACCCACAAGCACTTACAGAAGAATTTAATGTTTCATCTCGCTACGTACCAATTATGCTTATTACAATTGGTGAATCAACTTTAAAAGGTCACCCTGCACCACGAATGAGCGTAGAGCAAGTGAGTGAATGGGCAAAATAATAAAGTGAAGCTTTAATCAATGTGAAGGTCTCACTACTCTTTAATACGGATAAAAAAAACGAAGGTAATTTCATTACCTTCGTTTTTTTTATTCTGTCACACATCCGTAATATTACAATGTATAATTCGACATCTACACATAAAAAAACAGTAAGTTTTATACTATTTTCATATACATAAATGGCGTTTCATGTCGAATTTTGTTAAATCATCGAAATATAACCGTGTGTTTTTGTTACAATTATGATACAATAATAACAAATAGATAACAAGAGAGGGATTTTCATTGAGTTCATACGGAAGCTTTATTGCACTTTTATGTTACATAGTAACTGTACTGCTTCTATATTTTATTGGAGATGCTGCGAACATTTCAGTATTACAATTTCCTAAAGAAGAAGCGTTCCAATTAGAATCAGAAAAACATACTGCTCGATCCATCGTACCACTACTCCTAGCTCTTCCTGTATATATCATCGTTTTATATAAAAGCAAAAAAGTGTAAAGGCTACCTATTTCATTCATTTCGGTGGTCTTTACATTTTTTTGTGGTATCTATCCTATTTTAAACATCATCCCGTAGTAAACACCCAGCTAGTCATTTAAAATGAGAAAATCCCCTAGAAAAAATTCCACTCTCTGTCCAGTCACTCACTACCGAACTTACATAGATTATAAGTGTGAAGGGGGTGATGAGGATTATGTTTGGATCATTTGGATGCTGTGATAACTTTAGAGACTGTCATCATCATGAAAGAGAGTGTGACCGTCGTGACCATCGCGAGAAAGAGAAAGAGGTAAAACCACAACAACCAGCTGTATGTAACGTACTTGCTAGCATTTCAGTTGGAACAGAGCTTTCTCTTATAAGCATTAAAGGTATCGGATCTTTCAACGATGTAATTTTTGAAGGTTTCGCTAACGGTGTTGCTCTTTTCTCTGCTTTAGCTCGTAATAACAATGACAAAGATAATAAAGACGACAACAAAGATGATAAGAACCGTCAACGTAATACTTTTAATGGTATTTTACGTGTATGCCCAACTGATATCGTTGCTATCGCTATCTAGTTCTGTTTCTTATCCTCTATAGTAAGAAAACAAGATTTACTTTTCTTATAGAAAAAACCTGAGACCGATTTCAAATCGACTCAGGTTTTTTTATTACTTATATGCTTTTAACTAGTTCAACAACTTCTTCAGCAGTTGACATCATTAATGCTTTTTCTGCTAATGTTTCCATTTCTGCTTTTGACAACTTGCTTAGTTGTGTTCTTGCAGGAAGAATAGATGTTGCACTCATACTGAACTCATCTAAACCTAATCCTAATAATAATGGGATAGCAAGTGAATCGCCCGCCATCTCACCACACATACCAGCCCATTTGCCTTCTTTATGAGCAGCATCGATAACCATTTTTACAAGACGTAAAATTGATGGGTTATATGGTTGGTATAAGTAAGATACTTGTTCGTTCATACGGTCTGCAGCCATTGTGTATTGGATTAAATCATTTGTTCCAATAGAGAAGAAATCAACTTCTTTTGCGAATTGATCTGCTAATACTGCTGAAGCTGGGATTTCAACCATCATACCAACTTCAATAGAATCAGAAACAGTTGTACCCGCTTCTACAAGTTTCGCTTTCTCTTCTAACAAGATTGCTTTCGCTTGACGGAACTCATCAAGAGTTGCAATCATTGGGAACATAATTTTTAAGTTACCGTATACGCTAGCACGAAGTAATGCACGAAGTTGTGTACGGAACACATCTTGCTCATCAAGACATAAGCGAATTGCACGGTATCCTAAGAATGGGTTCATTTCTTTTGGTAAATGTAAGTATGGAAGCTCTTTATCTCCACCGATGTCAAGTGTACGAACAACAACAGGTTGATCTTCTTTTACACCTTCAAGAACTGCTTTATACGCTTCGAACTGCTCTTCTTCTGTTGGAAGATTGTCACGGCCCATGTATAAGAATTCTGTACGGTATAAACCAACGCCTTCTCCGCCATTGTCGATAATACCTTGTACATCATTTGGTGTTCCGATATTTGCAACAAGCTCAACGTGATGTCCGTCACTTGTTACAGTAGCTTGGTCTTTTAATTTTGCCCATTCAGTTTTTTGCTCTTCAAATTTCGCTTTCTTTTCTTCAAACGAGCGAAGAGTTTCTTCTGATGGGTTTACAATTACTTCTCCATCTAAACCATCGATGATTACGATATCGCCGTTTTGGATTTTCTCCATAACAACTTTCGTACCAACAACAGCTGGAATTTCCATAGAACGAGCCATAATTGCAGAGTGAGATGTACGTCCACCGATATCAGTTGTAAAACCTTTTGCATACTTACGGTTTAACTGAGCTGTATCAGATGGTGTTAAATCTTCAGCAATGATGATTACTTCTTCAGAAATTGTACCTGGATTTGAGAAGTTAATACCTAGTAAATGTGCAAGAACACGCTTTGTTACGTCACGAATGTCCGCAGCACGTTCTTTCATATATTCGTTATCCATGTTTTCAAACATAGAAATAAACATTGATGCAACTTCATCCATTGCAAATTCAGCATTTACTTTTTCGCTATTTACTTTATCTTTTACTGGGTTTACTAGTTCTGGATCATTTAACACTAATAAATGTGCTTCAAAGATCGCAGCTTTGTCAGCACCTAGCTCAGCAAAAGCGTGGTCCTTAATAGCTTCTAATTCAGTTTTTGCTTTCTCAAGCGCAGCGTCTAAGCGTGCAATTTCTGCAGCTTCGTTTGTAATTGATTTCTTTTCGATGTTAAATTCAGGATTCTCAAGTCTGAAAGCCTTTGCAATAGCAATCCCACTTGATGCAGCGATCCCTTGAATGTTAAGAGTCATTATTCTCCTAATCCTTCGTTTTTCATAGTTTCTTCGATAGCTGCTAGTGCTTGAGCTGCATCATCACCATTTGCAGTGATTTTAATTTCTGCGTTTTGTTGAATGCCTAAAGACATAACGCCCATGATTGATTTTAAGTTAACGTTCTTTCCGTTATACTCTAAGTTAATGTCAGAACCAAATTTGCTTGCAGTGTTTACAAGTAGTGTTGCTGGACGAGCATGAATTCCTGAGTCGCTAGTTACTTTAAAGATTTTTTCCATGATAATTTATCTCCTTTAAATTACAGTATTTTTTAGTTGTATAGACGTGAGTACTACATCATCTATTGTATATAATAGGCGATGTTCGGTCAACCACATCGCCTATTATAATTATAAACATTTTGCGTCAAATTCTTACTGAATGTCAATAATAGCGTTTTCGCCCTTCTTAACATTTCCATCTTTTTTCAATTCGACTTGTTGCCCTTGTTGTAAATTCGTAAAGACAATTGGTGTAATGATAGATGGTGCATTTTCTTTTACAAATGCAAGATCTACTTTTAATAATGGTTGTCCTTGTTTCACTTTGTCGCCTTGTGCTACAAGTGCTTCAAAACCTTCACCATTTAATTTTACAGTATCAATACCGAAGTGGATTAAAATTTCTTTTCCGCCTTCAGATTGAATACCAATCGCATGCTTTGTAGGGAATACGTTAACGATCTCACCGTTAACTGGAGAAACTACTGTTCCTTCTGTTGGCTCAATTGCAAATCCGTCTCCCATCATTTTTCCTGAGAATACTTGATCAGGTACTTCTGTAATCGGTAAGATTTTTCCTTCAATTGGTGAAACGATTGTTTCGTTTTCATCAACTTTTTGAGGAGCTTCTTCTACTTTTACAGGCTCTTCTTTTTCAACATGAGGTGTACGACCTGACATAATATCATGAATTTGTGATTTTAACGTGTCAGATTTCGGTCCGAAAATAGCTTGAATGTTATTTCCAACTTCAAGTACACCAGCTGCTCCAAGCTCTTTTAAACGATCTTTGTTTACATTCTTTTGTTCGTTAACTTGAACACGTAAACGAGTAATACAAGCGTCTAAAGAAGCAATGTTTTCTTTACCACCAAGTGCAACTAATACTTCACGTGGAAGTTCACCAGCTTCTGCTTTTCCTGCGCCGTCATTCGCATTTGCTACTTCACGACCAGGTGTTTTTAAATTCCATTTACGGATTGCAAAGCGGAATCCGAAGTAGTAAATAACTGCTAGTACAAGACCAACAATAATTACCCACCACCATGCTGTACGGCCTGGTAGTACACCGAATAGCATAAAGTCGATTAAACCACCAGAGAATGTCATACCAATTTTAACACCTAAAATTTGCATTGTCATAAATGATAGACCAGCGAATACGGCGTGAATTCCGAATAATACTGGCGCTACGAATAAGAATGAAAATTCAAGTGGTTCTGTAATACCTGTTAAGAAAGATGTTAATGCAGCAGAACCTAAAATACCAGCTGCTAATTTTTTGTTTTCTGGACGTGCTTCGTGGTACATTGCTAACGCTGCTGCTGGAAGACCGAACATCATGAACGGATACTTACCAGTTGTAAATGTACCTGCTGTTAATTCTACACCGTCTTTTAACTGTGCCATAAAGATTTTTTGGTCACCACGGATTAACTCGCCAGCCGCATTTGTGTACTGACCGAATTCGAACCAGAACGGTGAATAGAAAATGTGATGTAATCCAAATGGAATTAATGAACGTTCAATTAAACCGAAAATAAATGCTGCGATCGTTCTATTTGCATCAATCATTTGATGTGAGAACGTATTTAAGCCGCCTTGAATGTATGGCCAAATGAAGCACATGATAATACCTACTACTAAAGAGAATGTTGCAGTTGCGATCGGTACGAAACGCTTACCTGCGAAGAAACCTAAGTATGATGGTAATTCAATGTTGAAGTATTTATTGTAGCAATATGCCGCTACTATACCGACAATAATACCACCAAACACTCCAGTTTGTAGCGTTGGAATTCCTAATACATTTGCATATGCTGGATCAGCAAATCCAATTTTTACTGGGTCTGCTCCAGAACTTGTTACTTTCACTAGCTTATCTACTTCTAAGAACACACTCATCGTTTTGTTCATAATTAAGTAGCCGACGAATGCTGCTAAACCAGCTACTCCGTCTCCACCAGCTAAACCAATTGCTACCCCAACTGCGAATAATAATGCAAGGTTAGCGAAAATAATATCACCAGATTGTTCCATAATTTTGGCTACCATTACGAACCAATCAGCTTTTAAAGCAGGAATAACATTTGTTAACTGTGGATTTTGAAATGCATTACCAAATCCAAGTAAAATACCTGCTGCCGGTAAAATCGCAACTGGAAGCATAAGCGCTTTTCCGACTTTTTGAAGAACACCAAAGATCTTCTTAAACATGGAAACCCTTCCTCTCTTCTCTATATTGATACCTTTCGACAAACGCCAAAAAGACATGAGGAAAAAAAGATAGAACGATAGCTATACAAAGGGTAGTATATCCCTTTCTCAAGCTTACATTCCTTACTTTTCTCCACTCATGCCTGATCGAATCAGTAACACGTGTCAAAAATAGGTTTACGTATAAGTTCACTATAATTAAGGCAAACGTTTTCGTTATTTACCTTAATGTGTTTGTCGAAATTTGTATAACTTTGCAATAGTTATTATACATAACTATTGTAAGCGATTCAATCATTTTTTTTAACGTTTTCATTTTAGACAAAAATATATGTCTTTTTACACATGCTCTGCTTTCACTAAGCGCTGCAAATGCATCGTTAAATATATGCTCTCTGCTTCATAAACAGGAAGTTGCAATTCTTTTTGCATGACCTTAACTAGCTTCCAAGCTAAATTATAACAGACGGGATATTCCGCCTTTAATAAATCAGCAAAACTTTGTGATTCCTCTACTTTCTCCCCTTTTTTCACCCGTTCAATAGCATATTGCAAATGACGGATAAGGCGCAAATAGTGGATACTTTCTTGGTCTAATGTAATTTGTAAGTTTGTCTCAATTAAAGATACAAGCTGTGCAATGAGACGGGAGTTTTGATTAACTGAAGATAAATCTGAATTTGTAAGTGAACTGTAAATATGGAGTGCAATAAACCCAACTTCTCCTTCTGGCAATGTAATTTGCAAACGAGAGTTTAAAAGTTCTACAACACCTTCAGCAATTTCATATTCCTCTGGATAGAGCATTTTCGTTTCAACTAAAAAAGGATTATCAATGGTAAGTCCTTGTTTTAACCGCTTAATCGCAAAAGAAATATGATCTGTTAAAGCGATATGAATATGTTCATTCAATGGTGATTTTGCTTTTTCTTGAATATAGAACATAATATCATTCATTAATTCAATTAATTTTTCACTCACATGTGGCACTAACAGTTTGTATTGTTCACGATCACGTTCATTTTTTAAAACAAACATTTTTTCAATTTGTTCTTGCTCCAATACGTCTTTCGCTTTTTTCCCAAAGCCAATTCCTTTACCAATCACTACTACTTCCTCGTGTTCAGGATGGCTAGCAATGATAACATTATTATTTAAAACTTTTTTAATTTCTAGATAATTACTCATATAACACCACCCTCGTACTTAAATAGCCTGCTTTTATGTTACAGAATATTCTTCTTTGTCGTCAATGTAAAACATCTACCATTTCATAAAAATTCATTTTTTAGACATGTTTATATATGATGCGTATAATGTAAGAGCAACTGTACATAAGAAAGGAGATAACAACATGATTAAAATGTTTGTAAGTGATATCGATGGTACAATGATGCAACACGGAGGATTCATTGACGAACAGGATATTGCAGCACTTCGCAGTCTTGCTAAGCAAAATGTGATTCTTTGTTTCGCTTCTGGCCGACTGGATAATGAAATTGCAAATTTAATGCAAGCTGTAAATACAAATTTCCATCGTATTAGTGTAAATGGTGTTTTCGTATACACGCACGAAAACAAGCAACTACTATCGGCAACATTCGATTCAAGTATTCTACCTGATCTATTAGCAATGACAAATGAAGAGCCTTATTTTCGTTATGTAAGTGATGAACATAATTATTACATTGAAGAGAAAACACCGTTTATTCATGAACTTGAACAACAAGTAACGATGACTTCCGTTGAAGAACCGCATCTATTAGAAAAGATTGATGATACTATTTTCCCAAATAAAATCTCAGTCGGCGGAACAAAGGAAAGCTTACAACTTCTTCAGAAAAAAATTGATGAAAAATTCCATGGAAAAGTTAGTACCTTCATTTCAGCAGAACAATGTTTAGATGTAATGCCACCTAATATTAGTAAAGGTTCTGCTATTTCTGTTTTATTAAAAGAGTTTCAATTACAACCAGAGGAAATTGCTTGCATAGGAGATTCTTATAATGATATTCCAATGTTTTCTTTAACTCCTCACAGTTTTGCTATGTCTCAAGCTGATGACGCAGTAAAAGAACACGCTCACTATGTAGTAAATACAGTTAAAGATGCTGTTAACCATGTAATTGCTCATAATAAAAATACGACTCACTCCTTGTAAGGATGAGTCGTATTTTTTCTTTACATGTTAAACAATTTGACATTTACTGTACTTCACAAGCTGAAATATATTATTTGTTACGTGCGATGTTTGTAATAAATTTATAACGATCCCCACGATAAATACATTTCACGTACTCTAACGGTACTTCACCTTCTGAATATGACCATTGACGCATTACAAGTACTGGCGCCTTTTTAGGAATATGCAGATGTTCCGCTTCATTATCCGTTGCAATTGAAGCTTCAATTGATTGAGTAGCGCTAACAAGTTTAAAGCCCAGTTTTTTCTCTAAATGTTCATATAAAGATTGTTGCAATATTTCTTCGTTAATATCTTTTACAAGAGCTGGCGACAAATATGTCGTCTCAAAAGCAATCGGTTCATCATCAGCTAAGCGAATACGCCTCACTTCATAAACCGACTCTCCCTCCTGTATTCTCAGCCGGTCTGCTATTTTCGCAGTAGCTGGAACGAGGCGGAAACTTAATAATTGACTACTTGGGTTCATCCCACGAGAAATCATGTCTTCTGTGAATCCCGTCATTCCTTGCAATTTTTGTTCCACTTTCGGAAGTTGGACAAACGTACCGATTCCACGTTTCCGATATAAATAACCTTGTTCCACTAAATTATTAATCGCCTGTCTGATTGTCATACGACTCACTTCGAACTTATCGCAAAGTTCATTCTCAGATGGGATTTTATCTCCCGGCTTCCATTCGCCGTCCTCAATTAGCTGTTTCACCCACTCTTGAATCTGATAATAGATCGGAAATGGTGAATACTTGTCGATGTTCATCAGCAATCGCCTCACTGCATAAAGATAGAGCTTCTTGATCAGCGATTACGGTTACATTCGGATGACGTTGTAAAACTGTAGCAGGACACGCTTCACTATATTCACCTTGCAATAATTCTTTAACAGCTTCTGCCTTTTTAGCACCCATAGCAACAAGTAGAATTTGTTTTGCTTTCATAATGCTTCCAATTCCCATTGTAATTGCATGAGTTGGCACATCTTCTTCTTTCTCGAAGAAGCGAAGGTTTGCTTGGCGTGTAGATTCTGTTAATTCAACAATGTTTGTTGGAGAATTAAACGGTGTTCCTGGCTCGTTAAATCCGATGTGACCGTTTTCACCGATTCCAAGAATCTGTAGGTCAACTGGGTTAGCAGCTAGAATGCCCTCATAACGTTTGCACTCTTCCTCTAAATCACTTGCCATCCCGTTTGGTACATAAGTTTGTTTAAATGGAAGATGATCAAACAACTGTTCTTGCATGAAATAATGATAGCTGTTTTTATCTTCATGTGGTAAATTTACGTACTCATCTAAGTTTACAGTGGTTACACGGCTTGTATCAAGTTTATTTTTTCGCATTTCTGCATAAATACCTAATGGAGAGCTTCCTGTAGCCATTCCTAATGTTGGATTTTCTTTTGTTTTTACAACTTCTTCAATTAATTTATAACCTGCTTCTGCTAGTTCTTCTGGAGTTTTTACAACAAGAATATTCATTTAATTACTTCCCTTCCTTCATATGAATTCCTAAACGAACCGTATCATATACATGTAAATCTTCATTCATCACAACAAAGTCTGCATCTTTTCCTACCGCTAACGCACCTTTATTATTTAATCCAAACTCTTCTGCTTGGTTAACTGATGTCATTAGTACTGCATCTTCGATTGAACAACCTGTAAATTCAATTACATTTCGGAAAGCTTGATCCATTTTTAGAATACTACCAGCTAACGTTCCATCTTCTAATCGAGCACTACCATCTTTTACATGTACTGGCTGTCCGCCAAGCTCATATAATCCATCTTCAAGACCTTTTGCACGCATTGCGTCAGTAATAACACTTACTTTTTTCGGGCCTTTTAATTTATATGCTAATTTCACCATATCAGGGTGAATGTGAATACCATCTGTAATTACTTCAACCATTACATCTGGATTTAATAACACATGACCAACAACTCCTGGTTCACGGTGATGTAATCCACGCATTTGATTGTATAAATGAGTTGCATGTGTAATGTTTCTATTTTTTAGTTGTGCATCAATTGCATCTGTATGTCCCATTGTGCCAACAACACCAGTTTCAGCAAGATACTGCTCAAACTCTAACGCACCTTCTTCTTCAGGTGCATATGTTACTAATTTAATTAAATTCCCGCTTGCTTCCTGCCATTGTTTAAATTGTTCAATATTCGCAGGAACAATATGTTCAAGTGGTTGTGCACCTGCACGTTTTTTTGAAACATACGGTCCTTCTAAGTGAATGTATTCGAAATATGCTCCTTTTTCTTTCGCTTCCTTCGCAGCATGTAATGCCGCTTCGATTGCTTCTGGAGCTTGTGTCATTGTTGTTGGGAAGTAAGTTGTAACTCCTTCTTTTAACATTTCTTTACCTAGAGTTACTAACCCATCGCTATTTGCATCCATCGCATCAATATCGTATCCACCATGAATATGAACATCAATCATACCTGGAATCACAATTTTTCCTGCTGCATCTAAAACCGCTTCATTTTCTTGTGATACATATTGAGCCATCAAACCAATTTCTTTAATTGTTTCTGCGTAACGAATAAATCCGTTTTCTACTACTTCTTGACCTGTATAAATTTTGGCATTGATGACAACTTGCGTTTTCATTTTCATCGATCCTTTCCCATGAAATACCTACTTGTTATTATTACCTTATTCGCCTAATTCCATCTTAATATATGCACGAGTAGTTGTCTATACATTCGAATGAAATTTCCTCTTTGTTTAACAAAAAGGAAGCTTAGTACATCTCTCGCAATTATAATATATGTTATTCATTTTTTCCAAAAAGGAACAATATCATCTATCGTATAAATCACTTAAGTAATGGCATTAACCCGCTAGACCCGATTGTAATATGTTCGCCGTCTGTTTCCATTTCTACTGTACGTCTATTTGTTCCATATATCATTATACCATGCTGTTTTAATCGTCTCACTACACTTTGGTGCGGATGTCCATACGGATTTTTGCTCCCATATGAAAGAATTGCAAACTGTGGTTCTACCTTCTTTAGAAACATTTCACTTGTTGAAGTATAGGAGCCGTGATGTCCTACCTTTAATACATCTGCATGTACATCAAATTGCTTTAATATTTCAGTTTCCGTCCGCACATCCGCATCACCCATTAATAAAAAATCTGCTTTTCCGTATCGTACCTTTAACACAATTGAAGATTCATTATTTTCATCTTTTGATTTCCCATTATTTAATACTTGTATGGAAACATGCGGATCTAGCGGGATGTATTGTCCTTCTTTTACTGAAACGAAAGGAATCCCTCTTTTTTTAATATGATTCCGATACGTATGATAAGTAAAAGAACTATATGTTTTTCCGCTATCTAATATAAGTGAAACCGGCATTTGCTCTACAATCGGAATGAGCCCTCCTATATGATCCATATCAGGATGAGTACTGACGATAGCATCTAAATGATCAATCCCTTTTTCAATTAGTTTTTGGATGATAACCTCACCAGCTTCATAAGGTCCCCCATCAATTAACATCGTTTGTCCATTTGGCAATATAATAAGTGTTGCATCACCTTGCCCTACTTTTAAGAAACTCACTTTCATTTTCCCAAAATGTTGCCGTTGCATATGTATTGGAGACGCAGTATGAATAGACATCATATACCTTTTGGCCGATGCACTATTTAAGGAAAAGCATAACAAAACAGCAACTAATAACAAAACACTTCGCATACCTTTCATAACTCGTCTCCTTTTTTCAATTAGTATGGCACGGTATATAATTGATATACAAAAAAAGCTTAGCAAAATGCTAAGCTTTTATTTCGATATCTCTTGTAAAGAACCGAAGAATAAATCCGCCTCATTCATTTGTTCGTTTTCTTCAGAAAGCGGAGGTAAATCATCTAATGTTTTTAATCCAAACGTGTCCAAAAATTCTTTCGTCGTTCCATATAAAATAGGACGCCCTGGTCCTTCTGCTCTTCCCATTTCTTTTATAAGTAAGTGTGACACTAACGTTTGTAACGCCTTATCAGTTTTTACTCCTCTAATCTCTTCCATTTCAGTTCTTGTAATTGGTTGGCGATATGCAACAATCGCTAACGTTTCTAGAGCAGCCTGAGAGAGTGAAGCAGCTGTTGGAATATCTATTAATTTTTGATAGTAAGACGCATGTTCTTTCTTTGTAGCAAAACGATATACTTTTGCATACTGTACAATTTGCAGACCGCGGTGTGCGCTTTCACATTCTTTTTGCATTTCTTCTAAAATATCGATTACTTCGTTTCCTTCGATTTCAAGGACTTTCGCTATTTGTTCTGGATAAATTCCTTCATCACCAGAAACAAATAAAAGCCCTTCAATGATTGATTTCTGTTCTGTTCTATCCATTTTATGAGCTCCTTCCTCCTATTTTCTCCATAAAAATACACATCAAAAAACCGAATCACAATCAATGCGTTCGGTTCAATATTTTTTCTCTTGTTCCAAACGATACATTCAAACTTAGCATGAGATATAATATTTCTATCCCATTTTCCATACTAGATCTATGCCGATTTAATAGAGCTTGATACGAAAATTTCATCAAAATTATGTTCTTGTTCAATTATGATTTGTTGATTTTTCATCAGCTCAAGAACCGCTAGAAATGTTACAACCATTATTTCTCGTTCATCATCAACAAACAAATCATAAAAACTTTGACGACCACCTTGCATTTCTAACTGTTTTAAAATATCAGTCATGCGCTGTTCAATTGGTATTTCTTGACGAGTAATACGTGTTGTTACAGGTTTCTTTGCTTTTTTTCGGCGCATTAATTTTTGAAATGCCGCTAGCATATCATATAACGTAACATCAAGAGGTAAGTTCGTCTCCTCTTCTTGTTGCAACGATGTAAAATCAATTGGCGGACGTGTATATAGCTGTGCTCTTTCTTGTTCTCTTTCTTTTAGCTCAGTAGCAACTTGCTTATATTTCTTATATTCAATTAACCTCTCCATCAATTCTTGACGAGGATCATCTATAAAGTCATCACCGTTATCAAGTACATCTTCTTCATGTTTCGGCAACAACATTTTACTTTTAATTTGTAATAACGTTGCAGCCATTACTAAATACTCACTTGCAACATCTAATTGTAGTTCCTTCATCGTATGAACATAAGATAAATATTGCTCTGTAATTTCCGCTACAGGAATATTATATATGTCAATTTCATAACGATGTAGTAAATGTAACAATAGATCTAAAGGCCCTTCAAAAGCCTCTACTTTAAAATTATACTGCACAAAGCATCCCACCACATTTTTTCTATAACAACATAAGTATAGAGCATACTCATGTTCTATCCAACCTTTTTAAGAAATTTAATTAAAAATAGACCGATGCCCATGTCATCATGCCCACCACTTCATATGATAACAGTGTAGTAAGAACAATGTAGGAGGTCAAAAAACTATGGGTCACGTTGATTGCGGTTTTAGCGGTGGGTTCGCATTACTTGTTGTATTGTTTATTTTACTGATTATTGTAGGGGCAGCTTGCTTCTGCTAATATGAACAATAACGGCTAGGGAAAACCCCCTAGTCGTTTATTGTTCATATTTCTATGATACACTTGTATTTATAACCGTTAAACAGAGGTGAAGAAAATGTATCCTAACGAATACATACAATTTTTAATTCATTTTCACGGAGATTATGATTATTTTGAATGTCACGAAATACTAGAAGAATATTGGAAAACAAAACCAAGAGGACATCGTGATGATTACTTAGTCGGTCTTATTCAAATTGCAGTTTCTTTATACCATCAAAGACGCTCTAATTGGAATGGCTCAGAGAAGATGATGAAAAGCGCCATAACGATTTTAGAAAGAAACAGTGCACCTTTACTACGTTTAGGAATAAATCAGACACAACTTCTATCTTCACTTAAGGATAGATTACAATCTATACAGAAAGAAGAAGATTTTACACCATTATTTTTACCATTATTAGATACAGCATTAGAAAAGCACTGCACAGAATTATGTCAGAAACAAAACCTCCCTTGGAAAGATGTGAATGCTACTTCTAGTGAATATATCATACATAAGCATACATTACGTGATCGAACAGAAGTCATTACTGAACGAAACGAACAATTACAAAAAAGAAAGCAGAGATAATAAACTACTTATCTCTGCTTTCACGAATGTATATTTTGTTCAAGCTCTTTACACTTTTTGCAAAAACTTGCTGTTTGCTCATTTCCGCAAATTGTAAACTCAAGAAATTTACTCTTTAACTCTTGTACCATCTTCGTCCCAATACCCATATGACGGTGAGATGGGTTCACACTCAAATGCTGAATTTCCAAAACTTGATTCTCTTTTTTTACAATCCCCATTATCCCAACAAAATCTTCGTTTTGTTTCCACAAATACAATTGCCAATCATCCTTTGCTTCATAATCTTTCATAGTCAATTGTAATGTTTTCACATCTTTTTCCGTTGGCATAAATGAAAGAAGCCCCATTGCAATCTTTTCATAACTTTTTTTAAAACGAATTAACATAACCCTTATCCCTTCTTACAAAAGTTACAAACTATTAATCCCCTCAACCACTCTTTTCATATCACATTCATTTTACAATATTTTCAACAGAGTGAGAAGGGCTTAAAACAACTTGATAATCATACAAAGCAAAAAGAAGAAAGTCAAATATATGTTTCAGTACTATTTTTCCTAAGTAGATAAAAGAAAAAACACTGTTATATGAAAGTGAAAAGAAACATTCACCGCTCATTATCACTTCACTATTCATCACCTGAGAGCAAATGAATTCTAGCAAAATGAATGTAATAAAAAATATTTATTGAAACATGTAATCTAATGTATTCTATGTAATTTGTTAAATTTTTGTTCTCATAAGCAACATATTTTCACTGCAATAACAGTACTACTTGTATCATGTACTGTAAACGACATACACATTCCTATTAAAAAGCAAAAAAGAGAGCAATCGCTCTCTTTTTCCATTACTTTATTCTTCCCAAACTTTAACTTCTTTCATTACATCACCTTGACGCATGTTTAATACTGTTTCAATACCGCTTGTTGCTTTACCGAATACAGTATGTACACCATCTAAATGCGGCTGTGGTTCATGAACAACAAAGAATTGGCTACCGCCTGTGTTACGGCCAGCGTGAGCCATAGAAAGTGATCCTACAAGGTGTCTATGAGGATTTCCATCAGTTTCACATGGGATAGAGTAACCTGGTCCACCCGCACCTGTTCCTGTTGGATCTCCACCTTGGCTTACGAAGCCAGGAATAACGCGGTGGAATGTCACACCATCATAAAATCCTTGCTCTGCTAGTTTTTTAAAGTTTTCTACTGTTTTTGGTGCCTCTTCTGGGAAAAATTCTAAATCGATTTTTTCACCATTTTCCATTAATATGTATCCTAAAGTTTTCATACGTATATGTCTCCTTTCAACTATCTCAGCACTATATTACCACATTCATGACTAGAAACAAAAAGAATCCGACAATCTACATACTTCTTTTTTGAAATGTGGAAAAAGCTAGGTGACAAATAAGAAATATATACTATAATAACTGTGTTGCCCGAAAATTTTAGAAAGAGAAAGGGAGCGATTTTTCGTGAAAACGAAATTACTAGCTCTGCTATTAGCTGTAACGGTATTTATGATGCCAACAGCTTCTTTTGCAGACATCATCGAAGGAGAATCAATTGTTACACTAGGAGAAAACTTGTCTGAACAACAAAAACAAGATCTGTTAAAAGAAATGAAAGCACCGAAAGATGCTACAATCATTACTGTGTCTAATGCGGAAGAACATAAATTTCTAGAAGGGATTGTTCCAAAAGCACAAATTGGTACGAGAGCAATTTCCTCTTCTATGATCACATATACAAAGCCAGGTTCTGGCCTTATTGTACGTTCAAAAAACATTAATTCGATAACAGATGCAATGTACACAAACGCACTTATTACAGCAGGTGTGAAAGATGCAGAAATTCAAATTACCGCACCATTTAAAGTTTCAGGAACCGCTGCTTTAACAGGTTTAATGAAAGCCTATGAAACAACATCGAACAAAACAATTCCTGAGGAAGTAAAAAAAGTAGCCAATGAAGAAATGGTGCAAACAGCCCAGCTCGGTGATAAAATTGGTGAAGAAAAAGCAGTTCAACTTGTTGCAAAAATTAAAGAAGAAATTGCCAAAGAACAGCCAAAAACGACTGAAGATTTACGTTCATTAATAAAAAAAATTGCGGATCAACTTGGTATTACATTAACGGATGAACAGTTAGATAACTTAGTTGCGCTATTTGATAAAATGAAAAATCTTAATATCGATTGGAATCAAGTTGGCAGTCAGTTAAATAAAGCAAAAGAACACGTTTCTGCCTTTTTAGGATCTGAAGAAGGGCAAGGTTTCCTAGATAAAGTGAAAGATTTCTTCTCAAGTATCATTGATTTTGTTAAATCGTTATTCAAGTAAAAAGAAGCTCGCTACTAGCGAGCTTCTTTTTTATACAAGTAACGGCAATTTCATAACAGCTTCTTCAACCGAACGAACAATATGATTTGCCTTCTCCTTCACATAAGGATGAGCATGATGTAGAGTAAAGGAATGCGGGGTTACTTCAAACATAGAAATATCATTGAAAGAATCTCCAATACATGCAACTTCATTTGCCTCAATTTGCAAATGTTCCATTAGTCGCCTTAAAGCACTCCCCTTACTTACTCCCCTTGGCATAATGTCAACATAGCGTTTACCAGACATAAAAACTTCCGCTTCACTCTGAAATGTATCTCGTAATTCTTGATCTAATGCTGCAATTGTCTCTTCTTCCCCAAAAACAAACAATTTCGCAGGATGTACAGTCTTACCAAATTCCTCTTCTAATGCTTCTATCTCAGCAATATGCACGCCCATATATGTTTCAAAATTATGATGATGTTCATTCTTTCTTTTTGTATACCGTTGCTCATTTGCACAAACAATATCTGCTAGTCCCTTTTTATGGATATATCGATATATTTCCTGGGCAATCCCATCTTCAAAACTTGATTCATGAAATATTTCCCCATCCGGCAGTAACATTGTCGCTCCATTTAAACTAGTTGTATAATACGGGAATGCGAACCTATTTACGACTTCATCAATTCGATGAGTAAAGCGGCCAGAGGCAAAACAAATATTTGTCCCTTTTTCAGCTAACCAACAAAGTGCACGTTCATCTTCTTTTTGCATATGATTCACATTGTAAACGAGCGTATCATCTAAATCACTTACAAATAATTTAATCATGTCCTCTTCCCCTTCCATACACAATATCTACTCTAAGTGTACACAAAAAATGTTTGATTTTTGTTAAAAAACAATAAATTTTTGCTAAAAAAATAAACGGGTGTATAATCCCGTTTATTTTTGTCTTTTTACATTTTGAGGTTTTACAATACTTGGGCGTACTTTTAAACTAGACATCGTTGGACGGAGTAGAATTTTTGTTAATGCGCCCCAATCAAATGGTAAAAACGGCCATAAATAAGGTGTTTGTAAACTTTTTATAGACGTTAAAAATAAAATCAATATCGTCATACCAATTACAAATCCCATTTCATGAAATATACCTGTCAAAATAATGACAAATAGCTTTCCGATTTTATTCCCAAGCCCTAGTTCATAACTCGGTGTTGCATATGCTCCAATCATAGAAACTGCTACGTACAAAATTACTTCTGGGACAAACAAACCTACATCAATAGCAATTTGACCAATTAATATGGCAGAAATTAATCCTGCTGCAGACGACAATGATGTCGGTGTATGAATGGCAGCCATCCTTAAAAATTCTAGTCCGATTTCGGCCATCAAAATTTGTAATAAAATTGGTAAATGCGTCATCTTGTTCGGTCCAATGAAAGCAAGACTTTCCGGTAAAAGAGTGGGATCAAAAACAAACACTAACCAAAATGGCAGTAAGAACAACGAAAATATAACACCTAAAAAACGTACCCAGCGTAAAAATGTACCTACAGCTGGATTTTGTCTAAACTCTTCTGCATGCTGTAAATGATGAAAATATGTTGTTGGAGTAATCATAGCACTCGGTGATGTGTCAACAAGTACTAACACATGTCCTTCTAGTAGATGATTTGCTGCTACATCTGGTCTTTCTGTGTATCGAATAAGCGGGAAGGGATTATATCCTTGTTTAACTACAAATTCCTCTACCGTTTTATCCGCCATCGTAATCCCGTCTATTTCAATGTTATTTAATTCTTGTTTTATAATCTTAACTAAATCCGGATTTGCAACATCTTGTACATATGTAATACAAATATCCGTTTGCGATCTATCTCCTACTCGAATCATTTCATTTCGAAGACGTGGATCTCGGATTCTCCTACGAATTAACGCTGTATTTACAACGATATTTTCAACAAATCCATCCCTTGCACCACGTACTACCTTTTCTGTATCTGGTTCTGTCGGCGTCCGGCCCGGATAACTACGAACATCTATTGCAAATGCTTCCGTTTCACCTTCCACAAATATAACGATGAGTCCTGATAATACTTGGAGCATTACCTCATCCATCGTTTTCACTTTACTTACTTGTTGATGAATTAAACGATTCTCTAGAAGCTTCACTGTATCTTCTTCTACATCCCTTATTTCATTTGTATCCACTGCTTCTTCTAAAATAGGGATAATATAATTCGTATCACAAAGTCCATTTACAAACAACACGCCAATTTCTTTATTTAAAATTTGAAATTTACGAATGCCAACATCATATGTAACACCCAGTCCAGCTGTTTGCTTTAAGTAATTTTCATTATCACTTATGAAAGATGAAATTGGGATATCCACTTTTTTAGGCTTCGTCATAAAATCCACTCCTTTCCAAAATTAACTGAATTGCTTTTTTAGTAATTGGTGATCCTCTCTCCCATTCATCATTTCCACACATCTTACCAATATCACCAATTCCAACGATGACAGGAACATTCAAATCGTCTAAACAATAAATTGTATCTCCGCTAATTCTGCCAATTTCTCCATCTGGAAGTCCAAATTTATCAACACCATATTCGGTTAAGTTCCCGTTCCGATCTACATTGACATCTACGCGTGCCCATTCCCAATGATGTGTATTAGACGCTACTGCCAAAATCCCGAGTACATCAATTTGCTTATGCGTAGCTACATATTTTAAAGCTTTTTCACCAGATCCTTCTCCAATAAATCCGCTGTCATCAAACATAACAAATACAGGGTCATATGGCGTTTGCATAATAAGCTCAACAACTTTCTTCCCTGTCAATTTGGTTGGATTACTTTGTGATGCTGAAATACACCTTCCCCCAAATTCCTCCGTCAAAAGCTCAATTGTTCGCTTTGCATATTCATCTCCATCTGTGACCAAAACAACCCTTCGTCTCATTTGATTTATCCTTTCGGTTTACATATAAGTGCTACAAAAAATGAAAATAATATCGCTGCTGAAATGCCTGCAGACGTTAAACTAAACATACCCATACCAATCCCTACATATCCGTGTTTTTCTGCCGCATGCATTGCTCCGTGTAATAGTGAATGTCCAAAACTTGTAATAGGAACTGTCGCGCCAGCACCAGCAAACTTTATGAGCTTATCGTATAATCCGAAGCCATCTAACACTGCTCCTATGACTACAAAGGTAGCCATCAAATGGGCTGGTGTTAACTTCGCGAAATCTAACAATACTTGTCCAATTACACAAATAGCGCCTCCTACAAGAAATGCATATATAAAATCCACAATTCACTCTCCCTTCACTCTCTCAAATACGACACCATGTGCAATGGTTGGAATTGTTTCTTTCTGCTGCATCATCATCGGACTTAATAACGCGCCAGTAGCAACGACAAAAATTCGTTGTAAATTCCCTTTTTGCATCTCACTTAATAAATGACCATATGTGACAACAGCTGAACAAGCACAACCGCTACCACCAGCAAACACTTCTTCTTGACCGGAATCATAAATCATTAATCCGCAATCATTATATATATGCCCAAGATCATAACCTTCTTCCAGTAACAGTTGTTTCGCGATTGGTGTCCCAATAGCTGATAAATCACCGGTAACAATCAAATCATAGTCATCGGCACTTCTCTTCAAATCTTCAAAGTGTTGTTGAATTGTATGAGCAGCAGCAGGCGCCATCGCTGACCCCATATCTAAAGGATTCGCAATTCCTAAATCTTGCACTTTTCCAATCGTAGCTGCCGTAATTTTAATGGCACTTTTTTCTTTACTAATTAATATGGATCCCGCACCTGTAACAGTGGAATTTGCTGTTCCTGGCTTTTGGCCCCCATACTCGGTTGGATAACGGAACTGTCTTTCAGCCGTTGCATTATGACTACTTACCGTCGCTAAAACACGATTTGCGAATCCACCGTCTATAAAGGCGGATCCGACCGCTAAAGTCTCCATTGAGGTCGCACAAGCGCTGAACATCCCTAAAAAAGGAATCCCCCACTTACGCGCAACATAATTTGCTGTCACTGTTTGATTTAATAAATCACCCGCTAAAAAGAAATCAATTTGTGATGTTTCTACATTTCCTTTTTGCACGACTTGCTGAATTGAATCTGACATTAATCTCCGTTCAGCAAGTTCCCAGTTCTCCTCTCCGCAATGTAAATCATCATATGAAATATCAAAATCCTTTCCAAGAGGACCCTCAGCTTCTTTCGGACCGACAGCAGTACCGGTTGCATTCACATAAATATCATTTTGAAATACCCACGTTTGTTTTCCAGTCAACCTCATACTAGCCCTCCTTTAAGACATAAAAATGTTAAAAGTATATCTTATTAACCCAATAACGTATGCCCCAACGACCCCAAAAACGATAACACTTCCCGCTAGCTTAAACATGTTTGTAGCAATCCCAAGCACAATTCCTTCACTTTTATGTTCTAACGCAGCGCTCGCCATAGAATTCGCAAATCCCGTAACAGGTACGGCCGATCCTGCCCCAGCAAATTGACCGATTTTATCATATACACCACAACCTGTTAAAATCACCGATAATAATACAAGAGTTGCAACTGTCGGATTCCCTGCCTCTTGTTCACTGAAATGAAAATAATGTATATAAAATTTCATCAATACTTCTCCGACAGTACAAATGAATCCACCTACAAGAAATGCCTTGACACAATTTATGAAATAGTTTGGTTTTGGATGGTACTCCTTCACTTTATTTACGTAATCATCCTTTAGTTTTCTCCCTGTCATTTATATATTGCCTCCTACTTTACGAAATAAATCCAGTGAAACAATGAGCCTATTACCTTGCCAAGTACAAGAGCAACGAGTAAAACAACGATTTTCCCTTCTACCCCCACTCGTTTCGCTAAAATAGGTAAAACGTTTAACACTTCTGTTAATGCGGCTGCAAGCATTCCAATGAATGTACCACAAAATATTCCTAATATAACAAGCCAATATTGCGACGTTTGAAATGTAATGTTTTTCAAACTACACCAAGCTCCTGTTAACGTACCTGCAATAACGGCCCACTCAAAATATTGAATGTGCTTTCCACTTCTCGTTAATTGAGCTAGCCGGGGGATTATACCAAGTACAGCTAAAAACGCGACATATCCGCTACCTACTGCAATTCCTCCCGCTAAACCAATTAGAATAACAAACCCAGACTCAATCATCGGCAAGTTGTTTCATATTGTCCTTGTTTTCATGAACAATTACATATTGGTCCAGTGATTGCTGGTATTGGAACATCTCTACTTCTAACGGACTCGGCTCTTCATTAATTCGCTTTTGAAATACATGATTAAAAAATAAGACCATACCTAACCCAAGACCTAATGAATACGGAATTTGAAATAAAAGTGGCTGCGCCTTAAATTCTCCCGTAATCATGTAATATAGCCTTTGGTGCACTTGTTGCATGCTTACATCTTCATGAAAATAAATAATCGCAAGGGCCGCTCCAATAAAAAGTAACAACCATACAAGTCCGAAGAAAATTGGATGTACTCTCTTTTTTTCATATATAATTTCAACTAGAGTTTGTCCAGAACCGAGTAAATTAATTTGTATATGAGCCGCTTTTCGCCTAATAATCTCAATAATTTTCATAACATCAATTACAACATGCGTCTTATCATGCGCTGTTATTTTGTAAACTACCTCATCCTGTAACGACTGAACTACCACAGCATCTCCGGCAAGTTGAGCAACATCCCCCAGCTTTACTTCATATGCAGGAGAAACTTTTAATCGATTACGCATTTTAATATAAATTGTTTGTTCCAATTTTCATTCACCTCTTCACTCTTCCTCGTAGTTGTAGTATGGTTATTGAATTTTTTTCTAATACAATTTTTTCATAAAAAAACATCTGTACCATTTCGGTACAGATGTTTTTTTAGTTTATGCCTTTTTCTTAAATAAATTTGCAATACTTAATGCGAGTCCTCCCCAAATGACTACCATACCAATAACCATCATCATAATCGCTGATCCACTCATTATGAAACACCCCGATCTTTCCATTCTTTTTCAAGCTTAGCAGAATCTGAATGTATTTGTGCATTCCATTTCTTTAGACTAATGATGAGCGCAACAATAAGGAATGCTGCTGCAATTGACCAACCATATGTTACGACAAACTCCGTTGGATAATCTCCGTAGTTCTTTTTAATATTTTGGATTGTACCATCAATTAACATGTACCCTAACATAAGCGGGGTAATAACGAGTAAGCTCACTCTCCAAAATGTCCCTAACTTAATATCAGATACGAAGTTTGCGTGATTTTGGTAAACTGGTAAACGGCGTAAAATGAGCCCTATCGTAACGACTTCCACTAATGCAATTGAAATTAATCCAAAGTTATTAGCGAAATAATCCACAACATCTAGGAACATAAGCCCGCCACGTGTTGCAAAAACAAGAGAAACGAGTACGAGAAGCGTCCCCATAATTCCAATTGTTTTTTGGCGGCTTAAGCTGAACTTTTCAGATACGGCAGCAAAACATACTTCCGCAAGCGAAATGAGGGATGTAATTCCAGCAACTGTTAATGATAAGAAAAATAATACGCCAAATAACGGTGACATCGGTAATTCATTAATAATTTGCGGGAACACTACGAACGCAAGACCTACACCAGCACTTGCTACTTTATCAACCGGTACTCCCATATTGTTTGCCATAAATCCAAGAGCCGCAAAGACCCCAATACCTGCTAATAATTCAAAACCTGAATTTGCAAATCCAGTAATAAAGGCATTATTTGTTGTATCAGAGTTTTTCGGTAAATAACTAGAATACGTAATCATAATTCCAAATGCTAAAGATAAGCTAAAGAAAATTTGACCATAAGCAGCAAGCCATACCTTTCCATCGAAAATGCGACTCCAATCTGGTTTAAAGAATGCATCTAATCCTTGCATCGCACCTTCCATCGTCACTGCACGAACTACGATAATAAGGAACATAACAACTAGTAAAGGAATGAAAATACGGTTAACAACTTCAATTCCTTTTTTTACTCCTTTGAATGCAACGCCAAGCACAATAATCCAAACGAGAGCTAATGGAATTAATACTTCCGGTACGAGTCCTCCAAACTGTCCAGGCTTATCTGCAACATGTAAATACTCTTTAAATAAAAATGATTGCGTGTCTTTCCCCCATGCTCCAGTAATTGCAAAATACGTATACGAAATAGACCAAGCAATAATTACTGCATAATATGTTGAAACGATAAACGTCACGCACATTTGCCACCATCCGATGAATTCAGCACGTGGACTAATACGGAAGAACGTAAGTGGCGCGGAACCACGGTGACGATGCCCAAGAGCAAATTCAAACGCCAATAATGAAATACCAGTCGTTAATAATGCGAATAAGTACGGTAAAAAGAATGCGCCTCCCCCATTTTCATACGCTGTATAAGGAAAACGCCATATGTTTCCTAATCCAACGGCAGAGCCGACCGCTGCGAAAATAAATCCAGCCCTCGTTCCCCATTGTTGCCTCGTTTCCATATTTCCTTCCCCCTTTGTGACAAGTTCATACTTGGATTATATTTTAAATTTACTAAATTATCAATAAATTCTGTTAATTTTTAAGAAAGTTTATAATCCCTTCCTACTAAATTCATAAAAAAGATCGAATAGATAGCTATTCATCTATTCGATCTTTCATCTGCTTTAATATTTTCTTTTCAAGTCTTGAAACTTGTACTTGCGAAATGCCTATTCGTTCCGCTACTTCTGATTGAGTTTGGTCTTTATAGTAGCGTAAATACACAATTAAACGTTCTCGATCATCTAATTCTCTAATTGCTTCTTTTAAAGCAATTTTATCAAACCATTTCGTTTCAGATTGATCAGCAATTTGATCTAAAATAGTGATTGGATCCCCGTCGTTTTCATACACCGTTTCATGTATGGATGAAGGAGCACGACTCGCTTCTTGTGCCAGAACGACTTCTTCTGGCGTCAGTTCTAACGCTTCGGCTACTTCATTAATCGTTGGGGCTCTTCCAAATTCTTTCGAAAGCTCATCTCTCATCTTTCGTATTTTATTTCCTGTTTCTTTTAAAGATCTACTTACTTTCACTGATCCATCATCACGTAAAAATCGCTGTATTTCCCCAATAATCATTGGAACTGCATATGTTGAAAATTTCACGTCGAAAGATAAATCAAATTTATCTACCGATTTTAAGAGCCCAATACATCCAATTTGAAATAAATCGTCTGGTTCGTATCCTCGATTAAGAAAACGCTGCACAACCGACCATACGAGACGCATATTGCTTTGAACGATTGTATCTCTCGCTTGTTGATCTCCATCTTGACTTTGTCGAATTAACGCTTTTAGCTCGTGGTCCTTTAACTGAGGTTTCTTCTTCTCATTTTTGACCTCTATGTCCATAGGCTATTCTCCTTAATTGCATAGAGCGTTACTATTTGATAAGTATTTTGTCAAATGGATTGTTGTCCCGAAAGATTCGTTTGAAATAACTTCTACTTCATCCATAAAATTTTCCATGATAGTAAATCCCATTCCGGAACGCTCTAATTCAGGTTTAGTTGTAAAAAGGGGTTGTCTTGCTTCATCTAAATCAAAGATGCCAATCCCTTCATCTCGAATCGTGAGTTTCACCATTGCTTCTTCCAAAATTACAGAAATATAAACAACACCTTCTGCATTTCCTTCGTATCCATGAATAATTGCATTTGTAACTGCTTCTGACACAACTGTTTTAATCTCTGTAAGTTCTTCCATCGTTGGGTCTAGTTGCGCAATGAAAGCAGCTACTGTAACGCGAGCGAACGATTCATTTTGACTTAATGCTGAAAATTGAAGGTTCATTTCATTTCTCATTTATGCCACCCCCAACGTCGCGAGCGCATGCGCTTCACTTTCTTCTAAACGAACAATTTTAAATAAGCCCGACATTTCAAATAGACGTTTAACAGGCGGGGAAATTGCACAAACAACCATTTCTCCACCTAATCCCTTTACATGCTTATATCGGCCTAATATAACCCCTAAACCAGAACTATCCATAAACGATAAGTTCTCTAGGCTCAAAACAATATGATGAACACCACGTGTCTCAATCATATCTGTTACTTTCGTTCGCAACTCTTCAGCAGTATGATGATCTAATTCACCCGCTAGTCTCACACATAGGACGTCACGTTTTACTTCTAATTGCATGGAAAGACTCACACGATTTCCTCCTTATGCTCAAACTTTACTCATTTACATACATAAAGATTTTCGTGATACAACATAAGAATCCTTCCTACTGACAAAAGAAGAACTATTTCGCCATAAAGTGAAATCATTCAGCAATTATTTACTTACATACGAATAGAAAAGCGGCAAAATATTTGCCGCTATTTTGATGTTGAAAACATCCCAAAACTTCTTTTAAATAGCTCCCACCAGCTCGCTGCAGCAACATCATCTTTTGCTACAATTGTTTGTTTTAGTAAAACATCTTTATCTTTTTTAATAACAAGTGTACCAAGTGCATCACCCTTTTTAATTGGTGCTTTCACTTTCTTTTCAGCAATAACTTCTTGCTTTACTTTGTCCATATTTTCGCCCTTCTTCATAAGAAGAGACACATTGTCTGACGCAACTAAATCTACTTTTTCTTTTTTCCCTTTTCCTACTTGGACAGTCTTAATTTTTTCGCCTCGTGTATACAATTTCTTTGTCATATATTGACCAAATGCATAGTCAAGAAGCTTCGTTACTTGATTGTTCCGTTCTTTCGATGTAGGTGCTCCCATAACAACTGAAATAACACGCATCCCATTCTTTTCAGCCGATGCTGTTAAACAATATTTTGCTTCTGTCGTAAAGCCCGTTTTCACACCATCTACTCCAGGATAAAAGCGTACTAACTTATTCGTATTAACGAGCCAAAACTTCTTATCCGTATCTTCACGTAAATAATCTTCGTATTTACCTGTGTATTTGCGAATAAGTGGGTACTTCATCAGTTCTTTCGCCATTATAGCCATATCATTCGCTGTAGAGTAATGGTCTTTAGCCGGAAGACCTGTTGGATTTTGAAAATGAGTATTTTTCAGTCCTAAGTCTTTCGCTTTTTTGTTCATCATATTTACAAAACCTTCTTCTGAACCAGCGATATGCTCCGCTACTGCAACAGACGCATCATTTCCTGATGCAATTGCAATCCCCTTTAACATTTCATTTACAGTCATCTCTTCTCCAGGCTCTAAAAAGATTTGTGATCCACCCATTGAAGCTGCATGCTCACTTGCTCTAACTTTATCGGTCAGTTTTAGTTTTCCTTTTTCAACTTGTTCCATAATTAATAGCATTGTCATAATCTTCGTCATACTAGCAGGTGGTAACTTCTCATTTGGATTTTTATCAAACAAAACTTTACCTGTATCTTGTTCAATTACAATTGCTGATGACGCTTGTTCCGCTAACTTCGGCGTTGTTTCTTCTGTTTTCTCCTGCTTCGTCTTCTCAGATTGTGCGAAACTAACTGAAGTACCAGAAAGCAATAACATGAAACAAACAAGTATTCCAAAAACTCGCTTCATGACTAACCCTCCATTCTATATCAAACCTATTTTTTCCAATTTACCATTTTTTAATACCATATTTTTCTAATATTTTAAGTTGACAAACACATTCATCACCTATATTGTATTAAGTGTATTACATGGAGTAGTACACTTAATACATGTCAGAAAGGAGCCATTGCTCTTGCATATTCAACTTGATCCAAGAAGCAACACTCCGATATGGGAACAAATTGTTCAAAATATAAAAGAACTCGTATTGAAAAACATGTTAGCTCCAAGTGACAAACTACCTTCTGTACGCGAACTCGCTTCTTTACTCGTTATAAATCCAAATACAGTGAGTAAAGCGTATCAAGAATTAGAGCGACAAGGGATTATTGAAACATTACGAGGAAAAGGAACATTTGTATCCCAATCGATTACCCCAACATTAGACGAAAGGAAAATCGCTATGGTTGAAAAGCAATTTCATCAATTACTATTAGAAGCCTCTTATCTGGGTGTTACGAAAGATAAAATTCATGATTGGATAGATTCATACTACAAAGAAATTGGAGGAAATGCGGATGCTGAAAGTGACAAACTTGAAGAAAACGATTGATAATCAAACGATTTTAGATGATGTTTCTTTCACATTACAAAGAGGAAGTATCATCGGATTACTCGGAAGAAACGGTGCGGGGAAAACAACTTTATTACGAACGATGGTCGGTATTTTAGACCCTGATGCAGGGACTGTTACATATGAAGATACAAACATTCATCATTGTCCTGAAATAAAGCAAAAAATCGTATATGTCCCTGATTCTACTAACATACTGAACGGATATACGGTAAAAGAAATTGTAAAGTTTTATAAAGAAGTTTATAACGCATTTGATGAAGCATATTTCTATGAACTGTTAGAACGTTTTAACTTGCCAAACAAACGAATTCGTAGTTATTCAAAAGGCATGAAAGCACTACTTGCCATCATTTTAGCCGTTTCTACCAAAGCAGAATATATCATTTTAGATGAACCGACAAACGGACTTGACCCTATTGTGAAAAGACAAATTTTACAGTTTCTCGTTGGAGAAGTTGCAGAAAAAGAGATTACCATTTTCATCTCCACTCACCATTTAGATGAAGTGGAGCAAATTGCGGATACAATTATTATATTAAAAGGCCATACTATCTCGTCTATTACATCACTAGACGATGCAAAATCAAGATTTGCAAAAATACAAGTAGCTTACGAACGTTCATTACCTCAAAAACTAGAAAACTTAAGCAATATTAAAATATTAAATCAAACAGGAAAAGTATATACAATCTTAATTGAGGGAAATGTGACTACAACACTAGAGAAGTTTTATAAAGAACAACCTATACTCATTGAAGAATTAACAATGTCACTTGAAGATGTCTTCGTTACGACACTGGAGGAGGATGGGTATGTTTCATAAGGCGTTGTGGATATGGAATTGGAAGCGCGGGAAATATGCTGCGTTACTATTCTTCTTTAGTTCGCTTTATCTTCTATCTCTCGGATACTATAAAAGTGCTCAGATGGAACTCGATAAATATTACGAATTACAAGAAAAAGGGGAACAGTATTATTATTTTTATACCTTTTCTGCACGAGATGGGAATAGTTTTTGGTTAACTGTTCTTATCATTGCTTTAGCCTGCTTATTGATAGGATGGGAACGTAGCAACCAATCTAATACACTACTTATGACGATGCCATTTAAAAGAAAAAATGTTTTCTTATCTAAATGGGCTTTCGGTTCCTTCTGTATTGTGAGCTCGTTACTTATAAATTGGATTATTATGTATGTTATTTATAGAACAACCATCCATTTTGATTATCAATCATTTAGTCTATTTCACCGATACTTTCTTTATGCGATAGTTTCTTATGTTGCAGTCTATACAGCTGCTCTATGTATCGGTACTTTTACTGGAAGTATTGTTTCACAGATCATTTTTTGCATTCCATGGCTACTAATGGGGCTTACATTTATTCCACTAGTGTACACTTTTACGCTAAACCATTTAGAGGCTACCGATACTAAAAATAATAAATTAGATCAACAACTATATGAAATCAATCAAAAAACAAATATAGTTGTACCAATATATCGCTTTTCTATTGATTATAACTATCAGCCAGATTCTCGGAAGAGGGACAACGATCCAACTACTTTAAGAAATCCAGCATCTCACGTATATTATTCAGCCAAATCAATGTTAGTCCCTATTTTCTATACAATATTTTATTTATTACTTGGGACATATTTATATATGCGGTCACCAAATGAAAATAATCAAAAGATATTTATTTTCCAAAAACATTTAAAAATATGGATATGGGGGACCAGCATTTACTTTGCATTACTAGGTGGCTATAAAATCAATCAATTTTTTTTCTTACCTAACTACTATATCAGTTTGTTTCTCGCTGGAATCATTACTTATGTTGTATTATCACGCCTAACAAATTATAAAGTTTTTTAAAGGAGAGATCCTATGTTTCAAAAAGCACTGTGGCTAAGAACGTATCAACAAAGTAAATATGTTGTATGGTTATTTTGGCTCGTCAGCTTCTATACTTTGTCATATAAATACTATATGACTTCTATTCAACAGCAACACTTTCTAAATGACAATAAAAAATGGAACTATGTATATCATTATCACTTTGATTTAACACTTCTAGATCCTGTCATGCTGTTAGGTAGCATACTGATCATTCTAGCTTGTACGTTAATTGGATGGGAAAGACAAAATAACACTAGCGACTTGTTATGGTCTATGCCCTTTAAGCGTTCACACCTTTATATAACAAAGTGGTTGTTTGGAATCTGTAATATCGCCGCTGTTGTCATTTTAAACTGGGGGCTATTTGCTATTATGAAAAGGTTGACTTTTCATAATAAATATCAAGTATTTTCCCCGTTTCATAGTTACTTTATATACATGTTAATTGTATTAATCACAATTTATACACTTGCCTTATGGGTAGGAACTATTGCAGGGAATGTTATATCGCAAGGATTTCTCACTGTAGTTATATTATTCTTCCCAGCTTTACTTCCATCACTTATCTCAGGAGTCATTGCTGTTCACTCAAACACTGCATTTCATGAGGACAATAGTCTTATACATAATGTAATGGAAAACATACGTATTTCTAGTCCAGCAGAAGATTTTACTATTAACTTTAATTATGATCCACAAAGCGCTTATACTGATCAAAATGGAGTGCGTCATAACGAGCCAAACTTTACAAAGATTCCACCGGTCAAAACATTGATTGGACCTATTGTACATATCCTTATGTTATTACCACTCGGTATATATTTATATGCCCGCTCAGTCAATGAGCGAAATGGTAACTACTTATTATATCCAAAACTACAAAAAGTAGTTTTGACTTGTGCTATTCTACTTGCTGGAATCACTGGTGGTTTAATCTTCAGTGACGGGCATTCCTTGCTCAATTTTTACATTGGTTTTTTGGGGACTAGTTTACTTACGTATTTCTTCCTACCTAAAATATTAAAATGGAAAGTCTCTTGGAATTTCAAATAAAATAACCTCCTCTTGATGAGGAGGTTATTTCACATTCTCTCTTCTTTTCCCATACTCTTTTTCTTGCTTCGTTCCAAACCCATCACCATTTGCGACAATTTGATCTGTTGGAGCAACTATGCTTTCAGCAATTCTCCATTCTCCCCCTTGTTGAATAAACACTTGCATAAAATAATTCATTCCATTTAATTGGTACGGGTTCTCTTTTTTCACTTCATAACGGGCCGCCACATAATACACTTGCACATTCTCAGCCTCAAACTTAGAAATATATTGCGATAATCTCGGGATGTACTGTGATGCTTTCTGCAGTGGAAGCTGTTTTACTTTTACAAGAGAAGACTTTGTTACATTACTGATCGTATCTTCATGCCGAATGTTATCACTATGATGAAATAAAATAGCATTCTGCATTGAACGAATCCATAGTTTCGAATATAAAACAGGTTGCTTATTGGAAATATGTTGTAATTCTTTTCGAACGACTTGAAGGGGCGTAGCGGCATCTGCGAATTGATTAAAGCAGAAAAAACTTCCCATCATAATGAAAAGCATAGAAATACGTTTCATAATTTTTCACTCCGATTCTTTTTAATTAAAGTATTGGAGTTTCAAAATGTTTTTATTCAAAAGAAAAAGGATAGGAAAGCTTTCGCTTCCTATCCTCATTTATTATAATACGCGGCCAAATAGCTCTAATACCATTTCGATCTCTTGGTCGCTCCAACCTTTAAATCTCTCTTTATAATATTCTTTACGCACAGCTTCAAGTTTTTCAGTTACTTCTCTTCCGTGTTCTGTAATTTCTAAATACACGATACGACGGTCTGAATTTGAACGCTTTCTTTCTACAAACCCTTTTCGTACAAGACGATCAGTAACAGCTGTAATATGACTGGAGGTTACGTTTACTTCACTCGCAATTTGCGAAGCCATCTGTGGACTTTTTAAAAATAAAGCGCGTAATACAGAAAATTCATTGTATGGCATATGTTCTGCAAAACGTGTATTAATATCATTTTGTAATAAACGTATCATCTTTCGAAATGATCCGGATAATTCTAAAATCAGTGTTTCTCTTTTTTCGTTCACTAGCCTCGTCCCTTTTTTATCATATTTACACATATTATAATCTATAAATACCCTCGTTGTATATGCTTTCTTTCTCTAACATTCCCATTTATGTAACTTTTTCATACAAATTTCTTTTTTGTTCACACATATACATATAATTAAGGATGGTGATGGAAAATGCAAGGTGGAATGAATCCTTATTTACACAACGTACGTACAGCAAATACTGGCAAAGAAGCTACCATTACGGTGCAAGGTGAGGGTGTTGTCAAAGCAAAACCCAATGTTGTTATATTAACACTTGGCATTCGAACTGATAGTAAAAATGTGAAACAAGCGCAAGAAGAAAATGCAGTGCAATCAAAACAATTATTAGATGCACTGAAACAGCTAGGGATTGCCGAAAAAAATATAGAAACCATTTCATATACGATTACGCCTCAGTACGAATATATAAATGATAAAGCGTTATTACAAGGATACCGTGTGGAACATTTGTATGAAATTACCGTTTTAAATGTACAAAAAGCAGGGGAAGTATATGATATAGCCGTTTCAAATGGAGCAAACTTAGCAAAAGGTTTACGTTTTCGAATATCTCACCCAAATAAATATTATGAGCAAGCTCTCATTCAAGCTCTGCAACAAGCGGTAGAAAAAGCTCGTGCTATTGCGAGTACATACAATTTAAACATTAATCCTGTTCCACTCTCATTCGTTGAAGAATCTGCCCAATTACCACGGGAAATTTCGTCCTATGCTACTTTACATGCACAAGCAGCTCCTCCCATTCAATCGGGAGAATTAGAAATCATATCAACAATACGAGCGATTTTTACGTATTTATAAATAATCTTATTTATAAGTAAACGTTATCATTTTCCTTGTTGTAAAAACATGATGTTCTGATATAATAAAGGACGGTGAGCTCTTACGAAAGAGATATCACGGGTGGGAGAGGGATATGAAAAAGAAGGTTTAACATGAAAGGAATACTTGAAAGAACATTTAAATTAGGCTTACACGAAACATCACCAAAACAAGAAGTTTTAGCTGGAGTTACGTCATTTTTCACGATCGTATATATTATGATTGTAAATGCGTCCATTTTATCCGATGCTGGCATTCCTCTTGAAGCTGGAATTTTAGCAACTGTTTTCAGTTCATTTGTCGGATGTCTGCTCATGGCATTTTGGGCAAATGCACCTGCTATTCTTGTTCCTGGTATGGGTGTAAATGCATTCTTCACGTACACTGCTGTGCATACGCTCGGATTATCTTGGCAGGAAGCATTAGCAGCTGTCTTCATCTCTGGTATTATTTTTGCAATTGCTGCGTTTACACCAATCGCTCGCGTGCTTTCAGTATCGATTCCAAAGTCATTAAAGGAAGCTATTACTGTCGGTATCGGATTATTTTTAGCATTTATCGGATTGCAAAAAGGTGGTTTAGTCGTTTCGAATCCAAATACTGCTGTTGCAATGGGGAAATTAAGTAACCCTGTCGTTCTTGCGACACTACTTACTCTTATCGTTGCACTTGTACTATTTATTCGTAACGTACGTGGAAACTTTTTATGGACGATTGCAATAGGAACTGGTATTGCATGGCTATTTGGTCTTGTTGATACGAGTCAAATCGGAAATAGTTCATTCTCATTCGCTAATTACGGCGATGTGTTTGGAGCTATGTCATTTGGCAAACTTTCTTCCTTACCGTTTTGGATTGCAACATTCTCCTTAAGCATGGTGCTTATTTTTGAGAACATGGGACTTCTGCACGGTTTATTAGAAGATGACCGTAAATTCCCACGTGCTTACCAAGCCAATGCAATTTCAGCAATGACATGTGGTCTATTTGGCACAAGCCCTACCGTATCAACAGTAGAAAGTGCCGCAGGTATTACTGCAGGCGGAAAGACAGGTCTGACGTCTATCGTTACAGGGTTGTTATTCTTTGCATCACTGTTTGCACTTCCGTTTGTCAAACTAATTCCTGATAGTGCCATTGCTCCAATCTTAATTATTATTGGCGGCCTGATGATTACAAGCATTCAACAAATTCCTCTGAACGATTTTTCAGAAGGATTTCCAGCGTTCTTAATTATCGTCATGATCCCGCTCACATATAGTATCGCTGATGGCATTGCGTTCGGATTTATTGCTTATCCTATCTTAAAAATTGCTCTTGGAAAGCGTAAAGAAGTCGCACCGTCTATGTATATCGTTACATGCTTATTCTTAGCCATGTTCGTATTACATGCTATTGGTTAAGTAAAAAACACCGAGGAATTTTCCTCGGTGTTTTTTACTTAAACCATCCTTTTTTATAAAACCAAGCCATCATGCCACCGCCAATTAGCGCCATTAGAAGTAGACAAATAAAATAACTATATTGTCCACCAAGCTCTGGCATATGCGTAAAGTTCATTCCGTATACTCCCGCTATAAATGTTAATGGCATGAAAATAGTCGAGAATACAGTTAATGTTTTCATAATATTATTCATATGATGTGAGTTTAATGAAAAATAGCTATCTCGAATATCTGCCGTTAACTCCCGGCTTGCTTCAATCATTTCTGTCAGTTTCAGCAAATGATCATGTATATCTTTAAAGTAAATCTCATGATCACTTATACCGTAAAAACGAGTCGAATTTAAAATACGATACAATAAATCACGCATCGGAATGATTGTACGCCTTAGCTTCGATAAATCTGCACGTATATCAAATACTTCTTCTAGCACACTTCCTGCTGTCTCACCCGTTAAATTATCATCAATTGCATTTAAATGATCCTCAATGTAATATACAGGCGCAAAATAGTCATCTACAATTTGGTCGATAATTGTATGCGCTACGTGCAGGGGACTTTTTTTAATACGCTTCTTTTCTCCGAGTGTTTTCCATACCCTTTCGATTGCATTGTTATGAGAAAAGTGGAAAGAAACAATATAACGATCACTAATAAATAAATCGATCTCATGCGGTTCTAATCCATCCTCACCAAATGCATGAAGAACTAAAAAGTTATATCCATCATAAAAATCAACTTTTGGCCTCTGTACATATTCTATACAGTCTTCAATTGCAAGGGGATGGAACTTAAAATGGTCTTGCAAAATGTATGTATACTCTTCTTTCGTTGGCTTATATAAATCTAGCCAATACCATACAATATGGTCTTTCTTTGTTTCCTCTAACGAAACATCATATAACACTTCATCTGCTTTTGTTATTGCACAAATTCTAATCATAATTTCACCCATTATTATTATAAACAAAAAATAGCAAAAAAAGCCAAGGAGAAATACTCCCTGGCTCTTCTTTATTATTCAGTAACGATGCCGTGCACTAATGTTGGTGCATCTACATGCTCTTTAGAGATCTTCATGTTCTCATAAATTTTTGCTTTTACATCTTCCACATTTTCACGGTTTGCGTAGATGGTAACAAGGGATTCACCTTTTTTCACGCTGTCCCCTACTTTTTTGCGAAGCATTAAGCCAACTGCTAAATCAATTTCAGATTCCTTCGTCGCACGTCCTGCTCCTAAAAGCATTGCTGCTGTTCCGATTTCATCTGCAATGATTTCTGATACATAACCGTCTTCCTTCGCTTCTACTTCAATTTTAAACTGTGCTTGTGGTAATTTAGAAGGATCATCAACAACAGATGCATCGCCGCCTTGTGCTGATAAGAACGTTTTAAATGATTCTAGCGCTTTACCATTGTTCATTACTTCAATTAATTTCTCACGTGCATCTTCTAAAGATGAAGCTTGTCCAGCAAGGTATACCATTTGACTTCCAAGCGTTAAACATAACTCTTCTAAATCTTTTGGTCCTTTACCTTGTAATGTATCAATTGCTTCTTGTACTTCAAGTGCGTTACCAATCGCCTCACCAAGTGGTTGACTCATATCAGAAATAACAGCCATCGTATTACGGCCAACGTTATTACCAATGCGCACCATTGCTTCCGCTAAACGTTTTGCATCTTCATCTGTTTTCATAAATGCACCTGCTCCAGTTTTTACATCAAGAACAATTGCATCTGCACCAGCAGCAATTTTTTTACTCATAATTGAGCTTGCAATAAGCGGAATTGAGTTTACTGTTGCTGTTACATCACGAAGTGCATACAATTTTTTATCCGCAGGTGTTAAGTTTCCACTTTGACCAATAACTGCGATTTTGTTTTCATTCACAAGACGCATAAATTCAGCATTTTCGATTTCAACATGGAATCCTGGAACTGCTTCTAATTTATCGATTGTACCACCAGTATGTCCTAGACCACGTCCAGACATTTTTGCAACCGGTACACCTAAAGCGGCTACTAATGGACCTAATACAAGTGTTGTTGTATCACCAACGCCACCTGTTGAGTGCTTATCTACTTTTACTCCTTCAATAGCTGATAAGTCGATTGTATCACCGCTATTTACCATTGCCATCGTTAAATCAGCACGTTCTTGATCGTTCATATCTTGGAAGAAAATTGCCATTGCAAGTGAACTTACTTGATAGTCAGGAATATCACCATTCGTATATCCTTCAACAATAAAGTTAATTTCTTCTGTCGTTAATGCATGTCCGTCACGTTTTTTTGCAATTAGGTCCACCATTCTCATTGTGAGGTCACCCCTTCATTTGTTTTACGATTGCTTTTACTAATGCTAAGAAATTAGCTTTAACACGTTCTGTCGTTTCGATTACTTCATCGTGGTGAAGCGGTTGATCTAAAATACCAGCTGCCATATTTGAAATACAAGAAATACCAAGTACTTTCATACCAGCATGACGCGCTACAATTACTTCAGGTACTGTTGACATACCAACTGCATCTCCGCCAAGTGTACGAAGCATACGAATTTCAGCAGGGGTTTCGTATACAGGACCTGTCATTCCAACGTATACACCTTCTTGTACTTTAATATTTAAGTCCGCTGCAACTTGTTTCGCCATTTCGCGAAGCTCTACTGTATATGATGTAGACATATCAGGGAAGCGTACACCCATTTCAGAATCATTTGGTCCGATTAATGGATTTGTACCCATGAAGTTAATGTGATCTGAAATTAACATAAGATCGCCTGGTTCGAATGATGTATTTACACCACCAGCTGCATTTGTTACAACAACTGTTTCTACACCTAGTTCCTTCATAACACGAACTGGGAATGTTACTTTTTGCATGTCATATCCTTCATAGAAGTGGAAACGTCCTTGCATTGCTACTACTGTTACACCTTGAAGTGTACCGAATACTAATTGGCCTGCATGACCTTCTACAGTTGATACTGGGAATTCAGGGATTTCACTGTAAGGTACTGTTACTGCGTTCTCGATTTCATCTGCTAATACACCTAGTCCAGATCCAAGGATTAGTCCTACTTGTGGTTTCTCTTGAAATTTCTCTTGTAAGTATGAAGCTGATTTTGTAATAAGTTCACGATTCATTTGTTTATCCCCCTATTTCTTTAGCTCGTTTAAGAAGCTTGTTCCGTATTCTGGCATTTTTACACCGAAGTTCTCTGCTACCGTTGCACCAATATCAGCAAATGTTTGACGAAGTGGTAATTCTTGTCCGCCTTCTTTCATGCTTGGGCTATATGCTAATAACGGTACATATTCACGTGTATGGTCAGTACCAGGATGTACTGGATCGTTACCGTGGTCTGCTGTAATTAATAATAAATCATCTTCTTTTAGTTTTTCGAATACTTCTGGAAGACGTGCATCATACTCTTGCAATGCTTCTCCGTATCCTTGTGGGTCACGGCGGTGACCGAATAATGCATCAAAGTCAACTAAGTTCAAGAAGCTAAGACCTGTAAAGTCCATATTTAATGTATCTACAAGCTTATCCATTCCATCCATGTTCGACTTCGTACGAAGCGATTCAGTTACCCCTTCACCATCATAGATGTCAGAGATTTTACCGATAGCAATCACATCATAATCACTATCTTTTAATTCATTCATTACTGTACGGCCGAATGGTTTTAATGCATAGTCATGACGATTCGGTGTACGAGTAAAGTTTCCAGGCTCACCAACGAATGGACGAGCGATAACACGGCCTACCATGTACTTCTCGTCTAACGTTAATTCACGTGCAATTTTACAAATTTTATATAATTCATCAAGCGGGACTACTTCTTCGTGTGCTGCGATTTGCAGAACGCTATCAGCAGAAGTGTAAACGATTAAAGAACCTGTTTCCATTTGTTCTTGACCAAGTTCATCAAGAATCTCAGTTCCAGAAGCTGGTTTATTACCGATAATTTTACGGCCTGTTTTTTCTTCTAATTCATCAAGTAATTCTTTCGGGAATCCTTCAGGGAACACTTGGAATGGTGTATCAATGTAAAGGCCCATAATTTCCCAGTGACCTGTCATTGTATCTTTACCAGTAGATTTCTCTTGCATTTTTGTATAATATCCAAGTGGTTTTTCTACTTTAGAGATACCTTTCATTTCACGAATGTTACCAAGACCTAATTTCACCATGTTAGGCATTTGTAACCCATTCATATGTTCAGCAATGTGACCAATTGTGTCAGATCCTAAATCACCAAATTGTTCAGCATCTGGTGCTTCACCGATTCCAACAGAGTCCATTACGACTAGGAATATACGTTTATATTTATTCATAACTGCGACCTCCTATAAGTTCAGTTCTACTTCTTGTAGTATGTTCAAAACGCTATAAAGTGAAACTGTTCTCCATAAGAATTATCTTTCGTTCTCATTATCAAACAGTACTTCTTTAAATGATTTTCTAACCTATTTCGTTTACTTTGAAACGACTCAAAAACATTTCTAGTTTTTTCTAAGTCAGATGTCAGACATCTGATACTGATATCATAACATGTTTACGCTTTCTTTTTAATACATTTTCGTAGAATTTCTCATTTTCTTCACACTTCTATTGTAATCCATTCTGCAAAGAAGTGCTAATGATTTTGTGATTTATTTATTCATATAAAATGAACTTTTAATCTCTCCGCAAATAACGAGATAAAGTGAAACTTTAATCAGTAGGGTTTTCTTCATCCCCACTGATTATCAGTCCTCACCAATCGGACTTTTAGGGGCAGTTGATCCCCACCTAACTTCTTTGCTTTCGCTGCATTTTGAGGTGGGGGTCTTACTGCCCATTAAAGCGGGATAAAAATAAAAAAGCAGCTCTAAAGAGCTACTTTTTTATTTTACTTCTACTGTTTCTTCTTTATGTTCATGCAGTTCGCCTTTTCTAACATGAACTTTCACTTTGTAAGAACCGTTTTCTTTGAAAGTATGTTTCGTTTCATACTCCCCTTTATTTCCTTCTTTCGCTGGAATAAATTCGTGTTTTTCAACACCATCTTTCCAAATCTCAAGTTGTACTTCAGCACCAGTTAACGCTTCTTCTTTTTGTTTTAAATGAACTTTCATTGTTGATTCCGCATTTGCTTTTATATCACCAGCCATAAGGTGGATCATTGTATCACTTTTATGATCGCCATGTCCTGCACCGTGATCACCATTTTCTTTTTTCGCATCTTCTACTTTCGCATTCCCTACAGCCACTTTTACTTCTGGCATAACATGCATTTCACGTGCATTTGTGTGAGCGATAATATGGTATACTCCATCCGTCTCGAACGTTTTCTCGACAGCATAAACACCTTTTCCTTTATGCTTACCATCTAACATCTCGTGCTTTTCGTCGCCAGCTTTCCAAATTTCAAACTTTACATCATCAGCATCCGTTACTTTTTCTTTTCCTTGCGTAACAAGTGCTTGTACTTCTGTTTTTTCACCAGGTTTAATTTCTTTCGGATTTGTTTGAACTGCTACTTTTACAGCTTCCAGTTTCTGTTCTTTTTTCGGTTCTTCTTTGTTTGTATTACAGCCAGCCAATGCTAGCATCGCGATAAATAAAGTCATAATAAGTTTTTTCATCATCATTTCCTCCTTCATACTTTATTTAGTATAGAGGAAATGCATTGTAATATTCTAGTCTTCCGCTGAAAACAATGTACGAAATGTTTGTGAAGTTTCTGTGAAATACTATATCCTTTTGAATCTATGAAAAAAGAGCATAGTAACTATGCTCTCGGATGAAACTGTTTATATACATCTTTTAATCTAGTTTTTGAAACATGCGTATAAATTTGTGTCGTTGAAATATCTGCATGTCCAAGCATTTCTTGCACAGCACGCAAGTCTGCTCCATTTTCTAATAAATGTGTAGCAAAAGAATGGCGCAACGTATGAGGTGTAAGCTCTTTTTCAATATTTGCTTCTTTCGCTAATCGCTTTAAAATTTTCCAAAAACCTTGTCTTGATAATCGATTCCCATGATGGTTTAAAAAGAGTGCATCTACTACTTTTTTACCCATCAATTCTCTTCTTCCCTTTTCAATATACTTTTGAATTGCTTCCGTCGCTAAACTTCCTAGTGGAATAATTCTTTCTTTATTCCCTTTCCCTATGCAACGAACGAACCCCATCGTTAAATGGACATCTTCTAAATTTAAGGCAATTAATTCCGAAACACGAAGTCCTGTTGCATACAGTAACTCTAGCATCGCTTTATCACGAACCCCAAAAGCACTCGTCATTTTCGGTGTCTGAAGTAATGCTTCTACTTCATCGACTGATAATACTTTCGGTAATTTTCGTTCTCCTTGAGGCGTCTCAATATGTACGGATGGATCGTGCTCTACCGCTCGTTCACGAAGTAAAAATTGGTGAAACGAACGAATCGATGCAATATGACGTGCTAATGTTTTCGAAGATTTTCCGTTTTCTTTTAAGTGCTGCAGAAAGTTAACAATGTGTAAGCGTGTCACTTCATGAAAGCTTTTCGCTTGTTCTACATTTTGCAAATACTTTACATAACTTTTCAAATCACGTTCATAAGATACTACTGTATTTTTCGCTAGCCCTTTTTCGACAACCATATAATGAATAAAATCTTTTAATTGATCTTCCAATCTACACTACTCCCCATTTTCATAGAAAAACATCATTCTATTTACGAAAGCATCCTTTGCCGGCTCTTCATTCCCTGATACTTTTTCTACAGTCTCTTCTTTTGGCTTTTCATAACGATGATAGCTTTCATATTCTTCATTTATCCATAGTATAGCGAAATAAAACAAAATCGTACAACTTGTAAATAATAAAAATACTTTTATTCCATCAAAAGTTAATTTTAAAGCTCGGCGCATTGTAAATTCCTCCAAAATATAAGTTATTACAACATATGCCAAGCTTTCACCAATTTATACCTTATTCAAATAAAAAACCTCTTCCTAGTTAAATAGGAAAAGGTTATTTTTCATCCGTTTCATTTTCTTGACAATTTTTACAAATCCCATGGAATGTTAAACGATGATCCTTCACCTTAAAGCTCCAGTCATGTTCTACTTTCCTTTCCACTTCACCAAGTAAATCTTCTTGTATTTCTTGTACAGCACCACATTGTGTACAAATCAAATGATGGTGGAAACGCTGCGCACCTTCTTGGCGTAAGTCATAGCGTGAAACACCGTCTCCGAAGTTAATCTTATCGACAACTTTTAACTCAGATAATAGTTCTAAAGTTCGATAGACGGTTGCTAATCCGATCTCTGGCGACTTTTCTTTTACAAGGAGGTAAACATCTTCTGCGCTTAAATGATCTTCTTCATTTTCTAGCAGCACACGAACTGTTGCTTCACGTTGCGGTGTTAACTTGTAGCTCGCTGCATGTAATTGCTTCTTAATTCGTTCAATTCTTTCTTCCATTCGGTACTACTCCCTCCTCGCCACTCTTACACCATTATATCAGAAGAAGGGCTTCTGTCAAAAGAAAAACAATAAAAACAAATTGATAATTATTCTCATAAAGTATTTATTGTTTATTAATAGCCTCAACGACTTCTTTCATTAAAACTGGTGATGCATAAGCTTCTACACTAGAAGCAAGAGCTAGCACCGCTCCAATGACAAGAAAGAAGCATGTGTAACGAATTAATAACGGTAATAGTGGCTCGGTTATTTTCCGGATAAATTGGTGCCTAATCATGCGTAAGGAAAAGCTTGCCGCAATTGTTGTCATAACGAGAAATACTGGAATAATAATGAGATTTTGCGGCAATACAGAAACAAATGCTAATAATAATCCATTCCATCCATGCTGACTTACTAAAAAACCTACTGTAAAGCCGACAACTACTCCTTTTACAAACAATAAAATAAAAATAAGTGGCAATCCAATAATTGAAATCCCCAAAATCCAAATAAATCCAATGTATTTTAATTGCGAAAAGTAACTTTCTCGAAACATTTCGCTTGCAATAGCAAATTCTCCTTTAGAAACTTGTCCAAAAAAACGTTGTAAATAAAATGATAAATCTTGTTTTTGATTTACTTGTAAACTATTTACAAGTATCGCCCCAAATATGACTCCCATCAATAATAAAACAGCATTAAATATATATAATGAAGAGTTTTCCTGTATGTGAGACATTACGCGGTCTTGCCAAGTTTTTCGCCACATTTTTCTTCCCTCCGTTCACACTCTTACTAAAAATGTATGAAAGAAAGAAAAAAGTATGACGAATTAACATTGAAATTCCGCTCTACTTTGCTAAACTAAAAAGTAGAGAATAGGAGGGATTTCTCTTGAAACCATTATTATTAGATTTTCCAACATTATTTCAAACTGAACGCTTACAAGTTCGTAAGCCATTTCCAGGTGATGGTGCAGAAGTGTATGAAGCAATCCAAGCTTCTCTAGAAGACTTAGTACCGTGGATGCCAATTAACGCTGAAACAGAAGAAAGTGCTGAAGAAATCGTTCGTAACGCTCATGGACAGTTTTTACTTCGTGAAACACTTGATTTTCACTTATACGATAAAGTATCAGGTACATTCATCGGAGCTATAACGCTCAAGCCTGAAAACTGGGATATTCCAAAGTTTTCACTTCATTTCTGGCTGCATAGCGCTTATACAAAACAAGGCTATATGACTGAAGCGATTAAAGGCGCTATTCAATTTGCCTTTGATAAGCTAAGTGCTAGAAGAGTTGAAATTCGTGTTGATGCAACAAATACAAATGCATGTAACCTAGCAGAACGTTTAGAATTCATTCTAGAAGGTACAATGGAAAATGATTTCATAGCACCAGATGGTAGCTTACGTGATGCACGCGTATACGCAAAAATCAATTAAAAAAACACTCGCCTTTGGCGAGTGTTTATTTTTGTAGTTGTAAATATTGTACTGCAAACATCGTCTTCGCATCATGAATACGAAGATCTTTCATAAGAGTAATCGCTTCTTCTAACGATACTTCCATCAATTCCACAAACTCATCTTCATCTAACGCAGCTTTATTTTCTTTCTTCGTCAAACCTGTCGCTTTATATACATATAAAATTTCATCTGCAAATCCTGGAGATGTATAGAAAGAAGTAATAAGCTCCATATTTTTACATACATATCCCGTTTCCTCTTCTAATTCACGAACTGCTGTCACTTCAGGTTTTTCACCAGGTTCTAACTTGCCGGCCGGAATTTCTATGATCGCCTTTTCAAGCGCTTTACGATACTGCTCAACAAGCACGATTTTCCCCTCATCAGTAATAGCAATAATAGCAACTGCACCAGGGTGATTTACAATTTCACGTTTACTCATTGCTCCATTTGGTAATACTACATCATCAACACGAACTTTTATAACCCTACCATCAAAAATCGGTTCAGTTTTTACTGTTCTCTCTGCAAGATTACTCATACTACTTCATCTCCCTGTTCTATTTCCTATTCTTTCCTCATACATTTTACCACATTGAAAGGAGCGTGATAGAAATGAAAGTTTATATTTTACCAAATCGCGTCACTTTAGTCGGAAAAGCATGGCAAATTCGCCATAAGCTAAAACAATATGGCAAAGAGTATACAACTGTACAAGAGTGGATTACAGCTAGTAAAAAGTAAAAGTTTGTCAACCTCTTTTCCCTTTCGTACAATAAGAGTAAGGAGGTTGACTTATGAAAAAACGTCAATTAGGAAACTCAGATTTATTTGTGACAGAAATGGGATTTGGCTGTATGTCTCTCGGTACATCTGAAGCAGAAGCTATGCGTATTATCGATGAAGCAATCGATTTAGGAATCAATTTTTTTGATACAGCGGATTTATATGATTATGGATTAAACGAAGAATTTGTTGGAAAAGCATTAAAAGGGAAACGAGATCAAATTGTTCTTACAACGAAGGTTGGAAATCGATGGACAGAAGAAAAAAACGGCTGGTCTTGGGATCCTTCAAAAAATTACATAAAAGCTGAAGTGAAAGAAAGTTTACGTAGACTTCAAACCGATTATATTGATTTATATCAACTTCACGGTGGAACGATTGAAGATCCTATAGATGAAACAATTGAAGCCTTTGAAGAATTAAAAAAAGAAGGGATCATTCGTCATTACGGTATTTCTTCTATACGTCCAAATGTCATCCGTGAGTATGCAAAACGTTCAAATATCGTTAGTGTACTTATGGAATATAGCCTTTTAAATCGTCGCCCCGAAGAATGGTTCCCACTTCTAAATGAACATCAAATTAGCGTCATTGCTCGTGGACCACTCGCAAAAGGAATTTTAACTGACAATAATGCAAGAAAGATAGAAAGAGTAAAAGAAAAGGATTACCTTTCTTATTCTTACGATGAATTATATGCGACACTCTCGGGTGTAAAAGAAATAACAAAAGAAAACTCCTTAACTGGAACAGCTATTCAATATTGCTTACATAACGAAACTGTTGCAGCTGTTATACCTGGTGCAAGCTCTATTGAGCAATTGCAAGAAAATGTACAGGCTAGCACACAAGTAGAGCTAACAGCAGCAGAATATATACACATTCAGCAAATTGCTAAATGTGATACCTACGCTTTACATCGTTAAAAAGACGCTACCATACTGGTAGCGTCTTTTTATAGCGTATCATATTTATCAGGATTCGTTCCTACATGTAAATTACGATTTAACGTATTAATTTGAGTCATCTCTTCTTCCGTTAGTGAAAAATCAAAGATAGTAAAATTCTCCTTAATGCGAGATGGTGTAACAGATTTAGGAATCGTTACTACCCCGCTTTGAATATCCCATCTTAATATAACTTGCGCAGGTGTTTTATCATATTTAGTAGCAATGGCCTGAATAATCGGGTGCTCGAATACTTCCCCGCCCCTCATTAATGGGCTCCATGCTTCCATTTGAATTTGCTCACCTTGACAGAAATTACACAATTCAAATTGCGCTAACATCGGATGAAGTTCCACTTGGTTTACCATCGGCTTCACCTTGCAATTTGGTAATAATAGTTCTAAGTGATGTTTATGAAAATTAGAAACACCAATTGCACGCACTTTACCTTCTTCATACAGTTTTTCTAACGCTCGGTACGTATCGACATACTTCCCTCTTATTGGCCAATGTATTAAATATAAATCTACATAGTCCATTTGTAATTTCTTTAAGCTTTTTTCAAACGCCGCAAGTGTTTCCTCGTATCCTTGATCGTCGTTCCAAACTTTCGTTGTAATAAATATATCTTCTCTTGGAATCCCTGATTCACGAACCGCCTCTCCGACACCGCTTTCATTTTCATATACAGTTGCTGTATCAATCGAACGGTACCCAACTTCTAACGCTGTTTTTACTGCTTGTTTTACTTCGTCGCCTTCTTTCGCTTTATAAACGCCTAGACCAATCATCGGCATTTTTACGCCATTATGAAGTGTAGTTGTTGGAATGTGCACAGTCGTCTCCCTTTCATTCTTACATTTTTTTATAAGCCACCACTTTATTTGAACAAGATTCAACTAAAAAGTCAAAACATATGTACAGTTTACATAATAATTTTATACACTAAAACGTGAACTCAATTATTCGGATTTCCTTCTCTCCATTTTTTCGCTTTTTCATCAACATTACGTACAAACTCAGTTTTCCCTTCCGAATATAACGTACCATCATATGTATACTTTTCAGCTAATTCTTTCTTTAAGGTTGCATATGCCTCAGCTTCCTCACAATGAGCCATCATATAATCACGAAATGCTAAATGCCTTACTATTTCAGGATTTCCTCTTTCAAACACGTGTAAGTGATACGAGCGTTTTTCCTCAGTTCCATGAATAAAATAACGACGTCTTGAAATACCGTTTTCCCCTTTTGCGATATAACCAAGCTCTATAAAACGTTCATTCCACCTATCTACTCTATCGATACTCTCTACTTCCATAATCATATCTATAATTGGTTTCGCTGCCAGTCCTGGCACTGACGTACTTCCAATATGATGTACTTTCACATTTTCTGGCATCGCCGCTTTTAATCTTTCGGCCTCCATTTGAAATTTTTCGTTCCAATGATTTTCATGCGGAACAACTACAATTTTCCTCATGTAAACTCCCCTTTTCTTACAAGCTCGTCAAAAAAATGATCAGTGCTATTCACTGATCATTTTTTGTATTATTTAAAGTCTTTCCAAGTAAGGCTACTTTCACTTAACAGTTCTTCAAATGATTTATTCTTTTCACGTTCTTTTTGTTCTTGGCGCTTTCTTTCCAGTTCAGCTGCCTCTTTTTCTTCTTCTCTCACTTGCAATTCTTTCTTCTTATTCTTTAATTGCTGCATGAGTGAATCATTTAATTGATCACCTAATGTAAGCGACTCTTTCTCTTGTTTATTCACTTGCGATTGTCTTTGCATTTGTCTTTGTTTCTTTTTCTTCATACTACTCACCTTTTACTTTTTCCTCCATTATAGTAGATACACAATGAACTCGACAATAAAAAAGGTTCTTTACTCTATTATTCACCTTTTGTAAATATGTTAATTTTTCGAAAAAACTAATTTTTTATATAGATATAATCCTATGAATCTATTAAAATTATGTCGTATGATGTCAGATTATAAAAAAAGGAGAAATCAATTATGTGGAAAAAAATCATTCCTGCTGTTGCCGTTTTAAGCACCATTACTTTTTCAACCGTATTTGCCGCTCCCCCATCCCAGACTCCAGCTGAACAAAACCGCTACATAGACGTACAAATGCTTGGTATTAATGATTTCCATGGACAACTAGATACTGTTAAAAAAATTAATAACAAAGAAGCTGGTGGCGCTGATTACTTAGCTACTTATTTAAAAGAACGTAAACAGCAAAACCCGAATACACTTCTCGTACATGCTGGCGATATTGTCGGAGCTAGTCCACCAGTTTCAGCGTTGTTACAAGACGAACCTACGATTGAATTTTTAAATGACTTAAAATTTGATGTTGGTACAATCGGAAATCACGAGTTTGATGAAGGTATTGATGAAATGAAACGTCTCATTTACGGTGGATTTCATGAGAAAACAGGCAATTTCAAAGGCGCAAACTTCCCTTATGTCGCTGCAAACTTCTATAACAAATCAACTGGCCGCTTATTTTTACCACCATTTACTGTAAAAATGGTAGATGGTGTTCCTGTAGGATTCATTGGCGTTGTTACAACTGATACACCAAATGTCGTGATGCCTACTATGCTTAAAAATGTACAGATCACTGACGAGGTAGAAGCAATTAATAAATCAACGCAACAATTAAAGCGTCTTGGTGTTAAATCCATCGTCGTCCTTGCCCATGTCGGCGGAACAACTGATGAGTCTGGCGTGACAAATGGCGACCTTACTCGAATTGCAAATGAAACAGATCCGGAAGTTGACGTTATTTTCGGTGGACATAGTCACACATATGTAAATGGTACTGTAAATAATAAACTAATCGTCCAAGCGAACTCTTACGGAACAGCTTTCTCAGACGTAGATGTAACAATTGACCGTAAAACAAAAGATATTGTAAAGAAAAAGGCTGAAGTCATTACAACATATCATGAAGGTGTGGAACCTGATAAACAAGTAAAACAAAAAATAGAACAATATAAAGAAAAAATCGCACCACTTGTAAATGAAGTGGTAGGTAAATCCACAGCAGCTATTGACCGTAAACAAAATGATGCTGGTGAATCTACTCTTGGGAATGTAATTGCTGATGCACAGCGTCAAACGATGCAAGCTCAAATCGCACTTATGAACCCTGGTGGCATTCGAAATGACTTAGATGCTGGCGATATTACATGGGGCGAATTATACGGCATTCAACCTTTCGGAAACCAATTAATTAAAGTAAATTTAACAGGCCAAGATATTCGAGACATTTTAAATCAACAGTGGCAAAAAGGTACGACGCGCATGCTTCAAATTTCAGGTATTCAATATACGTGGGATGCCAATAAGCCAAACGGTGAAAAAGTTACAAATATACGTTTAACAAACGGAGAAGAATTATCTCCATCTAAAACGTATAGCGTAGTTGCAAATGCCTTCTTAGCTTCTGGCGGTGACGGATTCGTATCATTTAAAAATGGGAAAAATGCAGAAACTGGTCCAAACGACTTTGAAGCGCTAGTCGATTACGTAAAACATTTAAAGGAACCAATTCAGCCCGTTATTGATGGAAGAATTCAAAAGGTAAATTAAGTAGTTCCCTAGTATGCCATCCAGCTTTTTATTATAAAGGATACTCGTTCTTACAATGAACATAGTATCCTTTTCTTTAGTTATTAAAAGTCATATTGTTGTAAAAATTGTTGTAGCGCCTCTTCTACAAGTTTAGATTTTTGAATTCCTTTCGATTCTGATAAAACGTCTAGTTTTGCTAATATTTCTTGATTAATAGAAAAGGTACGTTTCTTCTTCTCTGTACTTATACTCATAATGGGCGCAATTACTTCTTCTCTCTTTCTTAACAACTCATAAATACTTTGTAATTGCTCATAAATTAATAATTGATAATCTATTGTCGCATATTGAAGGGCTGTCGCTTCTTGGAGTTGTAAGTGACGTGGTTCTTCTCCATCTCCTACAAATATACGTTTCTTCTGTTCTCCATCATATTCGTATCCAATTACTCTTAGTTTCTTCGATAATGTATACGGGCTTATTTCAAGACGTTTTGCTATAATAGCGATGGATTCACGTCTGTTTAAACAATCTATAATTTCTCCAATCGTCACAATTTCCCTCCTCCCGTGTTGAAATGACACTAGTATGGTATGTTACAATGATTTTCTAACAGTATATGCAAAACGAATAGCCTGTGCGATTCATACGATTTCAGAAAAGGAGGTTTTCAATATGCTTTTTCGTAGCTATACCCCACAGTTTTATAATGAAAATAAACAAATCATTCCTAATAGTATTGCTACGATGGAAAGCGTTATAATTAATGATCGAAAACAAACTCTCCTTATGCGCGGGCAAAACGTAGAACAGCCTATTTTATTATGCTGTCATGGCGGACCGGGAATGGCACAAATTGGATTTATTCGACATTTTCAAAAAGAATTGGAGAAACACTTCATTGTAATTAATTGGGATCAGCGCGGGGCTGGTAAATCCTTTTCACTGAAAGATTTCGGAGCAAATTTTACAATCGAACAATTCGTGTCCGATACAAAAGAAGTGATTCAATATGTACTTAAAAAGTTCAATAAACAGAAACTATTTCTGGCTGGTCATTCTTGGGGAAGCATTATTGGGCTTAACATAGCACATCAATATCCACAGTATATCGAGGCTTACATCGGTATTGGACAGATTGTACATATGAAACAAAACGAAGAATTGCTATATCAGCATTTAATTCGTTCTGCCAAAAAACATGATCATAAAAAGGCATTAGCTTCTCTTTTAAAATTAGGAAAACCACCATTTTTAGATACGAGACGTCTCATTATTCAAAGAAAGTGGCTTGGTACATTCGGAGGAGCAATCCAAAATGGATCTTCCTTTTCTTTCATACGAAAAGGCTTCTTTTCTCCCGAATATACGCTATTAGATTGGTTCAAGTTTCTCGCAGGAAATTTTAAATCTGGCGGTTTATGGGAAGAAATGCTAACAATCGATTTCTTTTCTTCTATTTCAAGTTTATCTATCCCGGTTTATTTTTGTTCTGGTCGCTATGATTATCAAACTCCTTATGCACTCGTTCAGGAATATTGTGATGTGATAGAAGCGCCCATAAAAAAGATGATTTGGTTCCCAAATTCAGCACATTCTCCCGATTTAGAAGAACCCGAATTATTCACTCAATCTTTACAATCAATTAAACAAGAGCTAGCCTTTCAGCATTAGTAATAAAAGGCTCTTTTACATTTCATAGAAAACAATTTATAATAATATGTCGCAACTATGTATAAATATAGCAAGGCGCTTCATATTTACTTGCCTTAACACAATAAAATTTTAGGGAGATTACATTTATTATGAATGCTGTACTCGTCGCAGTAGCAGTTATGCTATTGCTTAGTTTGTTACGTGTCCAGGTCATTGTCGCCATCATTGTTGGAGCTTTAACAGGCGGAATTATCGGCGGACTCGGTATTTCAGAAACTATTAACACTTTTACAACCGGTCTTGGAAACAGTGCTCCAATCGCTTTAAGTTATGCAATGCTTGGCGGTTTCGCTATTTCCCTGTCCAAAACAGGACTTCCAGATGCCATGATTCAAACTGCATTAAAATGGATTGGCAATGAACAAGACACGAAAAAACAAGTTTATTCTAAAATACTTATTCTATTCATCATTTTAACGATGGCTTGTTTCTCACAAAATGTGATTCCTGTTCATATCGCTTTCATCCCCATCTTAATTCCAGCACTTTTAAAAGTATTAAATGAGCTGAAAGTGGATCGTAGACTTGTTACATGTATTATTACATTCGGATTGATTACTCCTTATATGTGGATTCCAGCAGGATTCGGAAAAATTTATCATGACGTATTGCAAACAAATGCTGCGCAAAGCGGTCTTACATTTGATGTCGCACTTATTCCAAAAGCAATGACTATTCCAGCAATCGGTATGATTATCGGATTATGTGTAGCGGTATTCATTACGTACCGGAAACCTCGTACGTATGAAACAGAACAAATTCATACTACCGCAAATGAGATCGTTCCCTATACAAAACGCAGCATTACTTTCGGATTATTATCTATCATCGCTACATTAACTGTTCAATTAGCAACAGAATCAATGATTTTCGGTGCTTTAGCGGGGATTATCGTCTTATCAGTAAGTGGTAGTCTACCTCTCAAAGAAGCAGATGCGATATTAACAAGCGGAATGCGCATGATGTCCTTTATCGGTTTTGTTATGATCGCAGCCGCTGGATTTGGCGCTGTCCTTCGAAAAACAGGACATGTTGAATCTCTTGTACAAACAAGTGCACATATAATTGGAAATAATAAACCGCTCGCTGCATTCCTTATGCTTGTGATTGGACTTCTCGTTACGATGGGAATTGGTTCATCCTTTTCAACCATCCCTATTTTAACAACAATTTTTGTCCCTCTTTGCATGCAGCTTGGATTTAGTCCAATGGCCACGATTGCAATTATCGGTACAGCCGGAGCGCTAGGCGATGCAGGATCTCCAGCTTCAGATAGTACACTTGGACCAACATCCGGTTTAAATGCTGATGGTCAACATCATCATATATGGGATACATGTGTACCAACTTTTCTGCATTATAATATACCGTTACTTATATTCGGCTTTATTGCCGCTATTACATTATAAAAGGTGCGTTTTATACGCACCTTTTACTTTTTTATTTTCCGTTTTAATTGTTGCAACGCTATTTTCCCGTTTTCTTCGACACAACTTTCAATTTGCAGGAATGACGGACCTATCCACTCACTATCTATACTCCCGTTCAGCCCAATAATTTGCAATTTATCCGGTATAGATATATTTAAATTTTTCGCTGCTCGAATTAACTCAAAAGTAATCTTATCACTTGAAGTTACAATTCCATCTATATACGGATAAGTTTGCAATAATGTAATAAACTGTTTATTCGTATACCCTTGTACACATACTTCTCGATAAGATATTCCTTCCTCCCAAACAGCGTCTAGAAATCCTGATACGTGCTCTTCCATTTCTTCGCTATCTTCTCCCTCACCGAAATAAGCAAGAAAGTGACAGCCTTTTTCCTTTAATAAAGAAACCGCTCTTTGTCCACTTTCATAATAATTTGCATCGGATTTTTTTTCATCAATCGCAACAAACGGAAGTGGCATTTCTCCTATACTTTTAAAAACGGATCTTGTCAAAATAACACCTGCAACGTTATTTTCCTTCAACATATGTATGTATCTATCTTTATTCTCTATATTACAAATAATGGTTTGATATCCTTCTTTATATGCTATTTCCTCAATACAATGTAGCAAAGTGATGTTTGATGGTTCATATAAATTATCTACAAGTAATGCAATTATCGTTGAATTCTCTTTAAATAATGGCTTTGCTGTACTATTTGGCCTATAACGTAATTCCTCAATTGCTTCCTTTACTTGTTTTACTGTGTCCTCATGAACGTATCCTTTTTCATTAATAACTCGTGAAACGGTTGCGACTGAAACACCTGCCAATTTTGCAACATCACGTATAGTTGCCACATCGTCACCCCTTAATATGGTAATAGATTACAATTTTACGGTAACCTAAATTACAATATTCGTCAAGGTTAATGACTTATATTTCTGAAAATTGTTACATCATTACACTAAACTATATTCTAATTGAATTTCATGTAAAATCGGGATATTATCATATCCAATACGCGGAATTTCTTTCTTTATTTTTCGTGCCTCTTCCACAGCATTCACATATAAATTTGTCATCAAAAAATTACGTTTTTGGTAAAAACGCAACGCATTCATATTATCATTCGTTGTAATAAGCCAAACCCGAACGCACCGCTCTTCTTCTGCCATTTTTAATACACAATCTACAAGTTTTGTCCCTATTCCTTTTCTTTCTTCAAAGCTATCTAACGATACAATTTCGCACGTATTTCCGATCACTTCATACGTTATAATTCCGATTATTCTGTCATCAGAGAGCGCAACAAATCCGGGCAACTCTTCTAACTGATGCCCCTTACCACGTGAAACCATCAATGAACTCCCCCAGTTCTCACACATGAACATTCGGATTGTTTCTTTCATCGATGGCGTAATTTTTTGTATATACACCATTTCCTATTTCTCCCCTTTTCTATCATTGTGATACAATGTAAGTGTATCACATGTAACGGTATTTGGAGGATGAGGTAAAGTATGAAACGTTTTTTTGCAGCATTGTTTACTATACTAGGTGCAATAACTGCCCTTGGGATTTTCTTTACAAATAAAGTGATGTACTTAAAGAAAAAAACAGAGGAAGAAGTACTCGAAAGAGAAACGAAAAAACATTTTCGTATAGAAGATTTTGATGCTCTTCATAAAGAAGAAATTCATATTCCTTCGCAATTCGGATATGATCTTCATGGATATTACATTCCTGCTGGCCATTCCAACAAATTTATGGTTTTCTGTCACGGTGTAACTGTAAATAAAATGAACTCTGTAAAATATGCAAGGTTATTTTTAAACAGAGGGTATAATGTCGTTATTTACGATCATCGTCGTCATGGTAAAACTGGCGGAAAAACAACAAGCTATGGATACTATGAAAAACATGATTTAAAATCCGTAGTTGACTGGCTAAAAAGTCGTTTTGGAACAAATATAACACTCGGTATTCATGGTGAATCTATGGGAGCTGCAACACTTCTTCAATACGCAGGACTTGTAGAAGATGGTGCTGATTTCTATATTGCAGATTGTCCTTTCTCTGATTTCTACGGGCAATTACAACACCGTTTAAAGGTTGAATTCCATTTACCTAAATGGCCTTTATTACCTTTAGCAAATGCTTTTTTGAAAGTGCGTGACGGTTATACGATTCGTGAAGTTTCACCAATCGATTGTATAAAAAACATTAACAATCCCGTCCTCTTTATTCATAGTAAAGATGATGATTATATTTTAGCTGATATGACGAAAGCACTATATGAAGCAAAAGAAAACAATAAACAACTTTATATTGCAGAACACGGCGCACACGCTTGCTCTTATAACGAAAATAAAGAAGAGTACGAAGCAGCCGTTGATCAATTTTTAAACTCATATGTAAAAGAAACAAAAAACAGGCTTGCATAAGCCTGTTTTTTTATTGCGCTAAAACGTCTGTAACTTGTTCCATATTTTCAGAAATCCATTGCATTGCATCATCTAACGTTGGAAATTCTGTCGTTTGAAATGTCACCTCATCTTGAAGTAACCAAACATCCTTTGACTCTTGTCCTACACCTGCAATGGACCAGTGTAACAAACTATATGGATGATTATCATTCAAAAATGATGCCCACGTGCGCTCATTTGCAATATTTCGTAATGTACGTAATTGTTTATCCATCTTTCTTCACCTTACTCTAGTCAGTTATAAAAAACATTATAACACTCTCTTCTCTCCCAAAGAAAGTGCTCATTTGATATTGTCAAGTACTTCTCTTGATTATATGATGAAATTAAGCGTTTGGGAAGGAGGGATAGCTTTGGCTAAAGTACAAATTAAAGTAAATGATAATGGCTCTTTTCGCGTTACAGGGGACGTGGAATTAGTTGATTCACAAGGGAATGTATTCCCAGCAAAACCGGCATTTTCTTTATGCCGTTGTGGTTTATCAAAAAATATGCCTTATTGCGATGCTTCGCATAAAGGTAAATTCGAATCTGTTGTTAGAGCACCAGAAGCAGAATAATTTCACATGTGACATGCACATTTTTTTGTGCATGTTTTTCTTTTTTACAACTCCGCTATACCCCTTCTCCTTACAACATTTCTCATACTTTTGTCTCCATGCCAGACCACCCATATTTTCACACAATTCTTCACATTCGAATATTTTTCACTAGCCTTTTTTCTTTTTTGTGCTATAATTTGAGCAAACAACATCCTTCGGGGTCGGGTGAAATTCCCAACCGGCGGTGATGAAGTGCAAACTTCTAAGTCCGTGACCCGTTTTCAACTCGAAAACGGTGGATCTAGTGAAACTCTAGGGCCGACAGTATAGTCTGGATGGGAGAAGGATATGTTTTCTAGTAATTTTATATAGCGAATACACTTTTATTTCAGTATGCATATTTTTATAGATTCAATTCAAATCTATATATGTGTTTTATTTTGTATACTTTTCTTTCTATACTGAAATAAAAAGAGACGACTAGCGCTTGAAAAATTTGATATTTTGCTAGGTTTTTTCCTTATGCCCAAATATCAATCATCGTTAGGTTTCTTTCCTGTACTTTCGTATTCGAACTATATTTCTAGAAATCACGTCTCCCAAACCTCAAGGATATTAAATCCTTGAGGTTTTTTGATTTTTTCAGGAGAGGTGAAGAGAATGACAGATCAAGAATATATGAGGATTGCCCTGCAGTTAGCAGAAGGAACTTCCGGACAAACAAGTCCAAATCCTATGGTTGGTGCTGTTGTTGTAAAAGACGGAAACATCGTCGGTATGGGAGCTCATTTACGTGCTGGTGAAGAACACGCAGAAGTTCATGCTCTTCATATAGCTGGTGAAAAAGCAAAAGGAGCTACCGTGTATGTAACACTTGAACCGTGTAGCCATTTTGGAAAGACACCACCTTGCTGCGAATTGCTCATCAAAAAAGAAGTTAAACGCGTTGTAATTGCTACTCTTGATTGTAATCCGCTCGTTTCTGGTAATGGAAAAAGGAGATTAGAAGAAGCTGGCATCGAAGTAACGACTGGTGTTCTTGAAGCGGAAGCAGTTTTATTAAATCGCTACTTTTTTCACTACATGAAAACGAAACGTCCATTTGTAACAATAAAAACAGCAATGAGCTTAGATGGAAAAACAGCGACTGTCACTGGTGACAGTCAGTGGATTACAGGAGAAGAAGCACGAGCTGATGTTCACCAATATCGCCATACACATGATGCAATTCTCGTTGGAGTGAATACAGTTATAGCTGATAATCCGCATTTAACAACAAGAATTCCTAATGGGGGTAAACATCCTATACGCGTTATTTTAGATACCCATTTACGAACGCCACCATCTTCTCATGTCATAACAGATGGTTTAGCACCGACATGGATTTTTGTCGGTAAGGATGTAAATAAAGAGAAAATAGCTTCTTATGAATCTGAAAATATAGTGATATTCCAAATGAAAACGCAGCAAATTGAAATTGAGGACCTCCTTTTCTTGCTTGGAGAGAAGCAAATTCTTTCTCTATTCGTTGAAGGAGGACAATCGATTCATGCAAGTTTCTTACAAACAAAGTATTTCAATGAAATTGTAACTTATATAAGTCTCAAATTAATTGGTGGGAAAGATGCCCCTACTTTATTTGGCGGAAATGGTTTCACAACATTACAAGATGCACTTTCCTTGGAAATTCAAGAGATGAAACAAATTGGCGATGATATAAAAATTGTTGCGAATGCCCGAAGTGAGGTGACGGAATGTTTACAGGAATTGTAGAAGAATTAGGAACGATTGCAAATATGCAACAAAGCGGGGAAGCAATGAAGTTAACGATCCATGCAAATAAAATTTTATCCGATGTTCACTTAGGTGATAGTATCTCGGTTAACGGTATTTGCTTAACTGTAACGAATTTCACAACAAATTCATTTACGGTGGATGCAATGCCTGAAACGATGCAATCAACATCACTTCGCATGCTTAAACCGCACTGTAAAGTAAATTTAGAACGTGCAATGGCTGCAAACGGCCGATTCGGTGGACATTTCGTTTCAGGACATATTGATGGCATCGGAACGATAGTAAGCAAAAAACAACACTATAATGCCGTCTATTACAAAATAGCTATTGCTGATGAATTATTACGCTATTGTTTGCATAAAGGATCCGTTTCTGTTGATGGAACGAGTTTAACAATATTTGATATAGACGAATCTTCCATTACAATCTCACTCATCCCGCACACAGTAAGTGAATCTGTTATCGGAGAAAAAAATGCCGGTGACATCGTAAATATTGAGTGTGACATGATTGGTAAATATATCGAACGCTTTATTTCTAAACCTGTAAAACGAACAGGTTCAATGACCGAAAGCTTTTTACAAGAAAACGGATTTTTATAAGGGGGAAGCATGATGTTTCATCGTATTGAAGAAGCTCTAGAAGATTTAAAACAAGGGAAAGTCGTAATCGTATGTGATGATGAAAACCGTGAAAATGAAGGCGATTTTATCGCTTTAGCAGAGTATATTACACCAGAAACGATTAACTTTATGATTACACATGGGCGCGGCCTCGTTTGTGTACCGATTACGGAAGGGTACGCAGAACGTCTACAGTTAGAACCAATGGTAGCTCATAATACAGATTCGCATCATACTGCATTTACAGTGAGCATTGATCATGTTTCTACAACAACAGGGATTAGCGCGCACGAACGTGCAACTACGATACAAGAATTGTTAAACCCTGCATCAAAAGGTGCTGATTTCAATCGTCCTGGACATATCTTTCCATTAATTGCGAAAGAAGGCGGTGTCCTACGCCGTGCTGGTCATACAGAAGCTGCTGTCGATTTAGCACAGCTTTGCGGAGCAGAACCAGCTGGAGTCATTTGCGAAATTATTAATGAGGACGGTACGATGGCACGCGTACCTGATTTAATACAGTGTGCAAAACAATTTGATATAAAAATGATCACAATAGAAGATTTAATTGCTTATCGCCGCCACAATGAAACATTAGTGACGCGAGAAGTGGAAATTACATTACCTACAGATTTCGGTACTTTCCATGCAATTGGCTATTCTAATTCATTAGATACAAAAGAACATATCGCACTCGTAAAAGGTGATATTTCAACAGGAGAGCCTGTACTTGTTCGCGTTCATTCAGAGTGCTTAACAGGAGATGTATTTGGCTCGTGCCGCTGCGATTGCGGACCACAACTCCATGCTGCACTTGCTCAAATTGAGCGTGAAGGAAAAGGCGTTCTTCTTTATATGAGACAAGAAGGACGAGGCATTGGGCTCCTGAATAAGCTTCGCGCTTATAAGTTACAAGAAGAAGGCTTCGATACTGTAGAAGCAAATGAAAAGCTTGGCTTCCCTGCTGATTTGCGGGATTACGGTATTGGCGCTCAAATATTAAAAGATTTAGGTTTACAACATTTACGATTGTTAACGAATAATCCAAGAAAAATTGCTGGCTTACAAGGTTACGATTTAGAAGTAATCGAGCGCGTACCGTTGCAAATGCCAGCAAAAGAAGAGAATAAAACGTATTTACAAACGAAAGTAAACAAATTAGGACATTTACTAAACTTATAATTAAAGGAGAGATTTATTATGGTATTCGAAGGTCATTTAGTTGGTACAGGATTAAAAGTTGGGGTTGTTGTTGGACGCTTTAATGAATTTATTACAAGTAAGTTACTTGGCGGCGCTTTAGACGGATTAAAGCGTCACGGTGTAGAAGAAACTGATATCGATGTTGCTTGGGTTCCTGGCGCATTTGAAATTCCTTTAATCGCTAAAAAGATGGCGAATAGCGGGAAATATGATGCTGTTATTACGTTAGGCACTGTAATTCGCGGTGCTACAACACATTACGATTACGTTTGTAATGAAGTAGCAAAAGGTGTTGCCTCTTTATCACTCCAAACAGACATCCCAGTTATTTTCGGTGTATTGACGACAGAAACGATTGAGCAAGCGATTGAACGCGCGGGCACGAAAGCTGGTAATAAAGGCTATGAATCTGCCGTTGCTGCGATTGAAATGGCTCACTTATCAAAACAATGGGCATAAAAAATAAAAAGAGGCTGCGGCCTCTTTTTTATTTCTTTACTTTTTTCCGTACATCTTTTATTAATTCATCCATTGTTTTTCCTTCTGTTTGTATACGAAGCGTTTGTGCTGTTCTCCATACATTCTCTCTTTTCTTCGCTTCTTCTATAATAGTAATTTCTTTTCGTACTTCCTTTAAATCTTTTCCTTCTGTTTTCAATCCAAAATGTTCAGCTTTCGTTCGAAAATGTTGTTCAATTCGCTGTTGCATCTCTTTTTGTTCAGGATTTTCGGCGGCCTTAACTGGATCAGCACTTATCGCTTTTAGTAAAATTAGACAAGTCATAATCGCTAATATATATTTGTGCATGTAAAATCCTCCAACCCAATATAAATTACATATTTACTATGTACAATTGGTGCTTGGAAAATTCGTCCACCAAAATTCTTTTTTTCGCTCAAAAGCCAATGGTATCAAGCTTTCGCAACTATTTATTACATTTTATTTACAAAAAAAGCAAACTCTTTTACAAGTTTGCTTTTTTCTATCTTATAGTGCACATTCCTCAATCTCAAATCCTAAATCTTCAATCATCCCCCAGTCTGCAGTTGGTTCTTGTCCTGCTGTCGTTAAGTAGTCTCCAACAAAAATAGAGTTTGCTGCAAATAAACCCATTGGCTGTACAGAACGTAAATTGATTTCACGCCCTCCTGAAATACGAATTTCTTTCGTTGGGTTTACAAAGCGCATCATCGCCAGCACTTTTAAACATTCTACTGGAGTTAACTCCTTTTGTCCTTCAAGCGGCGTACCCTTTACAGCAACAAGGAAATTACATGGAATTGAATCTGCATCTATACGTTGTAATTCGAATGCAATTTCTGCACGCTCTTCTATTGTTTCTCCCATTCCGAATATTGCCCCAGAGCATGGTGAAATACCCGCTTGTTTCGCTTTTTGAACTGTATCAACACGATCGTCATACGTATGAGTGGAGCAAATGCTTTCGTAATTATTCGCATGTGTATTTAGGTTGTGATTATAACGATGTACACCTGCTTCTGCTAAACGTCCTGCTTGATCTTCATTTAAGAAACCTAAACAACAACAAATCTTCAAATCTGTCGTTTCACGAATCTCCTTCACCGCTCCAATTACGTGATTCACCTCTTTATCCGTCGGACGACGTCCAGATGCCACAATACAATATGTACCCGCTTTACGGCGAATTGCTTCATGCGCTCCTTCTACAATCTTTTCCTGCGTTAGCCATGCATATTTATCAATTGGTGCTTCTGAAATAATAGACTGTGAACAATATCCGCAATCTTCAGGACATAAGCCAGATTTCGTATTAATAATCATATTTAATTTTACTTTCTTACCAAAGTGATGATGGCGAATGATGTAAGCAGCATTCATAATTTCTAAAACTTCTGTATCATCAGCTTCTAATATCGCTATTGCATCCTCTTTCGTAATCATTTTCTCTTCTACTACGTCATATGCAATTTTTTTCCAATCCCTTTTTGTTTGTACTTGTTTCATTTCATCTCTTCCCCTCTTTTGTTATATGCATAAATAAAGCGTGATACGTCGCCATTATCCCTTCATTTTCCGTGAAGTCTCTTTCGTATATGCGAAGCATCGCACGAAGGAGTGAGGGACTTTGACAATATGATTCTTCATTACTATTGGTTGCTCCTACTTTTCGAATAGAATGTAGAAACTCCCTAACTTCTGTAAATCTCTCTATGTAACATGTTTCAGAAACATGTACATCCCCTGCTGTTCCTATCTCACAAATATGACGCAATTGATTTTTCGAATAAAAACGTTGCCCAATCGATGTTTCATTTTGTATATTCTTTTCTTCTTTCGCCCGCTGGAACGAAGCATGCAATTCTTGAAATGTTTCCTGTCCAAACGTCGAAAAGAGTAATATCCCATCTATAGATAAATGATGAAATAAATTTCTTATCACTTGTTTTAAATCATTTAGCCATTGAAATGTGGCATTTGAAATAATGACATCATACGTTTCTTCTAGTCGTAATCGTTCGATATCCTCACAGTAAAACGTTACATCTTTCACATTTTGTCTAGTTTTCGCAACTGCAATCATACTGTCAGCAAAATCAATAGCTGTAATATGCGCTTTCGGAAATAAGTTTGATAATTGCTCTGTAACATATCCTGTCCCGCATCCAAGTTCTAAAATACGTATCGATGCATTTGCACTATATCGCCGATTCAATGTAGAAAGTAATGAATGTGCCATCTTTTTTTGTACATTTGCATATTGATCATAGGATACAGCTGCCATGTTAAACCGTTTTTGTAGTAACGTTTTGTTGATCATGTCGTATCCCCTCTACAAATTGAATTATCTCATTTACACAATATTCGAAATTCGTTACGCATAATGCGTGTCCAGCCTCATTTACTACCTTGAGCGTTGCAGTCTCATTTTCAGCCATACTACGCGCTGCAGACAATGGACATATTACATCCTGCTCTCCGTGAATAAGTAGTATAGGTACTTTAACTTCTTTCAGTTCTTCTCTCATATCTGTTCCTATTAAATAATCTAAACCTAATTGTAAAGACTGAATACAATCACCTTTAAAGTGTTTTATTATATCTTCAAACCTTTTATTCTCTTTCAACTCATCTTTCGTAAACATATTTTCATAAAAACGCTTGAGCGTATCTTCTTTCTTTCTCGCTACATTCTTTTTCAGCCGTTCTACATGCAAAACATTCCATCCACTCGTATAGTCGCTCGTATTTGTAAATTTGGCAGTACCACCAATTAATACGATACCCTTTGCCTTAATCTTTTTATAAGCTTGAACTGCCGCTAACGCCCCTAGTGACCAACCAACTAGAATTACATTTTCATCCTTTGCTACCTCTATGATTCGCCCCGCGAATTCACTTTTTTCTTTCACATTACGCCAATTGATACATCGGAAAGAATATCCTTTAAAATACGGCAGAACTAAAGTCCAAACACTTTCTTCCATTCCCCACCCAGGAATAAAAATAATCTTTAGCTCTTTCATACTAAAAACCCCTCTTCTTTACCAATGCGTATAATATGCTGAATAGCCCAGTTCAAATCAGCTATTGTATGTTGGGACGTAACTGCAAAACGGATCCTTGAACTATTAACTGGAACCGTTGGTGGACGAATTGCAATTGCTGCAATACCTACCTCTTGCAATCTTTTACTAAACCGTAAAGCTGTTTCATTTGAACCGACTACAATCGGTACAATATGAGTTGAGCTATTCCCAATATCAAAACCAACTTCTCGTAAATGGTTTCTGAAATATGCCCCATTCTCTACAAGTCTCTCTCTTCTTTCATTATCTTCTTTCACAATTTCAATTGCTTTTTGCACTGCTCCCAATGTTCCTGGCGGTAATGCAGTAGTAAAAATAAAGCTTCTCATCATATTTTGTAAATACTCTATATAAATTGCATCGCCTGTCAAATACGCACCATAACACCCTAAAGCCTTGCTAAACGTCCCCATATGTATATCAATTTTTTGAGCAATATCTTTTTCTATATGGGAAAATCCTGCTCCATCCATTCCATATATTCCACTCGCATGTGCTTCATCAACTATAATGATTGCCCCGTATTTCTCTTTCATTTGCACTAGTTCTCTTAAATGTGCAGTATCACCATCCATACTAAAAACAGTATCCGTTACGATTAATTTCTTCTTTTTAGGCGGCGCTACTTGCAACAGCTTCTCTAAATGATCTAAATCATTATGACGATATCTTTTATGCTCTGCCCCGCTTAATATAATTCCATCAACGATGCTTGCATGATTTAATTTGTCACTAAACACAATATCGTGACGACTGGCTAATGAAGAAATCACTCCAACATTTGCGGTATATCCACTATTTACAACTAAGGCTTTTTCCGTGCCTTTCCAATCGCATATACTTCTCTCAGCCTCTTCATACATTGAGTAATTTCCTACAACGAGCCTTGATGCTGTCGCCCCAGTTCCATATTTTCTTGTGCATGCAATAGCAGCTTCTTTTAACCTTTCATCTCCAGCTAACCCTAAATAATTATTTGATGCTAAATTTAGCATCCTTTTCTCATCTCGAACAAGCCATGTCTCTTCTGCTTGTTCTGTTACATGTAAATTACGATACTGCCCTTGCTTATTTAATTGTTGCAATTTAGATTGAAGATGTGTGCGCCACGTTTGATTCATTTCGGATAAGCTCCTCTAATTTTGAAATCATTATATATTCTTTAGCAGATTCCAAGACTTCTTCTTTTGTAAACTCACCTTCAAAGAATGGTAATAAACCTAAAACTGGTACCCCACTTAACTCTTCAATCATTTCTTTATTTTCTTGTACTCTTTCCATTTCGCATTCTTTGCAGCCAGATAAAATGACACCTGCTACTGTTAAACCATTTGCCTTTGCATAAGCAACCGTTAAAACGGTATGATTTACTGTTCCTAATGTAGGACGTGCTACTACAATAAGAGGAAGCTGTAATTCTTTTGCGAAATCAATTACTAACGCGTCCTCTGTATACGGAACAGCTAATCCACCTGCTCCTTCTACAAGCAGACTATTAAACTCTGTCAATCGTTCATTATAATGATGAATAATGTCTTTTAACGTTACTGTCCTTCCAGCTCTTTTCATGGCAAGTCTCGGAGCAAGCGGCTCTTCAATAGAATACGGGCAAATTTCATCTTCTTTTGTCGGTACACCTGATAATGCCTTTAACCTTGCTGCATCTCCCTCTGGATTCAATGCAACATGTCCACTTTGCAACGGTTTATATACCCCGATGTTATATCCCAATTCTCTAAATACACCTGCTAATGCACCGGCAACGACAGTTTTCCCCACTTCAGTATCCGTTGCTGTTATAAAAAAACCGCTCATTATTCTCCCTCCGTAACATCCGAGATTGCTTTATACAAAATACGCAACATATCATCAATCTCATCGATTGTAGAAGCAAGAGGCGGCATAAATACAATCGTATTACCGAGCGGTCTTATAATCATGCCCAGCTCTCTTGAGCGTTTACATACTTGAACACCGACTCTCTCTGTCCATTCAAACGCTTCTTTCGTTTCCTTATTCTTCACAAGTTCAATTCCAACCATTAATCCGCACTGACGAATATCCCCTACATGTTTATATGCAAAGAGCGATTCTAATTCCGTCGCCACATACTCTGTCTTACGTGCCACTTCTTCTATTAAATTTGTTTTCTCGTATAGTTCTAGATTCGCAATTGCTACCGCACATCCTAACGGATTCCCTGTATAACTATGACCGTGGAAAAACGTTTTTTGTTCTTCATAGCCTCCTAAAAAGGCATTATAAATTTCATCTGTCGTTACAGTGATTGCAACTGGTAAATATCCGCCCGTTAAACCTTTTCCGGCTGTTAAAATGTCCGGCGTTACATTTTCATGTTCACATGCAAACATTTTCCCGGTACGCCCAAATCCAGTTGCTACCTCATCTGTAATAAATAAAACGTTATATTTTTTACATAAATTACGTAGCCCTTTTAAGTATCCTTTTGGCATTGTAATCATACCGCCAGCACCTTGCATTAAAGGCTCTACAATAATCGCCGCAATTTCTTCATGTTTGTCTTTCAGCAACTCTTCCATTTCTTCTAAATGTTTTTTTACAATTTCCTCCTTATTATTTCCATAAGGAGAACGATATGTATATGGATAAGGCATTTTAATGGCTTCAAATAAAAGTGAACTATACACTTGGTGAAACAAGTCTATTGCTCCTACTGAAACAGCTCCAATTGTATCACCGTGATACGCTTCTTTTAATGTAACAAATCTTTGTTTCCTCGTTTTTCCTTTATGCTGCCAATATTGAAAGGCCATCTTAATTGCAATTTCAACGGCGCTAGAACCAGAGTCTGAATAAAATACTTTCTTCAAACCTTCTGGTACAACTTCAATTATTTTTTCTGCTAATAAAATTGATGGAACGTTAGCAAGTCCTAACATAGTAGAATGGGCAATTTTATTTAATTGCTCACGAATTGCTTCATCTAATTCTGGTACTTGATGTCCGTGAACATTTAACCATATAGATGAAACACCGTCCCAATATTCATTTCCATTTACATCGTATAGCTTTCTTCCCTCTCCACGTTCAATAATGACAGGATCTTCTTCTAAATAATCCTTCATTTGTGTAAATGGGTGCCATACATAGGCTTTGTTTTTCTCCGATAATTCTTCATATGTATAAGATGGTTTGTCAGTCGTACTCTTACTAAAAGTCACAATTGTCACCCCTAATGTTAACTTATTTATAAATATAGTTAACATTAAATCCGAATGACTGTCAATTATTTTTAAATCAAGTAGTTCTTAAAAAAGAACAACTTATCATACGATAAGTTGCTCTACTTTCCATGTTGTATCTTTCCAATTTCTAAAATAATCTCTTCATCTTTTTTTCCTTCTGTATCAATTCCAAGTTGTTTTGCATGTTCAATCAATAAATCATGGCGCTTCTCAAATCTCGCGGTATTTACTTCTTTCGTAACCTCTTCTTTTGTTTTTCCTTCCGTAGAAACCCCTAGTTTCTCAGCTGCTTTTTCCATCGACTTCTTCTCTTCAGTTTCTTTCGCTTTCTTCACTTCTGAATGCTGCATTTGCTTTTGCTTCGCCTGCTCTGATTCAGCTGCAAAAGCCGTGTAAATTCCAGCACTTCCCCCAATGACTAGTAAGGTGGTAAAAAGAATTATTTTTTTCTTCACTCTTTCCTCCCCTTTCAAATTCATTATAACGCACATTTTTCAGTGTTAAAACCTATCTCCTTTATTTCCCTAAAAAAATATTACACATTTTTATTGACATGTATGATGAATATATGATAAAAATTTAACTAACATCATATGAATCGGCATTGATAGGATTTAGTAGTATTTCGATTTCTGATTTCAGAGAGCTGGTGGTCGGTGCGAACCAGTACAGAGCGAATTATGAATTACCCCCTGGAGCTTCTTTTGCGAAACGTAAGGAGTAGTGAAAGACGGTTATAGACCGTTATATCTAAAGAGTGGTGAAACGAAACTGTTTCACAATTTAGGGTGGTACCGCGAATTTTTCGTCCCTGCATATATTGCAGGGGCGTTTTTATTTTATTAGCGCATATCATACGACCCTTTATTTTGTGATACATTCATTTCACAAGCTAGGGTGGTACCGCGATTTCTTCGTCCCTGCATATTTATATGCAGGGACGTTTTTTTATCCAATCATTTCCTTATCATATTGAAGGATCAACAATTACCGGTAATTTGTCACAAAATTCTAAATTTTAGAAGGAAATAAACAATATTGGCGAATTTTATATAAAAAAGAGCTATTTTAGATTACTTAGGAGGGAAAAACAATGGTTTCAAAGTTTGAATCTGTTCTTTTAACATTATTTATCTTTATCTGTATTGGCTTTAGTGTTATTCAATTAGAAGTTTCACCACACATCCCAATTTTATTTGGTATCGTGCTTTTATTAGCATTTGGATTTATGAAAAAAATCTCTTGGTCCACTATGGAAAAAGGGATGATTAGTAGCATTTCAGCTGGTATTCCATCAATTTTTATTTTCTTACTTGTAGGCGTATTAATTAGTGTTTGGATCGCTGCTGGAACAATCCCAACTTTAATGGTATACGGCTTCCAGCTTGTATCTCCTAAAATTTTCGTTCCAACTGTTTTTGTTGTTTGTGCAATCGTTGGAACAAGTATCGGTAGTGCCTTTACAACTGCCGCAACTGTAGGACTTGCCTTTATGGGTATGGGTAGTGCTCTCGGATACGATCCAGCTCTAATCGCTGGTGCAATTATTTCTGGTGCATTCTTTGGAGATAAAATGTCTCCTTTATCTGATACAACAAACTTAGCTCCTGCTGTAACAGGTGTAGATCTATTTGAGCATATTCGTAACATGCTTTGGACAACAGTTCCGGCTTTCATTATTGCTTTTATCGCATTTTTCATTTTAGGAAGCGGTACGAGTGGAGACGTTGACTTTACAAACTTTATTAGCACATTAGAAAAAAACGCAACGATTTCTATCGTTACACTTATTCCAATTTTATTACTGTTCCTATTCGCATTTAAAAAAGTTCCAGCAGTTCCAACTTTGCTTGCTGGAATTGTAGTAGGAATTATTATTCTCTTTATTTTTAAACCTAGCACTTCTTTAGCTGATTTAATGAAAATTATGCAAGACGGCTACGTTTCTAAAACTGGTATAAAAGACATTGATAGCTTACTATCTCGCGGTGGTCTACAAAGTATGATGATGTCGATTGCCCTTATTTTCCTAGCTCTTTGTATGGGAGGATTATTACAAGGAATGGGTATTATTACGCAGCTGATGAATATCATCTCTGGCTTCGTAAAAAATAGCACACGCTTAATTATTTCTACGGCTTCAACTGCAATTGGTGTAAATTTCTTACTTGGGGAGCAATACTTATCCATCGTTTTAACAGGACAAGCATTTGCTAATAAATACGATGAAGTCGGTTTAGAACGTAGAAATTTATCACGCGTACTAGAAGATGCAGGTACAGTTATTAACCCGCTCGTACCATGGGGAGTAAGTGGTGTATTCTTATCAAACGTCCTTGGCGTTCCGACATTTGATTACCTTCCATTCGCAATTTTCTGTTTAGCTTGCCCAGTCTTAACAATTATTGTTGGTTTCACTGGATTTGGCCTTTCATGGAAGAAAGAAAAAGCAGTAACAATTTCATAATATACTAAAAAGGATTACCTGAATTGGTAATCCTTTTTATATTCCTCTACTATCTATTTGCTTTCTTCCTTCTAAATAACAGAAGTAATCCCGCTCCAACAAACGCTAAACCTGCCCCAATTGTAGAAACAACACTTGTACCTGTTTTCGGTAAATCACGTTCTTCTTTCTTTTCACTTACAGTTGTTGTTTCTTTTGAGTTTTCATTACCCATCGTAGTTTGTCCAGATCCTGCATTATTTCCATTATTACCTTCATTTGTTGGTGGTGTCGTTGGATTTTCTCCATTATTCCCTTCACCTGTTGGCGGTGTCGTTGGATTTTCTCCATTATTCCCTTCACCTGTTGGTGGTGTTGTTGGATTTCCTCCATTATTCCCTTCACCTGTTGGTGGTGTTGTTGTTGGATTCTCTCCACCAGTTTCTTTACCCTCATCGTTCTTCTTCGTTATATCAATTGCATATTTAGCAAATTCATTTTCAGATGGTCCAACATATGATATTTTCCCATCTTTCTTTATATACTTTTGTGCATTTGGTGAAGAATCGAATGTTGTATTTAATTTTTCCGCAACAATTGGTTTAAACGTCCAATTTTTATCTGCCGCTGGATCAATAACTGGTGTTTCTTGCATATACTTCACAATGATTTGACGTGTTTCATCTTGTGATTGATATACGACTTCCCCTTTGCTTACACCTGGGAACGTTTGGCTACTTCCACGATAGTTATTTGTAGCGACGATGAACTCTTGATTGTCAGCTACTGGTTTACCTTCATATGTCATATTTATAATACGATTCGTATTTGCATTTACAACTTTACCATCTTTATCGTATTTCGCTGGTTGTGTTACATCAATTTCGTATTTTAAGCCATCTAAAATATCGAAGTTATATGTAGGATAGCCTATATTTACTAACGGCTGTTCTTCTGTTTTCTTTGGATCGATTTGATTAAACTGACCTGCAGACATTTCAAGCCATTCTTTCACTTGTGCCCCATTTACTTTTACAGCATATAACGTATTTGGATATACATATAAATCTGCAACGTTTTTAATTGCTAACGTTCCAGCTGGAATGTCCGTATAATATGTAGCACCGTTTCGGCCACCTGCTTTAAATGGTGCTCCTGCCGATAAAACTGGAATTCCTTTATATTTGCTATACTGTCCATTTTCAGCAAATAACTTTTCTACATACCATTTCTGTGCATTTGTCACAAGTTGTACAGAAGGATCATCTTGTACTAATGAGAAATAACTATTAATTGGCGCTGTCGTTTTTCCTACAGCTGTATTCACATAATCAATTGTCGCTTGATGATCATCTTTAATTTCATTAACTAATTTTTCATCAGATTTTACTAACGGGTTCCCTTTACTATCAGCAATCGGACGAAGTTGCGGCTTTGATTGCTCTTTTTGTACTTCCCATTTGCCGTTTACCTTTTTCAATTGCATATCAATAATACCTAGGTTACTTCCAAAGACACCAGGCATTACAACTGGAACACCATTAAATACATCCTTCATTTCAGTATGTGAATGTCCCATTAATACTGCATCTACACCAGGAACTTCTGTTAAATAATACGACGCGTTTTCCATACCAACGTTGTATCCACTCTTATCAACACCGGAATGCGCTAGTGCAACGATAACATCTGCACCTTCTGCTTTCATTTTTGGCACCATTTTCTTCGCTGTTTCAACTATATCTTTCGCTTTCACTTTTCCTTCTAAATTTGCTTTATCCCAGTTCATAACTTGAGGTGGAACAAATCCCATTACACCAATTTTCACTTTTTGTTTTTGCCCTGATTCATCTTCTACTTCTTTTTCAAAAACATGATATGGTTTAAAGTAATTTTGGTCGTTCTCTTCATTATTATCTTTATCGTCTTTATAGACGTTCGAGTTAATAACCGGGAACTCTGTTTTACTAATCACTTTGTTTAAATAGTCTAAACCGTAGTTGAATTCATGATTCCCAAGAGAGATGACGTCATACTTCATTAAATTCATTAAACGATATAATGGATGTGTATAGCTAGGATCCACAGGCTTCTTCGGATCATTTATTTTATTCGCTACATAATCTCCAAGCGGTGTCCCCTGTAATGCATCCCCATCATCAAATAGGACAGAGTTCTTCGCTTCTTCACGCGCTTTATTAACAAGTGTTGCAGTTTGCACGAGACCTACTTTATTGTCTGTTTTCGTTTGATAATAATCGTAATTCATTAAGTTAACATGAATATCTGATGTTTCTAGAATTCGTAAGTTAACTGTACTCTCCCCAGCTTTCTCATCCGCATGAGCTGTTGCTGGCAATACTTGTGGTGCTATTACACCAATAGCAAGCGTTGCTCCAGCTAGCATTTTTTTTGACTTTTTCACAAAAAATCCCCCTTATACAATTACCAAAGAATAATGAAATGAATTTCTATCAGTCTCTAACCACATACCTTTTTTCTTCTATTAGATACACGATTTTCATTTCATCCTGCGCTAACGAGTAGTCCCCTTAAACGATCAATTGATGAAGACTAGCAATTAACGGGAGATAAAGCTCCCACTATGTAGAATTTTACCTTATCTGACATTATCATATATAATGTCCTTTCATATCGTCAATATTTTTTGACATACTTCTACAAATTTTCTGTAAAGTTATTGTAAACTTTTCATAGATATATAATATGCCCTTACATTGTTAATACTGCTGAATATGATACAATTACCAATTACAAGGAGGATGAATTTATGAAAAAAGTCATCTTAACAATTGTTTGTCTCCTCCTTCTAATCATTTCTTATTCTTATTTTGAAAAGAACGATGAGACAAAACAAAATGAACCCGCAGAAAAAACAGAAAAAACATCTACTCCAAGTTGGATTGATAAGCAAACAAACGATTCATTTTATCATCTCGTACTAGGTGATTCGCTCGCTAAAGGATATGGATCGACACAAGGTGGCTTTGCTGAATTAGCCTCTAAACAAATAGAAGCACAAATTCATAAACCAATTACTGTAGAAAACCTTGGGATAAACGGTCTTACAACAGATCGTCTCGCTAAAAAAGTTCAATCAGAAGATGTAAAGCAAAAAATTAGATCAGCAAATATCATTACAATTAATATTGGGGGAAATAATTTATTTCGCTTAAATCGTGATGTCGGTGTTATAGATGGTATTAAAATGTTAAATAAAGAAAAAGCTCATTTTGAAGCAGATGTAAAAAATATTGTAAAGACAGTCCGAGATCAAAATCCGGATGCTTTACTCATTCTTTCTGAACTCTATAACCCGTTACAACTCGATGATTCCATCGCAAGTTATGCAGATATGTTTTTAGATGGCTGGAATGAATCCGTTTATTCCATTTCAAAAGCAAATCAACCATCTATCGTTTTACCAATTCGTAAATTAATATCGAATGATAAAAAAGAATTACTCTTTGACCAAGTACACCCAAATGATAAAGGCTATACGATTATTGCCGATTCATTTACAAAAAAAGTGTTAGCCTACAAATATTAAAGTTTCCATGAAACAATTCTATTTTTATAACATGTCTTTTTTGTTACAATGAGAGTGGAAGGGGGCCTTTATATGGAATCACGCGAGTGGGAACGTATTGTTGATCATCTTCTTTCGCTAGTGCCTCTTTTTTATCGCAAATTTATGCTTCCTGGAGAATTTTCTTCTCAAAGACATATGCCGCCATCACATACACAAGTATTGCTACTTCTGCATGAAAATGGCACATTAGCAGTTTCCGAAATCGGCAAGCGGCTAGCGATTTCAAGGCCTAACATGACACCTCTATTAAACAAATTGATTCAAGAAGAACTAATAGAGCGTCATTATAGCGAAAAAGATCGACGGGTCATTTTAATTTCCCTAACAACTGAAGGGAAATTGTTAGTAAATCAGTATCAACAATTCATTTTAGACAAATTAAAAGAAAATTTCCAAACATTATCTGAGGAAGAACGTGAAAAACTCATTCACTCTCTTCAAACCATTCAAAATTTAATTTTGAAAACAAACGCATAAAGCTGCTTCTAAATAGAAGCAGCTTTATGATTCGTAATAATTACCATAGTATACATTTGAATACGGCCATGTCGTTAAATATGGTTTTTGTTCTTGCGTGGGCTGTTGCTGTGGTATTTGTGATAATTGCTGTACTTGTTGTTGTCGATATAATTCGTATTGTCTATTCCTATCATAAGCCGGATAATAATTTACATATGGATATACTTGAGGTACGTAATAATAATACATTCATTCTCTCCCCCTTTTTCTTAAACATATTCAAAGGAGAAAATGAGTGTGACACTCTTTATATTTGTACGAGCGGTTCTGTCACTCGTTTCTTTCTGTTCTTCAAACGTGACTTACGGTTCTTTTCATATAAATAATGCACAATGAAATATGAAACTACCCCAAATACAACTCCTAAAATCGTCATTCCAATTAATACATACACTTCACTCTGCAATAAACCCTTCAATATCATAAAAATATGACTCGAAAACAAATCAGATATCGTAAATGGTTCATGATGTATTTTTTGTACATGAAATGGATATATCATTTTTCCTAACGCATAAGCAAACGGGAATAAAAATACTGGTAGAAACGATATTTTCCCAATAATATTGCCAATCACCGCAGCAGGAAAAGATCCCTTTGCTAACCTGACGATTGGATAAAATATTAAATAGACGAGCGATGCCGTATATATAACCAACATCTCTAAACCAAAACCAATCGCAAAACCTAACGATACTTTCTTCGCTCCTTCTGGTGATCGAAGCAACTTATAATATTGAAACTTTAATATTCTCCACATCCGCTGGAAAAGTGAATATCTTTTCTTAGTTGTTTTCAAATTCATCATCTCTTTAACTATATTTTTATATGTAGTATGTCCTTACACACTCTGAAAAACAAATTTAGTTTCCTCTTTTATTATAAATGATATCAAAATGGTTAACTAAATATACATATGACATTTCACTATAAAAAAATACGTATATCAACTTATTTCTACGCTGAAACCAAAAAAGCACTTGTTGCCTTTAATCGACAATCAAGTACTTTCAGTTCATATTGTTTTTAAGTTGCACTAGATTTTATCTTAACCTTAAAACTTGTATATCTTAACAATTAATATCCATTTTCTTTTCTGTTCACTTCAAATATATTTTGCTTTAGCTGTATTAGTATTTATGTTTTTACAGCTGTACAGTAACAGTCACTTAAAAAACATGACTGTATAAACTAACCCTTTAAAGCTAATATCTCTTCTTTATTATAGTCGATCATTGCTAAAAAGTACTCGTCAAAATTTTCAAATCTATCTATTTCTTCACCCGCAAACCAAATTATCTCTCCTGGTCTAGAAGAATTAGGTAAACATAAAACAAATAGATCCCTATCAAATTCCGAAACTGCTATTGGTAATAGCTCCTGTCTTAAAACACCGCTTTCTTCTAAAACAACATCATCTATAGCTTCTAATAGTACCTGAGCATAATCCATTATAGCCGATTCCTTTAATTGCTCCGTACCAAATAAATCCACCGTTTGATAAAAACCTGCCCATCCATTGGCATATTGAAGAAATTCTCTATACATTAAATCAAGTTTATATCCCAATTCTTGTTCAATAATGCGAATAGATTTTTCATTTGCTCCCACCTCCGGAAAATGGTGTGGCCATATTTTTTCTACATCTTGTTTCATTAGCTCCTGCTTCACTAAAATCATTGTAGCTATCTTATCTTTCCAATTATTCATCGTCTACTCCTCCTCTACAAACTTAAATTTTGTAGGTTTATAACCAATTGAACATATTTTTATATTCTACACCCACTATAATATTTTCTGCATATAAAGGCTTAATCATTTAATTCGTTATCCTCTCTTACTTAATAAGTTTAGAGTTTTTTAATAATATACCAACTATCGACTAATGGGGGGCGGTAATTCTTATGCAACACCTTGAAATACATATTTCCCAATGCATTGTCGTCATATTTGAATATTAATTTAAAATCATAAATTTTTATGTGAAACTTTTTAGATTACTAAAAAACCTTGAAAGACATATAGCCAATCAAGGTTTCAATAGAATTTTACCCAATTCCATAGTATAGATTATCCATTCTTTTATTTTCTTAAAATATATACTTATATGCATAAAGTTTTATGCTAGTAGGTATATTGCTGTACTAATCACTAAAATACCTTCTTAAAAATCTACTTTTTCTCCCGAATCAGTATAAACAAAATACTTTTTATTATTTTCATTTAGTAAAGTAATATCTGTGCCAATTGGCATATTAAAAATATTCATTACCGCTGGTTCTATTTCAATAATAGTTCCCCAATCACAAACTGACATATTTGATGCATCAGCAAGATATTCATCTGTATCTATTTCTGACAAAAATCTCCATCCATTATCGATAGCATTAACTGGTTGTTCTTTAATACACCATTTCACATTCCCTTTATTTTGTAAAATATTCTTAGATACAACGCTACCACCTAATCCACTACTCTTTTTCAAACAATCATCTCCAAAACTTTTTTCATATCATCTGTTCCACGTTCTTCAATTAAATACCTTAATGAATATCCATATTTATTTTCATCATTAATATTCGGTCGTTTTCTCAAACATTTTACAATTAAATCATTTCCTTCCCTTGTTCTTTTTTTTAATACTTCTTGACATAAAGACCATATTGCAGAATTACCAAATTTTTTATCTTTTAAATTCAAATCTACTCCCATATCAACCAGCCTACAAGCTACTTCAACCGCACCTGGACAATTAATATTTGCTGCTAAATAGTGCAACTCATTACATTCATCATTAGAAATTATATTAACCTTTGCACCATTATCCAATAGAAAGTTTGCTATATCAAACTTTCTATTGGATAATGATTTTTCAAGTAAACTAATACCATTTTTATCAATTGAATCTACAATCTCTTCAATACAGTTTCCCTCAATTTTTAGCTTCTCTAAAAATAATTTGAGATTCCCGAATTTTATAATAGTCCCATAATCAGCTTTATTAATATCCATTTATACTATCACCCTCTCATTCATACTTATGACTTCGGTTAGTACTTGGCAATTCCGGTCGATAGTTTTCAGGGTTTCTATACCACTTTAAGAACTCTTCTTTTGTAATAATCTCGTTCATATACAATTCATGCATATCAGAATATTTCTCTCCTGGTATATGCCCCATATCCCATTGACCACTTCTTGTTTTAGATTTATCCCAAATTATTTCTACACCTGATGGATCATAAACTTTCCCATCGATAGAATCTTTCGCATTTTCCCACACTTCTTCAACCTGACCTTTTCCATAACTAGGCCTGCTTTTACTATATGTTTTTTTAGTAACGATACTATCCTCTGTAGCTTTTACAGTATCCTTAACTCCATTGACTTTCTCCACAGGTACTTTTTTAGCTTTATTCACAGCCTCAGCAGCCTTAGCAGTCATTTTAACTCCTTTACCTACTTTAGCTATCTTTCCAAAGGGTGTAAGCCCTGCTACTGCCATTCCTCCAGCAAATACTCTATCCAAAGTAGATAGTTTTTCGCCAGTAGATGGATCAATCCCATCCCAAGCACGACGAATATCATACTCACCACTTATTTCACCTACTATATCCCTAGCAAGTTTTTCACCATCAAAATCCTCTTTTTCTGACGATAGTGGTCCACACATCGCTCCTTGTTCCATTGTAACATCTTGATTATCTGTATTGCGGAATTTTTCAGCAATTCTTTTCAAATCTTCTTCTACTTTTACAAGTGAATGAATAGATGCAAAAGCTTTTGGTCTCGCATCATTGAACAGTTGAATGAACTGTTGATTAGAGGCACCAATCCACTGAAAACGCAACTGATCTATTTCATTACATAAATTATTATGTATAGATTCTAATGCGATTCGGGTATTACTTGTACGATTCGCAACTTCTTCTAGCATTTCAGGTGTTACTTTAATTTGAACCATTTTTTCCCTCCCTCTCCCCATTAAAATTATGAGACAAAAAGAAAAAAATGTAAATATAGAATTTTCAGAATATCTAAAAATCTTCATGTTACATAAAACCTGCTTAACGGCAAACGAAACCTATGTGTATGTGAAGTAAAGGGCCTTCCTGGTAAACTAGGCACAAATGGTTATACAAAAAATTTAGTAGCTGTTTCTCTAATAGATATCCTCCCTCTATCCATATAATTAAGTACATTCAGTATATACTCAAAGTAATATCTTTTTACCGTATTTACTTTCTCTTCTAAAAAGAATTTAACCATAAAAAACACCCCAGTTTTTATTCGTATCTAGCAACTGGGGTGTACATCCTTTAGGAAAGCTCTTCTATATTTTTAAATAAACTCACTAATAATGCTTTTTGCGCATGCAATCGATTACCAGCTTGCTCAAAAACGATAGACTGTGGTCCGTCTATAATTTCTCCTGTCACTTCCTCTTCACGATGGGCAGGTAAACAGTGTAAGAAACGATATGTTTGTTTCGCATGCTTAACAAGTTCGTTATTGATTTGGTATGGTTGAAATAAAGTATATTTCTCTTCTTCACCCTCTTGCCCCATGCTCATCCAAACGTCAGCATAAATGAAATCTGCTTCACTCACCGCTAGTTCAGGGTTATGCAAAATTTCAATTTTCGCTCCTGTTTCTTCAGCAATCGCTAATGCTTTTTTTACAATTTCCTCATTCGGTTCATACCCTACAGGCGTTGCAACAGTCATATGCATGCCGACTTTCGCACTTGCTAACAATAATGAATGACATACATTATTTCCGTCACCTACGTAAGCCAATTTTATTCCTTCAAATGTATTTTTTTCTTCATATATCGTCATTAAGTCTGCTAATGCTTGACAAGGATGATGATCGTCCGTTAAACCGTTAATTACAGGTATGCTCGATTCTTTTGCAAACTCTTCTACATCGGCATGTGAAAATGTACGTATCATGATCCCGTCAATATAATGAGATAATACTTTCGCAGTATCTGAAACACTCTCCCCTCTTCCAATCTGCATCTCTTTCCCACTTAAAAACATACCATGTCCTCCGAGCTGTACCATTCCTGCTTCAAAAGATACGCGAGTACGAGTTGAATGTTTATCAAAGATAAGCCCTAATATTTTGCCTTGTAATAAAGGCTCTTGCTTATTCTTTTTTAAATAGATAGCGAACTCAATTAAAGAAATGATTTCTTCTTGCGTCAGTTCTTCTAATGTTAAAAGATCTTTCGTATTTAATTTCGGTACTTGTACAGTTGACATGGAATTTCCCCCTTATATAATTGATACGTTTTTTGTACAAACTACTTTTTTTATCATATATACTGCCTGTTCTAACTCTTCATTCGTCACAATAAGTGGTGGTAATAGTCTTATCACATTAGGTCCTGCTTGTAATACGAGAAGCCCTTCTTTCTCTAGTTGTTCTATAAAACTTGCAACTTCATGCTTACACTCAATCCCAATCATAAGCCCCTTTCCACGTATATTTTGAATACATTCGGCATGGCACAGTTCCTCTCGCAACTTCTCTAATACGTACTCGCCCTTTTCCTTTACTTCTTTTAAAAACGATGGTTTCTTACTTACTTGCAATACTTCTTTCGCTGCAGCCATTGCAATATAATTCCCACCAAACGTTGAACCGTGTGATCCTGCAGTGAACGACGTTCCGAGTTCTTTCCGGCCAATCATCGCTCCGACAGGAATCCCGTTTCCAAGTGCCTTTGCGACGGTAACGATATCAGGTTTTATTCCCATTTTTTCGTAAGCAAATAATGTCCCTGTTCTTCCAATCCCTGTTTGTACTTCGTCTATAATAAATAAGGAACCGAACTTATTACATAATGTTTCAATTGCTTTCAAAAAAGATAAATCAGCAGGAATGACTCCTCCCTCTCCTTGAACAACTTCTACCATTACCGCCGCTACTTCTTCATTCATTACTTCCTCTAACGCCTTTATATCGTTAAACGGGGTATGTAAAAAAGACGGAAGGAGCGGACCAAATCCTTCTTTCACTTTATTTTGCCCCGTCGCACTCATCGTTCCGAATGTTCTACCATGAAAAGACTGCTGACATGTTATGACGAGAGATTTTCCAGTATGCTTACGAGCTAGCTTCAAAGCAGCTTCATTCGCCTCTGCCCCGCTATTACAGAAAAAAACAGAATCTAACGCTGTATTTTCTGTTAATAATGACGCTACTTCTTCTTGTAAGCTGTTTGTAAACAGGTTAGATATATGCCATATATCATGAAGTTGCTCTTGGACAGCTTTCATAACCGTAGGATGACAATGTCCTAAATTACATACACCAATTCCTGATGTAAAATCTAAATATTGCTTACCATTTTCATCAATAACTTCCGTTCCACTTCCCTTTACAAGCTGAATATTTCTTCTCCCATACGTTTGAAAAAGATGACTTGTCATACGATACTTACTCCTTTCGTTACCGTCGTTCCGATACACTCACCCGTAACTTCAGTAAAATCTTTTGTACCGTTCACAATACTTATCTTTTGCACTCCCATTTTTAATGACGTTAGTGCCGCCTGTACTTTCGGAATCATCCCGCCTGTAATAACTCCTTTTTCTATTAAAGTAATAATTTCCGATTCATCCGTTTTCTTTACTAATTTTCCTTCATGTAATATCCCATCTACATCCGTAATAAAAATGAGTTCTTTTGCGGATAATGCGGCTGCAATTCCAGCTGCAGCTGTATCCGCATTTATGTTATAAATCTCATTATCATGTATCCCGACCGGAGCAATAACAGGAATATAATTCAAATTTATCAATCCTTTTAGTAAGGCTGTTTCGACATAACTTACTTCTCCCACATATCCTATTTCTTCGCTGACAGGTTGAACTTGGAGTAAATTGCCGTCACACCCTGAACAACCTACCGCAAGTAAATTATGCCTTTGCAACTTCATTACAAATTTTTTATTCGTACTTCCGCATAGCACCATTTGAACAATATCCATAACTTCTTTTGGTGTTACTCGTAACCCATCTCTTTTTTCTACTTTGATGTTACAACCTTTTAATTGCGCATCAATTTCTGGGCCACCACCATGGACAATCACTACTTTATACTTCTGTTGCAATTTCTTTATACAATCAAAAAACACATCATTTAATTGATCCAACATACTACCGCCGCATTTCACTACAATATAATCGCTCATCTTCCCTCTCCTTATGTACGATAACAAGCGTTTATTTTCACATATTCATAGCTTAAGTCACAGCCCCAAGCTGATCCGTTCTCTTCTCCTAAATGTAAATACACATCAATTATAATTTCATGTTCTTTTAATTTCTTTTTCATTTCCTCTTCAGAAAACATTTGGGGTTCACTATTTTTTAACACAGCGATAGATTGAAGAGTAATGTCAATTGTACCTGGATGAATCGCTACTTCACTTTGTCCCATACTGCTAATAATTCGCCCCCAATTTGGGTCTTCACCATGTATTGCTGTTTTCACAAGACTCGAACCGACTATTTGCTTTGCAATTTTCTTTGCCTCTTCATTCGTTCGGGCCCCTAACACATTTACTTCTATTAACTTCGTAGCGCCTTCACCGTCTTGTGCTATTTTTTTTGCTAAATCTTCACATACCTTCTGTAAGGCAAATACGAAAGTTTCCCAATCTGTATGTTCCATATTGATTGGTTTCGTTTTTGATAATCCACTTGCCATAACGATGACCATATCATTCGTAGAAGTATCTCCATCTACCGTAATTTGATTAAATGTATGATTCGTTATTTGTGATAATGCTGTTTGCAATACGTCATGCTCTATATGAGCATCTGTCGTAATAAAACTTAGCATCGTTGCCATATTTGGATGAATCATCCCTGAACCTTTCGCAACACCAGCAATCGTTACTTTTTTCCCATCAATAATCATCTCATAGCACGTTTCTTTCGTTATAAGATCCGTCGTTAAAATCGCTTCAGAAAAAGAATGCGCTTCACTTACTTCCTTCGTCGGGATAAGAGTTACAACTCCCTTTCGAATTATATCCATCGGTAAAGGAACACCAATTACACCTGTTGAAGCTACTGCAACGTAATGTTCTTTCACCCCAAAATGTTCCGCCCCTAATGCACGCATCTCGTAAGCATCTTGTAAGCCTTTCGTTCCTGTACAAGCATTTGCATTTCCACTATTGACGATAATAGCTTGTAATTTCCCCTCAGCCGCTATACTTTCTTTTGTTACTTGCAACGGGGCTGCTTGTATTTGATTCGTTGTATAAACGGCGGCACATGATGCTGGCACTTCACAAATGATTACACCTAAATCCTTTTTGTCTTTTTTCAAACCATTTGCAGTACCGATTGCCGAGAATCCTTTTGGTGTTACAATGGAACCATTGTCTAATTTTGTAATAGACTCTACTTTAATCATCATGTCCCCCTTATAGATAAAGCGGTATATGCTGTAAACCCGTTGTTTCTTCTAGTCCCGCTACTATATTTGCATTTTGAATCGCTTGCCCAGCCGCACCTTTCATCATATTGTCTATAACAGAAACGACTGTTACCCTTCCTGTTCTTTCATCGTAAGCTATCCCCATATCACAATAATTTGAGCCCCTTACTTCTTTCGGACTTGGAAATTCTCCTTGCGTACGAATTCGAATAAAAGCCGATTGTTCATACGTTTCTTCATATAATTTTTGAAGTTGTTCTATTTCCATTTCTCGTTTTACTTTCGCATAAAGTGTAACCATAATCCCCCGTGATATCGGTATTAAATGTGTACTAAACGTGATTGGCTTCGTTTCCCTATTCCACTCTGCAAGCATTTGCTCAATCTCAGGAACGTGTTGATGCTCATTTACTTTATAAATACGCAAGTTATCATATAACTCAGGAAAGTGAGTCATTGTTGTTGGCGTTTTGCCTGCTCCAGATACTCCTGATTTCGCATCAATAATAATGGAATCTTCGTCAATCATGCCGCTACGTACTAACGGTAATATCGCTAATAATGCAGCTGTAGCAAAGCATCCTGGGTTTGCAATTAAATTTGCATTTTGAATTTCGGACCTTTTCCATTCGCTTAACCCATATACAGCTTCCCTAAGAACTTCTTCTTTTGCAGCTGCCCTTTTATACCACTGTCCATATGTCGAAGGATCTTTCATACGAAAGTCTCCTGATAGGTCAATTACTTTTAAACCTACTGCTAATAATTTCGGAGTTAACTCTGTTGATACTCCTGCTGGGGTTGCTAAAAATACAATTTCTGCTTTCTTCTTTATTTCCTCCGCATCAATTTCTTGTAACGTATGAACAAGAATATTTTGAAAATGCGGATATACATTTGTTATACACTCGCCAACTTGCGAAAAAGAATGAAGAGATGCTATCGAAAAATATGGATGTTGCTCTAATAACCGAATTAACTCAATACCTCCATACCCAGTTGCTCCAATAATCGCGACTTTCATATGCTCCTCCTCATATCAATTCTTTAAATTAAGTATGATTATAATATTGTATATTTATAGAGTCAATTAAATATTTATAAATTTTTAAAACTTAAAAAACTTAATTTTACTAGAAAAACAATATACACAATCGAATTTTTATACATAAATAGTGTATAGTAGTTTTTTCATTTCACTTCAAGTACAATAAAACAATACATGTATACATATAGGCGGGGAAAAACATGAATGAGAAATTAATTGAGAAAATGATTATAAAAAGTTTTCAACAATATCAATGTAATCCTATGTCAAATGAGGATCAGGAAATGCTAATTAAACATATTCAAACGATAATTCATTCAAATACTGAAATTGATGTATACGAGGCAGTTGAGGATATCGTTTACGATTATGTAACTGGAAAATAAAAAAAATAGGAGATTTCCATATGGAAATCTCCTATTTTTTATTTAATGATTTGCCTGCAACACGCTCAAATAAACCTGGAAATAGAGCATACAGTTTTGGACCAATACCCATCCACTTCGGTAAGTTTACTTCACGCTTTTTCGTTTGCATGGATTTTACAATTTGCTCTGCTACATATGTCGGTTTTAACATATATCGTCCCATATTTTTCACATATGTACCGGATTGATCAGCTATTTCAAAAAAGTTCGTATCTATCGGACCTGGATTAATCGCTGTTACGAAAACATTTGCATTAGACAACTCCATGCGTAAACTATTCGTAAATCCTAATACGGCATGTTTCGTCGCTGCATACGCACTCGATTTTGGCGTTGCAATTTTCCCAGCAAGTGAAGCAATATTAATAATATGCCCTTCGTTTCTTTTTACCATATAAGGTAGTACCGCTTTCGTACAAGCTACTAATCCAAATACATTTACTTGGAACATATCTTTCACTTCATCCATTGACGCATCTTCAAACGTTTTAAAAATACCAAATCCCGCATTGTTTACTAATATATCAATACGTCCCACTTCGTTTAATACCTTTGAAAAAACAGATTGTACTTCCGTCTCTTCACTTACATCTAATACATAATAATAGCAAGGCGTATTATAAGTTTCTTTAATTTTGTCCGCTAACGCTTTTAATTTCTCTTCTGTTCTAGCCATTAATACTGGAGTCGCACCCAGCTCTGCAACTTGCATTGCAACTTGCTCTCCAATTCCACTAGAAGCACCTGTAATGACGATTACCTTATTTTGTAAACGTCCCGTCATTGCTGTCACCTACTTTGCATAATAAATCAATTGTTGCGAAGATTCATCAATCATCACTTGTTGATTATATGCTAAAAAGTCTAATTGTCCAACAGTTTCTGAAATAGTAAGTGGCAATTGCTCCTTATATAATACCGGAAATAGTTTTACACATACTTCAAATGCTGTCATTGGTTTTTCCTTCAATAACTCAAGCACTTTAAACGCACGTGTTTCTTGCTTTTGTAATCTCGTTTCAATAAGTTGTTTCACATTTAGAACGTCTTCTCCATGTCCTGATAAAATGCGTGAAATATTCATTTCACTTAAACGCTTTAACGTTTGATTATATTGTAATAACGGGCGTGCCCTTTCTGTTTGCCCTTCATATGGTGGTTCTAATATGGGATTCGAAGAAATATGACTAATGAGAGCATCCCCTCCAATTAGTATTCCATCCGATTCTCTATATAATGAAATATGAGTAGAAGCATGACCTGGTGTTTCAATTACTGTAAATCCAGGCATTGAATCAATACGATCTCCCTCTCTCACAGTATGCGTTAACGATCTATTACAAGAATATTTCAGTGTCTTTGTCGTCAATAACGCCTCATCTTTCAAAAATGCTGCTGGAACACCAAATTGCAAAGCAGTCTCTCTAAAAAACTCATGATACCACTTTAAAAATTCTGGATTTTGTGTGATCCAAGGCTCGTTCCAAGGATGCCCAATAATGTTCGTCTTCTCAGAAAATATATTTAAAAGCCCACAATGATCCGCATGATGATGTGTAATGACTACTGTTTCAATATCTTCTATCGTATATCCTAATGTACCTAATTGCCTTTCTAACGCATTTCTTGCCTCTTCTGTATTCGTCCCTGTATCAATTAATGTTAACGTCTCCCCCTCAACTAAAAACACATTCACAGTTTCAACTGCAAATGGCACAGGAATCTCCATTCGGTGAATCGCCGTCATGCTTAGCCCCCCTGTCTCTTTCCGGTTCAAAAATGAATACTTCTTCAGTTTACAACTTCTATATATATTTGTCATTATTTTCAGATAAAAAGAGGTGTTTCCTATAAAAAAACGAATGTATGTACATTTATAAGAATTTCTAGCCAAATTTAAAGGGGGAACATCATGTCTATTCAAAACATTTCCTTTCTCGGTGCAGGCTCTATTGCTGAAGCTATTATTGGTGGCTTGTTACATGCAAATGTTGTAAAAGGCGAACAAGTTACTGTAAGTAATCGCTCTAACGAGACAAGGTTGCAGGAGCTACATAACAAATACGGAGTCAAAGGTACACACAATAAAAAAGAACTACTTACTAATACAAATATTCTTTTTCTAGCAATGAAACCGAAGGATGTTGCAGAAGCGCTTACTCCTTTTAAAGAAGACATACATAATAACCTGCTTATTATTTCATTATTAGCAGGTGTTTCTACTCACTCAATTAGAAACCTACTTCAAAAAGACGTTCCGATTATTCGTGCAATGCCAAATACATCTGCAGCTATTTTAAAATCTGCTACCGCTATCTCACCTTCAAAACATGCAACAGCGGAACATATTCAAACTGCCATAGCTTTATTTGAAACGATCGGTCTCGTCTCTGTTGTAGAGGAAAAAGATATGCATGCTGTCACTGCATTATCTGGAAGTGGGCCTGCTTATATTTATTACGTAGTAGAAGCGATGGAAGAAGCTGCAAAAAAAATCGGTTTAAAAGAAGATGTTGCAAAGTCACTTATTCTTCAAACGATGATTGGTGCTGCTGAGATGCTAAAAGCAAGTGAAAAACACCCTTCTATTTTGCGAAAGGAAATTACTTCTCCTGGTGGAACGACCGAAGCAGGTATTGAAGTATTACAAGAACATAAATTTCAACAAGCACTTATTTCTTGTATTACACAAGCAGCGCAACGATCACATAATCTTGGGAAAACATTAGAACAACTAACGAAAGAAAAATAAAGTGAAACTTTAATCAGTGGAGGTTTTCTTCATCCCCACTGATTATTAGTTGAACCAATCGGACTTTTATGGGCAGTTGATCCCCCACCTAAATTCTTTGCTTTCGCTGAATTTTGAGGTGGGGGTCTTACTGCCCATTAAAGTGGGATAAAAAATGGAGCTCAATCTTACTTGAGCTCCATTTTTTTATAAACATATATTGTTTAGTTATTCGTCTTCCCAAAAATCTCTTCTTGCAGACGGCGACCAGTCGGTGTTGCTGCAAGTCCACCTTCAGCTGTTTCACGAAGTGCTACTGGCATCGTTTGTCCGATTCTAAACATTGCCTCAATTACTTCATCACATGGAATTGTACTCGTTACACCAGCTAATGCTAAATCAGCTGAAATCATCGCATTTGCAGCTCCTGCTGCATTACGTTTTACGCAAGGTACTTCTACAAGCCCTGCAACAGGATCACATACTAAACCAAGCATGTTCTTTAATGAAATCGCCATCGCTGTAGCTGCTTGATCTTGCGTTCCACCTGCCATCTCAACTGCAGCTGCAGCTGCCATACCACTTGCTGAACCAACCTCGGCTTGGCATCCTCCTGCCGCACCAGAAATACAAGCGTTATTCGCAACAACCATGCCGAAAGCTCCTGCTGTAAATAAGAATTCAATCATTTCTTCACGTGTAGGCTGCAATTTTTCTCTTAGTGCAAATAGTACACCTGGTACTGTTCCAGCAGACCCTGCTGTTGGCGTTGCACAAATAATTCCCATCGCTGCGTTTACTTCATTTGTTGCAACAGCTTTACTCACTGCGTCCAAAATCGTATCTCCAGATAAGCCTTTTCCGCTATTCATATACGCTTGGACTTTTACAGCATCTCCACCAGTTAAACCAGTTGGTGATTTCACTCCGCGAATACCACGTTCTACTGCTTGCTCCATTACGACTAAGTTCTTTTCCATACCAGCAATTACTTCTTCACGTGAAATACTTCTTGTTTCCATTTCACATTGAATCATAATTTCTGCGATTTTTACATTTTGTTCTTTAGCTTGCGCCACTAGTTCCGCTGCGTTCCGAAACATGGTGTGTCCCCCCTGCAATTATTCCATAATAGTTACTTGACAAATATTTTGTTGCGCGTTTATTTCTTCAATCACTTCATCTGCTAATAATTCATCTGTTTCGATGACCATAAGCGCTCTTCTTCCTTTTTCTTTACGAGAAACACTCATTGTACTAATGTTAATCTCGTGTTTCGCAAGGATTGAAGCTACTGCTGCAATAGCACCGAAGCGATCGTTATTTACAATAAGTAGTGCTGGACTCGTGCCTGTTAATTGAAGATCGAATCCGTTTAATTCTACAACTTCAATTTTACCGCCACCAATTGAGCAAGCAACAACTTCAATTTCTTCTTCACCTTTATACAAACGAATTCTCGCTGTATTTGGATGAGGTGCATTTGCATCTTCTTCAATGAATTCCACTTCAATTTCGCGCTCTTTTGCTATGTCTAGCGCCTCTGGAATACGTAAGTCATCTGTTTCAAACCCTAATATCCCACCGATCAGTGCTACATCTGTACCATGCCCACGATACGTCTTTGCAAATGATCCATATAATGAAATGCTTACTCTTTCTGGTTCATGACGAAACAGCTGGCGAGCAACTTGCCCCATTCGTGCTGCGCCTGCTGTATGTGAACTTGATGGACCAATCATAACTGGACCGATAATATCAAATACTGAGCGATACTTCATCATAACTCCCCCTAAACCTCTATGAAAAAATTTTTTACTATTCTATTAAGCTACCAAATCGGTTGCTTTTCCAGTTGTATTACGAATTTATTCCGCTGTACGAATTGGATTGTTTTTGAATAACAGTGAAACAATATATCCTGAAATAATACTAGTGACCATAATAAATAAGAAACTTCGCATTACCTTCATTAATAAATAATATAAGCTAATCCACAATAAAGTCTGGTAGCAACCCAAAGTTTAACACAGAACCACTTACAAGGATAGCATAAACAAGTGAAACTTTAATTAGTAGGGATTTTGTCCATCCCACTGATTATTAGCCCGCAAATAGCGAATAAATTATAATCTGCCCTCATTATAGCTTGTTTTTAATAAAACGCTTACTTTTATTGAATTTTAAAAGTTCTGAATAACAATCTGTTTTTACCATTTGTACCACTCGTATGTCGTCTGACTTGTATAACAGTTTTTCTAAATAATCGCCACTATGTATTTTTATCCTATATCTTCACATCATTAAAACTTTCTGTTTCATCCCATATAAGTATAAAATGATAACAGTTTTATTTTAAATTTTTTTAGAAATAAAAAAATGGCAACCTCTTGTCGCCATTTTTTCATACCATTATTACCTTTCCACTGGAAATAATTTCAAATCCGTAGCTATTTCTGTATTAGAAAATAACTCTCTTGCCTCTTTCAATAATTCCTTATATGTATCTCCTTGATAACGAGAACTAATATGAGTCAATATTAAACGTTTTGCATTTGCCTGAAGTGCAATACTCGCAGCTTGCTTAGATGTGGAATGAAAATAATCATATGCTTGTTGTTCATCTTCTGCCGCGAAAGTTGCTTCATGAACAAGTACGTCAGCGTTTTGTGCTAGCTCTCTACTCGCTTCACAATATCTTGTATCACCTAAAATGGTAATAACTCTTCCCTTTTGAGGTGGGCCGATAAAATCTTTTCCGTTTAGTATCGTACCATTTTCTAATTCAACTACTTCTCCATCTTTTAAACGTTTAAAGAGTGGACCTGGTTTCACACCCATCTCCAGTAATTTATCGACTAAAAGGGCACCTTGTATATCTTTCTCTATAATACGATACCCAAAACATTCAATACCATGTGACAATCTTTTCGTTTCCACATGAAATTCATTATCTTCAAACACAGTACCTTCTTCTGTTATCTCAACAATTTCAAGTGGGTATTTTACATGTGTCGTACTTACTGATAATGCCACTTCAATAAATTGTTTAATTCCTTTTGGTCCGTACACTGTTAAAGGTGTAGTCCCTCCTTGAAATGAACGGCTTCCTAATAAACCAGGCAAGCCAAAAATATGATCACCATGTAAATGCGTAATAAATATTTTTTCAATGCGGCGTGGGCGTACTGATGTATGTAATATTTGATGTTGCGTCGCCTCGCCACAATCAAATAACCAAGTCTGTCCTCGTTCTTCTAACAATTGCAAAGCAATTGCTGAAACATTCCTTCCTTTCGAAGGAACACCTGCACCAGTTCCTAAAAATACAAATTCCACTTTCTTTCCTCCAGCTCTTTATATAATCTACCTTTCATCTTACGGAATGTTATTTCAAATGGCAAATCGAATTTACATAACCAATCATCTAGACAACTATATAACACGAACGTTATACTTAAAAAACTTAGCCAACGTTCGTGTTTTGTGTTAAAATGATTATACTACATTTTAAGGGAGCGTTTTATTATGAAAGAAGCATTTCGTTTACAAACTGATTTTTCATCTTCATTTGATCGCTGGGTAAGTTCTTTCGTTTCAGATCACCCAGCACAATTAGAATGGACGACTTTGAAAGAATTAATCCATGAATATACAACAACACATACAAATGATTCGTTACCAACATATATTTCTTCAGCTTTAACATATTACGCACAACGCGTTTCAACAACAAACAGTTCAGAAATTGTTATTTTTGAAAATCATACAATCTCTTAGCCTATTATAAAAAGCACTGGTTACAGTGCTTTTTTATTTATACTTATTTAACAAATAATCATATTCCGCCCAAAAATCTGTATACATACTTCGATCAAATGCATCTAAAATTATCTTTTCACTTGATTTATTCAATAACTCTTTTGCTTGAAGTGCAAAAGAAACAATTTGTTTTCTATAAAAACTTTATAGTAAAAAATTTCATAATTAATTTTAAAAATAAAAGGTGCCATGATATTTACAGCTACATGACACCTTCTACATAAACTTATTTTCTAATTTTTGCTGAAAAGACTTTTCTTGCTTACGTAATAATTGACTACCTCGTTGTAAAATCGGCATTCCATACTTATCATTAATTTGATCGATGACAGCAAGTAGCGGCTCTTCTTTCGCATCTTCTTCAAATGAAAACAAATCTAATTGTTTCACCGATTCTGTCTTCCACTCTATTTCGGTAGCTGTCACACCTAGCAAACGAACGGAATCACCGTCCCAATGTTGCTTCCATAAACGGGATGCAGCCTGAAAAATATCTCGTTCTTCCCAAATGGCATTTTTCAATTGCTTACTCCGCGTTACTGTGCGCCTATCATGATATTTAATCATAATTTGAATATTATAGCTAACAAGGGTTCGCTTTTGTAATCTTTTACTCACTGACTTGGATAGCCGTTCTAACATATCAAGTAATTCTTTCTCTTCATCCATATCCTTTGAAAAAGTCATCGAATTACCGACACTTTTATGTTGTCCCATTTGACTCGGATCAACTTCCCTATCATCCACACCTTTTGCCCGCTTTTGTAAATCAACACCATGCTTTCCAATTTTAGCGCGAATGATATGTTCATTCCCTTTTGCTAACTGCTCAATTGTTTGTATATGAATATCGTTTAATTTTTCAGCTGTTTTTTCTCCAATTCCATGCATCGCTCCAACCGGAAGTGGCCAAATCATTTCTGGAATATCTCGTTTTCGAAGCACAGTAATCCCAAGGGGCTTTTTCATATCAGAAGCTGTTTTTGCGAGGAAAAGGTTTGGAGCAATTCCAATGCTACAGGGTAGCTGTAACTCTGTTAATAATGCTTGTTGAATCATCTTTGCTATTTCAAGAGGCGAACCGAGTGCGTAGCAATCTGTAATATCTAAATATCCCTCATCTATAGAGACTGGTTGTATTTTTTCCGTAAAACGGGAAAGAATTTGAAACATTTGAAATGAAGCTTCACGATATAATGTAAAATTAGGACGCCTTACAACTAATTGCGGGCATAACCTTTTCGCTTCCCAAAGAGGCATCGTCGTACGTATCCCAAATTCCCTCGCCTCATAACTACATGTTATGATGATTCCTTTTCTTTCTTTTTCATTTCCAGCAACCGCTAGCGGCTTTGCTTGTAATGATGGGTCATGAGCAATTTCAACAGATGCGAAGAAACAATTCATATCTACATGTAAAATAACACGACCATTTTTCGGATACATTTCTCGCATAGTACTCACTCCTTCAAAGAACATTCGTTCCTTTATTATACCAAATTCATGCACAATATAATAAATTACTTATTCTTTTTATCCTTACTTTTGCTATACTTAATAAAAGTATGGATATTTTTGTAAAAGGAGTGATTTATTATGAAATCACACAGCAAACTCAACTATACATTTCTCATTATTATATTAATCATCTTAATTAACTATTTACTACTCCCTATTTTTGATATTAACGTGGCCGGGATCCTTCCAAGTCTACTAAGCATTGCAACAACTTACATACTGCCATGGATTTTCTTGTATTGGCTTATCCGCCTTGTAAAAGTAATCGAATCCAAATAAAAAACGTGTAAATCACAATTGATTTACACGTTTTTTATTTATTATTTCGCTACTTCCTCAATGATTGCAACAACTAATTCTGCCGTTTTCGCTAATTCTTCAACAGGGATCTTTTCGTTTGTTGTATGAATTTCTTCATAACCAACTGCTAAGTTAACTGTTGGAATACCGTGTCCTGCAATTACGTTTGCATCACTTCCGCCACCACTTTGGTGAAGGGAAGGTGTACGACCAATTTTTTCTGCTGCACGTTTTGCAACCTCTACAACGTGGTCGCCATCAGCAAATTTAAATCCTGGGTACATAACGTTTACTTCAACGTCTGCGTGACCGCCCATTTCTTTTGCAGTTGTTTCAAATGCTTCTTTCATTTTCGCAACTTGTACTTCCATTTTTTCATTGATTAATGAACGCGCTTCTGCAAAAATTTGTACATGATCGCAAACGATATTCGTTTGTGTACCACCTTCAAAACGTCCAATATTTGCAGTTGTTTCAGAATCAATACGACCGAGTGGCATCTTCGCAATGGCTTTCGCTGCGATAGTAATTGCAGATACACCTTTTTCTGGTGCTACACCAGCGTGAGCTGTTTTCCCGCGAATAATTGCATTCACTTTCGCTTGAGTTGGAGCTGCAACAACGATTTCACCAACTTTTCCATCGCTATCTAATGCATAACCGTATTTCGCTGTAATGCGTTCACGATCTAATGCTTTTGCACCAACAAGACCAGATTCTTCTCCAACTGTAATAATAAATTCAATTGTACCATGAGGGATATTTTTCTCTTTTAAAACACGGATTGCTTCGAACATCGATGCTAATCCTGCTTTATCATCCGCACCTAAAATCGTAGTACCATCTGATACGATATATCCATCTTTAATAGAAGGCTTAATTCCATTACCAGGAACTACTGTATCCATATGAGAAGTAAAGTAAATTGTATCAACACCATCTTTTGTTGCTGGTAATGTACAAATTAAGTTACCTGCACCATGCCCAGTAACAGCCATTGTGTCATCTTCAAATACTTCTACACCTAAATCTGTAAATTTCTTTGTTAATACTTTGCAAATTTCTGCTTCAAATTTCGTTTCAGAATCTACTTGTACTAATTCCATAAATTCATTTACTAAACGTTCTTGATTAATCATAAGACTGCGCCTCCTGCACTACCATTATGTATGTAACACTATTAATTATAACAGAATTTCGCAAAAGTTTCGAAATACAAGACAAAAAACAGACGGTTTATATGTCTAGATAACCATCTGCTTTCTACTACTCATTTAACAATACCCAGCGCATATGATCTTCCCACACTCCATTAACCATTAACATCTTCCTAGACACGCCTTCATATTGAAAGCCTATCTTCGTCACTACTTGTATAGATGCTAAATTTCGCGGCATAATCGGTGCTTCTATACGATGTAATTGAAATTCCTCAAAAGCAACTTGAATTGCTTTTCTAAGCGCTTCTGTCGTATAACCTTTGTTTAACTCTGCCTTATCTAATTTATAGCCGAGTACACAAGATTGATAAATTCCGCGAACAATTAAATTAAATGAAATACATCCAATTATTTTCATATCATCACCCTTTTTAAAAATCCAAAGCCTGATGATTTTCCCTTCTGCGAACTCTTTTCTATCCTTCTGTAACTTTTTCTTTTGATAATCTAACGTAAAAAAATCATCCGGTCTATACTCTTCCCAAGCTTTTAAAAATTCACGATTTCTGTCGTAATATTGAAGAACTTTTTCAGCATACGACTCATCGATTTCCCTTAAATGTAAACGATTTGTTTCATATATTTTCATCATCGTATCTCCATTCTTCAGCTTGCATAACAAAAAACTTATAATCTATCATTTTATATATTCTCTACATACATACAAATTTCCTGTTATACTTTACACGCACTTCTCGAATTTTGTCACTTCTCTCCCCTTGTCCACAATATCATTTCTCGTTACAATGATATTGTACTGATTTGCAAGGAGGCTTAACGATGCATAAAAAAGCTCAAAAAGTTATGATTTATGTAATGCTAATTTCTATGCTTGTAACAACATTACTTGCTGGCGCGAGTATGTTTTGGTAAAAAGGACGATGTGTTCGTCCTTTTTTTACTTTTTACACATAATATAACAAAATAAACCATCTCGATATCGAGATGGTTTATTTTATATAAAGTACAACTGCTACAATGCTAAAGGAAAATGACATTACAAGTGCTATTACAAAACTTGTATATTGTTTCTGCTGAAATGCCCCAATAACAAAAGTAAGATTGAGTAATGCCATACATACAATTGCTACAAGATAAGAACATATATTAAAAGTTGCCAACATGAATGTAACAACAAATAGAAATCCCATAAAAAACTGCATATACGAAATCTTTGGATTCAAGTACATATGAGCAACCCCTTTATCTAATTTTTTACCCCGATTGGTGAGGGCTTATATTCAGCGGGGAATAACCTCCCACTGATTAAAGTTTCATTTTATCTTTCTATACTCCCATTAACTCATGGTTATGTACACATGTCAAGACAACTTATTGCATATGAAAAAGCCAACCTTTTCGTTGGCTTTTTCATATGCAATGGCTCCTTTTTCTTTTGCCAATTGCTGAAATGATTTTTTCGACTTCACAATCCATACTTTCGTTCCAATTGGAATGCGATCAAATAAATACTCCACATCATTTTTCTTCATTCTTATACATCCTTGTGAAATATACTTTCCAATTGAACTTGGTTGGTTTGTTCCATGTATTCCATATTTACTCCCATCAGTTCCTCTTGCATTAAATCCAATCCACCTTGACCCAAGTGGATTTTTCGGTGATCCACCTGGAATATCCTTCGCAATATAATACGGATCCTTCGCTTTCATTACAACATCAAAAGTTCCCTCTGGAGTTAATGCATTTGTTTTTCCTGTCGCTACTGGAAAAACCTTTTGAATCTTTCCATCGTCAATATAAGCTAATTTATTCGTCGCTTTATTTACAATAATGAAAGGATCTCCGGCACGTGGATTATCACCGAGAGGCCAAATGGGCGATAAAGAAAGACATAATATGAAAGAGAGAAGATACGGCATAAATAATTCCCACCTTCTATATAAGTTCTTTTATATTATCCTTTCCCTTAAAGCGGCTTTTAATGAGTAAATATTGCTCCATTTCATATACAAGTTGAACAAGTTTCGCACGTATCTCAAATTCTTCACGTGTAACGGGCAATGGCATGTCTCTAAATAATTCTCTCATTTCTTGCAGCTGCCTTAAGGAAATAACCCCAGTACTCTCAGGGCTAATAGCATTCCCAATGTTTTCAACCACATCCGCAATCATGTCAGCTTGTTCATATGTCCATGATAAAGAAGCTGCTAATGGTATCATCCGCTCTAAAATTTCGAATTGTTGCATACGCATATTAAAATAACGATAGTAATAGCCATCTTCTCGCATAAATGCATTCTCAAGTTTCTTAAACGATAAATCCCTTGCTTCATTTAGCATATTTTCAGTTTCAATAAGTTCTGACCCGCTCCAACTACTTTCTCTGTTTCGTAAATAAACGACCATTTCAAACAAAATCGTTTTAAAATTACTTTCTATTGTATCCTGATACTCTTTTAGCTTATTTTCACTACTTGGCATATACATATTCACTAATAAAGCCACACTAATCCCTATCGTCAATATTGCAATTTCATTTCCAACAATAAGCCATGTAATTTGTTTCAATGAATATAGATGCATCACAATAACTGAACTTGTGACGATACCTTCTTGAATTTTAAGCATAACTGCAGTCGGAATAAATGTAAGCAATAATATACTAATTGCAAGTGGTGTATAGCCAATTGTTTCAAAAATACAAAACGCGAATACCATTGATAATACACAAGCTAAAAAACGATGTAACGACACTTGAAGTGATTTACGTTTCGTATTTTGTACACATAATATAACTAAAATACCCGCTGAACTATAAAATTCTAATCCTAATAACTGGGCAAGAAAAACCGCTGCGCCTGTTCCAAGAGCTGTTTTGACTGTACGGTATCCAATTTTAAACATATGTTTGCTCCTATATGTATGAATGTATTTACAATTAGTATAAAAAAAGGATGACACAATGTCATCCTTTTCTACTTATTATTCACGTAACCTTTACAGATTACAATATTTTTTGTAAAAATTGTTGCGCACGTTCACTTTTCGGTGCTGCAAAAAATTGTGCTGGCGCACTATCTTCTACAAGTTTTCCACCATCTAAAAAGAGAACACGATCCGCTACTTCTTTTGCGAATCCCATTTCATGTGTAACAATTGCCATTGTCATTCCTGTCGTAACTAATGATTTCATAACTTCTAACACTTCTTTTACCATCTCTGGATCTAGTGCTGATGTTGGTTCATCAAATAACATCACTTCTGGTTCCATCGCTAACGCTCTCGCAATTGCTACACGTTGCTTTTGTCCGCCCGAAAGACGGTTTGGGTACGTATCTTTTTTATCTAATAAACCGACCTTTTCTAAAAGTTTCTCCGCTTTCTTTTCGGCTTCTTGTTTCGTTACTCCTTTTACATTGATAGGAGCATACGTAATATTTTCTAATACAGTCATATGAGGAAATAGATGAAAATGCTGAAATACCATTCCGACATTTTCACGAACGTGCATAATATTCGTTTTCGGATTCGTTACTTCTTCCGTTCCGATCCAAATGTGACCATTTGTCGGTGCTTCTAGCACATTCATACAACGTAAGAATGTTGATTTCCCTGATCCAGACGGTCCAATAATTGCTACTACTTCTCCTTTTTCAATCGTTGTTGTAATTCCTTTTAATACTTCGTTTTTTCCAAATGATTTATGAAGGTTTTCAATTTTAATCACTTTTCTTCATTCTCCCTTCAATTGCCTTCCCGACTAATGTAAGAATAATGACTAGCATATAATAAATGAGTCCAACAAAAAGTAATGGTTCAAGATATTTAAACGTCTCACCGCCTACAATGTAAGCACGGCGCATTAAATCCGTCGCTCCTATTACTGTTACTACAGCCGATTCTTTCGTAAGTGTCGCAAACTCGTTCACAAGCGCTGGTAATATATTTTTTAATGCTTGAGGGAAAATGATATTTCGCATCATTTTTCCGTAAGGAATCCCTAAAGCCATCGCTGCTTCTGTTTGTCCTTTATCAACCGCTTGAATGCCCGCGCGGATTACCTCTGACATATATGCACCTGAATTTAAGCTAAATGCTAATACAGCTGCTACGAAGGCTGGTATTTCATAACCAATTATTTGCGGGACACCGAAATAAATAATCATTAATTGCAATACAAGTGGTGTACCACGGAAAATTGATGTATAAAGATCTGCCGCTATATTTAACGCTCGTATTCTAGCAATTTTGCAAAGTGCTAATAACGTTCCTAAAATAAATCCTACTAGCGCTGATACTGCTACAATTTTCAAAGTAACTTCTAAGCCTTTTAGTATATATGGTATCGAAGGCGTAATCGCCGAAAAATCTAAGTTCATTCTTTTCATTCCCCTCACAGAAAAGTGAAAGGCAGCTTATTTTTCGCTGCCAAACCATTTCTTCACTAATTTATCCATTTCTCCATTTTCTTGCATTTTTTTAATTACTTTATTAAATTCAGCTGTTTTATCACTGTTTTTCGGAAGAGCAATTGCTGCTCCAACTTCTTCTGGCGCTTCTTTAATTTCAATTCCTTGTAATTCTTTCATTTTTTCTAAATAATTTTTAGCAACTGTATCTTCTATAATTGCAGCGTCAAAACGACCTGCTTTAATTTCTTGTACGATTTCTGGTATACGGTCACGTCCCTCAACTTTGAAATCTACTTGTTTTTTAAATTCTGCTGCTTTCTCTTCTTGAATAGATCCTGTTTGTACCCCTACTTTTTTCCCTTTTAAATCCTCTACAGATTGAATGTTAGAATCCTTTTTAGAAACGACCATGTTTTTCGCAACGAAATAAATATCTGTGAAATCAACATTATTTTTACGCTCTGCAGTTGGCGTCATACCTGCCATTACGAAATCAACTTTTCCTGAGCTAAGAGATGCTAATAAACCACCAAAATCCATATCTTTCACTTTCACTTCATAACCAAGTTCTTTTCCGATATATTTAGCAACATCAACATCAAAGCCGATAATTTCATCACTTTTTGAAGCTTCTACGTATTCATACGGTTTATAATCTGCTGAAGTCCCCATAACCAGTACTTTTTTATTTTTTCCAGTAGCCTTTTCTTCCCCATTACTACAAGCACTGAACATACTTACAATTAAAATAAGTGCAAATGATATTGATAATAACTTCTTCATCTTTCTTCCCCCTAATAATGTATATTTAAAAGTTTAATAGAATATTTATTCGATGTTTGTATTGTATCAGCACTTTCATTTTTATGCAATATATAAAATAAAAATAAATTAAATAACAATGTTAATAGTGTTTATCGTGTATAAAATAATGCATAAAATAACATAACTATGCATGTCCCATAAATTTTAATAATAAATAAAAAAGGCGGTACACCCACTTAATTGTGGACGTACCGCCTTTTTGCTTATTTTTATAGCTCTTCGCAATTCTCTTCGAAATAAGATTGTAGTTTTGCAATAACTTGCATCGGTTCATGACCTTCAATTTCATGACGCTCTACCATCGTTACAATTTTTCCATCTTTTAATAAAGCAAATGATGGAGAAGAAGGTGGATACCCTTCGAAATATTCACGTGCTCTTGCTGTTGCTTCTTTATCTTGACCTGCAAACACCGTTACAAGATGGTTAGGACGTTTATCATAATGTACGGAATGCGCAGCAGCAGGACGAGCAATGCCACCTGCACAACCACATACAGAGTTTACCATTACAAGTGTTGTTCCATTTCTTTTAAACGCTTCTTCTACTGCTTCCGGCGTCGTCAATTCTGTATATCCAGCAGAGACAATCTCTTCACGCGCTTGGCGGACAACATCATTCATAAAAAAGTTAAAATTAATCAATCTTTTCCCTCCTCTAAAACTACCTATTTGTATCTTACCAGTTAATGTTTATGAAATACAAGTAAGTTTACTTGTATTTTGGTATAGAAAAGGTGTTAGAGCCATTGCTCTAACACCTTTTCTTAATGACCACGATGCTTTTGCTTTGCTTTTTGTACTTTAATTAAACGTCTTCTTTGTTTTTCAGCTTCTCGCTTCTCTTTAGAACGCACTTTCTTTTCTTCTTTATACAGTTCATAAGATAAGCTAATTGCCTCTTGTGCCTTAGTAAAACGTTTTACATTTACTTCTTTTGCCGCTTCTCGTATGATACGTTTTATATTTTTCGGACGCTTTGTTTCTTTCACTTCCACACCGCATTTTGCAACGTGCTGGAAATACGCTAACATTGGACCATTCACAAATATAAGTACTTCTTCATCTGAAGGTTCCATTCCAAAAATATACCTCGCTCCATACAATTTCCCTTTTTCTTTATGCGTAATAATTCCTACAAAAAATTGACCATCGTGATATACTGTCAAATCCATTGACAGCCCCTCCTTTAAAAAATTAGAAATACGGGACATCCCGGAGGGGGAAGGTTACTGACACGAAATCATGCGTCTGGACTACCAACCAGAGCTGTGTTTTTGTATTTCTTTCACTATTATTATATCTTTTTTTCCATAATTTTCATATATTCAACAATCATTTTTTTATGAGACCCCACAATATATTCAGGTAGTTCTGTTACTTGGAAGAATTTAAGCTGAACCGCCTCTTCTTTATTCATAACAAAATCCCCTTCGTATTCATCTGTATAATAAGCGGTCGTTACGGATTGAAATTCATCGCCGTTTGCTAATTTTGTAAAGTAGTTCGCTCCAGAAAATACATTAATTAATCTTAGGTTTTTCACTTTTATTCCTGTCTCTTCATATACTTCCCGGTTTGCTGTTTCTTCTGGTGATTCACCAAGCTCCATGAGCCCGCCAGGCAGCCCCCATTTTCCGTAAGGCTCTGTTCTTTGTTGTAGTAATACATATCCATTTTCATTTATAACGAGTACAACAGCACCAACTAAAATTAAAGGGCGATGACCAACTATTTTTCGTAATTCTTCTACATATCCCATCGTATCCCTCCTTTTTCGTTGTCCACACTATTGTATCATATGTATGAAACGACAAAATGCGTATATTTTTCATTTTTTTAATAATATATTTATTTTATGAGCTTCATCTACTGTAGCTAACAGAATGGATTCGATTTCCACACTCTTCTCTAAAAACTCTTTCGCCCACTCTTCTGTTCTTCCAATTAAAGCAAGAACGTCTTGCTGAATTCTTCCATCCTTCACTAAAATAAAAGCAACTGGAGATTTTTTTCCTGCTACTCTAAGATCAAGCCGCGAAGCTGCTTCATATTCTGGATACCGAAATATAGAAACTACACCACTCGCTTCCCATAATGCTAATTTAATCGTTTGAATATCGCTCACATTTCGCATACGAAGTTCCGAAAATAAATATTCCACCGTAATTCTCGCCTTTTTCAAATTGCTAAAATCAATGGAACCATTATGTATAAGAATAATAGGTGCTGGCTCTAAAAAGCGTCTCCATCTATCCCACTTCAGCATTAAAATAGAGCTTATAATATGAAGTACAACGAGTATAAACGTTGTAATCATCGAACCGAGTAATCCAACTTTTTCATCAGATAATGCGTTAGAAATATTCCCGCCAAGCAATAACACTAATACAACATCTAAAAAACGAAGTTGTGCGATGGATCTTTGCCCCATCGCTTTCGCAACTAATATTAAAAATATGTATGCTATTATAGCCCGAACAACCCATTCACTATTAGAAAGATGCCGTGCCCCTTCAAAAATATGCATATGCATCACTTTGCACTCCTTATATCCCAAACTGCTAGTCTGTTTTAGTGTGCAACGTTTAAGAGCATATATGTAAAAAAGCCGGTTCGTATTTTACACGAACCAGCTTTTTTACTTAACAGAAAACATATACTTTTTATACGTTTTCCGTACCGATAATATGAGACCCATCATAATCATATTCGAGAATAAGGAACTTCCCCCATATGATAAGAACGGTAATGCAATCCCTTTTACAGGCATTAATCCAACGATCATACCGATGTTTTGGAATATTTGAACCGTTAATATTCCAATTGCTCCCGCACATAATAATGTACCGAATAAATTATCAGCAGAATAACCGATAATAATTGTTCGATATAGTAGTAATAGGAACAAGAATACAACTAACGCGGCTACGATAAATCCACCTTCTTCGGCAATTGTAGCAAAGATAAAGTCAGTATGCTTCTCAGGGATATAAACGTTCCCTTCGCCAAATCCTTTCCCTTCCATACCGCCACTACCTACAGCTAAAATCGATTGCTGTGTTTGATAACCTTGATCTGCATTTTCAAATGGATTTAACCAACCTACAATACGTGATTGTTGGTGAGGTTTTAGTAACGTAACTAAATTATTAAAGAAGAAATCCTCATACCTTACGTAAATAAATATTAACGTAGATAATACGGTCACCGGAATAACTGTACATAACGCTATCAATTTCTTCTGAATACCTGACATAAATAAAATACATGCAATTGCAGCAGCATATAAGAACACCATCCCTGTATCTGGTTGGCTATATACAACGGCCATAGGCGGGAGGGATACTAGCACAATTTTACCTACTAATTTTAAGTCCGTTTGGAATGTCCTTGCCATATACTGCGCATTATGTTTCACTGCTATACTTGCTACTACGAGAAGCAATGAAATTTTGAAAAACTCAGATGGTTGAATTTGTCCAACTAATGGAAATACAAACCATCTTTTCGCACCTAATTTTTCAGGTGTGAAAGTGGAAACCGGTAGTATTTTCAAAAGAATAAGTGACGCAAATCCAACGATATAAAGTGGCCAAGACAATTTTTGTAATTGATCTAAGTCAATGCTTGCAACAAGCAATAACAATACGACCCCAATTATGTAGTTCAAACCCTGTTTCATTGCAAAGTTTGCCTCTCCATATTGGCCAGTTTGCTGACTGCTATATATAGCAGCTATACTCGTAACACATAATGCTAACAAAATTAATATTAATTTTACATCTAAACTTTTTAGAAACTCGGTACTTCTTTTCATGACATCCTCCTGAAACATTGTTACAGCAAAATAAAAAACCAGGAGTCAACATTCTTCATGTTTTGACGACTGATTACACATTATCTATAAAACACTTATATAGAATAACTCTCTTTTTCATACAATACAATATATTATACTACAGTTTCATCAGTAAGATTTGCCAAAAAAATTATTCTTTTCTTATTTTATATCTATATACCATATATCAGCAATGTATTTTCGTAAATTCCTAATACATACTCGTTCATTGTAAGATTGCTGGGAAAAGTGATGTACATATAGTAGGATGAAAACGAAGAAATAAAATGATAAAAAGCTCGCATAAGCGAGCTTTTTATCAATATACAGATGTATTATTTTCTGACGTATTTTCTAGAATTTCTTTTACACGTCCTAAGAACTTACCACAAATTAAGCCATCTAGTACACGGTGATCAAGTGATAAACATAAGTTAACCATGTCACGAGCACCGAACATACCATTATCCATAATTACTGGACGTTTTACAATTGATTCAACTTGTAAAATAGCCGCTTGTGGGTAATTAATAATACCCATAGATTGAACAGAACCGAATGATCCTGTGTTATTAATTGTAAATGTTCCACCTTGCATTTCGTCCGCTTTTAACGATTTCGTACGTACTTTTCCTGCAAGTTCTGTAATTTCACGAGCGATGCCTTTAATTGTCTTCTCGTCTGCGTGTTTAATTACTGGTACAAATAGTTCGTCCTCTGTTGCAACAGCGATAGAAAGGTTAATATCTTTCTTCTGAACGATTTTATCGCCAGCCCACATTGAATTAATTTGAGGATACTCTTTTAACGCTTGTGCTACTGCTTTTACGAAGAAAGCAAAGAATGTTAAGTTAAAGCCTTCACGTTTTTTGAAATCACCTTTAATTGAATTACGGTATGACACAAGGTTTGTCACATCTACTTCAATCATCATCCAAGCGTGCGGTGCTTCGTGTTTGCTACGTAACATGTTCGCTGCGATTGCTTTACGCACACCTGTTACTGGAATTTCGATATCGCCAGGCATTGTTGGTACAGAAACTGGTTTCGCAGCTTCTACTTTTTGTGCTACCGGCGCTGCTTTTGGTGCTTCTGGACGCGCTTCTACTGCTGCTACCGCTTCCTCTTTCTTCGCACCTGCTTGCGGAATGTTTCCAGATTCCACTAGCTTTAAAATATCTTTACGAGTGATACGGCCATTTGCTCCCGTACCTTCCACTAGATCTAAATCAACGTTATGCTCACCCGCAAGTTTTAACACAGCTGGTGAAAAACGAGGTTTTCCATCAGTTGGTTGTTTTGCTTTCGGTGCTTTTTCAGACGTAGCTACTTCTGCCTTTGGTTCTTCTTTTGTTTTTTCCTCAACAGCTGTTGCTGCTACTTCATCTGCGCCTTCTACTTGAATCACACAAACTACTTCACCTACAGCTAACGTATCACCTTCACCAGCAATTAACTCTTTCACAATACCAGTGAAAGAAGATGGTACTTCAGCATTTACTTTATCAGTCATTACTTCTGCAAGCGGATCATACTTATTTACGTGATCGCCAACATTAACAAGCCATTTACTAATTGTACCCTCTGTAACGCTCTCTCCGAGCTGAGGCATTGTAATATTTTCTACAGCCATGTATAGTCCCCCCGATTAAAATTCCGCAAGTTCACGCATTGCTTTTTCAACTTTATCTGGATTTACCATAAAGAATTTTTCCATTGTTGGTGCATATGGCATCGCTGGAACGTCTGGACCTGCAAGACGTGCGATTGGCGCATCTAAATCAAACAGACAGTTTTCAGCAATAATTGCTGCCACTTCACTCATAATACTTCCTTCTTTATTGTCTTCTGTTACAAGAAGAACTTTACCTGTTTTAGAAGCAGCTTCAATGATTGCTTCTTTATCTAATGGATATACAGTACGTAAATCAAGAATGTGTGCAGAGATGCCATCTTGTGCTAACTTTTCAGCTGCTTGAAGAGCAAAATGAACACATAATCCGTATGTGATAACAGTAATATCATCACCTTCACGTTTTACATCTGCTTTTCCGATTGGTAATACGTAATCATCTTCTGGCACTTCACCTTTAATTAAGCGATATGCACGTTTATGCTCAAAGAATAATACTGGATCTTCATCACGAATTGCAGCTTTTAGTAAGCCTTTTGCATCATATGGTGTAGAAGGGATAACGATTTTTAAACCGGGTTGGTTAGCAAACATCGCTTCCACAGATTGTGAATGATACAATGCGCCGTGAACACCGCCGCCAAATGGCGCACGAATTGTAACTGGACAAGTCCAATCGTTATTAGAACGATAACGAATTTTTGCTGCCTCAGAAACAATTTGGTTTACTGCTGGCATGATGAAATCAGCAAACTGCATTTCAGCGATTGGACGCATACCATACATTGCCGCACCAATTGCTACCCCAGCAATTGCAGATTCTGCAAGCGGTGCATCAAGTGCACGATCTTCACCAAACTGATCATATAAACCGTGTGTCGCTTTAAATACGCCACCTTTTTTACCAACATCTTCACCTAAAACGAATACTTTCTCATCGCGTTCCATTTCTTCGCGCATTGCTAATGTAATAGCATCAATATAAGACATTACAGCCATGAAACGTTCCCCCCTATTCTGCGTATACGTGCTTCAATGCATCTTCAGGTGCTGCATACGGAGCATTTTCTGCATATTCTGTTGCTTCATTTACGATATGCATAATTTCGTCTAACATTTGTTTTTCAGATTCCTCAGTTAACACGCCAGCTTCTTTTAAATAAGCAGCAAATGTTATAATTGAATCTTTTTTCTTCGCTTCTTCTACTTCTTCTTTATCACGATAAACACGATCATCGTCGTCACTAGAATGTGCTGTTAAACGATATGATACTGTTTCAATTAAAGTTGGGCCTTCACCACGACGGCCGCGGTCTGCTGCTTCTTTTACAGCTTTATATACTGCAAGCGGATCATTTCCGTCTATTGTATATCCAGGCATACCGTAACCGATTGCACGGTCTGATACATTTTTACATGCTAATTGTTTTTCAACTGGAATAGAGATTGCGTATTTATTATTTTCACACATGAAAATAACAGGTAGTTTGTGTACACCAGCGAAGTTTGCTCCTTCATGGAAGTCACCTTGGTTTGAAGAACCTTCTCCAAATGTAACGAACGTTACTAAATCTTTCTTCTCCATTTTTCCAGCTAGTGCAATACCAACTGCATGTGGTACTTGCGTTGTTACTGGAGATGAACCTGTCACAATACGATTTTTCTTTTGACCGAAGTGACCAGGCATTTGACGACCACCAGAGTTTGGATCTCCAGCTTTCGCGAAAGCTGACAACATAAGCTCTTTCGCTGTCATACCAAACGCTAGTACAACACCCATATCACGGTAGTATGGTAATGCATAATCTTTCTCTCTATCAAGAGCGTACGCCGCTCCAACTTGCGCAGCCTCTTGTCCTTGACAAGAAATTACGAATGGAATTTTACCAGCGCGGTTTAATAACCACATACGTTCGTCAATTTTACGTGCAAGTAACATCGTACGGAACATTTCTAATACTTGCTCATCACTTAAGCCAAGCTCTTCATGGCGCTTTTCTTTTACTTCTGCCATTTTTCATAACCTCCTAAATCCACATTTTTATGCGTGTAACGCTTTTCCATCTACAGCTAATGCTGCTTCACCAATCGCCTCAGATAATGATGGATGCGGATGAATTGTATGTGCTACTTCCCACGGTGTTGCATCAAGTACTCTTGCAAGACCAGCTTCAGAAATCATATCTGTCACATGTGGTCCGATCATATGAACACCAAGAATGTCATTTGTTTCTTCATCAACTACAAGTTTTACGAAGCCATCTGATTCGCCGTATACAAGTGCTTTTCCGATTGCACGGAATGAAAACTTCCCTACTTTTAACTTATAGCCCTTTTCTTTCGCTTCTTGTTCCGTTAAGCCGACAGAAGCAACTTCCGGACTGCTATATACGCATTTTGATACCATAGAATAATCAATTGGTGTAACTTCTTTACCAGCAATATGTTCTACTGCAACAATTCCTTCATGAGAAGCAACGTGAGCAAGCTGTAAACCACCGATTACATCACCGATTGCGTAAATATGAGATTCTTTCGTTTGATAAAACTCATTTGTTTGAATGTATCCTTTTTCCACAACGATATCCGTATTCTCTAAACCAATATTTTGCGTATTGGCTTGTCGTCCTACAGATACAAGCATTTTTTCTGCTTTAAATTCTTTATTCTCACCGTTATGTTCAGCTTGAATTGTTACTCCATTATCTTTTACCAATGTTTCTGGTAATACTTTTGCACCAGTTACCACTTTAATACCTTTTTTCTTGAATAGACGTTGCATTTCTTTTGAAACGTCTTGATCTTCTAGTGGTAGTATCGTTTTCGCATACTCTAATACTGTAACTTCTACACCGAAGTCAGCAAGCATAGATGCCCACTCAATACCGATTACACCGCCACCTACGATAATAATCGAGCTAGGAAGCGTTTCCAATTTTAGGGCATGATCGGAAGACATTACGTACTCTCCGTCTAATTCTAAACCTGGTAATGAATTCGGACGAGAACCTGTTGCAACAAGTACATTTTTTGGAATTAACATTTCATTTTCTTCTCCACTTGCAAGTTCAACTGAAATTGTCCCTGGCATCGGAGAGAAAATAGATGGGCCAAGAATACGGCCAATACCTTCAAACACATCAATTTTACCTTGTTTCATTAAATGTTGAACGCCTTTATGAAGTTGCGTTACAATCTTCTCTTTACGCTCTTGTACTTTCGCAAAATTTAGTTCTACATTACTTGCAATAACCCCGAACTCTTCGCTTTTTTTAGCAGTTGCGTATACTTCCGCACTACGTAAAAGGGCTTTACTAGGAATACATCCTTTGTGTAAACAAGTACCACCAAGATTTTCTTTTTCAACAAGTGCAGTTTTTAAACCTAGTTGTGATGCACGAATAGCAGCAACATATCCACCAGTACCGCCGCCAACGATGACTAAATCATATTCTTTTGCCATTATCTCAACCCCTAGCTACCGTTTCTTTTTCACGTACAACATATTCTTTTGGAGCTTCTTCTTCACGTAGTACACGAAGTGCTCCTTCTGCTAATGCTTGTAATTCATCTTCTCCTGGATGTACGATAACATCTGCAATCCAGTCTACTCGTTCTTTTATTTCATCAACAAGAATTTTACTGTAAGCAAGTCCACCAGTTAATACGATTGCATCGATTTTCCCATGAAGTACAGCGCTAGCTCCGCCAATTTCTTTAGCAACTTGATATGCCATTGCTTTATAAATAAGAGTTGCTTCAGGATCACCTTTTTCAACCATTTGTTCTACTTTAATCGCATCATTTGTACCGATAAGGCTTACAAGTCCACCTTGTCCGACAAGTTTTTTAACCATTTCGTCTCGGTAATACTCACCAGAGAAGCACATTTCAACTAATTGTCCTACTGGTACTGTACCCGCACGCTCTGGACTAAATGGTCCTTCTCCATTTAAACCATTATTCACATCGATAACTTTTCCTTTTTTATGAGCACCAACTGTAATACCGCCGCCCATATGTGTAACTAATAAATTTAAATCCTCGTATTTGTGGTTTAATTCTTCAGCCACTTTACGAGCAACTGCTTTTTGATTTAATGCATGGAAAATACTTTTACGTTCCATACCAGCAATACCGCTTATACGAGCAATTGGCTCCATTTCATCTACAACGACAGGATCTACAATGAATGCCGGAATATTTAATCCAGAAGCAATTTCATAAGCTAAAATGCCCCCAAGGTTTGAAGCGTGATGACCGCTAAACCCATTTTTTAAATCTTCTAACATTGAATCGTTTACTGTGTATGTTCCGCCTTCGATTGGACGAAGTAATCCCCCGCGTCCACAAACTGCGTTTAACTTTGAAATATTAATACCGTGAGAATGTAGAACTTCTAAGATCGTTTCTTTACGAAACTCATATTGGTCGATAATTCGCTTATATTTTCCAATCTGTTCTTCATCATGGCGAATAGTTTCTTCTAAAACAGGTCTTTCATTATCAAAAACACCAATTTTTGTGGATGTACTACCCGGATTAATAACAAGAATTCGATTTAAAGACACTGTTGCTACCTCCACTAATAAATTCAAAAGGAGGTGGAAACCTCATAAGAGGTAACCACACCTTTTGTAAAAGTAATATATGAATGATTAGCGACGGCTAATAATGTCGTGACCGTTGCGTAAGTATGTGCTACGAGAGTTTTTCAAGCTTGCAATGCGCTCTTCAGCTAAACGATCTGCTGCTACATAAGTTGCAATGCCATCGCGTTTTGAAATTTCAATTACTTTTGCAATTGTGTCATAGATTGACTCAACGCGTTTTAATGCACGTTCTCTATTGTATCCATATAACTCGTCTGCTACGTTAATTACGCCACCTGCATTAATTACATAGTCTGGTGCGTATACAATACCCATTTCATGAATGATGTCGCCGTGACGATCTTCTTTTAACTGGTTATTTGCAGAACCTGCGATTACTTTTGCTTTAAGTTGTGGAATAGTTTCGTCATTAACTGTTGCGCCTAGTGCACATGGTGCGTAAATATCACATTCAACACCGTAAATTTCATTTGGCTCAACTGCAGCTGCACCGAATTCTTCTACTGCACGTTGTACAGCTTCTTTATTAATATCTGTAACGATTAGTTTTGCTCCTTCAGCGTGTAAATGTTTGCATAGGTGATACGCTACGTTACCAACACCTTGAACAGCAATTACTTTTCCTTCTAAATTATCAGTACCGAAAGCTTCTTTCGCAGCAGCTTTCATACCACGATACACACCGTATGCAGTTACTGGAGATGGGTTACCAGAAGAACCGAATGATGGTGAAATACCTGTTACGAAGTCAGTTTCTTCATGGATAATATCCATATCATCTACTGTTGTACCAACATCTTCAGCTGTAATGTAACGTCCGTTTAGTCCTTGAATGTAACGTCCTAACGCACGGAACATCGCTTCGCTCTTATCTTTACGTGGATCACCGATAATTACTGTTTTCGCACCACCTAAGTTTAAACCAGCCGCTGCGTTTTTGTATGTCATCCCTTTTGCAAGACGCAATGCATCTTCAATCGCCGCTTCTTCAGAATCATATGTCCACATTCTTGTTCCACCAAGTGCTGGTCCAAGTGTTGTATCATGAATTGCGATGATTGCTTTTAAACCAGATTCTTTATCTTGACAAAATACTACTTGCTCATAATCATATTTTTCTAAGTATTCGAAGATTTCTAATGTCATTGTCGTTTCCCCCTAATGTTTTACCCTATTTGGTTTATTTTGAAGCAGTCGCAACTGCCAATGCTAATGAATATACTTTTGTTTCTGCTGAATCAGCACGAGATGTTAAAACAATCGGTGCTTTTGCGCCAGCAATCATTGCTCCTACTTTTGCATCAGCAAAGTAGACGAGTGATTTATATAGCACATTTCCAGCTTCAATCGTTGGGACGAGTAAAATGTCTGCCTTACCTGCTACATCACTTACTATGCCTTTATGTTCTGCTGCAATTTGTGATACTGCATTATCTAAAGCAAGTGGTCCATCAACGACACAATTTTTAATTTGTCCGCGGCGATTCATTTGAGTTAACATCGCTGCATCAATTGTTGCTTGCATCGCAGGATTCACAACCTCTACCGCTGCAATTGGTGCTACCTTTGGCAAATCAATTCCTATTGCCTGGGCAACTTCTACAGTATTCTGTATAATAGCAGCTTTCTGTGTTACATCAGGTGCAATGTTCATCGCTGCATCCGTAACAAAAATCAGACGATCGTAATTCGGAACTTCAAATGCTGCAACGTGTGAAAGTACGCTACCTTTACGAAGTCCCCACTCTTTATTTAATACAGCTTTCAAAATATTTGCTGTTGGGATGTTTCCCTTCATAAGCACATCTGCTTCGCCATTTCTTACAGCTTTCACAGAAAGTTCTGCAGCCTCAGCACTTGACTGTGCTGCAATTACTTCAATATGTTCTGAAGTTTGTAAACTATGTTCTTGTAGCATCCCTATTATTTTTTCTTGATTTCCATATAGACGAAATTGAGCTAGCTGTAATTTAATTGCTTTTGCTACAGCTTCAATTACTTCATGATCTTCAGCTACTGCTACAGCCACAGTTTTTTTAGGCTGCCCTGCTGCTTGATCAATTAAGTGTTCTAACTTCATATTTTGTAATCAACCCTTTCCGTCGTCCCTCGTCTTTTTATAAAGCAAATACCGTGCCAACTTTTAAAAGTGGTCTTACCAATAATGAAAACGCATTCAAAATGCAGTAAAATCAATACTTTGGAAAATAACAAAATATTCTGTCTTACTTTGTCGTATTTTGTATACCATGCAATAAATTGCATGGTACGCAATTTATTGCATGCTATTTTTTGCACACTCATACTTTTCTAGCTTGTAATATAAATTTCGAACCGAAATTCCTAACGCTCTTGCCGTTTGTGTTTTATTTCCACCAAACCGCTCTAAATATTCATGAATGATATTCCCTTCAAACTCCGTCACTAAATGTTCAAGTGGCTTTTCTTCTAGCTCTGGCAATAAATGAGCTTGCTTTGATTCCACCTGCTCTTCGTTATGTAATGGCGGTAAATGGTGTACATCAATATAGGTCTCGTTATAATTCATAAAGATAATAGCTCTCCCCAAAATATTTTCAAGTTCCCTCACATTGCCTGGCCATTCATATGATTGTAAATACGAAATAGCTGAATGAGTGAGTCCCTCTATATTTCGGCCATAATCTTGATTAATTTTTTGAATTAATCTTTCTGCAATTGATGGTATGTCCTCTTTACGCTGACGCAAAGACGGGATTTGAATTGGAATTTTATTTAATCGATAATATAAATCCTCCCTAAACTCTCCTTCTAGAATAGCCTTTTCTAAATTCACGTGCGTTGCTGCAATTACTCGGACATTGATAGGGATCGCTTTCGTTCCACCAACTTTTACAATCTCTTTTTCTTGCAACACACGAAGGAGTTTCGCTTGTGTATTTGCAGACAATTCTCCTATTTCATCTAAAAAAATACTACCGTTATTCGCTTCCTCAAAGAATCCACGTTTTCCGCCTCTTTTCGCACCAGAAAATGCACCTTCCTCATAGCCGAATAATTCACTTTCTAACAACGTCTCCGAAATAGCTGCACAGTTTACACGAACGAACTTATTATACTTTCGGTTACTTCCATTATGGATAGCATGTGCAAACAATTCTTTACCCGTTCCAGATTCTCCGCGTAGCAATACTGTTGCTGGTGTATTCGCGCCAAGTTTCGCCTGTTCAATAGCGGCCGTTGTTTCATCTGAATTTCCGACAATGTCATCAAACGAATACTTCGCTTCTAACGTTCGAATAATTTGCCTTGCTCGATTCAATTCATTTGTTAACTTTTGAATTTCTGATACGTCACGAATTACACCGACGCTACCTTTTAAGATGCCATCCACAATGACCGGTGCTACGTTTACAATTACATCTCGCTTTTTTTGTCCAATCTTCATATGTATTCCTCGTACCGCCCTACGCGTTCGAAGTACTTTCATATGCATACTTTCACCTTCTACAATATCAGTTGTAGCTGGTTTCCCAATAATATCCTCTTCTGTTAAACCTGTTAATTTCGTATACGCAGGGTTAATTACTAATCCTCGTCCTTTTTCATCCACGACCGAAATGGCTTCCTCAGACGAGTTGATAATCGCCTCAAGTAACGTTTGAATCTCTTTTAAATCTGTAACTTCTTCCGCAAGATCTACAACCTCTGTTATATCTTTAAAAATCGCAAATGCCCCTTGTACTTCTCCTCCCTCTTTTAATATCGGAATACGGGTTGTAATAATTTTCTTTTCATTCTCTAATGTCAGTTCATAATTCACTTCTATTTGTTTCGTACGTATAATACGAAGCAACTTACTCGTCGGAATGACTTCTAAAATATATTTCCCTACCGCATCTTCTTTTTTATACCCGATAATACGCTCTGCACTTTTATTAAATAGACGAACTTGTCCATCTCGATCGATTACAATCATACCGTCATGCGTAGAATTTAAAATTAAATCACCTTGTTGCGTTTGTTCTTCTAACTTTCCAATTAAATCTTCCTTCTCATGTGCTAATCTCGTAACAATTTTCGCAATATCACCTGGTATAAGAAGAGTATCTTTATGCTTTTTCTTTAATAAATCTTTATGTAAATCAGTGTCACCTGTCATATCAAACATTACATCAATGTGCATAGAAAGAAATGGCGTTACACTCTCTCCAATTGTAATCCCGTATTCTTTAGCCATTTGTAACCCTTTTGCTATCGGATTTATATCAATAATCCCTATAATTTGAAATATATTCGAACTTTGCAACAGATTCAGCAGTGTACTGCCACCTTCACCTGCACCAACAATTAAAACTTTTTGTCTCATATATTACACTTCCTCTCGAAGTATCTCTGCAAAATTTTTCACACCCTTATCTTACTCGTTCAGCCCCCTCTTGACAAACCCCCTTTTCATATAACATCATTGAAATAAACGAAATAATCTGAAAAGGAGAGTTTATATGCAGCGTTACCTCGCTCTATTATTAGCACTCATCCCTATTTCATTAGCTGTGTTTGGCATTAAGTTAATGAGAGATACTGTATTCGGGATTCTATTTCCTCCACTCTCTATACTATGGTTACAATTTTTAATTGGCGCTCTCTGCTTCGGGCTCGGGTTTTATATTTTTGGTGGTTTTGTCTTACACCGAGATCGTAAACGAAATAAAGTACAAGCTCGCTTTAAAAGGTAGGAAGGCCTCACTGTTTATAAATAAAAAATGAGACCGTTACACGCGGCCTCATTTTTTTATTGGCAATAACGTTCTTGCCGTTTCAGGGTAATCAGTAATAATTGCTGAAATATTCATATCAAAATATTTCAGCATAAGTGTTTCTTCATTAATTGTATAGGGGCGAACCTCTACATCACTTTCCATCGTTAATTCGGCAATGGCATCTTGAAGATAACGATAATTAGGGTGTACTGCTGTAGCGCCCATTTTTTTCGCATACGCCCACGGACTATGCAAACCTTCGCGATATAAAATCGCTGTTTGAATATCAGGAGCCATCATATGGCACCTTTTCATACTGTAGTGATTGAATGAAGAAAATATAACACGATCTTCTAGATTAAATTTCCGTACAAGCGTTATAACTTCTTCCTCTAAACCTCTGTATGGAATTTTATTATTTTTAAGTTCAATATTAAGTAGCAACTCTGTTTTTTCAATCCATTGTAATACTTCTTCTAAAAGAGGTATTTTACAAAACCCTACTTTATTACCAAATTTATAGCTCGCATCTAATTTACATAAATCCTCATATACATAATTTCGAACCGCACCTTTTCCATTCGTTGTCCGGTCCACTGTTTCATCATGAATGACGACAACTTTTCCATCTTTCGTTAATTGAACATCCAGTTCAATTCCATCTGCTCTAAAAGATTCCGCTGCTTCAAATGAAATCATCGTATTTTCTGGGTATGTTCCTGCTGCACCACGATGTGCGAATATAAGAGTCATCCTCACTCCCCCAATCTTATGCTATACTATACGAAAAAGGAGGTACTTCTATGAGACCATTACAAATTTCTCCAGACACTGCAGTCCGCCTATCAAAAGCGTTAGGTGTTCCACTTGAACAACTTATGCATATGCCGCAACACATTTTAATTCAAAAGTTAGTTGAATTAGAAAAACAAAATAAAGACGAAGAATAATACAGTCCTGTTTTGCAGGACTTTTTATTATTTTCTATTATATCACGGATGACTTCCCTGCTAAAATTCTTTAACGGATGCACTATGATTCCATGTAATCTTTTCTCAAAACATTTATATTCAATTAAATGCCCCCCCTCTTTTAATAAAAGAAGGGGTTTCTTACTACTTGTTTCAATTACTCAAATTATGCATTTTTCTTTTCTTTGTTAAAAATCATAAACAATTTATACAACCCTAAAGAAGCCGGAATGTTCATAAACGCAAATGCCTCATAAGTATAATGAGGAGCTGTTTCCCATAGTAACAAGAAAGTAAATACTCCTAATGTACTAATCATCGCAATTCGTATCACTTCCGATTCATTCTCATCTTTCTTTTTATACAGTATAGCAGCCGCCACAAAAGCTACATACACAAACAATTTGATAATATACGAATATATAGTAACGATTTTATAATTCGTTGTACTATAGTTCGATACGAAATTAGTTACCGTGCTATTCTTCTGCTTAAACCATTGCCCAATCCGGTACATGGAGAACTGACTCGATACCCATTCTCTAGTGATTTTTTCATTTAAATGTTGTACATAACCCGTTACACCAAGCTCCTTGAAACGCTGCGATATAACTTCTTTATTATGTTCATTTAAGTCCTTTGTGTTCTTTATATTCTCATCATTAATATAATCTGTATCCGCCTGATTCCAAACACCATACGTATCTTTGTTCACCCCCATTTTGATCCAATGCGTATATGGAATTTTTTCAATTTCATTATCGGTACTTAAATTTAATTTTTCCGTTATTCCTTTAAAACTTAAAATGAGAATGAAACAAAATAAAACACTACTTAACACTAGTACAGAATATTCCTTCCGAAACTTTAAAATATTTTCAATTAAAATCGCTAAAGCCACTGCCAATGCTGTCGGTCTTATAATATAAGTACAAGCTGCGAACCCACCTAATAAAATCCATAAAATGATTTTCATTCTTTTCGTTTCTGCCGCTTTCAAACACAAATATGTATACATCGTTGCTGAAATAAAAAATGTTACTAACGTATGCGTGTAAAAAACTGGCGCTTGCCAATATATATAAATATTAAGCACCGATAACACAATCGATATGTGAGCAACTTTAAAGTTTGTAATTTCCCTTACGATCAATACATTTAAAACAATACTACCTGTTATACATAATATCGGTAATATTTTCATTGCTAACGGTACACTTCCTATTAATTTCGCAAAGTACCCTCCTAATAATACAATGTGTGTATTATATGGATAAAATAGAAGTTGCCCCATTTCTAAAAAACGTTTATCCCCATTAAACACAGAAATAATTCCTTGTTTAAGAACGAGATAATCTCCTACAACAGGGGTAAATGCAATAGAAGTAATAATTATTTCTACTGCCAATATAATTATTATCCCTATAGTAATCATCATATTTGTACAGAGTCTATCCATTTTGCTAATAACCCATTTATAGTACAGAAAGAAAAGCACAAATAATAGAAATGTTATTATTATAACAACTCCTACTTTTCTTATAGCGTACTCTTCAGTCGGATAAGGAAACTCCCCACGCATCAATATTATTTTCGGAATAAAAAATTTAATTATTATTACGGAAAACACAGACAAAAACACCACTGTAACAACAATTCTATACAACTGATCTAATATTTTTTTTACAGTCATTCTCATATTCTCCTACATCTCCAACATTTGCCAAACAATGATACTTTATCGTATATTACGATGTTGAACCCACGTATTCCTCCCACATTCTCTTTCTTTTCTTTACAAATTTTCTACTTACATCTACATATATCCCTCTATACTCATTAACTCATCTCGACAAAATAAAAAGACCAACGAATTTTAAAATTCATTGGTCTTTAATTGAAAAGTTATTGGTTTAAAATTAAAACGCATGATAGATTATTAGCTTTATTAAAGCGCAAATCCTCTACACAGTTTATTCTCAGCTAGCCTTATGTTCAAGTCTCAGCTTATCCGCAACCATTGCAATGAATTCAGAATTCGTAGGTTTTGCTTTTGACATGGATACTGTATAACCGAATAAAGACGAAATAGAATCAATATTCCCACGACTCCATGCTACTTCAATTGCGTGACGGATTGCTCGCTCAACACGGCTTGCTGTTGTATTATATTTCTTTGCAATATCTGGGTACAATACTTTTGTAATAGATCCAAGTAATTCGATATCGTTGTACACCATAGAGATTGCTTCCCTTAAGTACATATATCCTTTAATATGAGCAGGCACACCAATTTCATGAATGATACTCGTAATGCTTGCATCTAAGTTTTTCGGCTTTCCATCTATTGTCGTTGCTGAACGGAAAGATGGAAGTGGGCGTTTAATGGTAGCGTTCGCTTTACCGCTTACTTGACGAATATGACTCGTTAAATTCTCCATATCAAATGGTTTTAATATGAAATATGAAGCGCCTAAGTCAACTGCTTTTTTCGTCACATCTTCTTGTCCAAATGCTGTTAACATAATTACGCTAGGCTGTCTTAGCCTTTCAATATGTCGCATTTTCTCTAGTACAGCTAAACCATCTAAATGTGGCATAATAATGTCTAAAACAAGTACATCCGGCTGCTTGTCTTTTAATAAATTCAAACACTCTTGACCATTATAAGCAGTACCGATTACTTCCATATCATCTTGAGCAGCAACATAACTCTCTAGCATTGATACTAATTCTTTATTATCATCCACAAGACATACTTTAATTTTCTCCACAGCTTTTCCTCCCTTACCGAATCGATTCTCCGACATGTGTATCCTTCTAGGCTACATGAATTGTTCGACAATTGTGTGAAAATTCCCTTTTAAAGTTTGTTACTTTCCGATAAAATCACAAAAAAATATGTTTATCGTTCATTTATTCCCTTTCGCAACACATTCCATCATAGAAATACAACGAAACGTTCAACCCTTTTCTTTTATTTTACAACAAAAAACACCTCTTGCGGAGCTTTTACAAAATTTCAACGAATTTTTCAAAAGAAAAGCGAGCTAATTATTAATTAGCTCGCTTTTCTTTCTTGTTCATAAATGTTAATTCCAGCCTCATGTAACATCCATTCAATATGGACACCATATCCTGATGTTGGATCATTTACAAATACATGTGTAACAGCACCAATTACTTTCCCGTTTTGTACAATTGGACTTCCGCTCATCCCTTGTACGATTCCACCCGTTTTTGCTAATAAACGTTTGTCTGTTACTTTTATTACCATGCCCTTTGTCGCCGGAAACTTTTGCGGTACTGTACTAACAATTTCAATATCAAACGATTCCACTTTATCTTGATCAATAACTGTTAATATTTTTGCAGGTCCCTCTTTTACTTGATGAGATAGTGCAATAGGCATTGCTTTATCCATTACGCCATTTGTCATATTTGTATTCAATTTGCCAAAAATACCAAATGGACTATTTATTGTAATATTGCCAATCACTTCACGATCTGGTGAGAATCTCGCTAATTTCTCTCCTGGATTCCCATGACTACCTCTTTCAATTGATGTAACTGTCGAACGCATAATTTGTCCATCTTCGACTTGAATCGGTTTTTTCGTATCGTTATCAGAAATAACATGACCAAGTGCTCCGTATTTCATAGAATCCGGATGAACAAATGTCATTGTTCCGATTCCAGCTGCCGAATCACGAATATATAAACCAATACGATAAGACGATTCTCCACTGTCTTTTTGTGGTGTTAACTTCGTGCGGATATGTTTTCCATCTCTTAACAAAACAAGATTAAGCGGTTCACCTGTTTCACCACTATTATGAATAAATGGTGCTACATCACTCATTCTTTCAATTGTTTTACCATTAATTTCAGTAATCATATCTCCAATTTGCACACCAGCTGTTTCACCAGGAGATACTTTCCCTTTTTCAGTTTGAATTAAATGATGGCCTACAACAAGTACCCCTTTTGTGTTTAACTTTACACCAATTGATTGCCCACCTGGAATAACTTTGAAATCTTTCAATACTTTCACATTTACTTTTTTCACTGGAAAACCAGCAAGTTGAAACACCATATCCGCTTCACCATTTTGATGAGAATTTACCATAAGTCCTTGTTTTTGTTCATTTGAACTTACTGTAAACACATGACGATCTGTAGATGAAGCTTTAAACACTGGTAATGAAGCTATTTCTGATTGTTGTCCTTCAAAAACAACAAGTTGCTTCGGGGATGAAATAAACGTCCGAAGCGGTTTAAAACACCCTATAAAAACTAAAGAAACAAGGAGAAAAATACCTATTATTTTGCGAAATCTTTCTAATTTCAATTTGTTCACTCTCCTCGCTCCTACCCCACATTCAGCCTCTTGGCTTCACTTTTTAATCTCTCCTTGCAGTGCTTTATTTATAACCGGAAGAATTAAGAAATCATCTTTTGAGAAAAAAAGCTATCCATTACTGGATAGCCTCTGCTGTCTGTTTAAAATGATGCGCTTGTGTAAGTAATTCTTTCGCATGTTCTGTCGTTAAATCTGTAATTTCCACACCAGAAATCATTCGAGCGATTTCTGTTACTTTATCCTCCATAGTTAAAACGGTAACTGACGTAATTGTTCGATCATTCGCTACTTGTTTTCGAATAAATAAGTGCGAATCTGCCATTGAAGCGACTTGAGGTAAGTGCGTAATACAAAGTACTTGTGAGTTTACTGATACTCGATAAATTTTTTCCGCAATAGCCTGTGCGACCCGGCCACTTACACCAGTATCCACCTCATCAAAAATAACTGATGCAACACCTTGATGCTTAGAAAAAATGCTTTTTAGAGCTAAAATAATACGAGATAACTCTCCCCCAGAAGCGACCTTTGAAAGTGGTTTTAGCGGCTCACCTGGATTTGTTGAAATATAAAATTCCACATGATCGTATCCATCCGCCGTCAGCCTTACCGGTGCTCCCTCCACAAGAGGCTCTTCAACATTTCCTTCTCGCTTCATGATTCTCACTTCAAATTTTGTTTTTTCCATATATAATTCTTTTAATTCCTGATGAATGGCATTTGTAAGATGCTCTGCAAGCTCATGACGCATATTACTTAACAACGTTGCTTCTTTCAGAATAACACTTTCTAATTCCTTTAACTGCTTCTTCGTCGTTTCAATATGAACGTCTTTATTTTCAATCGTAAAAATTTCTTGTTCAATTTTATCAGCATACGCTAAAATCTCTTCTACAGTATTTCCATATTTTCTCTTTAGCATACGAATTTCATTTAAACGCGTTTCAATTTCATCTAAACGATTCGGATCATATTCCATCATATCGAGCTTTTCTCTTAGCTGATACGCGACTTCTTCTAATAAGTAATAGCTATTTGCAATTGAATCATGATTTTCTTGATACATTTCATCTAAATGTGTAATACTCTCCATTTGTCCCATTGCGCTTCTTATATTATCTAATCCTTGTCCATCAGCGCTTAACGAGCGATATGCATCGCCTAATGCTTTGTAAATTTTTTCGAAATTAGAAATTTGCAATCGTTCTTCAGTTAATTCATTTTCTTCATCCATCTTTAAATCCGCCTTACGGATTTCTTCATGCTGGAATTGAATTAAATCTAAGCGATGCGCCATTTGTTGTTCATTTTCACTTAACGATTTTAACTGTTTCTTTAACTTCTCATAGTCAGCGTATACGTTTTGGTATATACCCAATTGTTTAACAATACGCTCTCCATCAAAATGATCAAGCATAAATAAATGACGCTCTTCATTCATTAGATCTTGCGTTTCGTGCTGCCCATGAATATCAACAAGTGTTTTTCCAATTTCCTTTAATATACTAAGGGTAACCAGTTTTCCATTTACACGACATACACTTTTTCCGTTTGCAGCGATATCACGCTTCAAAATAATCATGCCGTCTTCTATTTCTATATCCAACTCTTCTGCCTTTTCAATACACGGATGCTTATCATCTTCTACATAAAATAGCCCCTCTATCTCAGCTTTTTCTGTTCCGTATCGAACGAATTCCGCTGAACCACGACCACCTACAAGTAAACTAATCGCATCAATAATAATCGATTTTCCGGCTCCTGTTTCCCCACTTAAAACCGTTAATCCTTTTTGAAAAGAAATATTTAATGCCTCAATAATAGCAAAGTTTCTAATCGATAATTCCGATAACAATGCCCCATTCACCTCGTTATAAACTAATCCCCTATTCAGGGCTTTTCTCAGTTCTTTATTCAAATAGTCATACTATATGTTTGTATGTATAAATTACTTTTCTAACCGCTCCATTGTACCAAACATTTGTTTTACGGGTCAATCCACTTATTCCCTAATTTTATTCAAAGAAAATATTATATTACAATTAAGAATTCACGTTTTTAACCAATAAAAATATCCTGTCCACTTTCCACTTTACAGAGGAAAGCAAACAAGATTTTTTTGTTACAGCATATTTAAGAAACGATCAGAGACAACACCTGTATCTTCAGGTGTGCGGCAAATAATTAAGCAAGTATCATCACCACAGATGGTTCCGATGATCTCATCCCACTCTAAATGATCAATAAGTGCCCCAAGTGAATGAGCGTTACCAGGCAATGTTTTTAGCACAAGCATATGTCCTGCCGTGTCTAATTTCACAAATGAATCCACTAGATTGCGTTTTAATTTTTGTAACGGGTTAAATCGTTGATCTGCTGGCAAGCTATATTTATAGCGACCATCATGTAATGGCACTTTCACTAAGTGTAGTTCTTTAATATCGCGCGATACTGTTGCTTGCGTTACATTAAATCCCTCATTACGTAAAATATCAACTAATTCATCTTGTGTTTCAATTTCTTTGTTCGCAATAATTTCCCTGATTTTAATATGGCGCTGACCTTTATTCATACATTTGCACCTCACACTATCTCTTACCATAGTTTAAACATTGGTATACTTCACTTATTTATGTTAACTTATAATTCGTTACTTGTACACAATTGTTTTTACAATCATTATACAATTACAACAAAAAGAGGAACAACATATGTTATTCCCCTTTACCTTTTTGTTTTAGGACATCATGTGCCTCTGTAACTACTTGCTCAACAGAAACCGGAGAATGATTTTCGCCATTCTCGCGCTCACCATGCCATTTCAGATGAATTAAAAATTCAATATTACCATCCCCGCCTGTAATTGGTGAGAATGTTAAACCTTCTACGTCGTATCCTTCTTTTATAGCAAAGTCGACAATCATTTCCACGACAGCTTCATGTACTTTTCGATCACGGACGATACCTTTTCTACCAACTTGCTCTCTTCCAGCTTCAAACTGCGGTTTAATTAACGCTGCTACATCCCCATTCGGCATAAGCATTGTTTTTAAAACCGGCAGTATAAGCTTTAATGATATAAATGACACATCGATACTAGCAAATTGCGGTAAACCACGTTCTAAATCTGCTGGCGTTACGTAACGGAAGTTTGTTCGTTCCATTACGACAACACGCTCATCTTGACGCAATTTCCACGCAAGTTGATTGTATCCTACATCTAATGCATAAGATAATTTCGCTCCATTTTGAAGCGCACAATCGGTAAAGCCACCAGTTGATGAACCAATATCTATCATAACTTTATCTTGTAAATTCAGATGAAATGACTCTAATGCCTTTTCAAGTTTATAACCACCACGGCTTACATACGGCATAACTTGTCCCTTGACCGTAATCTCTGTATCTTGTGGGATTTTCTCTCCTGGCTTATCCAGTCTCATTTCGTTTGCATATACAAGTCCGGCCATAATGGCGCGTTTTGCTTTCTCACGTGTTTCTATAAGCCCTCGCTCTACTAATAGTACATCTACTCTTTCTTTTTTTGCACTCATTTGTTACGCCCTTTTTTGTTTTGATGGAATCATTGTATGAATACGGTCTACAACAGCATCTGTCGTTAAACCAATTTCTTCTAATAATTTTGTTACACTACCGTGCTCTATGAAACGGTCTGGAATACCCATTCGTTCAATTAACGCACTATGGTACCCGTTCTCAGACGCAAATTCAACTACCCCCGTTCCAAAACCACCGATTAAACAAGCTTCTTCAATCGTTAAAATCGGTATATTTTTTCCTAAGAGATCATGTAAATATGCTTCATCCATCGGTTTAATAAAGCGAGCGTTCACTACTTTCACTGAAACCCCAGCCTTTTCAAGACGCTCAGCCGCTTCCATTGCCATTGGTATTGTCGTACCAAATGTTAAAATAGCCGCTTGTGTACCTTCTTTTAACGTTTCCCATGAACCGATTGGAATCGTCTTTAATTCCTCATCCATATGAACACCAAGTCCATTACCACGCGCATAACGTAATGCGATTGGTCCATCTTCATATTGCAACGCCGTATATACTAAATGTTGCCCTTCATTTTCGTCTTTCGGCATCATAAGTACCATATTCGGCAAGTGGCGTAAGAATGAGATATCAAATACACCTTGATGCGTCTCACCATCTGCTCCTACTAAACCAGAACGATCGATTCCGATGAAAACATTTAAATTTTGACGGCATATATCATGCACAACTTGGTCATATGCTCTTTGTAAGAATGTTGAATAAATCGCTAAGAATGGCTTCATACCTTGCGTTGCCATACCTGCTGCCATTGTTGTAGCATGCTGTTCTGCAATACCTACATCAATCATACGATCTGGGAATTCTTTTTGGAATTTCTCAAGTTTCGATCCAACAGGCATTGCAGGTGTAATTGCAACGATACGCTCATCCGTTCTCGCTAATTTAAGTACTGTTTCACTAACAACAGCACTCCATGCTGGTGCAACTTCTTTCGGTTTAACGAAGTCACCTGATTCAATTTTATAAGGTCCTGTTCCATGCCAAGTTCCAATAACATCACTCTCAGCTGGTTTGTAACCTTTTCCTTTTTTCGTAATAACATGAACAAGCACTGGGCCTTTTGTTTTCTTTGCATATTGCAACGTTTCGAATAACTTTTCATAATCGTGCCCATCGACTGGACCTAAATACGTAAAGCCTAACTCTTCGAAAAAGACACCGGATACTAGTAAATATTTAAGACTATCTTTTATTTTCTCTGCTGTTGCAGCAACTTTCCCACCAACTGCCGGGATTTTCTTCAATATATACTCTAATTCGTCTTTTACCCAATGGTATTTTCCTGCGGTACGTAGACGTCCAAGTACATTATGAAGCGCACCAACGTTTGGTGCAATTGACATTTCATTATCATTCAAAATAACAATCATGTCTGTTTTTTCATGTCCAATATGGTTTAATGCCTCTAAAGCCATTCCACCTGTTAAAGCACCATCACCAATGATCGGTATAACATATTCTTTCGTTTTCTTTAAATCACGTGCTAGAGCCATTCCCATCGCAGCAGATAATGATGTCGAGCTATGGCCAGTCTCCCATACATCGTGCTCACTCTCGCAACGTTTTGGGAAACCACATAGACCTTGATATTGCCTTAATGTACCGAACTCTTTTGCACGTCCAGTTAAAATTTTATGTACATAGGATTGATGTCCTACGTCCCATAAAAATTTATCTTTCGGACTATCAAATAATTTATGCAGAGCAATTGTGAGTTCTACTACACCTAAATTAGGTGCAATATGTCCACCTGTTTGAGAGAGCTCTTCAATTAAAAACTTACGAATATCCTCACTCAATCCCTCTAGTTCACTGATAGACATATCTTTCAAAAAACTAGGGTTTTGAATTTGCGTTAGATCCACATGGATCACTCACTTTCATTTCATAATCTGTCAACATGTCAAATATTATAAAAAACATTTACACAAAACAAGAAATTCCCTTTTTTTATTTTTCACCTTGTCCTGCTATTAACCAGTCTATTGCGCCCTAATCCTATTATAAACCATATTTCTTTAGGCGATGAAAAAAATAGCCGCTAACACGAAGTGATAACGGCAATGTAATCTACATATATTTTTGCCAATAACAAGAAAAGAAAAACCTTTTCCTACATTTATATCATAAAATGATGAATGACTCAACAAATGAAAACGCTGTTATATTAGTTATTACGTTTTGCAATCAAATCGCAAATAGATAGTAAATATTCATCTTGTAATTGCAAGGAACCGATAGCATCTTTTGCTTTTGCAATTGTATCTTCTAAAATATCCTTTGCTCTATCTACAGTAAATAACGTCGTATATGTGCTCTTTTCGTTGGAAACATCACTACCAATCGGTTTTCCAATCTCTTCTTCGGTTCCTTCCACATCTAAAATATCATCTCGAATTTGGAAAGCTAGGCCGATATATTTTGCAAACGCAAGTAACTTTTCTTCTTGTTCTTTTGTGGCATCAGAAAGGATTGATCCAGCAAGTACAGCGAATTCAAGTAGTTTCCCAGTCTTATGCTTATGAATATACTCCAACTCATCAATCGTAAGTTGTTTCCCTTCCGCTTCCATATCTGCCACTTGTCCGCCAACCATTCCTTCTGGTCCCGCTGCTTTTGCAAGCTCAAGTACAAGTCTTACCTTTTTCTCAGCAGAGATTTCCTTTTGTTCATATGCCATAATAACTTGAAAAGCATACGTCAACAAACCATCGCCTGCTAAAACTGCCATCGCTTCACCAAATACTTTATGATTTGTGGGCTTCCCTCTTCTTAAATCATCATCATCCATACAAGGTAAATCATCATGAACTAACGAGTATGTATGTATCATTTCAAGAGCACAAGCTGCACCTACTCCAAGATTTCTTTCTTTACCAAACGCTTGTAATGTCGCAAATAAAAGTAACGGGCGGAGACGCTTTCCACCCGCTTCCAAAGAATATGCCATCGCTTCACGAAGTACATTTGGACATTGTAATTCATTTGCATAGCTTACAAGCTTCTCTTCTACGAAAGTTTTACTTTCTTTCAAAAAAGTATCAAAAGCAACAGTCACTATGCTTCATCTCCTAAAGCAGTAAACGGTTCAAGCTCTCCATCTTCCCCAAGAATAACTGCCATTTGTTCTTGTACGTTCTTCAACTTCTCATCACAAAGCTTAGATAATTCCATACCTTCTTTAAAATAAGAAATTGCTTCTTCTAAAGGTACGTCACCTTGCTCTAGCTTAGAAACGAGATGCTCAAGTTGCGAAATTGCCTCTTCAAAGCTTAATTTATTTTCCATTATTCAATTCACGCTCCTCTATGCCTGATACGCTACAATCTAGTATTCCATCTTGTAATTGAACTGAAACAGCATCTCCAAGGCTGACATCTTTCACACTTTTTAACACTTGCTTCTCTTCATCATATACAAGCCCGTACCCTCTCATCATTACTTTAAGCGGACTTAACGCTTCAAGTTTTTGAGCAGCTCTTACAAAGGCAAATTCTTTCGTTTGAAGTAATGTTTGCATTTCACGTTGCAATTGCTTTTGCAAAGTTTCAACCGCTACCTTCGTTTGCATAATCTTTTGAGATGGGTGGTGCTTCTCTAAATAAAATGAAAGCTGTTTTAACTGATTTACCCTTTTGTCAATATAGCGTTCTTTCGCTAAAACAAGCTGTTCTAACGCTCTATCCAATTGCTCTTCTTTTTGCTCATAGACTTGTCTTGGATAACGGAACGCATAAGATTTTTGCAATACTTGTAGTTTTTCTTCTTTTTTATGTACTAACTCTCTCATTGCCCTTTGCAATCTTAGAGTTCTTTGCAATACCTTTTCTTGTAACTCTATAATATTAGGCGCTGCCAGCTCAGCTGCTGCAGTTGGTGTTGGCGCTCGTAAATCGGCAACAAAATCCGCAATTGTAAAGTCTGTTTCATGGCCTACTGCTGAAATAATAGGGATTGCGCTCTTGAAAATGGCCCTTGCAACCATTTCTTCATTAAACGCCCATAATTCCTCAATAGAGCCTCCACCGCGCCCAACGATTAGGACATCTATCTCTTCCATTTCATTCGCTGTACGAATCGCTTGTACAATTGAGGGAGCTGCTGACTCCCCCTGTACAAGTACCGGAAACACAATAACATTTCCAATTGGATAACGACGTTTAATCGTTGTTATAATATCACGAATCGCTGCCCCTGTTGGCGACGTAATCACACCTATTGTTTTCGCATAAGGAGGAATTGTTTTTTTATAAACTTGAGAAAATAATCCTTCTTCCTCTAAACGAACCTTTAATTGTTCGTAAGCTAAATGCAGGTTTCCGATTCCGTCAGGCTGCATGTCTTGAATGTAAATTTGATAAGAACCACTCGCCTCGTAAACAGAGATTTTCCCTTTCACGAGTACCTTCATCCCATTTTCAGGTCTGAATTTAATATTACGATTATGACCCGCAAACATAACCGCTGCGATTCTTGCATTTTCATCTTTCAATGTAAAATACATGTGACCACGGCTATGATTTTTAAAGTTGGAAATTTCACCTTTTAACCAAACAGACTGCAAATGCGGATCATATTCTATTTTTGTTTTTATATAGCGTGTTAACGCTGTAACGGTTAAATATTGTTTCTCCATTTCTCTCTCCTCATAGCCGACTCAAATTATTTACAAACAACACCTGCACGTTTAGCTGATTCAACAGTATTATGAAGGAGCATTGTGATTGTCATTGGACCAACGCCCTTTGGCACAGGTGTAATGTAACCCGCAACATCTAACACGTTGTCAAAGTCAACATCACCACAAAGTTTACCTGTTTCTAAACGGTTTACACCAACATCGATTACAACCGCTCCTTCTTTCATATAATCAGCTGTTACCATCTTAGGTCGTCCAACAGCTACGATTAAAATATCAGCTAGCTTCGTTAACTCTTTCATATTTTGCGTCTTAGAATGACAGTATGTGACAGTTGCATTTTCATTTAAGAACAATTGTCCCACTGGCTTGCCGACAATATTACTTCTTCCGATTACTACAACATGTTTTCCCGAGATATCAAGATTTGTTTCTTTTACTAATTCTACAATACCGTGCGGTGTACATGGAAGGAATGTATCTTGTCCCGTCATCATACGTCCCACGCTGATTGGGTGAAATCCATCTACATCTTTTTCTGGTGAAATTCTTTCAATGATAGCTTTTTCTTCAATATGTTTTGGTAAAGGTAATTGCACTAATATGCCATTTATACGGTCATCGCCATTTAAGCGATCGATTTCAGCAAGCAAACGCTCTTCCGTAATTGTTTCAGGAAGTTCAATTAGCTCTGAATAGATTCCTACTTGTTCACAGCCCTTTTCTTTTCCTTTTACATAAGAACGAGATGCTGGATCTTCTCCAACTAGAATAACTGCTAATCCTGGTACAATCCCTTGCTCTTTCAACTTCACAACTTCTTCTGTTAATTGTGCTCGTTTTTTCTCCGCAACTTCATTTCCTTTGATGATTACTGCTACCATTTTAAGATTCCCCCTTAAAGAAATTACAGTGTATCTTTTATATTAGATAAAACGCCGTTAATAAAACGACGAGATTCCTCATCCCCAAATGTTTTAGCAATTTCAATTGCCTCGTTAATTGTCACGTTGTGTGGAATTTCTTCCATATATTTCATTTCATACACAGCTACACGTAAAATACTGCGATCCACAATACTAATACGCTCTAGCTTCCATTTTTTTAAGTTTTGACGAATCGCTTCATCAATTACTTCTTTATTTTCTACAAAACCTACTACAAGTGATTCTAGAAACTCATTTGTTTCTTCACCTTCATCTAGCGTGTTTTCCACCGCTACTTTCGGTTCTAATTCACCTGTAATATCCATTTGATATAATGCTTGCATCGCTCTTTCTCTAGCCGTCCTACGTTTCATTGTAACTCTCCTTTATGCTTCAAGTCTTTCCTTATGCTTTGTTATATTATTATAATTTATAAGCCGTCAATTCACTTACTCTTACAGTTTTCATTGATTTTCCAACCTTATAATACAATGATAATAACACAATTTATCATTTGACACACGGGTTACAAGGCTGAAAAATAATAAAAAGATTAACTTCAAGTTCCATATCTTATCACAATGTACGTTTTTTGGAAAAACGAAACATTTCCTTTTTAATTTCTTTTTTTTTGAAATAGTATAATAATTAGAGGGTTTTAATTTGTGAAGAAATGAAACGTTAAAAAAGATGCCTATGTTACTAGGCACCTTTTTCATTCTTACACTGGTTCGATTTCTGTTTTTTGTGTTTCGAATGTTACGCCAACGATGTGAACATTCACTTCTTTTGGCTCAAGTCCTGTCATTGTAAAGAGTGCTTGGCGAATGTTGTCTTGAATCTTTTGTGCAACAACTGGAATTGCTACGCCAAAATACATCACAACATAAAGGTCAACGATAATATCTTCGTTTGCTAATTCAACCTTTACACCTTTACCATGATTTTTCTTACCTAACTTCTCAACAACGTCTGTAGCAAAATTACCACGCATTGCCGCTACACCTTCTACCTCAGCAGCTGCAATACCTGCGATTACTTCAATTACTTCTGGTGCAATTTCTACTTTACCAAGAGTTGTATCTTGACCCATATCTAACATATGTTCAGCCATGAAAAAAACCTCCTTTAATGTATCACTGCGTCACAAGTTCATGCTCTTCCAAAAATTTCGTATTAAACTCACCTTTTACAAAATCAGGATGATCTAGCAATTGCAAATGGAACGGGATTGTTGTATGTACGCCTTCAATGACAAACTCACTGAGTGCACGCTTCATTTTTGCAATTGCCTCTTCACGTGTTTTTCCGTGAACAATTAATTTAGCAACCATCGAATCATAGAAAGGTGGGATTGAATATCCCGGATATACAGCTGAATCGACGCGAATACCAAATCCGCCTGGTGGCAAGTACATTTCTACTTTACCTGGAGATGGCATAAATTTTTTGGCAGGGTTTTCCGCATTAATTCGGCATTCAATTGCCCAACCATTAAATTGTACTTCTTCTTGCTGTAACGATAACTTTTCTCCAGAAGCAACACGAATTTGTTCTTTAATTAAATCCATCCCCGTTACCATTTCAGTAACTGGATGCTCAACTTGAATTCTCGTATTCATCTCCATGAAATAAAAGCTTTTCGTTCTATATTCATAAATAAACTCAACCGTACCAGCACCTGTATAATCAACCGCTACCGCCGCTTTAACTGCCGCCTCACCCATCTGCTTGCGAACATTTTCATCAAGTGCAGGTGATGGACTTTCTTCTAATAGTTTTTGCAAGCGGCGCTGAATTGTACAATCACGCTCTCCTAAATGAATGGCATTTCCGTGTGTATCTGCCATTATTTGAATCTCAACATGGCGGAAATCTTCAACGTACTTTTCTAAGTATACACCAGGGTTCCCAAAAGCGGTACTAGCTTCTTGCTGTGTAATTTGAATTCCTTTTACAAGCTCTTCTTCATGGCGCGCAACACGAATACCTTTTCCGCCACCACCAGCAGTCGCTTTAATAATAACTGGATATCCAATTTGATTAGCAAGTTCGATCGCTTCTTCGGTATTTTTAATAATCCCTTGTGAACCTGGTACAATCGGAACCCCTGCTTCTTTCATTGTATCACGAGCAACGTCTTTTGTGCCCATCTTTGAAATAGCTTCTGGACTTGGACCGATAAAAATCAAGTTACATTCACGACATAACTCTGCAAAATCTGCATTTTCTGCTAAAAATCCGTATCCCGGATGAATAGCATCGCAGCCTGTTAACTTCGCAACGCTAATGATGTTCGTCAAATTTAAATAGCTTTCTTTCGAAATCGTTGGTCCTACACAATACGCCTCATCAGCAATTTGTACGTGAAGTGACTCTTTATCTGCTTCTGAATAAATTGCAACTGTTTCAATATCCATTTCTTTACAAGCACGAATAATTCGTACAGCAATTTCCCCACGATTGGCTATTAATACTTTTTTTATCATCACAAAGACTCCCTTATTACGCTTTTACAAGAAATAGCGGTTGTCCATACTCCACAAGCTGTCCATTATTAACAAGAATCTCAACAATTTCGCCATCTACATCAGCATCGATTTCGTTAAATAATTTCATAGCCTCGACAATACATACGATAGAATCTTTCGATACTCTATCCCCTACACTTACATATGCAGGTGTATCAGGCGAAGAAGAAGAATAGAATGTACCTACCATCGGTGATGTAATTTTATGTAGGTTTTCATTTTGAACAGCTTTTTTCTCTTCTTGTTTTGGTACTTCCACTTGTGCTGCCGCTACTGTTGTTTCAACTTCAACAGGTGCTACTGGTTGCACAGCTTGTTTTGCTACAGGTGCTTGCACCGCGACAACTTCATTACCACGCTTTTTCATTTTGATTGTCGTACCATCTTTTTTGTATTCGAATTCATCAATATTAGAGCTATCAATTAATTTAATTAATTCACGAACTTCTTGAATTTTAAACATGTAAAATCCACTCCCATACTCTTGTTTGTCCCGTTTTTACAGATTCTCATCACTAAAACTAGATTGACTGTAAAAATACGATGTACTCTATTAGAAAATGTATTTCATTTACTAATAGAAATAGTTACTATTTCCATCTTACGATAAATTTTTTAAACATTCCAATTTATATTTCTTTATAATAAATCGAAATTCCTGTAAAAATATTATTCCAATAAAAATTTATTACCTAGTAATAATACCAAGTTTCACACAAAATTGGCAAGACCACTTCCTAAAAAACATTCCTTACTTTTTCAAAATGCCACAAAGTAACCATATCATTACCGCTCTATTCTTCACCCCATCTATAGTAAATAATATATTTTTACCAAATATTATTTTTTTGTTTACACGCCGTTCATCATTCCTTCATATAAGAATAGTATGTTCAAAGTGTAGAAAATATATCGTATCGAGGTGTGGACATATGATATGGCTCATTCTCTTCTTACCTGCCGTAATGGTCTGGGCATTCGTTCTCTTCATCCACGTCAAATCTGGAAAAAGTAATCATCGTTACCATGAACCACTAATCTTTTACTCACAACGTATTTCTCCATTCCGAGTTGAGCATAATAAAAGCAACTACAAAGACGAAACAGAAAAAAGCTATCGAAAATGATAGCTTTTTTCTATTATTATTTTCATCTAATATTTTCAAACTATCCAATTCGCAAAAATTAATAATCCGCGGGGGATGTCCACGCGGATTATTAATTTTTATTTTGTTGGTGGATCAAATTTCACACCTACATCTTTTGATCCGCCTTCACTTCTTACAAGCTGTATAATTTTATTCGCTTCTTTTTGTGAATGTTTTGCTGCTTTCACAGTTACTCTAATGTCAGTTCCATCCGCTCTTACAAGAGCATCTTTATACCCACCTTGAGATTTAATTACTGTCTCAAGTAGTTCTTGCTTCGTTTCCATTGTAGTGATTGCATCAAAGTTATCTTTCGCTTTACTCTTTTCTGTTGCTGAAGATTTTGTTGAATTCATCACTTCTTGTAATCTTGCTTTTTGTTCACTTCGCTGATCTTCCATTTGCATACGTAGCGCTGTGAAATTTTCATCACTTGATTGAACTGTTACGTTAGCATCTTTTTTACTTGTTTCTTTGTTTGATGTTTCCTTGTTTGCATTCTCTTTTTTGTCTGTTTCTTTATTTGATGTTTCCTTATTTGTAGTCTCTTTTTTCGGCGTTTCTTTCGGTGCTTCATTTGTTACCGCTTTATCAGTACCTTGTTTTTCTTGTCCAATCTTTTCACCTGTTGCTGGTGATGCTGTATTCATTTTGTCAGGAGTTGTTACGTAATAAACAGATAGTACAACAACTAAACTTAACATCGTTAATAACCAAACCGTTTGTTTTTTTAACACTTTATTTCCTCCCTATCAATTTTTCGGTGATACTGAAACACGATGAGCTGGTACGTCTAGCAGCCGTATGACTGCTTCTTTTACCATCGCTTTAACTTGTATATTATCCACTCCTTTTGCTACGACAAGGACACCTCGCACTTTCGGTTTCTCTGTTCGTAAAACAACGGGAGTTTCTTTATCCCCTTCACGTATAATGACTGTCTTTTCATCAAGAGACTCATCTTCCACTTCTCTTTTACCACCTGTTTTATCTGTTTCACCTGTTGTTTGTGAACGTTTCACAGTATTTTTCTCTAATATTTTTTCTTCTGATGAATCTAAATTCACTTTAATCGTTACATCTTTTACTCCTGCTATTTCTTCTAAAGCTACTTTTAATTCTTGTTCATACGCTTTTTCATATTTTTCTACATTTGACATACTATCGTTATTTTTTTGTCCGAAAGTTGGTACGTCTTTTTCTTGATTTTGCGTTTTTTGTTCTTTAAATACAGGTACTTCTTCTTTTTTACTTGAAAATAAACTACTAGAAAACATAAGCAAAATTCCAAGTATGAGTAGGACAAGTAAAAACTTAGGTGTCACCTTTTTTCCCTTCTCATTGCTTTCTTTTTCATCCCCATTCAATAAGTTTCGAAAAAATGAGAACTTCGAATTTTTATCTTTATTGTCCATTTACTCTACCTGTCCTCCCTTCCATTTGAACTTGGATTTGTTTATTCTCTAGTTGCCACCTGCTTGAAAAGAAATCTTTCATTTCTACATTCGCTTCCTCTACTTTTTTCGGTGGTTCTTTCGTATTAATTTCAACTGGTTTTACTGTTTCGATTGCATCATTTTTACTACGTTCTTTTTCTTTCAACGTCACAACAACAGATTGAATATCTTTCGCTGACTTTACTTCCGCTGTGCTTTCCGCTGCGACTATTTGTATTTCAGAGACTGTCATACCATACTGTTTCTCAAACTCTTTTCCTACTTCTTTTTTCATTTTGGTAGCCATCTCTTCTAAACTATATGCACGTGTTAGAGCTTGTATTTCTTTTTTCTTCGAATCTATTGAATTTTTTACAGATCCTTCTGCTACGTACTTTTCTTCATTAAAATTTGCGATTACTTCATTTACATCTGTTTGCAATAGTTTAAATAGGGGCGTTAAGATTAAAACTACTAATAATAGACTTACAACGAATTTAACGTACTTTTGCAAATTAGAATTTGGAAGAATAAGATGAAGCATTGTCGCTAAGAGTAAAAAAACGATAATATTTCGAATCCACTCTGTAACAAATTGCATACCCTTCACCTCCTACCGCATCATAAGTGTAATATTCCCCGCAGCAATAATAATGGTGATACTTAAAAAGAACATAAACGATACGATGGCTAAGCAAGCGAATACATAAATGATGCTCCGGCCAATGATATCTAAACATTGAATAATTGCTCCGCTGCCAACTGGTTGCAATACTGCTGCTGCGAACTTATAAATAAATGCGATGCAAAAAATTTGAATCGCTGGAAAAGCGACAATTAAGCATAGAATGACGAGCCCGATAATTCCAACTGTATTTTTTAATAATCCCGATGCACTAATAACGGTATCCGCCGCCTCGGTAAACATTCTGCCTACTACGGGAATAAAGTTCCCTGTTACAAATTTAGCTGTTTTCACAGCGATTCCATCAGCAACAGCTGTCGCTGTTCCTTGTACAGATAATACCCCTAAAAAAATCGTTAAAAAGATACCTATAATCCCAACGCTAACGTTTTGCAGAAGCTTGGACAATTTCGTAACTTTATATTGATCGCTCATCGTACTTACAATGCTTAATATCGTTGCAAGTAATAAAAGTGGTAGAACGATATAATTCATCAAAAGCCCACTCGTATTCATTAAGAAGATGATAATCGGATGAAAAAACGATACAGATACAACACCGCCTCCTGTCGCTATGAGTGCAAGCAAGATTGGCAATAAAGCTAATATGAAATCTACCATTGTTTGTATCGTTTCTCTTGCATATGTCATGACGACATAAAAGCTGTTTAAAGCGAAAATAATCAGTACCATATATACAACTGCATCGGCGATTTTGCTTACACTACTCTTTGAAAATGCAGATTGTAGTGATTGCAACAATGCACTAAAAATTGTGAGCATAATAAGCGTTCCAAGTAGCTTCCCATTTGCAACAAGTTCGTGAAATAAATATTTTAATAAACCGAGCATCCACTCTTTTATAGAAATTTCTTTTTCTCCCTTTACAAACTCCATAAAACTACCTTTTTGACTCTCTGGTAAGTAACCTCCATATTTTGTAACAAGCCCGTCCCAAAATTGCTTCACATCTTCAATTCCGAGCTTATCCAATTGTTGATCAACGACGTTTGTTTCTACAGGAGAAGCTTGTACAACAACCGGTAAAGAAAAGAAAAGGAAGCAAGCAAATAGCAGCTTAGCTCCAAAGCCCCTCAACATTCACTCCCCCTTATCCCGTCGGTAAAAATCCGAGAATAGTTTCAATTACAACCGTCAAAATAGGAATCGCCATGACGAGAATTAAAATCTTTCCAGCTAATTCAATTTTTGAAGCAATTGCACCTTGTCCGGCATCCTTTGTAATTTGCGCTCCAAACTCAGCAATATAAGCAATCCCAATAATTTTTAGCAACGTTTCTACATATACGTTGCTAACTTTCGCTTCACTCGCTACTCTCTCAATCATTTGTAAAATAGCGTGAATTTGATCAATTAAAATAAGAAACATCACGCTACCTACAAACACAATAAATAATGACGTAATGCTAGATTTATGCTGATTCAATACAGCTGCTAAAAACGTAGCAACGAGGCCCAATCCGACAATTTGTATAATTTCGATGCGAACCGCCCCCTTTACTGGAAGAGAAAGACACTTTTAATCTTGTCGAATAACGTATTAATTAAAAATGCGACGTGAAATAAAATAACGACAAAACCGACGAGGATAACCCAATTTGCAATATCCTCACGCTTTAATTCTTTTAGTACGGTATGAATGAAAGCTAAAACAATGCCGATTCCGGCGATTTGAAATATTAATCCAACATCAATGGACATCGCCTTTCTCCCTCCTATAGCAGTAAAATTACGATAAGTAGCCCTGCTAGTACCCCTAAGCTCTTAATCATTTTTTCATATTGTAGTTGTAATGCTTTCGCTTCTTCTTCTTCTCTCTCTAAGTGTGTAATACATAAGCGAATATGTTTTTGTTGTGATTCACGATCATGTTGTCCGAGTGTTTCACCAAATTGCTGCAAAATCTCATACTCAGTTTGTTGAAATGCTGTTAGCTTCCAATTTTCTTTCAAACTATCTATCCAAGCTTCTCTTACTGTTTGTTCTCCACTTTCTAGCCTTCTGGCGAAACTTTGAAATATCCAATTTAACGGCTTCGGCATTTGTTTCACTAATCGCTCAGCAGCTTCAGACAAAGGTGTATGCCCATACATAATTTCTGCCTCTAATGATTGAAGCGCAGCTTTTAATAATCTAAGTTGCCTCGGTCTCTCACTATATCTTTTAGCGTATGAAAACCCGAAAAAGGTGCTGACCGCAACGATTAACACTGCACCAAATATTTTCACCATACGCCCTCAGCCTTTCTATAAGGTAATACCGATTTTCCATTCTTATCTTTCACCTGCATAACTGTTCCTGGCCCTCTTGCTTTTGATAGCTCCACAAACCTATCAAATATGCCGAGCTCCAGCACCGCCTTTAGTGATGGACGTTTCACAACATCATCATAAGAAAATCCATGTGCACTTATAAAAAGCTGAACCCCAGCATGCACCGCTTCCATAATTGCTTCACTATCTTCTTTACGTCCGATTTCATCTACGATCAAAATATCTGGACTCATAGAACGAATCATCATCATCATTCCTTCAGCTTTTGGACATGCGTCTAACACATCTACTCTTGTGCCAAAGTCATATTGCGGAATGCCTTTCACACAACCAGCAATCTCTGACCGCTCATCAACAATCCCCACTTTACAAGAAGGAATTTTCGAATCACTCACCCCTTGACTCATACAACGTGCTACGTCTCTTAAAAGTGTTGTTTTCCCCGTTTGCGGCGGGCCAATTACCATCGTATTTAACCACCGTGATTCATACAAATACGGCAAAAGTGGTTCTGCAATTCCAATTTTTTGACGAGCGATACGAATATTAAAGGAAGAGACATCTCGAATCATTTTCACTGAGCTTTTTTCTGTAATGACTTTTCCTGCTAAGCCGATTCTATGCCCACCTCGAAGTGTCACATACCCACGCTTTAATTCCTCTTCCATCGTATAAATTGAGAATTGACTTAACTTATTCAATAAGTAAATCGCATCCTCTGCTGTAACGACATAGTCATAAAAAAACACTTTGCCATGAGCAATACACTCTAGCGGTCTTCCAATTCGAACACGGATTTCCTCTAGAGCATCGCAGCACTTACAACTTTCCACTAATTGCTTCATCGTTTTCGGTAAAACTTCTAATACTTCTTTCATCAGCTTCTCCCCACTATACCTGGCTTACTTATTTCAACAACGCGATAAAAATGCAGCCAATTCCAAGCGCTAGAAAAAAGAGTTTCAAGAAAGAAATCTCACTTGCCACACTCGCTATGCCTATTGTCATTGTTAAAATTAATACGGTCGGTCCAACAAACGCCAACATACCATTTATAAACAATGCTTTCTTCGCATCATTCACATAGAGCATAAGCAAAGCGGCGAATATTTCCGCGCTACCTGAAAACAACCGAAGTAGCCCCATTACAAGCACAGATGTTTCCATTGCCGCTAGCCACTGTTTCATTCTCCCACCTTCTCCCATAACGGTTACTAGTGCTATATGCTAAAAAAGAATATATTTGTACAACCATATGCAGGGGTTGTCTATTTCAGAAGTAAAAACATAATTTTTCTCTATCGTCTTCTTTAAATCTGAATATTCGTATTATTTTATGGATTATTATGGTATATTTGATAAATATGTGGAATGTAGACGATGCAGCATGAGGGACAGAACTAAAGTCATCTCGCGTACTATTTTATCGCGCCATTTTTAAAATTAGCTATATGTGCAAAATGAGGGGGAAAATATGAAGATATTAAAAATTAGTTTAATAGTCGTAGTAGAATTAGCTCTTATTTATCTTTTTTCAATATTGGTCGGTTGGTCATTTATGGATACCTTTTTCCTTGGTAGTTTAGCGATATTTGCAATTACTTGGCTACTTATTATGAGTAATCATAGAAACAACATTACAGATCATGCAATCAGTAAAACACTGACTGGTGTTGAGACTGGCGAGATAAAACCATTTCAAATTGTTTTGACTCCGTACATTATGGGTACCCTTTCACTTGTTTTAGTTAGTTTTGTTATAACGGCTATTTATTATCTACCCTATTTCCTATAAAAAAAGCACTCGTGATAATCACGAGTGCTTTTCTACTATGCACGAGAAACGTATTTACCTTCACCAGTGTTGATGATAAGCATTTCGCCTTCGTTAATGAAGATTGGTACTTGTACAACAAGTCCAGTTTCTAATGTAGCTGGTTTTGTTACGTTAGAAGCTGTATCTCCTTTAATACCTGGCTCTGTTTCTGTAACTTGTAATTCAACTGTGTTTGGAAGTTCAACGCCAAGTACTTCATCTTGGTATGTCATAATAGATACTTCCATGTTTTCTTTTAGGAATTTAAGTTCGCGCTCGATTTGTTTTTCACCAAGTTCGATTTGCTCGTAAGTTCCGTTATCCATAAATACGTGAGACTCACCGCTCGCGTATAAGTATTGCATACGGCGGTTTTCGATGTGTGCTTTTTCTACTTTTTCACCTGCACGGAATGTTTTCTCTTGAACAGATCCTGTGCGAAGGTTACGTAGTTTAGAGCGAACGAATGCAGCACCTTTACCTGGCTTTACGTGTTGGAAATCCATTACTTGCCAAAGGCTATTATCCACTGAAATTGTTAAACCTGTACGAAAATCGTTTACTGAAATCATGTAAAAAAATCCTCCTGTGTATTACAAAATAATAAGTTCTTTTGGTGATTTCGTAATTACTTCATTACCTTCACTTGTTACAATGATATCATCTTCAATACGTACGCCGCCAATACCTGGAATATAAATACCTGGTTCTACTGTTACAGCCATTCCTGGTTCAAGTACTGTATCAGAACGGAAAGCCAAACCTGGTGCTTCATGGATTTCAAGACCGATTCCATGACCAGTAGAGTGTCCGAAGTATTCACCATATCCTTTTTCCGTTATGTAATCGCGCGTTAACGCATCCGCCACGCGGCCTGTTAAACCAGCTTTAATACCGTTCACACCACGTAGTTGTGCTTCTAAAACGATATTATAAATTTCTTTCAATTTATCAGATGGTTCACCAACTGCAATCGTACGAGTAATATCAGAGCAATATCCTTTGTAATAAGCGCCGAAGTCTAATGTAACGAAATCTCCTGTTTCTATCACTTTTTCAGATGCCACGCCGTGCGGTAATGCCGAACGAAGACCTGAAGCAACGATAATATCAAACGAAGAAGATGTTGCTCCTTGTTTTCTCATGAAAAATTCAAGTTCATTTGACACTTCAATTTCAGATACTCCCGGGCGAATGAATGATAGAATATGTTCAAAGGCAGCATCTGCAATCTGTGCAGCTTCCTTTAATATCTTAATCTCTGAATCAGTCTTTATCAAGCGTAACTTTTCTACAAGCCCAGAAGTTGGGATAAATTCAGCATCGATCGCTTCTTTATGAACTGAATAAGAACTATATGTAAGAGTATCTTGCTCAAAGCCAAGCTTTTGAATTCCTAGTTCCTTCACTTGCTTTGCAACTTCATCGATAATTAATCCTGCATGCTGTACAATCTCATATCCAACAGCTTGTTTAGTAGCCTGCTCTACGTAACGGAAGTCTGTAATAAATTGAGCACGATTTTTGGAAATCAGTACAACACCAGCTGTTCCTGTAAAGTTAGCCATATATCTACGACTATGTTCATTTGTTAACAAAATACCATCAATACCAGCCTCATCAAATGCACTTCTTAATCTTTCGATTTTCTCCATTACTTTATGCCTCCCTCAATTTCTCCATTAATGCAAATAACGCTAACTTATAGCCATAAAAACCAAATCCAACAATTTGTCCCGCACAAACAGCTGCTGTCACAGATTCGTGACGGAACGACTCACGCTGATGAATGTTAGAAATATGTACTTCAATAACAGGAATCGAAATGCTCGCAATTGCATCTCGAATCGCATAGCTATAATGCGTAAATGCTCCAGGATTTAAAATGATCCCTTCATATATATCTTCCGCCTCATGAATGCGATCGATAATCGCACCCTCATGATTCGATTGGAAACATTCTAACTCCACTCCCATTGTTGCTGCTTCTTGCTTCATATCTGCTTCAAGTGTCGCTAGCGTGCCCTTTCCATATACATTTACCTCCCTGACACCGAGGCGATTTAGGTTAGGACCGTTTACGAGGAGTACCTTTTTCATATGCTTAAAACTCCTTAATATTAAATGTCTATACAACATTTTAACATAGGAGTTACTTATTTGAATAGTTTGTCTTCTCTTCCCCTTCTCGCTCGGCCTTATTCGTATTTACTGCGTAAGAAACAGAGTACGCTATAAATACACCATACAATATAAAAACGCATATCGTCGTCACAAGTGTTTCTTTCGGTAAATGGAGTGCACTTTTAATAGCAGGCGCTAGTAACCCCATTCCGAAAAATAGTAACGCCCACCAAAATAAACCGTAAATCATCCCTGGAAGAATTCCTTCAAACTTCGCCAAAAAGGCTTTATACAAAAAGGCAATTAAAATCGAAAGTAGTCCCATACAAACAATTCCTGACACATTGCCCCATACCCCTTCTTTCCAACTTCCAAAGGCAAATGGTAAAAGTAAATAGTTCGGTCCCGCTTCCGTAAATGAAAATATATGAAGGAAATACCATATTCCCCCCCAAAAGATTCCACCAAATAAACCAATTTGCACAAAATTCCTTGTTCCTAATTGTTCTTGACTCACATCGACACCTCCGCTCAATAGTATGCCCGAAACTATTTTGAACCATGTTTAAATACTGCGAAATTTGTCTATAAAAAGAATAAGAAATGTCCGACTCTCGTAACATTTTCCCTTGTCATATACTTGTATTTGTCGATAAAATAAAGGAAACTCGGTGATTGTCTTATTTCAAAATGACAGAACCCAGTATGACAATTGCCTCTTTTTCTACATAAGAGAGAAACAAATACAGGTTGGTGTTAACATGGCAGAAGGGTCAAAACAAATATATGGCGGGCAAGCAGTCATAGAAGGAGTTATGTTTGGCGGTAGAGAATATACTGTTACAGCGGTTCGTCGTAAAGATAAATCGATTGAATTTTATCGATTACCACGCGTTCGTAATAAAGCATTATCTATCCTGAAAAAAATTCCATTTTTACGAGGGATTGCCGCTATTGTGGATGCAAGTGCGAACGGAGCAAAACATTTAAACTTTGCTTCAGAACGATTTGATGTCCATCCAGAAGAAGACGAACAAATTGCAAATAAAAAAGAAGAACAATCGAAATTAACGATGGTATTAGGAGTTGCAGCAGTTGGTGTTTTATCTTTCATATTTGGTAAAGTCATTTTCACAGCAGTTCCTGCACTACTAGCTGAATTAACGAGACCAATTTTCCCCTCTCATACAGGGCAAATCATTGTCGAAAGTGTCATTAAGCTCATGCTATTATTGAGCTATATATACTTTATTTCTTTAACCCCACTTATTAAGCGGGTATTTCAGTACCATGGTGCGGAGCATAAAGTAATTAATGCTTATGAGAATAATCTTCCGATGACTGTAGAAAATGTTCAAAAACAAACTCGCCTTCATTATCGTTGTGGCAGTAGTTTTATTATATTTACAGTCATTATTGGAATGTTTGTTTACTTCCTTGTCCCTACAGATCCACTTTGGGCCAGAGTCGTAAACCGAATTTTATTAATTCCAGTCGTTCTCGGCATTTCTTTTGAAGTGTTACAATTTACGAATCGATTACGCGACATTCCAGTATTACGCATACTTGGATATCCCGGATTATGGCTGCAACTGTTAACAACGAAAGAACCAACAGATGATCAAGTAGAAGTAGCCATTGCATCGTTTGAAGAATTATTACGTTTAGAAAACAAACAATAATTATTTAAAAATGGTGTTCAACTCCTTTCCTCATCGTTAATATACTATTTTTAATATATGTTTTTAGGAGGTGTTCCTTATGAACGGTCGTTCGTTTACTTTCGCTATATTTGTGCTTATTATCGGATTAGCAATATTCGGCCTTGTTTCATCTGTCATTACAGACCCAATGGGAGTGTTAAGAAATATTGGTATCATGTTGGCTGTCGTTGGTATCTTTTATTTACTCTACAAAATGTTTACAAACTCTAGTGGTTCTGCAAATTCGCAAAGCTCTTATAAGCGTGCTGCAAAACAATCGAACCGCAAACATGGGAAACAAAATGTAGCACCCCTAAGCAATTCTTTCTTTAAATCAAACGCTTCTAATGACAAAGGGAAAAAAAGCACTCCTTCCACTTTGAAGCGCAAAAGAAAACAATCTCATTTAACTGTCATTGAAGGTAAAAAAACAAAAAAGAAAGACCGTGCTTCCTTTTAGGAAATACGGTCTTTTTTTATACTTTGAAGCACTTCTTTCAAACTTTTATCTTTCATACTTTCAATTCGAAGGTGATGATTTTCAAAGGGTAAGTTCCGTGTCACATCATTAGGTACAACGACACACTTTAATCCTGCTGCAATCGCTGCTTTCAATCCGTTTAACGAGTCTTCAAATACAACCGCTTCAGATGGATCAACCCCTAAATCTTTTATCGCAATTTGATAAAGTGCTGGATCTGGTTTTACCTTTTCAACATCTTCTCTCGTTTTAATGACTTCAAAATAATCTCGAATTTGTAGCTCTTCCAAAAAAGGAATAACCCATTCTCTAGATGAACTAGAGGCTAATGCGATTTTCAATCCCATTTCTTTCGCTTCCTCTAAATATTCTTTTACACCGTCACGAGCTTCTGTTATTTTCATTTTCTCTTTATGTAAAGTTTTCACTTTTTCTTTTAATACATGCTTGTTAAACTTCTCTTTTAATTGCTCATTTAAATATGCATATAGTACATCATCTGTCGTTCCAATACATTTTGCAAATTCCTCTAAAGGTAACTCCCCGCCATACTCATGAACGGCTTCTCTGAAAGAGTGAAACCATATTGTTTCTGTGTCCACAATTAATCCATCAAAATCAAAAATAATTGCTTTCATAATTCTCCCATCCTTTTCGATTGAAATAAAAAAGGAAACGACATACGTTCCCCTTAATTACTTTTCTCTTCATTTGCTTTTTGAACACCACGAAGGGTTTCCACTCGAATCTCATCTTGTTCAAAGTATTGCACTAAATCACCAATGCGGTCAATTGCTTCCCAGCTTAAATGATGTTCAATTCCTTCTACATCATTGTAAATTTTACTTTCATCCAAACCGATAATACGCATAAATTGCTCTAGCAAGTCATGACGGTATACGAGACGTTCTCCAATTTTTTTACCTTTTGATGTTAATACAAGCCCTCTATATTTTTCATAAATTAGATATTCATCTTTGTCTAATTTTTGCACCATTTTTGTTACAGAGGATGGATGTACACTAAGCGCTTCAGCAATATCAGATACGCGGGCATAACCCTTTTCATCAATCAACAAATAAATTTGTTCAATATAATCTTCCATACTAGGGGTAGGCATCGGTTTCCTCCATCCAATTTCATTTTGCTCATTCCGTACGAAGCAATCAATAAAATGATACACCAGAAAGAATAACGTGACAAGTTGAAAACAAGCCTAAATATATAAAACAAAAAAGAATCTGTATCTGTATACAGACTCTTCTTAAGTAAAGTATTGTATTTCTGCATCAGGGAAAAACTCATGTATATAACCTCTTATTGTTTCTTCTAATACTTCCGCATCATCTTTTTTATAAACGTATTTTCCAATTCCGTATCGTCCCCATTTATATTTACGCTTCTCTTCATCCATTTCAAGTTTCGTATTCGGATAACGCTCTTGAATGACCTTTTTTGCCGGTTTTGTAAAGCGATGTTGAATTAATTCAAACGTTAAATTCGGTATCGACAAGTCTTTTAGCGCATTGTACAGTCGCTCAAATAGTTCACGGTATCCTTCTTCCCACCCTTCATGCATATAAAGTGGCGCAACAATAAACCCAAGTGGATAACCCGCGCCTGCCACTTTACGAGCCGCTTCAATTCGTTCTTCAAAGGGTGATGTCCCTGGCTCAAAATTTTTAATCACATACCGTGAATTAATACTAAACCTGAAACGAGTTTTCCCATTATGTTTTGCATCTAACAAATGATCAACGTGCGAATATTTCGTAACGAAACGTAAACGCCCGTATTCACTTTCTCCAATAAACTCTATCGCCCGCTTTAATGCATGTGTTAAATGATCAATCCCAACGATATCTGATGTACAAGCAGCTTCAAATCTTGTTATTTCAGGTGCTCTTTCGTCCATGTATTGCTTTGACTTCTCAAATATTTCATCAAGATTAACATACACACGAACGTAAGGCTTACTCCCAAGTGTCGTTTGCAAATAGCAATAATGGCAATGCCCCATACACCCTGTTGCGAGCGGGATTGCATATTCAGCTGATGGTTTTGACGTATCAAACTTTAATGTCTTCCTCACCCCAACGACAAGCGTTGCCTTTGCATTGCGATACTTTTGCAAATCATTTTCACCTGGCAAATTTCTAATTTGATTATGGGATGTCGTTTCACGAATTTCTAATCCCATCTTCGTAAACTTCTCATACAGCTCTTTTCCAAGTGGATATTCAAGTGCCTTCGGTTCAAAGTAAACGAGTTTTGGCATAAATGGTTTCATACACTTCCCTCCTCTCGTTAGTATGAGAAACGGGGGAAATTTAACACGCATTAAAGTTTTCCACTTCAGTAACTTGCGTTGCAAGTTACTGAATGTTATAATTTGGATATCAGCTACCTTGCAACGCAAGTTACCTGAATAAAAGGTGGTGAAATCATGCACAGCCAAATGTTAAAAGGTGTACTCGAAGGTTGCATCCTATACATCATTTCACAAGAAGAAGTGTACGGATATGAACTGAGTACAAAATTAAACAAACACGGATTTACATTCGTAAGCGAAGGAAGCATATATCCGTTATTGTTACGTATGCAAAAAGAAAAATTAATTGAAGGAACATTAAAAGCCTCCTCACTCGGTCCAAAACGTAAATATTATCACGTAACCGATAAAGGATTAGAACAGCTTGAAGAATTTAAACAAAGCTGGGGGATGGTTTCAACGACCGTAAACAACTTATTACAAGGGGAGTGATAGGGATGAATGCACAAGAAATGATTGAATTGAATAATAAAAAACGTGAGCTTCTAACTTCCGAAAACGAAACTGCTTATGGTGATATGCTAGTATATCTTCGGTTATCTAATGTACCCGAACATCAAGCAGAAGAACTTTTGTTAGAAATATTAGACCACCTCATCGAAGCACAAGCTGAAAATAAAAATGCTTATGACATTTTCGGAAATGATTTACAATCTTACTGCGATGAACTTATATCCGCTTTACCCGCCCAAACAAAATTTGAAAAAACTTCTTTAATTGGTTTTGTTATTAGTTTACTTCTTGCTATACAGTTTGGAATGGATGCCCTTGCTTCTCTTTTCATTTTCCTGTTTGAAAAAGATACCGATATAATAAGTCCACCTTTTAGCATCCCTGGAACTACTTTGTCTATTTCATTAATCGTACTAGGCATACTACTTATTTTATATTTATTAAAGCGTTATTCTTTTAATAAAAAGATAAATTGGAAAAGAAGAATTCTATTCGGACTCGCTTTTGCTACTCCATTTTGTTCAACTATATTCGTAAATATTTATTTTAGAAAACAACCTTATCTCCTTTACCATCTAACCTTTTGGCAAAACGCCTTAATCGCTATCTTATTTTTTGTTTTATATAAATTACTATACAAAAAATCAAATTTTTAACAGCCTTTCAAAAGGCTGTTTTTCTTCTGTCTAATTTTACAAATTGAAAAATTTCATAAAGAAAATAAGAAAAATGCAAAATAATTAAAGTTAATTGTTGACGTGATGCTTTTATTATCGGTATCATAAATCTTCGTGAGCAATTATTTTTCGTTATACGATTTTTTTATTATTACTGAATTTTTGAGAGGAGAAATTAGATGTCAGTTAAGAAGAAAACGCAAGTACGCACCGGCAAAATGGTACGTGAACTAATGTTAGCAGACGAAGATGTAAATGCTTCGCTAATTATGGTATATAGTGAAAACGGTGTAAACGCAGAAATTAAAATCGAGGGCTTAACGCCGAAATGTAACGAAGAATTATTTTTGAGCGGAAACGTGGATTGGAACAAGAGTGTTATTTATAAAATTGTTGATTTCACTGGGAACGCTGAAGTTGGTAAAGTTACATTAACAGCGATGAACAAAAACAATGTTTCTCTAGAAGTTGAACGCGTTATGTGGAGCAAAGAGAATAAAGAAGCTGCTGAGCAAGAAGAAACTGTTGTAGAAGCTACTCCGAAAAAAGAAGTAGTTGTAGAAGCGCCAAAAGCAGTTACACCTGCTCCAAAACCTGTTACGCGAGTAGAAACACCTGCAGCACCTAAACCTACTCCGGTACCAACACCGAAGCCAGTAAGTGTAGAAGCTGCTGTGGAATTATCTACTCCAGCACCTGTGAAAAAAGCAGTACCAACTCCAGTTACAAAGCAAGAGACAGCACCGGTTGCGCCTGCAAAACCGAAGCAATCTGCTTTGACTGAAACAAATACAAAACTACAAGAAAATTATGTGAAACTCGTGAAAAAGACAATTGAAGTTTGTCAAGATTACGAGCTTGGCATCGACATAGATGATTCTATTGAAGGATTAAAACAAGAACTACAAAGCCAAGGTATTAGCGTTACATTTGACAAAGAAATTATGGACGTTGTAAACCGCCTTCGTTCTTTACAAGATAAAGGAATCAAAGTAGAAAAAGTACTTAATTTACTATAAAAAATAAGAGGTGGCAATTGCCACCTCTTATTTTTTATAATTCCATTCTATACTTTCATACTTCTCTTTTGCTAATGTTTGTACTTCATGTAACTGTTCTTCTGTTAATTCATACGGAACAAGCTCTACATCTAATCCTTTTTCAAACCCAACCTCAAACGCTTTAATTAACTGCTCGATTGTAAATGTACGGTCTGTTAATTCATTAATTGCCACCGCTTTAGAAGAGAACATACTCTTCATACGTTCTTTTACACGTTCATTCGGGAATAAAAACAAATCATATAACTCATCTAAATCTATTTCTAACGGAATCGACCCGTGCTGTAAAATCACACCTTTTTGACGTGTTTGCGCACTACCTGCGATTTTTCTTCCTTCTACTACGATTTCATACCAAGATGGTGCATCAAAACATACGCCTGAGCGTGGATTTTTTAAATTTTCACGATCTGCTTCTGTTTTTGGAACTGCATAATACGCTTCTAACCCTAATGCTTTAAAACCGTCTAGTAAACCTTGCGAAATAACACGATACGCTTCTGTAACTGTTTTTGGCATATTTGGATGATCTTCAGACACAATAACACTGTATGTTAATTCTTTATCATGTAGTACACCCCTGCCGCCTGTTTGACGACGAACGAATCCATATTTCTTTTCTTTAACTACATCCATATTAATATCTTTTTCAACACGCTGGAAATACCCGACTGTTAATGTTGGTACTTCCCATTCATAAAAACGAATAGTTGGTGGCATTTTCTTTTCACTTTGCCAATTTAATAAACATTCATCTAACGCCATATTAAATGCCGGTGAACATTGACCAGAGTTAATATAACACCATTTTTCTTTTCCCATCCTGCACCTCATATAACCAATTATTTTTCACATTCTCTAGTCTACCAAATTCGACAAAATTTGTGAAAGAATACGAAATTTCTTCTTATATACAAATGAATCTGTTGCATAAATACATACGGGCATTATAATATTGAAAGTAGGATAAGAAAAAAGGGAGCGATAGAATCGTGTCAACAACTTGGATTATTTTATTAGCCGTAATCGTAGCGTTCATCGGTTACACTGTATGGATGTATTTCTATCAGAAAAAATTAATTAAAACACTTTCAGAAGAAGAGTTTCGCGCTGGCTACCGTAAAGCACAGCTTATCGATATTCGCGAAGCAGACGAATATACTGCAGGGCATATTTTAGGCGCACGTAACATTCCGTTATCACAAATTCGCCTTCGTCATAAAGAACTTCGTAAAGATCAACCAGTTTACTTATACTGCCAAAGCGGATTCCGTACTGGTCGTGCGGCTCAATACTTAAAGAAACAAGGCTACAAAGATTTCTACCAATTACAAGGTGGATTCAAAACGTGGACTGGAAAAATTAAAAAGAAATAATAGTATACAAAAACTAGCTGAATGATTCAGCTAGTTTTTTCATTCCATATTATTCGCAATGTATAATAAATTTTTCTTAATCACATCTTGATCATTTTCTTGTGCATTCCGATACAAGAGCTGATATTCAAGTCCTTTCTCTTTCCATATAAGCGTAGCAAATTCGTCTCCTTGCCCAGAGTCATCCTTATTTTTAAAATAAGCGAATGCTCCATTATTCAATTTCATTTGTTCTTGAAATCGCTTCTCTTCCACGAGATCCGGAAAACTATAAGGAAAGTTCGCAACATTTAACTCAATATACTCATTTCTCCCCGGCTCCCGCTGTTTATATTTAATCATTAAGACAGCGTTCTTTTTTCCAATCGTTCTGACTTCTCCCTTCACATCACTCGTAATGTTATACGGTAAAAACGCCGGAACTTTAAATTTCACTGGAAAATATTTTGGAAGCTCCTTCAGCGAAATAGGATCCGTAACACGATCCATAGTTCCCCCTGTTGTTCCCACAAAGTTTTTTTCTTCTTGCATCGTTTGCTGAAACGAACACGAACTAAGCATGAAACTAGAAAACACGAAACAAATGATTCTTTTTTTCAATTTGTTTCCGCCCTTTCATACCGCTCTCTTAACGAACGAAGCGTTTATATGCTCTTCATATTCGCTTCTCTACCAAACTCCACCTTTGAAAACTTTCCACGTTATTCTCACACATTTTGACAAAACTATTTTGCAAACAAAAAGACCCCTATCATTCTTACGCCCAAATGAAAAGGTTACGCGAATAAAAAGAAGCCTTATTCATACCATAGTTTGTGAAAAGCTTTTCAGGTCAAGATTTTTTCATTCTTATTATTTTCCCTTTATAATAAGGGGAAGAGGTGATACATATGGCCAATATAAAACAAATTGCAAAAACTGCTGGTGTATCCATATCAACTGTTTCCCGCGTCCTTAATAATCACCCTTACGTAAAAGAAGAAAAGCGTAAGCGTGTTCTAGATGCTGTTGAAGAATTGAACTACGCAAAAAATATAAATGCTATTCATTTAATAAAGGGAAAAACATATACGATCGGTGTAATGCTCCCTTTCATTAACCTTCCATACTTCAGTACCATTATTGAAGGAATTGGAAACGAAGCGTTAGCTGCTGGATATCACATTAATTTATGTCAAACAAATTACGATAGCATTGAAGAAATTCGTGTTCTTGAAATGATGAAAATGAAGCAATTCGACGGGATGATTATTTGCTCTCGAACGAGTTCATGGGAACAAATTGAACCTTTCGCAAAATTTGCTCCTATTATTTCATGCGAAAAAATGGACCACCCCCTCATTTCATCTGTCTACGTAGATCATTATGAAGGCTTCCGTCTCGGCACCGCCTATTTACTTAGTAAAGGCCATGAAAAAATCGGGATTTGTTTAGCAAGAAAAACAAGTGTAAATTCTATGGAACGTGAAAAAGCGTTTGCTGATACACTTCGTAACGAAGGGAAAACGTTACATCCCGAATGGATTTTTCATCAGTGCTATACAATGCAGGACGGTGCAAGAATACTCCACCGTATTTTAAACATGAAAAATCGTCCAACCGCTATTTTTACAGCGAACGATCAAGTTGCAGCAGGTTTATTAACAGAGGCTCGAAAGCAAGGTCTTCGAGTACCTGAAGACCTTGCTATCCTCGGATTTGATAATCATGAAATTTCAAAGGCGTTAGAAATTTCCACAATTGAGCATCCCGGTCTCGCAATGGGCTCACATGCTTTTTCTTTATTCCATAAGCAGATCCAGAGCGAGCAAATTGTCGGGAACGCAAAAGAGCTTTCATTCCATCTAATTGAACGAGATACTGTCTAAAAAGAGCGTTACCTATAGCGCTCTTTTTTCAGCTCTTCCCCTATTGACTTTATATTTTCCATCTCATATAATAAACCTAACGAACGGTAGGTAGGGGATGAAAATGACAGCAAACCGCATTAAAGCTGTAGCACTTTCTCATTTCGCACGCTACGGCTATGAAGGAACTTCATTAGCAAATATTGCTCAAGAAGTTGGGATTAAAAAGCCATCGATTTACGCACACTTTAAAGGAAAGGAAGAGCTATATTTTATATGCTTAGAATCCGCTCTTCAAAAAGATTTACAGAGCTTCACTGACGATATCGAAAAATTTTCAAATTCGTCTACTGAAGAATTGCTCTTACAGTTACTAAAGGGCTATGCAAAACGATTTGGTGAAAGTGAAGAATCAATGTTTTGGTTACGAACTTCTTATTTTCCGCCTGATGCATTTCGCCAACAAATTATTAATAAAGCAAATGTGCACATTGAAAACGTCGGAAAACTTTTATTCCCTGTATTTAAAAGAGCAAGCGAACAAGATGAGCTTCATAATATTGAAGTAAAAGATGCCTTAGAGGCTTTTCTATGCTTACTTGACGGTCTCATGGTTGAACTACTATACGCAGGTTTAAATCGTTTTGAGACACGTTTAGACGCTTCTTGGCAAGTATTTTGGCGCGGACTTTCAAACTGACGGATTGCTCCTTTGCAATGCGTCGTTTTTAAGCCCTTTACCTAACGACTGGTAGGAAGGAGAAATGACATATGGCTTGGATTTATGTAATCATAGCTGGTATTATTGAAATCTTTTGGGTGATTGGACTAAAAAAAGCGGAGGCACCACTTGAATGGGCTGGTGTTGCGCTATTAATTACAATTAGTTTCGTCTTATTATTTAGAGCCTATAAAGATTTACCTGTCGGCACTGTATACGCAGTCTTCACAGGAATTGGGGCTGGCGGAATCGTTCTGACAGAGATTTTCGTCTTTGGAGAACCTTTCTCTATTGTAAAAGTATTATTAATTGGTTTAATCTTCTTCGGAGTAATTGGTTTAAAACGAGTAACAGAAGAAAAAGAAGCGAAGGAGGCCGCATAAAATGGCTTGGGTATTTTTAATTCTAGCTGGTATTTGTGAAATTATTGGTGTACTCTTTATGAAAGTAGCCACTGAAAAGAAAGGCTGGGCACCAAAAGTTATTTTAATCGCTAACTTCGCAGTAAGTTTCTTCTTCTTATCCCTTGCGATGGACACATTACCGATGGGAACTGCTTACGCGATTTGGACTGGAATCGGAACTGCCGGTAGTGCACTTCTAGGCATTCTAATTTTCCGCGAATCAGCGGATTGGCGTCGCCTTGCCTTCTTAAGTTGCATTCTATGCGGCGCTGTTGGCTTAAAACTATTAAGCTAACGTGAGGTGAATGTCATGTGGAAAGAAAAAGGAAAACAAATGCTAGCATGGATGACACTCGGGATCGTCATTCTACTGCAAATCAGTTTTCATATAATAGAATGGTTGTTTCATAGAGTCGTATCCATCCTTACATTTCTTCCTAACATGACACTTGAAATTATATCTATTGTTTGGTCAGTTATTGCCTCCATTGCAATCGTCATTATATGGAGTATCGCCAAATTGTGGAATAAGTTATTTAAAAAGGACAGTACTTCTGAAAAAGAGTAACTGTCCTTTTTTATATTCATTCAGACTTTCTATAGAAGTTTGATGCGATAAGACAAAGAAGACCAACTATGACAACACTTATACAGACCCCTTTATGTAAATTAGGAAATGGTGATGGTATATCTGAATAAAAATTTGATAATATGAGACCGATTGAAAATAAAAATACCCCTATTCTATAGAACCATTTTCTTTTATTCATCATTCTCCCCCCTAAAATTTTTCATACACTTCTTTCTTTTGGACATACTACCTAAAAAAGGAGTGAATTCTATGCAAAATTCTATACATAAGCAGATCCTATTTTTATTTTTCCTCTTTCTCACTCTCGTTATCGTTTTCAGCTTTATATTACATACTCCAAAAGATGTTGTACCAAATAACCTCTCTGTTTATAAACTCTTACTTTCATATTGTCGTTATTGAAGAAGGTGCCTTTTATAAGGCACCTTTTAAAATTCTCTCTTCTCATACAATTTCACTGAAACGAAGACAGATACTATGAACATGCATATTGAACTAACGAATAACACACTGTTATATAGTTGAATTTGTTCTAGGTTGATTTGAAACAAAGTTTCTAAAATAACAATCGGCGCCATGAATATTACTATTGTAATAAGAATAGTTTTTTTATATCCTAACCAAAACGCTATTGGTAAAACAAAGCTTAAATATACTAAAATGAAGCTAATACTAGTAACCATTGTTGTTTCAATAAATTCAAATACATTAGTTCCATTACTCATTCCCATCGTGAAACAACCGATTGATACACTTATGAAAAGAATAATAATCGATACAACATATTTTGCAAATACAATTTCTTTTTTCAATATCGGTAAACTATTTACTATTATTTCACTCTCATTTTTACCATCGGCTTCAAACGTTTTTACCGTCGCCATAACTGTAAAAATAACCGACATAATTACGAATACATTTCCCGTATCTTTTAAGGCCATATAAAAGAGAATAGGATATAGTATGTACCACATTAAAAATTTCCACTGAATAATAAAATCTTTTAAAATTAGTTGTTTCAAAACTATTCCCCTCTCCCTTACAAATCACGCTCACTATACAAATTAATTGAGAGTAACATAGACATGATATATAAAAGAAGTAGTCCCACTATAAAACAAACATTTACGACTAGACTCGTGCTCCAAACATTCTCTACATCTAACCATACACTACTTACAATTACTCCACTTAATCCACCAACTATAACTCCCATAAAATAAGCAGCCTGTTTCGAACTGCTATATTCTACCGAAAATTCAATTGGAAGTACGATTATGCTATAAACCAATCCTCCCGTTATTCCGCCAAGAATCGCTCCCCACAGCATAAATCCAGTTATATTTTCATTTTGCAACTGAATTAAACCAACTAAAAGTGAGAAAACGACACCTAAAACAACTAAAATACTTACAAATATGTATTTTGCTATGACAATTTCTTTACGATCAAACGGTAAACTATTTAATATCTTTTCGCTCTTATTTCTAGCCTCATAACTCGTCGACCATATTGTTCCAAGGATAGGTATAATTATACTAAGCTTCAACAGAAAAGTGTCGCTACCGAAATCAACAATTGCTAGGAAAAGCAAGCATATAAAACCAACAACCCCTACCTTTCTTTGCAACATCATATCTTTTAAAACTAGTTGCTTGATCATTTGTTACACCTCCCTAAACTTATCCCTTAACATTACTTATGACTTTTTATATACAACAAGTCATAAGCGTTAAAGCTCTCTCTTTTTAAAACTCACAATAGCTACGATCATTGAGGCTAAATAACTTACACACGCGCCTATACTTAAAATACTTATAACTAATAGCACATCTGAAGTTCGAAAAAACATTAACATAAGCCTTTCATCCATAAATATATTGCACATAAATCCTAGTAAACCTATCATCGGAAAAAGCATAACTAATCCCAGCATAGTAACCGTTCGCTTATCCTCACTATATTTTATTGGGAGAATCATAACAGCATACAGACTAGAAAAGAAAATAGCTATAAATGCTGCATACCAAGGAATATTTATATTTTCTTTTAATACAAATACAGGTAGTACAAAGAAAACGAATGTAATGATTAAGCTGAATGCCATAAAAAATAGTGTAGATATGTATTTCGCAATGACAATATCTTTTCTAGTAAACGGTAGACTTACTAATATTTTTTCTGTACTATTTTTCTCTTCATTTGATAAAGAGATTGAAATCATCAAAAGACATATAGCAAAACAAACATACGCCATTTGAAATGGTTCTATAGAATTTTGGAATGCTCCGTATATTGGTAAGATCAAATAGATAAGAAACGTTTTTCTTTGTAAGAAAAACTCCTTCAAAATCAATTGCTGCATGGTAATTCCCCTCTCTATAAATCACGCGCTCCATAAATTTTAATTGTAAGAAACATAGAAGCAATATAGAAACTAGCTAATATAATTCCTCCAATTATAAATACACCAATATGCACTGGATTCATAATCCACTCAATGAATGAAGGTGTTGTTTCATCCAATCCATCTCCTAAGAATATCCAAGCAATTCCTCCAACTACCATTGATGCTCCTGACACTATACTTCGTGCTATCTTTGACCTTGTAACATAATAACTGGGAAAGAATGTTACAACAAAAAATACGGCGTAAACAGCTCCATTTATTACTTCATACCATGGAATTTCTATGTATAGATTCGGATGATATGCACCGATATCACCAATAACCACAATGCCTCTTACAAGAAAAACAACTAACATCGTAGAGAGTATCCCACCAACAATAAATATTGCACAGGAAATATATCTAGCAATTATGATATCCTTTCGGCTTACCGGTAAACTATTTATAATAATGTCACTGTTATTCCTTTCATCCATAAAGGTTAACGTCATAACGGAAGAAAGGGTTATAAATAGACAACTCATCGAAAATAACAATTCACCACTTGGATCTAACATAAATAATACAAGAGGCATAATTAGATTCACTAACCACGTTACCCGAAAAAAGAACAAATCTTTATATACGAGCTGACGCATAGGCACCTCTTCCTTTCGCAGTGTAAACAATGATATCGTCTAATGTAGGCTTTTCTAGTACAACTTCATTTCCAAACCAATCGATAATTGCTTGTTTATCCTTCGCTAAACCTTCGAAACCGAACTTATTTTTTCGCAATCCAACAAATAGCTCTTTTCCTTCTCGGTCTAATAAATCATTACTTCCTTTTACGATTACGTAGTTCTCCATTAATTCATCTTTCTCACCAGTAAATATAATTTCTCCATCGTTGATAAACGTAATATAATCAGCGATACGCTCTAAGTCTGTTGTAATGTGCGTTGAGAATAATACAGATACTTCATCTTCCATTACAATCTCTTGCAGTATATCAATCAACTCACTTCGAACAACTGGATCTAATCCTGCTGTCGGTTCGTCCATGATGATAAACTCCGCGTGATGTGAAAGTGCGATAGCAATCGCAAATTTCATTTTCATCCCTTTTGATAATTCTTTAATTTTTTTATACTTCGGAACTTGCAGTCTATGCATATACGATTGATACTGCTCTTCGTCCCACTTTTTATATAACGGTGCAATAATACGTTTCATTTGTTCACACGTTAAATCTTCGTAGTAATGATTTTCATCATATACAAAACCGATATTTTGTTTTATTTCCTTTTCAGCTTTCTTATTGTCCTTGCCAAAAATTTTTATATCACCGCTATCTTTTCTAATTAAATTCATAATCATTTTGATCGTCGTACTTTTCCCTGCTCCATTCGGACCGACAAATCCCATAATATATCCGCGTGGTAACGTAAAACTTATATTTTTCACTGCAAAATCTTCATAACTTTTACAAACGTTTTTTAGCTCTAACACCCTTTATTCCCCCTCATATAAACACGCAATCATCTGCTGTAAATCTTCAAGTGAAAGCTGCAACGCTTTACTTTCATTTACAATCTCTTCCGCTTTACTTTCTAATAGACGAAGCCTTTGTTCTTTTAGTAGTTCATTATTTTTACGTGAAACATAAGTCCCCTTCCCAGCAACAGTTTCTATATATCCTTCTTTTTCAAGCTCCTCATACGCACGCTTCGTTGTAATTACACTAATTTGTAATTCCTTTGCTAAGCTACGAATAGACGGTAATTGGTCTCCACCCTTTAAACCACCATTTAAAATAAGCTGGCTTAATTGTTTTCTTATTTGTACATAAATAGGGTCTTGGGAAGAATTCGAAATAATAATATTCATGTTTTCCTCCAGTGTGTGTATATACTGTATATACCTTATATATACAGTATATACACACTATCCTATTTTTGGCAAGAAAAAAAGACCAACATTTTCCTGTTGGTCTTTCGTATATGTATCACTTTTCAAAGCGATCTAACATCTCATCTCTCATTCCGAAACTCACTACCGCAATTCCTACATACATAAACAGAAGGAACGCCGGATGAACTGTGTTGTACCAAGTGCTATCAACAATTAAATAAATCGTTAATGCGACAACAAGAACAAACGCTAAGATAAACATATAAAAGTGTCTTGTACTACCCATGATAAACTCCTCTCTTCTCACTTCACCATTCAACAGTATATTTTATCGAATAATTCGATATGACTCAAGGTTAACTTTCTGTTATGTAATCAAGTTCCACCTTTACAATGTCCTCACATGCTATTGAAATGATCGTTCCTTGCTTATCAATTGCCGTCACTTCTCTATTATCCATCACGCGATGTGCTACTCTTTCTAGTACTTTTCCTTGATCTCGATAACAAAATTCTTTTACATCTTTAATCGTTTTTCCGTTTTCTAAATGGTATATCATTCTATAACACCGATATCCCACATTTTCACCCCCAGCTTGCTCGTTTTTTCACATATACATAAAAATGAGTCATTCCTATCTCATTACATCTTCTTAATTTCAATAAAATTCTAACAAAAATAAATACTTTTATCAAACCGACTTTTTCAACAAAATCACCTATGAAACTGCTTCTTTACGCCATTATGAAACAAAAAATATAAATTTTTAACATTTTCTTCACTAATTCTGCACAGATTCTCCATACAAAAAAAGAACCCGCATATAGCGAGTTCTTCCTTCGTTATTCTAATCAAACTTGTACAGGAGCTGGCTTTTCATAACGTAAAACTGGTTTACGTGCAGCCATCGTTTCGTCTAAACGTTTAATGACTGTTGTATGAGGTGCTTCTTGTACAACTTCTGGATTTTCTTCTACTTCTTTAGCAATTTGAATCATCTTATCAATGAAACCGTCTAATGTTTCTTTTGATTCTGTTTCTGTCGGCTCAATCATAATACATTCTTCCACATTTAATGGGAAGTAAATTGTTGGTGGGTGATAACCGAAATCAAGCAGACGTTTTGCAATATCTAATGTACGGACACCCAGTTTCTTTTGACGACGACCTGATAATACAAACTCATGCTTACAATGTCTATCGAATGGAAGATCATAGAATGGTGCTAATCTTCTCATCATATAGTTCGCATTTAATACCGCATACTCCGTTACTGCACGTAGTCCATCTGGACCCATAGAACGAATGTATGTGTATGCACGAACGTTAATTCCGAAGTTACCATAGAATGGTTTTACGCGCCCAATTGCTTCTGGACGATCATAGTTAAAGCGATAGCCATTTTCCGTTTTCTCTAAAATTGGTTTTGGTAAGTACGGAATTAAATCAGCTTTCACACCTACTGGACCAGAACCTGGGCCACCGCCGCCGTGAGGACCTGTAAATGTTTTATGAAGGTTTAAATGTACAACGTCAAATCCCATATCTCCTGGGCGCGCTTGGCTTAATACCGCATTTAAGTTTGCACCATCATAGTATAATTTACCGCCTGCATTATGGACGATTTCTGCCATTTCTAATATATTTTCTTCGAATAAACCTAATGTATTAGGGTTTGTTAACATAAGTGCTGCTGTTTCTTCGTTTACAACACGTTTTAAATCTTCTAAGTCAACAAGACCATTTTCATTTGATTTTACTGTAATTGTTTCAAAACCAGCTACAGTTGCAGATGCTGGATTCGTTCCGTGAGCAGAGTCAGGAACAATTACTTTCGTTCGGTTAAAGTCGCCATTCGCTTCATGGTACGCACGAATTAACATTAAGCCTGTCCATTCTCCGTGTGCACCAGCTGCTGGTTGTAATGTAACAGTATCCATACCTGTAATTTCAATTAAATGCTCTTGTAAGTCGTACATTAATTCCATTGCACCTTGTACTGTCTTTTCGTCTTGTAACGGATGAATATTTGCAAATCCTGCGAAACGAGCTACATTCTCATTAATTTTCGGATTATATTTCATCGTACAAGATCCAAGTGGATAGAATCCAGAATCAACACCGTGGTTACGGTTTGAAAGTGCTGTATAGTGGCGCATAATATCAAGTTCAGATACTTCTGGTAGCTCTGCATCTTCTACTCGAATATAATCGCTCTCAAACACATCTTCTAGTTTCACTTCTTCTACATCTAATTTTGGTAGGCTATATCCTATGCGTCCTTCTTTACTCACTTCAAAGATAAGTGCTTGGTCTTGGTTCTTCATTGGATAGCCCCCATTTCGTTTACAAGTGTGTCAATTTCCTCTTTTGTACGAAGCTCAGTTACTGCTACAAGCATATGGTTCTCATGCTCTTTATAATCACGGCCTAGGTCGTAACCGCCGATAATATTCTTTTGTAATAATACATCGTTTACTTCTTTCACTGGACGCTTGCAATCTACAACGAACTCATTGAAGAATGGTCCAGCGAATGTAACTGTGAAGCCTTTCGCTTCAAATTGACGTTTTGCATATTGTGCTTTAGAAATGTTTTGACGTGCCATTTCTTTCACACCTTGTTTACCAAGTGCCGTCATTGCAACAGAAGCTGCTAATGCATTTAACGCTTGGTTTGAGCAAATGTTAGACGTCGCTTTATCACGGCGAATATGCTGTTCACGTGCTTGTAACGTTAATACGAATCCACGTTTACCATCTGAATCTACAGTTTGTCCGACAAGACGTCCTGGAATTTTACGCATAAATGCTTTCGTTGTTGCAAAATAACCACAGTGTGGTCCACCAAACTGCGTTGGGATACCAAATGGTTGTGCATCACCGATTACAATATCAGCACCAAATTTTCCTGGTGGTGTTAATGCGCCTAATGATAACGGATTTGAAGAAACGATAAATAATGATTTTTGTTGATGAACGATTTTTTCAATATCAGCTAATTTTTCAACTTGTCCAAAGAAGTTTGGATATTGAACGATTACACAAGCAACTGTATCATCTACTTCACTTTGTAATACGTCTAAATCTGTTACACCATCTTTATGATTAATTTCAACAACTTCAAGATGTTGACCTTTTGCATACGTTTCAAGTACTGCTCTTGATTCTGGATGAACCGCACTAGATACAAGAATTTTCTTTTTACGAGTATGGCCAGCTGCTAGCATTGCCGCTTCAGCTAAAGCTGTACCTCCATCGTACATAGAAGAGTTTGCTACATCCATTCCTGTTAATTCACAAATCATTGTTTGGAATTCAAAGATTGCTTGTAATTCCCCTTGTGAAATTTCTGGTTGGTATGGCGTGTAAGCTGTATAAAATTCTGAGCGAGAGATAACGTGATCTACAATTACTGGAGCGTAATGATCGTATACGCCTGCTCCTAAGAAAGAAGCGTATTCTTTTAAATTAGCATTTTTACTAGCCATTTGAGTTAACTCTTTTAACAGCTCTGGCTCTGATTTTGCTTCTTTAATTTTTAAATCCCCTTTAAAACGAACACTCTCTGGAATATCAGAGAATAACTCATCGATCGTTTGAACGCCGATCGTTTGTAACATTTCTTTTTTGTCTTCTTCTGTCATTGGAAGATAACGATGCAACATGAAATCTACCCCTCTCCCCGTTACTTTGAACGTTTATAAAATGGTGTTGGAACAACTACTGCTTTGACGCGTTTATTACGAATTTCAATTTCTACTTCTGTATCAACTGCTGCGTATTTTACATCAATTAGTGCTAAACCAATGCTTTTCTTTAACGTTGGAGATTGTGTACCACTCGTTACTTCCCCGATTTTTTCTTCTCCAATAAATACAGGGTAATGCGTACGAGGAATTCCACGTTCGATTACTTCGATGCCGACTAACTTACGAGGCGCACCGTTTTCTTTTTGCTCTTTTAAAGTCGCTTTTCCAAAGAAGTCTGCTTCTTTATTTGGCTTTACCGCAAAGCCAATTCCAGCTTCAATCGGTGTAATATCTTTTGATAATTCTTGACCGTAAAGTGGTAATGTCGCTTCGAAGCGAAGTGTATCACGAGCACCTAAACCACATGCTTTTAAGCCTTCTTCTGCTCCAACTTCAAGAAGTTTCTCCCAAAGTTTTGCAGCATCTTCACTCTTACAGTAAATTTCAAATCCATCTTCACCTGTGTAACCTGTACGAGATACAAGTGCTGGAATTCCATCTACAAGAATATCGTTTTTAAATTTAAAGAACTTAATTTCTTTCAAATCTTCTGACACAACTTTTTGTAAAATGCCTTCTGCTTTTGGTCCTTGAATTGCAAGCTGTGCAACTTCACTAGAAACATTGACTACTTTTGCATCGCCAATTACATGGCTAGCTAACCATTCGTAATCTTTCTCGATATTTGATGCGTTGATTACTAATAAATAGTCTTCTTCACCACGTTTGTAGATTAATAAATCATCTACTGTACCACCATTTTCGTAGCACATAGCTGTATATTGTGCGCCTCCTACCTTTAAGGTAGAAACGTCATTTGTAACAACTCGTTGTAAAAATGCTAAACTATCTACACCTTTTACCTCAACTTCTCCCATATGAGACACATCGAACAAACCTGCCGCTGTACGTACAGCTTCATGTTCTTCTTTAATGCTTGAAAATTGAACTGGTAACTCCCAACCACCGAAGTCGATTGTTTTCCCACCATACTTCGCGTATACATCAAATAACGGTGTACGTTGTAATGTAATCATGCTCTCTCCCCCTTATGCTCTGACAAATCAATAAAAGTTGTTTCCCTTATCTAAACATTTTCACTCTGAAAAGATAGGATATACGGAATCTCATTATATTTTTTTATGAAAGCGTAAATAAAAAATCACTTTCTTGGATAAAATACGAAAGATTCCACACATTTCACACCATTATCCTAACATCATTCGCTATATTTCATCAATATTCTAGCATAAAAAATAATTTAGAATTTTTTATTCTTAATCTTATTAAATACAACTTTCAAAATTTAGCCCTTTATCTTTACCTATTCTTTAACTTTTAGTATGTGTAATAGTGCCTTATTACAAGGTTTATATAATAAAGATTTTTTAATAATTACTTTAGTTTATAAAAGGTGGGAGAGTCGTAATGAATGTCGATATTTCCGTAGATCGAACGTGGCAAAATAATTTTTTAAATAGAATTGATGAAGATGGCCCTTGGACAAACTGGGATTTATATCATTTAGCTTATAAAACAGAAAAATCATTACTTGTTCCTACTTTCGATGGATTACAAGCACCGAAACATTTATCTCATTTCACACCACTTCCTCATCAATTAGAAGTCGCTCAAAATGTCATTGAACAAATGAATGGTAAGGCAATACTAGCAGATGAAGTGGGACTTGGGAAAACAATTGAAGCTGGGCTTATTTTAAAAGAATATATGGTCCGCGGTCTTGTGAAAAAGGTGCTTATACTCGTTCCTGCCTCTCTCGTATCACAATGGGCATACGAACTAAATACAAAGTTTTTCATTCCCGCTGTAGCCCAGAAGAAAAGCTACTCGTGGGAACAAGCCGATGTGATTGTATCCTCAATTGATACTGCAAAACGTTCACCGCATCGCGATATCGTTTTGAACTTAGAATATGACCTTATTATTATCGATGAAGCACATAAACTCAAAAATAATAAAACAAAAAACTATGAATTTGCACAGCGTTTAAAAAAGAAATTTTGTTTATTATTAACCGCTACTCCTGTTCAAAATAAGATCGATGAAATTTTCAACCTTGTATCTTTATTAAAGCCAGGACATTTAGGCAATCAATCCAACTTTGAAGAATATTACGCTTCAAAAAATCGTTCTGCCGAATCGGATGAAGATTTAAAAGCTCTTATTAATAAAGTGATGGTTCGAAATCGACGGCATAATACCGGAATTGATTGGCCAAAGAGACATGTACGTACAATTTTTGTTGAGTTTAATGAAGAAGAACAAGCTTTGTATAATGGTATTGAAAATTGGCGAGGGCAAGACGCCTTCACATCTGCTTTCTCATCATTAACTTTAAAACGAGAAGCGTGTAGTAGTCGCGAGGCTGTGTACTATTCATTAAAAAAACATGTGGAAAAAAGGCAGAAAGAAAATGAGCATTACATAAAAGACCCACATATTGATGTGCTAATGGACAAAATTAATCATATTCCTTTCAATTCAAAAGCGACTAAAGCTCTTGAGCTTATAAAAGAAATTGACGATAAAGTCGTCATCTTTACAGAATATCGAGCGTCACAAATGTACTTACAATGGTTTTTACAACAACATGGTATTTCTTCCGTTCCATTCCGCGGCGGGTTTAAACGCGGGAAGAAAGATTGGATGAAAGAACTTTTCCAAAAACACGCACAAGTATTAATTGCAACTGAAGCTGGTGGTGAAGGGATTAACTTACAGTTTTGTAGCCATATGATCAATTATGATTTGCCATGGAATCCAATGCGTCTTGAACAAAGAATCGGACGTATTCACCGTCTTGGTCAAAAGAATGATGTTCATATTTATAACTTAGCTACAAAACACACTGTGGAAGAACATATTTTGAAACTGTTATATGAAAAAATCAATTTATTTGAGCGTGTTATCGGTGAACTTGATGAAATTTTAACGAGAATTAATATGAAAAACATAGACGCGCACATTCAAGAAATATTTGCGCAATCAAAAAGCGAAGGAGAAATCCGAATTAAGATGGAAAACTTAACATCCATTATCGACTTTGCAAAACGAAATGAAGCTGAGGTGCAAGGCTATGCAGCAACATGAAATTCATAATTACTTATACAATTTTTTTGAGGCGAATAACTGTGAAATTTTAGAACGTTCTCCTCATTTATTAGATGTGCAGTTAACTATTGAGATGGATAAATTATTAATGAATCGCCCTTTTTATTGGCACTATCTTGAGAAAACAGGAGGCGTACCGAATCCGATGCGCCTTACTCTTGTTACGAATCCAGAAGATGAAGAAAACGATGGTGAACTGATTCACTACGGTTCCCCACGCCTTCATCAAATTTTTCAAACGACAAAAGAATTAGGCTCTTACATACGTTTATATGAGGAAGTACGGCATAGCGGAGCAACACATACACCGCTCCATCCGTGGCTCGGTGTAAATATTAAAGTTTCCTATCAATGTGATCGAAAAAAGGACATCCTCCACTCGATTGGTATTCATCTCATTTCTGGCACAATGATTGCAAACTTTCATGAAACATTAACTAAAATTAAACTTACACCGAAAATACCTGATTTTTGTTTTACCCTCTCGCCTATTATTAAACCGCAAAGTGGTTTACAACGTATAGAGGACGCTTTAAAAAATATTATTGCAGAAGATGACCATACGTGGGCGAAAGAAGCAAGAGTGCGCTGGAATCACGATTTAGACCTTTTAAATCGTTTTTATGAAGAAAGTGATGAACTTCCCGAAAGCTATGAAATTGAAAAACAAGCACTGCAAGAACAATATGAACCACGCATTACAGTGCAAATTATTAACGGTGGACTCTTTTATGTTACCGCGAATCATTTTCTATCTTAAAAAGCTCCTTCTATTTTAGAAGGAGCTTTCTTTGAGTTATCCTCTATCGCCATTACGCCCTTGTTGTTTTTGCTTTGCCATGCGTTTTTGATACGCACGATCCTTTGCACTCACATGATTTGCATCAGTTGGAAGATTTTCTTTCGAACGACCAATTCCATTGCTCATCTTTTCACCCCTTTTTATATCTTTCAAAATACCCCCTTATTTTCAGCTAGAGATACAATCCTTATACAAAAAAAATAAGAGCAGCCATTGGCTACTCTTACTCACTCACGTATTTTTGAAACATATCATGGATGCCTTTATTTACTAGGTTCGAGATCTGCTCGTCAGATTTATTCGGATAACGATCACGTAATCTGATAGATGCCTTCACCATTAAATTTTCTAATACAGAACGGCCACCTTCTCCATAAATAATTTCAGCATATTTAACAAGCCTTCCATCCTCTACTGTTGCTGGATTATGATTGAAGAAAAATTTACTCATTGTCTCCACCTCTCTCTTTTGATAACGTTTACATTTATATAGATTATTTATGTTATTTATTTCACAATATTGTATGCATGTATATTTAATTAGTTTCATTATAAAGCAACATATCGATAGTAAATATGTGATTTTCCGTCCATTTTGTGAACAAAATAAAAAAATGAAAGCGTTTCCTTTATTATATACTAAAAAAACTTACTACGCTAGGGGCAATTTTTTCAATCTACTACTCCCTCAAAAATTGATATATTTTTTCTTTTCCCATTAAACCTTATACAATTTTCAGAAATTATATTATAAAATATATGTATGACTTAAGGAGGATTTGTATGAATCAAAATAAAAAAGCTATATTAGATCTTGTCTTTTATCTCGTAATCCCATTCCTCATTTGGAAATTTGCAAAACCTTATATCGATCCTTATTACGCAATGTTACTTTCCTCTGTTCCGGGGATTATTTATACACTGTATACCTTTAAAAAAGAAAAACAGTTTAACGTAACAGGATTCTTTATTTTAATTACACTCATTTCTAATACAACGGTAGATCTATTATCTGGATCAGCTGAACGAATGTTATGGAACGATGCTTATTATCACATCGTGCTCGGTATTATCGTTATCTGTACAATCTTTATAAAGAAACCACTTATGTTATATTTCGCAGCAGATATTGCCGCACTACAAGGCCATGACCGTGATAAAAGTCGTGAACTGTATCGTGATAGTCGTATCTATCCAGCACTGCAATATTTAACGCTCTTTTTCGGGCTACAATTCATATTAAAAAGCTTCTTAAAAATTTATTTCATCTCTGTTTTCGGTGTAGATGGCTATGGTGAAATGAGAGCGATTATGACCGCTGTTGGATGGGGCATTTCTATTTGTATCGGAATTGGATTTGTTTGGGTAAATAATAAAATACATGCCGTTACAGAAGAAAAAGAATCCGTGCAGTAAATGAAAATCCCCTAGTAGCATCATACTACTAGGGGATTTTTATTTTGCTACACATATTACGAAATCGTTAACTTGATTTTTTCCTTTTATCTTTTACGTTTCGATAAAACAAAGCAGCACTTAGTGGCATAACACCAAACCACTTATTCATAAATGGCTCTTTTTCAGCACGGCGTTGTTCTTTCTTTTGTTTACGATCTTCTTTTGGAGCATCCATATACGACACAAACTGCTGCGTCACAAAGCGAACATAATCATTAGTAGACATATTATCATCACCTCTACTTGATTAGTATGTCCACTTTTTTATTCATTAATCTTTTCTTTTAATTCATTCATAATTTGCTTTACAGACTTATTCGTCGTATCAATATGAATATGAGCCTCTTCATAATAAGCTCGGCGCGATTCAAATTTTGCCACAAATGCCTCTATGTCTTTCTTTTGAAATAGTGGACGCGTCGTATCTTCACGAAGCCTCTCTGCAATTACATGTGGATCACAATATAAATACACAACTGTTCCATTTTCCTTCATCCACTTTCGATTTTCCGCCCGTTCAATAATTCCTCCACCAGTTGTAATAATTACATTATGAACCGGTAGTGAACGTAGCATTTCACTTTCATATTCCCGAAAAGCCATTTCACCTTCTTCGGCAAAAATATTACGAATTGCCTTCTCTTGCTTCTCTTCAATTTTTTGGTCTGTATCGACAACATCCATATGAAGTTCTTTACTTAACGTTTTTCCAATTGTTGTTTTCCCTGCTCCCATATAACCGGTTATGTATATAGATTTCATATTCTTTCCTCTCAATCATTCGTTATTATTTGTTATTATAACGAATGATTCCATTATTTAATAAAAAAACGTTTTGTTCTTCTTATACAATGAAGAACAAAACGTTTCATACACGCTTTTACTTATAAGCGCCTCTTCTCACCCACTGCGTTGCAATCCATTTCTCACCTTTCGTTACAGGTGCCCCTCCATGTAACGTAAGCTCATTTAGTGATTGGTCTTGATAAAAATACTCAAAGTATACTGCCATTCCCTTTCTAGGGTTCACAGAAAGATTTAATTTTGGAAAGAACGTTTCTCCGCCTTCTTCTACATCATTTAAGTACATGACAAGCGTACTAATACGATTATTAGCAGCTGATCTACTATGTTCCGCAAAATAATCATAATGCGCTTTATATTGTTGATCCACTTCATAATTTAAAATGTGTAGTCCTTCTCCATGCGACGCAGGAACATTCATGATAGATGAAATTCGTTTTTCAATCTTCGCAGTAAGTTCATTATCGTCTAAAAACGCACCCTTACTCGTTCGAATATCATTTACATCACGTGATGAACCAACTTTAGAACGTGCTAACTTACTTTTAGACAATTCGATCAATTCATCACATTCTTCATCGCTTAATACATTTCCTAACACGACAATAAGAGGTTCTTCGAATTTTGAAATAATGTGTATTTCCCTATCTTCCGTCATAATTGCATTTCCTTTATGATCAAAAATAGTTTGTTCCTTATTTTCACCTATTTGATTGTTGTTTGTCATTTCCCTATTCTCCCTAAAAAAATATGTTTAGATAGCTTGAATATATCATATTCTTTCTACCTTTCTCTTTTTTGAGAAAATTTAAACTTCCAACTGTTTTATTTATCCATTTTCTATAAAAAAACAGCCTATTTTAAAATGAGAAATTATGGTTTTTGTTCACACATTCAACAGACTATCCTTCTATCCAATCGAATATTTTCTCATCCTTTTTTCTATACCGAAAGCTTACTTTATAGAAAATTTCCTGTTTAATTTTGCACTGCAACGAAATGAGAATATCACCGTTTTCAAAGACGTAATTCCCACTTGCTTCACCCTTTTCATATTGAAAGAAAAATGTATCTTCCTTTTCTTTTTGCTGTAAGTCTTTTTTTATATTTGTAATCGATTGATTTAGTAGTTCCTCCAATACAAATTTTTGCTCTATTTCAATATAAAATTTTTTATCTATAAGTAACATATTCGTTTCATATACAAAGAACGAAGTTAATAATACAAGAAAAATGATTGTTCCTGGCATCGTAAATCCATCTTGTTTTCTCATATATTTACGTCCATCTCGCTATACCTTACAGCTACACCTTCATATGTTTTCCCACTCATATCTTTCACATGTATAAAGAGCAAATGAGGGGTTACTTCATATGAAACCATTTCAATATTTTGTAATATAACTTCTCTTCCGCGCATATTCACTTTTCTTATAAGATGATTATTCAATTTTTCGTACGTCACTTCATCTCCAGTACGAAGGCGGAACCGCAAAAGATTATCTTTATTTTCAGGGACTATTTTTTCTACAAATGATACTTCACGAAATTCTAATTGTACTTGTCCTATAAACACATCCCATTCCCAATTATTTAATCCTTTCGATTGTTTGTTTTCTATTCCGATAAAGTTTAAACGTGGCAAGAGTAAAAAGAACAGTGATAACAGAAAAAAACATACGATCATTTCTATTAATGTAAATCCAACTTCTAATTTGTTTTTTCTCCTGCATAAAAGCATTGTTCCATCATTCTTCCTTTCACATCTTTCCACATAGCACAAACTTCATTTCCTCCCCAATATGTGTAATATACATTTCCATTTACGACTTTTTCTTTCTGTTGTTTCAACTCATTCTCATACATATATAAAGCTGCTTCCCTTTTTAATAATACAAATGCATTGTAACGAATTTGTATGTTTTTTCGTTCTTGCATAATCAATATGGTTTGCGGAATTAGTAAAGATACCGCCATCATTATTATACTTAATGCCACAAGCATTTCAGCCATTACTGAACCTTTTTGACATTTCACGGTACGTAAATCTCCCTCTGCCAAGCTGAAATACAACCTCATATTTATAACTTCGATAAGAAAGTAAAATTGTACCACCTCTATTAATATTTCCACTCGGATTATATGTCATCGGATTGGGAAAAGTATTCAAATCAATTTGTATATCGCTATCATATTCTCTTTTAATGATAGCAAGATTCGTACTCGATTCCCCTATATAGTACATATGTCTATCTTTATACCATCGTAATGTATAATGTTTTTGGCGGTTTATCGCTAATTGTTGCATATACAAAATATCATTTGAAAACTGTCTCAAAAATTGTTCGATTTTTTGTTTTTCATATAATGAATGTACATTGTAATACATGACCATACTTAGTACAGAAATTGCAAATAGAACGAGTAGCATTTCTAACAGAGTAAAACCTTTTTGTTTCACAGTTTCCCACTTGATACTGTGCCATCATTTGAAATATGAATGGATTCACCATTCGGACACTTATCAGATGTAATATATTTCTCATCACTTAGCTCTTTTAGCGAGGGAATTTTATTATGTTGTAATTGGTATACTTGTATTTGCGCTTCTACAGATTTCACATAGGCTTTACATCCTTTTCCTTCAACGGATGAACGCTGTGTAACTACATTAGGAATAATTAATAGTAATAATACAGTTATTACTACCATAACTAATAACATTTCTAAAAGGGTAAATCCCTCCTCATTCTGCATGTAAATACCTCCTAAATAGAATTCATCATTTGAAACATTGGCATAATCATCGCTAAATACATAAGAACGACTATTCCTCCAATACACGTAAATAAAATTGGTTGAATGATCACTAACATACGTTTAACTTTTTGCTCCATCTTCTCCATGATAAGATCGCTATAGTCACCTAATTCAATCGCCAAATTACCATTTGCTTGTCCATGCGTAATAATATAAGATAGCTCTTCCTCGTAATATCTGCTTTTTGCAATAATAGATTGCAACGGTTCTCCCGCAATTAATTGGTGTTTAATTCGGCCCGCTTCATACTGAAAGAACGAATGATACTTTTGCTCCATCATTATTGTTAGAGCCTCAAGTACTGATAGTCCTCCGTGTAATAAGCCGCTCAATTGAGTAGCGAAATAATGCGAATGCTTTAAAATAAGAAATTTTTTTATGAGGGGAATACGGAGCATAATTTTTATCTGCTTCATATGCGGGAGTTTCTGAAAGTAAAATATATATACACTACAGCTAATTAAGACGATAAAAATAGTGCTAATAATAAGATAGGGTAGCAGCTTAATTGCACTTAATATTTGTTCTGTAAGTAAAGGTGCTGTAGAACCAAACGAACTATATACCATGTCAACCTGCGGTAATAAAATGCGGTTAAAAACAAAAATCATGATTATTAAAAAGAACGCCAAAAACATAGGATACTGCATTATTTTCATCATATCTTTCCTGTACTTATCCTTTTTATAAAGAAGTAAGCTCCCTTGTTGCAACGCAAAAGAAACATCACCATGTTGCTCGGCATAAAATAAATAGCTTAACATCTCCTGATGAAACTTTAATTGATGAAAAGAATCGTGTAGACTTTTTCCATCTTTTAACCCATCAATCATACGCTGCAATTGTACTTTCTTTTCTAAAGGTAATTGAAAGCGTAAAAATTCTAATGCCTGCAAAAGGGAGTATCCTTTTTCTAATAGTTCTCCTAATCGTTTCAGTAATACTACTTGATCACTTAAACTCCATATTTTCTTAAACATAAACATCCTCTTCTAAAAATCCTAAAGCGTATCCTTTTCGCAGCGAAGACTCTAATGTCTCATGCTTGTATGTGACACATTCCCCGTTTGCTTCTTTAATCGCTTGTTTTAATTCATATCCATATAACAACTCATAAATACTCGCTTGTCTTACTTGCCTCATTGATTTACATAAAGTTGAGCACTTTCTTTTGCAAAACGGACACTTCAATTCGACAAGTCGCTGTGCAGCTATAGCTAATAAAGATTGTTCAATCTCTTGCCTCGTTATACCAAAATCCATGAAACGAAGTATCGCCCCTTTCGCATCATTCGTATGCAATGTCGTCATTACTAAATGGCCAGTCAAACTTGCTCTTATAGCGATTTTTGCTGTCTCTTCATCACGAATTTCGCCAACTAAAATAATATCTGGATCATGACGTAAAATAGCCTTTAGTCCCGCCTCATATGTGATACCTGCTTTTTCATTTATTTGAATTTGTAATACATCATCATTTCTTTTTTCAACTGGATCTTCCAGTGTAACGATGCGGCGTGTTTTCTTTTTTCTAATTACCTCTAATAATGCATACATTGTTGTTGTCTTTCCTGAACCAGTCGGTCCCGTAAAGACGAGTAACCCATGCGAATAATGTAAAAAGGAAAGAAGTTTCTTCGCTGTACTTGGAAATAACGAAAGATGAGATAACGGCTGAATAGATGCTTGTAAATGAAGACGAATAACGAGACTTTCTTGATATACGGTTGGAAGCGTGGAAAGGCGCAAATACACTTCTTGTCCATCCATTTGTAAATACAGTGAACCATTTTGTGGTTTCCGCCTCTCCCCTATATCCATAGATGCTAAAAATTTAAAGTGTGAAACGAGTTTTTCTCCAAATTCTTTTTCGATAAGGTGTTTCGTCATTAAATCTTTCCCTATACGTAGTTGAATTGCTACATCCTTCTTCCGGGGCACAATATGTAAATCTGAAGCTTGTACCCTACACGCCTCTTTCAAAATCATATTCGCAAAACCTTCAATTCCATTCATCATTTTTCCCTCCCCACTATGTATATAGCATGAAAGAATTCATAAGAAAAATCGGTATTTTTGTATTTTCACTAGAGTAAAAAGGAAAAATATGTTTGTGAAATTATGAACAATTTCCGAATTATTGTCTGAAATTACCTATATGGAAGTTTATCTGTATTATAATGTTATTATCTTGGATAAAGTGATAAAGGTGGAGATCCTCATGGAACAAGCTTTAAAAATTACAGGTGTATTATCTGACCCAACTCGTTATTACATTTATAAATATATTTCTCAAAAACATAGTTACGTAACAGTACAAGAAATTGCAGATGAGTTTGACATTCATCCAAACGTAGCGCGTTTACATTTATCTAAATTAGAAGATGTTCATATGCTGAAATCTGAAACGAAGAAAACTGGAAAAGGCGGACGACCAAGCAGATTATATGTATTATCTGATGATGTGATTCAATTACAATTTCCATTCCGTGATTATCAATTGTTAGCAAGAATCGCATTTAATTCTTTACTTAGCCTTGGCGCTGCTGGTGAAAAAGCGCTATACGAAACTGGAAAACAATTTGGAGCCGAATTAATGCAACAACATATGCTGCGTTTAAATGTGAGTGAAGATGCTTTAACAGTGGAACAAAAAGTTCAAATTGCAAAAGAAGCTTTCTCAACAGCTGGCTTATCACCTGCATTTGAATTAAGTGCAGATGGAACGAAAATTTTCTATGATGTACACAATTGTCCATTTAAAGAAGTTGCTGTTCATCACCCAACTGAAATTTGTAATATGCACGGAGATATGATGAAAGGGATTTTTGAAATCCTATTCCCTAACACGGAATTAACACGAAATGATAGCTTACTAGATGGATGTAAATCTTGTAATTATAAACTAACAATTTAATTTTCCATATAAAAAGAGGCCAATTATAATTGGCTTCTTTTTATATGAACCAATATTTACAATAGTAAGAAAAATAAACTATAATGAAGTGAGGTTTACTTTTTTTAGAAAAGGAGGGAGATGGCATGGAGCGCATGTTTCGCGTTCTCGGCTTTTGGACTGGAATTTTCTCGGTTATGTTTTACGTAGGGGATATGCATTCGACCGCACTACTATTTTTAGGACAAACAGGATTCTTCGTACTTTTAAGCTATTTAAATTTAACAGAGCGTATGTATATATACGTATTTGGGGCATATTTAACTGTTTTCTTCATAGGATTTACATACTACACGACGTTTTTACTTGTCCCTGGGGCTGGACATTAAAAGATGGCATTTTGCCATCTTTTTTTAATTCCGCAATTTCCTAGTTGACTTATAGGTTTTATTACCTTATATTCTATATAACAGATTGGAATTAGGGGGAATCAACATGAATACACTACTTGTCGGAATTAACGTTGCAGTCATGCTCATCTTAGTTGGCGTATTATATTATATGCAACGTAAGCATGTATCTTTTAATAAACGTGTATTTACTGCTTTAGGAGTCGGAATTATATTCGGTCTTATATTACAATTTATTTATGAACCAACTTCTAAAGTAATTATTGAATCAAATACTTGGTTTGGCTTAATCGGTAGCGGTTATGTGAAATTACTTCAAATGATCGTTATGCCACTTATTTTAGTATCTATTATTTCAGCATTTACAAAATTACAGTTAACGAAAAACCTTGGTAAAATTAGTGGTCTTATTATCGGAATTTTAATTCTTACTACTGGAATTGCTGCAGCTGTCGGTATCGCTGCAAGTGCAGGATTTGATGTATCAGCAACAGGCCTACAACAAGGTGATGCAGAATCTGCTCGTCTGAAGCTAGTTGAAGAAAGATTTACTTCTATTGAAAAAACAACAATTCCAGATAAATTATTAGAACTATTGCCTACAAATCCGTTTCTTGATTTAACAGGCGCTCGTCCAACATCAACAATTTCTGTTGTAATATTTGCAGCCTTTATCGGTATCGCCTTTATAGGTGTAAAACGAAAATATCCAGAACAAGCAGAGCTATTTAAGAATATGCTTGATGCTGTATATGCAATCGTAATGCGTATGGTAACATTAATTTTACGTCTTACTCCATATGGCGTATTAGCTCTTATGGCAAAAACAGTTGCTGGTAGCGACATAAATGCTATTTTAAAACTTGGTAACTTCGTGTTAGCGTCTTACGTAGCACTTATCGTAATGTTCGTTATCCACTTATTATTAATTGCTCTATCTGGTTTAAATCCAATTCAATATTTGAAAAAGGTATTCCCTGTATTAACATTCGCATTCACATCTCGCTCTAGTGCTGGTGCAATGCCATTAAATATTGAAGCACAAAAAGAAAAGCTTGGTATTTCTGAAGGGATTGCAAACTTCGCAGCATCATTTGGAGTATCTATCGGACAAAACGGTTGCGCAGGTATTTATCCAGCAATGCTTGCAATGATGGTCGCTCCAACTGTAGGAATCGATCCATTACAACCACAGTTTATTTTAACTTTAATCGCTGTCGTTGCCATTAGCTCATTCGGTGTTGCCGGCGTTGGTGGCGGTGCAACATTCGCAGCGTTAATCGTACTATCTACAATGAACTTACCAATCGGTATTGTCGCTCTTGTTATCTCAGTTGAACCATTAATCGATATGGGTCGTACAGCTCTTAACGTAAGTGGTTCTATGACAGCAGGTCTTATTTCTAGTAAATGGCTTGGTGAATTAGATCAAGATACGTACAATCAAGATGATGTAAAAACTGGTGAAATTGCTTCATAATGAAAAGGACGCTAACAAAACTGTTAGCGTCCTTTTTTAGTTCTTTCCATCTTCCTCTTTATCTTTTATACATAAGGCATAACATATTGTTTCAAACACTATGTATTTTCGTCTCCTTACACATAGAAAAGAGAATACAATAACATATTCTCTTTTCTCAAATATATTTCATTATCTCACAGCCCGTCCTTTTCACAAATAACCATTTTGTTCGCACCATATATGAAATTGTCCTACGTCTACTCCAACTAACACGATATCCTTTAGCTCTACATCAATGATTTGTTCTCCAATTACAATAGCAAACTGCGATTCTAATTTTGGCTCGCATTTCTTTACAATTCCAATTCTGTTCCGATGCGGTCCATCTTTTATATATGCTTTTTGTCCTACAATATCAAAGTTCAAGATTTTCACCTCTTTTACTGCGCTCAAATTGGAAATACGATCTCCAACTCGGAAAATTTCCTTTCATTGCACTATTTCTCTATATATATGACGAAACAATAAAAGAGTCCTCCCTTCTTTACAATTATTTTTTCTTTGTTTCATTTTTGTGATTGAAACGTAAAGTTTATAATAAAATACACTTGGAAGCGCTTTCTATGTAATTTTTTATGTTATAATATATAAGTAGAACTTCGTAAAGAGGGTTAAAAAATGAATACAAAAATGATTAAAAAAGTAATTGAAGCATTAAAAGTATATGGATTTCAAGATGTATCATTCTGTGACAAAACGAAGCAATTTTTATTTCATAACGAAATGGATATTATGAGCGGCTATGCAGAAATAACATATAGTAGTCAATTTGAAAAATTCAACGTACAAATTCATCCGATTGAAACACATCACCAAGCAGAGTTACAAGAGGTTGAAAGACATATACAAGCCTGTATAAGAAAAGTGGAATATTTAAACGCACTTCTTAGCGGACAAACAAAACTAGATGACAAAATTATTATAATGTAAAAAAAGAACGTGATTACCTCACGTTCTTTTTTACATTATACGTTCATCTTTTCTTTCAGTTGTAATCCTGTAATGGACTCTAACAGATCCATTGCTTCTCCAAATGTCATATTAAAAATTGTCTTATCCTCTATGTATGGAAATTGTCTAAGGCGCTTTTCTAACATTTTCACGGCGTCTGACGTAAAGTGTGCACTATCAATACCAAATTCTGTTTCAAGAAGAACGATCCAATCTAACACATGAAAACCTAATCCATTTACGAATGAAATAAGTTTTTCTTCTGGCTGCGAAGATAAGAATACGTATCGTTCCATCTCACTAAAAAGTTCTTCTCCTAAAATATCAGCTAATTCATCATCATGTTCGCGGTTAATGATTTCTTCATATCCATAATCATCAACAAGCTCCTCAACTTCTTCACTATCCTCACAAAGCAATTGACTAAGCAGTGCATCTTTCTTAAATTCACTATTTTGTACGACTTCTAAAAAGCTCGTTTCCCATCCATTTTCTAATTTCATATTATGTACTCCTTTATATGCGTTTCTTATCATCACTGTACCCAAAAGATCACTTTTATAACCTTTTAGGTAGTTACTATTATTTCACATGATTCATAACATAAGATGCAAATTCTGCTGCATCTCCTTCAAAAATATTTATTTCTGGCAAATGATAGAACGTTGTTTGGAGCGGATTTCCTTCATGATATACATATATCTTCTTCTCTAACGCGATCGCCATTCCAAACTCTGTATGGCTCCCGTTTCCGCCATCTAATATAAGTAAAAATACATCCGCTTCTTTGATAGCATTCTTTTCTGCCAGACCAATTTCTCTTAATTGTTCTTGATTTACTGCTCTTTCGTTTCTTGTCCAATCATATGTATGATGCCAACCTGCATGTTTCAGTTCATTTGCTATAGAACATACAAGATGTTTATTTTGGAATCCTGAGGCGATATAAAAATTCATTTTATATACACTCCTTCATTATATAAGGGGGAAACTCCATTTTAGCGTTATTTGCTATAAACATAATAAAGAACGACTTCAAAAAAAATCCCCATCTTTAAAACTTATTTGCGTTTAAATGATGGGATGCCTCATGGTCTTCTTTTATTTTTTGTTTTTTATAACTTTCATCAGCTAACATTTCTAGTTCAGCTGTTATTTCTGATTTTTCAAGCTCTCTTTCTTGCGAAAATTTCCTTGAAATATAAACAATAACACTACCAACGTACAACACAAAGCATATAATAAGTGCAGTATTTTCATAGAGACTTAGCTCCAACACAGTCACTCCTAATCCATTCGTATTTTCACGCTTCATTAATTGGAATTTCCCTACTAATCCATTTGTTATTGTAACATAAAAATATCAATCCTTGGAATCTTTCATTCTATTAAAAAAGACATGATTGTTTCATCATGCCTCTGAAATATGTTGAATGATTGTTTGAATTGCTTCTTTTCCATTATATTTTTTTAGAGCTGTTTTATACATCTCATTATTTTGATTTAATTCTTCGACATGCTTTATAAGAGATTTCACAGTCACATCTTCTTCATACAATACGGAAGCATACCCTTGTCTTTCAAAAGACTCTGCATTTAGTATTTGATCTCCGCGGCTTGCAAATTTCGATAGTGGAATTAAGACCATCGGCTTTTGCAATGTTAAAAACTCAAAAATGGCATTAGAGCCCGCACGTGAAATAACAAAATCTGTTACCGCTAATATGTCTGGCAGCTCTCCATGCACATATTCAAATTGTCTATATCCTTCTTTATTTTGTAAGCTTTCATCAAGATTACCTTTTCCGCAAAGATGAACAATTTGATACTTTTTCAAAAGTTCTGGTAACGCGGATCGAACCGTTTCATTAATTTTCTTTGCGCCCAAACTTCCTCCCATAATTGTAATAACTGGCTTTTTACGTGAAAAACCTAAAAATGCTAAACCTTTTTCACGATTTCCCTTTAGCACTTCTTCGCGTACAGGAGATCCTGTATAGATTACTTTTTCTTTCGGTAAATGTTTCGCAGCTTCTTCAAATGTAACAAATATTTTCGAAGCAAAACGGAGCGCAATTTTGTTTGCTAGTCCTGGCGTCATATCAGATTCATGTAATAAAACTGGTACCCTGTTTAACCATCCGCCTATTACGACGGGTACAGATACGAAACCACCTTTTGAAAAAATCACATCCGGTTTTAGTTTTCGAATCCTTACATACGCATCCATAACACCCTTCATTACAAGAAAAGGATCTTTTATATTTTTCAAATCAAAATAACGGCGTAGCTTTCCGCTTGCAATACTATGATACGGAATGCCTTCCTTTTCTATAATCGTTTTCTCAATTCCTTGATGAGAACCAATATAAGAAATATCCCAATTTTGTTCTTGTAAATGCGGAATGATGGCTAAATTAGGTGTTACATGCCCTGCCGAACCGCCACCTGTAAAGACTATTTTTTTCATACGTCTCCCCCTTCTACACTATAATACACTAAAATATCTTGCCTCAGGGTGAGAAAATACCATAGCCGTTACAGATGCTTCTGGCTCCATCATAAATCCTTCCGTTAATGAAATACCTATTTCTTCTGGATGAATAAGGCGGAATAATTTTTCTTGATCCGCAAGTTCTGGACATGCTGGATAACCGAAGGACACGCGTATTCCTCTATATTTCGTACGGAAACGTTCTTCCATCGTCAGTTCTGGTGAATCTGGAATACCCCAGCGATCACGAATAAGCATATGTGTTTTTTCAGCGAGTCCCTCTGCTAGTTCAAGCGCTAACGATTGAATGGCGTGACTGCGTAAATAATCGCCCTTCGCTTTCCATTCTTCAGCAATGTCCCTAACACCTTCCCCAACCGTAACAGATAGGAAAGCAACGTAGTCCATTTCATCTCCAATCGGCCTCAAATAATCACCTAAAGTACGGTATGGTGCTTTTCCTTGTCTTGGGAATGTGAAACGTTCTATAACACGCGTATGATCTTCTGGATCATATATTACAATGTTTTGTCCATCACTTTGCGCTGGGAAAAATTGATACACTGCTTTCGGTTTTAACCAAGTTTGTCCTTCCTGCAATAATTCGTCTATTAAATCATTTAATTCATGCGCTCTTTTATCTCCCTCTAGCAAAAGCTTCTTCACATTTCCTTTTAATCCAAGGTGATGTCCAAGTAGCATTTGTCTATTTAAAAATGGAGCGAGATGAAGAGCGGGAATATCGCGTAATACAATTCGCTTTGTTGAATCAGGGACTATCACCTCTGTCTTCGGTAACGGTTCAATTACTGCTGGAATTTCTACTTTTTTCTCCTCTTTTTTTACGATATGAAGATGACGTTCTTTTTTATCTTGTTTCATCTTCTCACGCTCTTCTTCTTTTTGAAGCTTATTAATAATATCAAGACCAGTCATCGCATCACTCGCATAACATACGAGTCCTTTATATGATGGTGAAATACGATTATCTGTAAATTTTCTCGTTAACGCTGCCCCACCTACAACGATTGGAATATCAATATTTGCCGCTTTTAAATCTTCAGCAGTCGTTACCATTTGTTGCGCTGATTTTACTAATAAACCAGAAAGACCAATAATATCAGGCTTCTTTTCTTGTACTTCTTGAACAATTCGATCCGAGCGAACATTGATCCCTAAATTAATAATCTCATATCCGTTATTCGATAAAATAATTTCAACAAGATTTTTCCCGATATCATGTACGTCACCTTTAACAGTCGCTAATAACACTTTCCCTTTTTTCGCACTATCACTAGATTCCATATGTGGCTCCAAATAACTTACAGCAGCTTTCATACTTTCAGCACTTTGCAATACTTCAGCAACGATAAGCTCATTATTATTAAATAATCGTCCTACCTCATCCATTCCTGTCATAAGAGGACCATTAATAATATCCAAAGGTTTTCTTCCTTCTGTAAGCGCAAGGCTTAAATCTTCTTGTAACCCTTGTTTCGTACCTTCTATGATGTAATTTGCTAGCCTTTCATCAAGAGTTAATGTTTCTTGGATAACGATATCTTTCTTTTTTGCCACGCGATAAAAGTTTGTAAATTTTTCTAATGTCTCTTGCGTCGTTTCAAAAAGCAATGCATCCGCAAGACATTTTTCTTCCTCAGGAATTGACGCATACCGTTCTAATTTTTCCGTATTCACAATCGCATAATCTAATCCCGCTTTCGTTGCATGATATAAAAAGACGGAATTTAACACTTCGCGTCCAGCTGGTGGTAAACCAAATGATATATTACTTACACCTAAAATCGTTAAACACTCTGGTAATGCTTCTTTAATAAGACGAATCCCTTCTATCGTCGCGGCCGCCGAGCCAATATATTCTTCATCACCTGTACCTACAGGAAATACAAGTGCATCAAAAATAATATCTGACGGGCGTATACCATATTTCGTCGTCAATAACTCGTAACTTCTTTTCGCAATTTCTAGTTTTCTTTCTGCACTTACTGCCATACCATCTTCATCAATTGTTCCAACTACAATTGCAGCACCATATTTCCGAAGGAGCGGTGTCACTTTTTTAAATCGTTCTTCTCCATCTTCTAAATTAATTGAATTAATAACGGCTTTTCCTTGAATATAAGTAAGAGCTCGCTCCATCACATTTTCATCTGTTGAGTCAATCATAATCGGCACTTTTAATACTTTCGTAACTTCTGCCAAAAAATTTTCCATATCTTCTATTTCATCACGGTCCGGGTCTGCCATACAAATATCAATAATATGAGCATTTTTCTTCACTTGCGCTCTAGCGATTTCAGCAGCCTCTTCGAATTTCCCTTCTGCTACTAATCGTTTAAATTTACGTGATCCAATAACGTTTGTTCTTTCACCAACAAATAACGGTCTCATAGAATCATCATATTGAAGTGCCTCTAATCCACTAACCCCGTGTCCAGCTCTTTCGTGTTGTTCACGCGGCTTAAGAGACGCTAGCGCAGATTTCATTGCTTTTATATGTTCTGGTGTTGTGCCACAACAACCACCGATAATATTAACCCATCCTTCTTCAGCGAATCGTTTCACTTTTTCAGCGAGAGAAGATGGAGATTCATGATAATGTCCATCTTCATCAGGAAGACCTGCATTTGGATAGCAAGAAATGTAACACTCTGACAAATCAGATAGGGAACGAATATGGTCTCTCATAAACTCCGGACCAGTCGCACAGTTTAATCCAACAGATAATGGCTTCATATGCTCTATCGATAAATAAAAAGCCTCAATTGTTTGCCCAGCCAAAGTCGTTCCCATCGGTTCAATCGTTCCTGAAATCATGATAGGTACTACCTTATTTAGTTCGTCAAAAGCTGCTTGAATTCCAATATAAGCAGCCTTCACGTTACGCATATCTTGACTCGTCTCAACGAGTAATACATCTACTTCCCCATTCAATAATCCTCTTGCCTGCCGCGTATAGGCTTCAATTAATTCTTCAAATGTCACACCACCAGTAACACTAATCGCTTTCGTTGTCGGCCCCATCGCTCCCGCAACATATACTTCCTTCCCGCTTTCTTTGACCGCTTGCCCCGCTAAACGTGCTGCCTTCTCATTTAGTTCCTCATCTAAATGAGACAACTCATAATCACTTAATACAATATTTGTCGCCCCAAATGTATTTGTTTCAATAATATCCGCTCCAGCTTCAATATAAGCTTTATGAATCTTTAAAATGACATCAGGCCTTGTTTCTACTAAATATTCATTACAGCCTTCGTACTCTTCTCCTCCGAAATCTTCCGCCGTTAAGTCCTCTTGCTGGATCATCGTTCCCATTGCACCATCTAATACTAAGATGTTATTTTGTAATTTTTCTTCTATACATTTCATCAATTAATACCTTCTTTCACTTCTTGCTTTTCTCTCACATATTTAACAAGATGTTCTGTAATTTCATATTTTAGAAATGGTGTAATAAGATAAATGCCATTAAAATATTTCATCGCTGCATCGATCAATTCTTGTGAAATACGAATCCCTTCTTCAATTGCTGCTTCTTTCGTTTCATGTCCATCCATTCTCTCCCTTACTTCTTCAGGTAGCGTAATGCCTGGCACCTCAAAATGAAGAAAATCTGCATTCCGTTTACTTATTAGTGGCATAATCCCAATAAAAATAGGCTGTTCTAAATGCTTTGTCGCTTCATACACTTCTTCAATTAACGCGATATCGTAAATTGGCTGCGTTAAAAAATATTCCGCTCCAGCATCTATTTTCCGTTCCATTCGCTTAACTGCTGCTTTTAAATGTCTTACATGCGGATTAAACGCACCTCCCACTGAAAACCTTGTTGCCGGCCCTATTGATTTCCCTAAAATAGAGCGCCCATCGTTCATTTCTTTAATCATTTTAATGAGCTCAATAGAGGACAAATCATATACAGAAGTGGCACCTGGAAAATCACCGACGCGTGCTGGATCACCAGTTAAAGCTAACACTTCTTCCATGCCTAACGCTGATAAGCCTAGTAAATGAGATTGTAGTCCGATTACGTTATGATCTCTACACGTTAAGTGCGTCAATACCGGAATATCGTGCTTCGTTAATAATGCTCCCATTGCCATATTCGAGACGCGAGGCGATGCCAACGAATTATCTGCTAGAGTAATAGCATCTGCTCCAGCTCTTTTCAATGCTCTTGCTCCTTCAAAAAACCGCTGCGTATCTAATGTTTTCGGTGGATCTAATTCCACTACTACTGTCGTTTGTTTTTTTGCTTTCTCTGCCAAAGTGACATGAGCTTTCGAACGCTTTTCGTGTGTATGAACTACTTTCGGCCTTGGAATCGTATCCTTCTCTATTACAGGCGTAACATTTAGAACAGCACGTTTCATGCTTTCAATATGTTCTGGCGTAGTGCCACAACAACCACCCAATAAACGAATACCTTGCTCAATAAATTTCGGTGTCATCGCTTCAAAATAAGCCGGACTTCCCTCATATACGTAACGTCCCTCCACATAATTCGGGAGACCTGCATTTGGGTATGCTGATAAGTAACCATCTTTCGGGATCGATATCATTTTAAAAGCTTCTGTCATATGAAGCGGCCCTAGTTGGCAGTTCAATCCAACGACATTTGCCCCATAATCTAAAAGCTGTTTTAATATTTCATTTACATCATTTCCATTTTGAGTCGTACCTGCCTCATGTAACGCTAATTGAGCTACAATTGGAATATTTGTTTGTTTTCTTAACACCTGAACAGCATGAAGTAATTCAAACTCATCATAGAAAGTCTCTAATAGCAGGCCGTCCACCTGTTCTTCTAGTAATGCACTTGCCTGTTCCAGTAACATAAATTCTCTCTCCATATCAGTTGTCGTAACAGCTCCGATATGTTTCATACCACCAATTGTTCCTAAAATCGCATTTCTTTCTGTAACAGATGCTTTCGCCAGTTTTACTGCCGCTCTATTAATTTCAGTAACTTGATTTTCTAAGCCATACATACGTAATTTCGCTTCATTTGCTCCGTACGTATTTGTTTGAATTACATCTGCCCCAGCAGCTACATATTGCTTATGAATCGATATAATTAAATCTGGATCAGATATGTTCAATTCTTCAAAACTACTTTGTAAACCATGTGAATGTAATAACGTCCCAACCGCACCATCACCTATTACAATTCCTTTTGATAATAAATCTAGTAATTTCACCAATCTCCCTCATTTCTATCAATATAAAAACCCCCTCTTCACTTTGAAGAGGGGGACATAATCGATCCTCCTCTTATTATGCAAAACATTCGTTTTGCAGGTATTAGCACCGTTTCAAACATTTCGTTTGAAGGTTGCCGGGTTTCACAGGGCCTTTCCCTCCACCGCTCTCAATAAGAGTTTGTCTTTATTATTTTATTTATGTAGCTAAAAGGAAATGCGTTCCCCTTTTAACAATGTTTGTTAATTTTTTTATAAATTTAGCACGCACAAATACAAAAGTCAATGACACTTGCGGAAAAATAAAAATTATTTAAAATAAAGTTGCAATTCAATTATCTTTTGTTGTAAAGTTAAAAACATAATAAAATTTCATACGAACATTCTTATCTAGAGAGGTAGAGGGACTGGCCCTATGACGCCTCAGCAACCATTAACATTTGTTAATAAGGTGCTAATTCCAGCAAATTGTGAAAGATTTGACAGATGAGAAGAAGACTCTATTCAAACCGAAAGCCTTCTTCTTAGAAGGCTTTTTTTATTTTACATTCACTTAATTGTTCATTTAAAAAGGAGGAATTTTTACATGTCAACAATCGAAACAAAACTAGCACAAATTGGAAACAGGAGTGAAACTACAACAGGAACTGTTAATCCGCCTGTTTATTTCTCAACTGCTTATCGTCACGAAGGAATTGGTAAATCTACTGGCTTTGATTATTCACGAACTGGAAATCCAACTCGCGGTCTTTTAGAACAGGCAATCGCAGACTTAGAATACGGTGAACAAGGTTATGCCTGTAGCTCCGGAATGGCGGCTGTTCTCCTCGTCCTTTCGCTATTCCGTTCTGGAGATGAACTTATTGTATCTGAAGACTTATACGGCGGAACGTATCGATTATTTTCTGAGCATGAAAAAAAGTGGAACGTTCGATGTAGATACGTAAATACACAATCTATTAAACAAATTGAAAAAGCTATCACAACTGAAACGAAGGCTATTTTCATAGAAACTCCGACTAATCCATTAATGCAAGTTACTGATATTGCCGCTGTCGCAACTGTAGCGAAGAGGCATGGACTACTCCTTATTGTAGACAACACATTCTACACGCCGTATATACAGCAACCATTAACGGAAGGTGCCGACATCGTACTTCATAGTGCAACGAAATATTTAGGTGGACATAACGATGTACTAAGCGGACTTGTCGTTGCAAAAGGAAAGGAACTTTGTGAGGAAATCGCCCATTATCATAATGCATCCGGTGCGGTCTTAAGCCCATTTGACTCATGGCTATTAATTCGCGGTATGAAAACGTTAGCGCTTCGCATGAGACAACATGAAGAAAATGCGAAAGCTGTTGTTGCTTATTTAAACAATGAAGATGGTGTGACAGATGTATTTTATCCAGGAAGAGGCGGTATGATTTCATTTCGTCTTAAAGACGAATCTTGGGTTAATCCATTCTTACAATCTTTATCCTTAATTACATTTGCTGAAAGTCTTGGTGGTGTGGAAAGTTTAATGACCTATCCAGCAACGCAAACACATGCTGATATTCCTGAAGAAATCAGAACAGCAAACGGTGTGTGCAATCGTCTTCTTCGATTCTCCGTTGGCATTGAAAATAGTAACGATTTAATTCAAGACTTACAGCAATCCATTAAACTTGTAAAAGAAGGTGTAAGAATATGAGTTATTCTATAGATACACTCTTACTGCATAACCAATATAAACATGACCCGCAAACAGGAGCTGTTAACGTTCCCATCTATAATACATCAACATTCCACCAATTTGATGTAGATACGTTTGGAAAATATGACTATAGCCGCTCTGGTAATCCAACACGTGAAGCTCTTGAAGATATCATTGCTTTATTAGAAGGCGGAACAAAAGGGTTTGCGTTCGCGTCAGGAATTGCAGCAATTTCTACTGCATTCCTCCTCCTTTCACAAGGTGATCACGTACTCATTTCAGAAGACGTATACGGAGGAACTTATCGCATTATAACTGAAGTTCTCTCCCGTTACGGTGTTTCACATACATTTGTTGATATGACCAATTTAGAAGAAATAAAGCAAAACATTAAACCAAATACAAAACTCTTTTATGTGGAAACACCTTCTAATCCACTTTTAAAAGTAACCGATATTCGTGCTGTTTCTACACTTGCAAAATCTATTGACGCCCTTACTTTTGTTGATAATACATTTTTGACACCACTATTCCAGAAACCACTTGATCTTGGCGCCGATGTCGTTCTTCATAGTGCCACAAAATTCATTGCTGGTCATAGTGACGTTACTGCCGGATTAGCGGTTGTAAAAGATGCCGAACTCGCTCAAAAACTTGGATTTTTACAAAATGCATTCGGCGCTATTTTAAGCCCGCAAGATTGTTCTCTCGTACTTCGAGGTCTAAAAACATTGCATGTACGTCTTGAGCATTCAGCGGCTAACGCCAATAAAATTGCACACTATTTACAAGATCACACTAAAGTTCAAAATGTCTATTATCCTGGCTTACAAACACATCTTGGATTTGACATTCAACAATCTCAAGCTACATCAGCTGGAGCCGTCCTATCTTTCACTTTACAATCAGAAGACGCACTCCGCCAATTTTTATCAAAAGTAAAATTACCTGTCTTTGCGGTCAGTTTAGGAGCTGTCGAATCCATTCTTTCCTACCCAGCTAAAATGTCACATGCAGCACTGTCGCAAGAAGCTCGCGATGAAAGAGGTATTTCGAATTCATTACTTCGGTTATCCGTCGGTCTTGAAAATGTTGACGATTTAATATCCGATTTTGAAAATGCCCTTTCTTATGTAGAAGAACCTGTAAATGCATAGAGAGAAAAGAAGATATGAAATTAAGTTTTCATATCTTCTTTTTTATGCTGTTTAGTATATTTTTTACTTTTCTTATAGTTCATAAAAAACGAGAGAGCACCATCTATTTCCAAGTAATGAATTAATTGATATATTAAAAAGTAAAAAAAGGGGCAAAAATAATGGATACTTGTGCAGATGTTTTAATCGTTATCGACTTACAAAATGGAGTATGTTATAGCGGGGAGCATTTATTCGATTTACAAAATCTACTTACAAAAGTAAATAAAAGAATTTCTTCATACAGAAAATCAAATAAACCGATTCTTTTCGTTCAACATTGTGATGATGATTTAGTACCTGAGAAAGATCTTTGGGCTATTCATACTGATCTAGATGTTCAGGAACAAGATTTTTTTGTAAGAAAAACACATGCCAATTCATTTTATAAAACAAACTTAAAAGAGATTTTAGAACAATTATCTGTACATCGTATTGAATTTTGTGGTGCCCAAACAGAGTACTGTATGGATGCTACAATTAAATTTTCACATGGACTAGGGTACGAAAACTTCATGGTGCAGAAGGCTACCTCTACATTACATAATCCCTTTATGTCCGCAAAAGAGACAATTGATTTTTATGAGAATATATGGAACCACAGATTTTTAAAGCTAATAAACGATGAACTCTAGAATAAATAACCAACAGCTTAATCATTCTTAAATTTATCAGCTAAACGCAAACAGTTTCTTTTCTTTTAACCTGTTTTATATTCTATATATATCATTATAATTCCTTTGTCATATTATTTTAAAAATTTTGTATATTCATTTGAAAGAATAAGAAAATCATGGTAAGATTGTGTTACAAATATATCTATATCTTTCAATTTTTAAAACGCATCTAAATTTTCACCCAAAATTGTCATTTTACAAAACCGTGCTAAATCATCTACTTTATTTACATCAGGGTCTCTTTTCTTACAATTTCTTTACTTTAGGACTTTTTTTCTGCAACAACTGTTTTCTTTTCTTTAATTTTTTGGTATGTATAGTATGGTATAACAGCTCACACGGAGGTGGAAAAGAACATGTTAGAAACCTTTCAAAAAGAAATAGAACTATATGAAAGCAATGCAGAACTATTGAAAGTACTTGCTCATCCTGTTCGCTTATGTATCGTAAAGGGATTAATTGAACGTGGTCCAAGCAACGTTTCTACAATGTACACTGGCTTAAACATGCCACAATCTACAATTTCACAGCATTTAGCAAAATTAAAAAGTGCTAAAATCGTTTCAAGTGAAAGAAAAGGATTGGAAATTTATTACAAAGTAGAAAACGAGACAATTATTCAACTCGTTCGCGTATTATTGGGTTAGGGACTCATAAACAGAGAAAAAGGACGTATTCTATATTTTTAATCTCATATCTTTAATATAAATATATATCATGAGAGGAAATATATGATGCTACATAAGTCGTATTAAAAAACAAGACACAGAAATATGCTGTGTCTTGTTTTTTTATATTTTCAAATACCGATTCAATTGTAAATGTTGTATATGTTTCGTATGTATAACAACATCAAATGCACTCCCTAATCCTCCGCTCAAAATCATAGAACGAACTGCTCGATTTTGTCTTTGAGTTTCAGAAAAAGGGTTCCTATCTTGATGATTCGTAAGCTGCTCTAATATTCCTGCCGCTAACAAAAACTCAGATTGCTTCTTATGCCATACTGTATGCATACCTTGCAGGCTAAACATCTCTTTCAGTTCATCCCAATGAATATGAGTAGTAAGATCCATTTCACCTGGATGCACTAAAGGATTACGGATTAACTTATGCTCGTAATATCCTCGTAAACTTCCTTCCTGATGTGCAGGATGCATCCATTCTTCTTTTGTATACCCATAATCAACTGTAATACATATTCCCTTTTGAAACCATTTCGCCATTTCTTTTATATATTCTTCCATCGCAATCGGCACTTCAAAACGCTGGCCTTCAGCAAGATGAATATTATATTTCAATAAGTATCGACCAATTCTTTTATGTAACGGCCTACATACTTCTGCAAGTTTCCCTTCCTCTGTGTACGTAACACGTACTTCATACAATATTCCATTTCTCTTCTCAATTACTTCAACAGGAAATGCATCAAATAACTCATTCGAAAAAAGAATCCCTTCGAACGATTCTCCCATTTCACTATGCGACGTATAATATGACACATTAGAAAACGAATAAAGATTTTTCTGCTGTAATTTTCTATGAAAAGGGCTCATTTCAATCATTGAATAGTTTAAATCCATAAAGGTTTCTGGAGATAATTGCTTCCACTCTTGTAAAACATCATAGGCAAACCTTCCTGTTCCCCCACCAATCTCACAAATATTCGGAGCAACTTCACCATTTTCAACAAGACGAATAAAAAACTTAGCAACAGTTTTTGCAAAAACAGAGGATACATTGCTACTTGTAAAAAAATCCCCTTGTCTTCCAATCTTTTTACGTTCTTTCATATAATAGCCATGTCCTTCTGTATATAACACAAGGTTCATATACGTACTATATGAAATGGAATAATCTTTTTCTTTCCCCATCCATTCTCTTAAAATGAGCTCCATCCCCATCATGACTCCTTATTGTAAAAATGGATTATTTTCTTTTTCAAAACCAATGCTTGTTTCTGGACCATGTCCACATAGCACCGCTGTTTCATCAGGTAATACAAATAATTTTTCTTCAATACTTCCAATTAATTCAGCAAAGCTTCCACCAGGTAAATCTGTTCTTCCGATGCTCATTTGGAACAATACATCTCCAGAAAATACAGCATCCGCCTCTTTACAGTAATAAGAAATACTACCTGGAGAATGTCCTGGCGTTTCAAAAATTTCAAAATTAAATGAGCCAATTACTAATGTACCTTCTGCATCAATAATATGATCTGCTGGTTTTGCTGTAATGCTGCGATTCATCATAAAAATTTGAGAACCATTTACAGTTGCATCGCCTAACCAATCTGCTTCTTCTTTATGTACGTACACAGGAATATGAAAAGCGTCTCTTACCGCATCAACAGCTCCAATATGATCAAAGTGAGCATGTGTTAATAAAACAGCCAGTGGCTTTAATTGTTCTTCTTGTAAATATGTAACGAGCTTCTCTCCTTCATGACCAGGATCAAAGATAATACACTCATTTTGATCATTCGTTAAAATATAAGCATTCGTTTGTAATGGGCCTAACGGCATTTGTATCCATTGCATATGAAAATCTCCTCCAATTATTAAACTTACTTTCAATGATACAACATTTTTTTCTCTTAGGAAAAGAAAGGATGCTATCTCGACAATCATTTTTAAAACATGTACAATATAAAAGAGTTAATATTCCAAAAACTCATATTTAGGAATGGGTAGACAGAGGAGGATATTGTATGGGCCTTGTTATTATTTTTGCATTAGTCACTCTGTTAGCTGTATTTGCTACGCTTAGAACACTTCGTGAAAAGAACTTTTTCGCAGGCGGCTTTGCAATTGCAACTGTACTCGTTTTCGGATGGTTTACAATTATGACTGTTCTATATAACGGGTACCCACCAGCAGCTTAATTCATTTACATGTTATTCTTCATCAAGATTGTGCGCAAAAAGAGGAAGGGTTTCCCCTTCCTCTTTTCATATTTCACAACTTATATCATCTTCGCTTCGTATTTGTGCTTTTTTACAAGCCAAGCTCCTCCGATAACACCTGCATCGTTACCAAGTGTTGCAATCGCTAACTTCGTGCTCTTTACAGCACGTGAGAAAGCATATTGCTCGAAATAACGTTGAATTGGTTCTAATAGTGCGTCTCCAGCTTTAGAAACGCCTCCGCCAATAACGATTTTCTCTGGGTTCAACGTGCTAGAAAGGTTCGCTACAGCTAAACCTAAATAAGAAGCTACTTTTTCTACTACTTCGCCTGCTAGTTCATCACCTTGTCCATGTGCTTCAAATACGTCTTTTGATGTAATACGCCCTTCTTCTGCTAACATAGAACGTAGAACACTTTCTTTATCAGTCTCTTGTATTTTTTGCATAGCAACACGCACAATACCTGTAGCAGATGCTACAGTTTCTAGGCAACCAGACTTCCCGCAATTACATGGGAAAGCATTCTCTGTAACGACTGTAATGTGTCCAATTTCACCAGCAGCACCGCTTACGCCGTGTACAATCTCACCATTGGCAATTACACCTCCGCCAACGCCAGTACCAAGAGTCATACAAATTAAATCTTTTGCTCCTTCACCAGCACCTTTCCACATTTCACCAAGCGCTGCTAAGTTTGCATCATTATCAATAACGACAGGTAATCCTGTTTCTACTTCTAATAAATCTTTTAACGGATAGTTTTTCCATCCTAAGTTAACCGCTTCATAAATCATTCCAGACGCCACGTGTACAGGACCAGGAGCTCCCATACCAATACCGATTAACTTACTTTTTAATTCGCCTAACTCTTCTAACTTTTTATCAATAGCTTTCGCTACATCAAGTGTAATATGTTTTCCTTGCTCATTTGTATTCGTAGGGATTTCCCACTTATGTAAAATTTCACCGTACACATTAATAAATGCTAATTTAATCGTTGTACCACCAAGGTCAACACCAACTAACCATTTCTCTTCCATGTTGCTTACCTACCTTTATCTAATTCTTATTTAGCTCTTTTTGAATTTCTTGCTTCAATAAAAATAAAGCTGTTTGATAGTCTTGTGGATCGATTAGCTGTGATTGATTTAATTCACGCAATTCATCTTGCATTAATTGTAAATCTGCAATTCGATCACCCGTATAAATAATCGTACCAAATTTCTTTAGCAATTGCTGAATATCATAAATAGATACCATTTCATCACCCTCTATGCTCACTTACTATAAAAAATTATAATAAGAAAACGTTCACATATTTTATTATAATCAAGAAGAAAAAGTCTCGTCAATTTTTATTTGTCTATACAAGCCCATTTTTAACCATTGTTCCTTTTTCTGTAATAATTTTTTCTACATTTTTATCAAACGGCTCTACTGGAATATATTCTACCATTTGAAAACTATAAGCTAATGATAGCGTTTTCCCTTTATAATGCACGAGATAACGATCATAATAGCCACCGCCATATCCAATCCGTTCTCCTCGCCCTGTATAAGCTACGCCCGGTACGATTTGAAGATCAATTTCATCTGCATTCACTTCTTCCGTAAGTGCTGGAATTGGTTCACGTAAATTCATATAAACCGTTTCTAATTGATCAAAATTACTAATTTGCCTAAAGGAGATTGTTCGTGTTCCTTTATTACACTTCGGGACAACAACTTTCTTGCCCTCTTCCCAAGCTTTTTCGATAATAGGATATGTATTCACTTCATTTTCCATTGAGAGAGTGATTCCGATCGTTTTAGCTTCAATCCACTCTTTTTGCGCATACAATGAACAGGCAATTTGCTCTGATAAAGTTGTATACCGTTCTTCTGATAAAGAATTCATGTGCTCTATTATTCGTTTACGTAAACGTACTTTCTCTTCTCTCACACATTTTCCCCCTCACAGTGATACTTTTCTCTACGATGATAGTGTATCACTTTTAACAGAGGAATCGAATAAAAAAAGAAACAGTAGGAAAATATTCCTACTGCTTACTTTGTTTCACGGTGTAACGTAGACTTCTTGTCACGCTTGCAATACTTTTTAAGCTCGATACGCTCAGCGTTGTTACGTTTGTTTTTCTTTGAGATATAGTTACGATCTCCGCATTCTGTACATGCTAGAGTAATATTCACACGCATTCTTATTTCCCTCCAGTACTAATAACTTAAATCAGACTATACTATAATACCACTTTTAAAATAAAAATTCTACACCTTTTGATATTGTCTAATTTTTTCTATAAGATTTTTCATGTTTTCCCTTGCTATTACTGGGTTTCTAGCATGTGAATACACTAAAAATTTCGGTTGTTTTGTGTCAGAAACGATATAAGACCACTCTTTTTCCGTATATTTGAACTGTACTCCTTCAAATATACCGTCTTCCTTTCTTTCCATATCAGCCAATAATTTCCTCATCACTTTCCCTTTTTCATTCCATGAGCATACAACTTCATCACAAAGTAGATAGAGCGGCGGCGATTGCTCTACTATGCTGAGAAACGTTTTTCCCTGCAATGCTATTAGCTCAAATAATTTTCCTATTCGATATAAAATATCTCGCTTCCATCTCGCTTGAAACGACTTTTTTTCATCCTGCGTATAAAATAGGAGGTAACACTCTCCTAATTTCAAAGACATTGGGTAAATATTTCCTGTCGATTCAAGTAATAAATCTGGAATATCTACCTCTTCAAAATCTGTTCCTTGGTAAATATTACTATGATTATCATATAACTCGAAATAATTTCCTTGCTCTGAAAACATAAGAGCCATATTTGCTTTACTTGATTTCATCAAAGCTTTCACATGATCCTTTTGTTCGCCCGCATAAATCCACGTAACTGTACATCCGAGCCTTTGCAAAAAGAGCATAAGTAAATGTTGTAACATATCATTTCTCTTATTAATAAGAAGGTGAAACTTCTGTTTTTGTATTTTCTCAATATCAATGCGTTCTAATACAGCCTCAATATAATCATGTAAAGAAACGTGGACTAGCTTATTCCGCCCCATTTCCTTCTCACATACGTAATAAAACGACTCAGACATATATACTTGTTCTATCGCTTTTTGCTGCTTATACGTTAATTGTACCCCATCCTTGCCATACAACTTTATAACAACCTCTTTTTCATTTTCTACTTGAATGAAAACCCCGCCTGCACATTGTAAATCCTGAATGCTATATCGAAAAAGCGACTCGTTCATTTCTTTGCATTCCATCGTATGAACTCCGATACCATGAATCGCATGAAGAAAGAGATTTTTATAAGAGGTCGTTTCTATATGTTCTTGACTCCCGATTAATATACTTTCTCCCTTAGCAAAAAGAGAGCCGTACGCCATCGCAACCTTTACAATAAATTGAGGAGTGATTTCAACATTACCTCTTCCTACAATGCGGCTTTTTTGCAACCATCCTGCACTCTTTTCACTTTCTTGAACACCAGCCGATCCTACTACCGAATAGCAGTCAATCGCCTTATATGGCCATAGTTTTCCCTTTTGCTTAATTACCGTACTCTTCCCTATATGACAATGATCCGCTACAATGCTTTTTTGAAACAATGTAACGTCATCTTCCACCATTGTATGCTCTCCTATTGTCGTTTCTAATAACTCACAATACTGCCCAATGTGAGCATTTGCAAAAACAATACTTTTTTGAAGATGAGAATAGCTTGAAACAATACTATTTTTCCCGATAATGGAGTACGGTTCAATTACAGCTCCAGCACCAATCTTTGCTCCTTCTCCAATAAAAGAGGGACCGTGAATTTTCGTGCCTTTTCCAATCGTCACCCCTTCCCCCATCCATACCATCGGCAATACTTCCGTGTAAGGAATAGGTACTTGTAATTTTTTCGTTAACAAATCAAATTGTGCTTGTCGATATTGATCAAATGTACCGATATCTAACCAATAGCCTTCTGACAAATATGCAAATAACGCGTTCTTATTTGCCAATAACGGAAACACATCTTGACTGAAATCAAAAAATTCTCGGGGCGGTATGTAAGAAAAAATTTCTGGCTCCATAATATATATACCTGTATTCACAATATTAGAAACTACCTCATTCCAACTCGGTTTTTCTATATATCGTGTAACCTCTTGTTCTTTGTTCATTACAACTAAACCGAATGAGAGTGGATTTTCTACTTCCTTTACAAACATAGTTACCATTCTTTTCTTTTGTTCATGAAACGCAATGCCTGCTGATAATTGAAAATCAGTTAACGCATCCCCGCTTATGACAACAAACGTTTCATCCAAAAATTTTTCCGCTTGTTTAATACTTCCTGCAGTACCAAGCGGTGGAGAGTCTTCAAAGTAGTACAAATTGACGCCCCATTTGCTACCGTCACCAAAGTATTGTTTAATGGCCGTACTCATATACTGAACAGTAATGGCAATCTCACGAATACCATGCTGACGTAATAATTCAATATTGTATTCCAAAACTGGCTTCTCTAATAATGGCAACATCGGCTTTGGAGTATTACATGTTAATGGTCTAAGGCGTCGTCCTTTTCCTCCAGCTAAAATAACCCCCTTCATATACTTCAGCCTCCACTTATATAATGTTCAGTAACTTCATATACGATATGTATATTATCTAGCCCACATTAACTAGCAGTATAAAATGAAACTTTAAATAGCAGGGATTTTTTCATCTCCCGTTGATGGCTGACAAGCAGTATAGCTCCCTATATACACGTACCTTTCAAACACAAAAGAAAGCGCTTACTATTAACTTAGTAAAATATTACTTACAAAACGAACAACATATATGTCCTATTTTTTCCATTATATTATGATACATCTTATCATCATAAACTAAAGGAAACAACGAGCTTTTTTTGTCATGTTTTGACTAAAAAAAGCAGGTGATGTTTCACCTGCTTTTTTCTTTATTCATTTAATAAGTAATGCTTTCCTTTTACTAAATAAAAAACATTTTCAGCAATATTTGTAATGTGGTCTGCTACACGCTCAATATATCTCGCTACAAATGATAATTGTGTAATTTGCGTAATTGCTTCTGGTTGTTCTGGGACTGAAGATATAAATTCACGAATCGCTTTCCCATATATTTCATCAACTGAATCATCCATTTCGGCAATTTGTTTCGCAAAAGTTAAATTTTCTTGCTCATATGCATCTAATGCTAACTGTAACATCTTATTTGCAATTGCAAACATCTCATCAAGATTGTGCAAACTAACAGACGCTTCTTTTTCCCCAAGACGAATCGTTGATTTCGCAATATTAACAGCATGATCTGCAATACGTTCTAAATCTGTCGCTGTTTTAATTGAAATGAAAATCCTTCTTAAATCACTTGCTACAGGTTGCTGCTTCGTAATGAGCATAAGCGCAAGATCATTTATTTCCTCTTCTAAATTATCCATACGATAATCACCATCTATTACCTCTAACGCTTTCTCTACATCCCTTTTATGAAGACCTTCCATAGCAAGCAATAGAGCTTCCCTCGCTAATTCACCAAGCTCAATTACCTTTTGCTGTAACATTTTTAAATCACATTGAAATTGTTCTCTTACCATTGTCTCTTCCCCCTCAATATTGTGTGCCATTATATATAAATCTCCTATGTAAAGCCTCTTATCTCTGTAATCAACCTTACATAGGAGAAGTATTCCTTTTCTCAATAAAACAAGAAATACCCTCTGTTAAGAGGGTATTTGCTCTTAGCCTTGCTAGCGATATCAACCGAATCGGCCTGTAATATAATCTTCTGTACGCTTATCTGAAGGTGTCGTAAATAATTTATTTGTATCTGTATACTCCACAACTTCTCCACTTAAGAAGAAAGCAGTTTTGTCTGAAATACGTGCTGCCTGTTGCATGTTATGCGTTACGATAACGATGCTAAAGTCTTTCTTTAATTCTTGAATTAATTCTTCTACTTTTAATGTTGAAATTGGATCTAGTGCCGATGTTGGCTCATCCATTAAAATAACGTCTGGTTCAATCGCTAAACAACGTGCGATACATAGACGCTGTTGCTGTCCACCGGATAAACCGTATGCATTATCGTGCAAACGATCTTTTAACTCATCCCAAATTGCTGCTCCACGTAAACTTTTTTCAACAATTTCATCCAATGTTTTCTTGTCGCTAATACCATGAATTTTCGGGCCGTATGCTACATTTTCATAAATAGATTTTGGAAATGGATTTGGCTTTTGGAACACCATTCCTACATGTGTTCGCAATTCTTCAACTGGGTATGATTTATCAAATATATTGCGCTCTCTATATTCAATTACGCCTGTAGTTCGCACGATTGGTACTAACTCTACCATACGATTTAATGTTTTTAAGTACGTGGATTTACCACAACCACTTGGTCCGATAATTGCTGTAACTTCATTCTCATGAATGCTTAAATTAATATCTTTTAAAGCATGGTCTTCTCCGTACCATAAATTTAAGTTTTTCGTATCAAATACTACTTTCTTTGGCGCAGTCTCGATTTTCTCCTCGTTTTTCACCTGTACATTTACTACTGTTGCTACCATTTGAATTCCCCTTTCATCCATTTCCAACTTATTTTCGATTTCGTAACCATAGAACAAATATATTGATAAAGAGCAACAAACCTAACAAAACAATCATTCCAGCAGCTGCTACATACTGAAATTCTTCTTGTGGTCTACTCATCCAATTAAAAATTTGAATTGGTAAAACTGTAAATCTATCAAACATACTAAATGGAACATAGTTTGCAAATGCAAGTGCCCCAATAACTAATAAAGGTGCCGCTTCTCCAATCGCTCTTGATATCGCTAACGTACAACCCGTTATAATTCCCGGGAAAGCATATGGCAATACAACTTGATACATCGTTTGCCACTTCGTAGCACCTAATCCGTAAGAAGCTTCTAATAATGAAATTGGTACAGAACGTATTGCTTCTTGGCTTGCTACTACAACTGTAGGTAAGACGAGTAAACTCATCGTCAGTGCCGCCGCAATAATACTCTCACCTAAATGAAGAGCATATACAAAAATAGTTAAGCCGAGTAATCCAAATACGACGGAAGGTACTCCTGCTAACGTTTGATTATTAATTTCTATTACCTTTTTAAATATAGATTCCTTCGCATATTGCTCTAAATAAAGAGCAGTTCCGACTCCAAATATAAAGGAGACCGGTATAACAATACTCATAAATAATATCGTTCCTGACAATGCTGCAGCAATCCCAGCTTCTTTCGGATTACGCGAAGCAAAATTTGTAAAGAAATCTAACGAAAGATAACTTATACCTTTTTCAAAAATTTGAAAAAGCAAAATAAGCAGTATTACTATTGAAAACAAAATAGCTATATAAAATAACATTTTGTAAACTCGATCTTTTAAAAAACGTGATGCCATATTTTCTTTTATTTTTTTATGATTCAACATTCGCATATTATGCCCCCCTCCTAAAGCGGCGCATAATAAACTGCGAAATGATGTTCATGATAAAAGTAAACAAGAATAACGTTGCGCCTACAGCGTACATGCTGTAATACGTAATTGTTCCATGCGGAGCATCACCTAAACTCACTTGCACAATATAAGCTGTTAGCGTTTGAATAGAGTGTGTCGGATCGAGCGATACGTTCGGCGTGGATCCCGCTGCAATTACAACGATCATCGTTTCACCAATTGCCCTGGAAGCAGCTAATATAATCGCTGCCATAATCCCTGTAAAAGCCGAAGGGAACACGACTTGTTTTACCATCTCAAACCGAGTTGCTCCAAGTGCTAACGAAGCTTCTTTCGTCCCTTTCGCTACAGCTCTCATTGCATCTTCAGACAGAGATGCAATTGTCGGGATCATCATAAAGCCAATAACAATGCCCGGACTAATCGCATTAAAAAACTGTAAATCTGGTATAATCCGTTGTAAAAGCGGCGTGACAACTGTTAATGCAAAGAAACCATATACAATTGTCGGGATACCTGCTAATAGTTCTAACATCGGCTTTAATACTTTCCTTGCACCGTTTGAAGCATATTCGCTTAAAAATACGGCACACGCTAAACCGATAGGAATTGCTACGAACATAGCGATTGCTGTTACAAGTACCGTTCCACATATAAGTGGTAATATACCGAATTTAGGATCTTCAAAAAAAGGTAACCATTCTTTCTCTGTCAAAAAGGAGAGCAATGGTATTTTTTGAAAAAACATCATTGTTTCATTTGCCAGCGTAAAAATAATTCCAAGTGTCGTCACAATAGACACGCTAGCAATTATTTTTAGTAATAATGGAACGATTCGATTGATTCGCTGCGTTTTTTTTCTTTGTTTTGTATTTCTTTCAATCAAATGTTGTACAGAAAATGTAATTTGACTTTTGTCATTATGAGCCAAAGATGAAAACCCCTTTCCACCCTGACATTACCTTTTTATTTCTGTTAACATCCGCAGCTGTTCATTGTATTTTTCTTTTGGTAATTTTACATATCCTACCTCTTCAGCAAGATTACCAACATGCTGAATCATAAACTCAACATAATTTGCTACATTCATTTTATTTCGGATAGATGCATCATTTACATAAGCAAATAGCGACCTAGATAACGGCTTATATTTACCTGATTGAATCGTATCTTTCGTCGGAAGTACACCATCCACTTTTATTGCTCTCACCTTATCTCGATTGGCCATATAATAAGCATATCCTACAAAAGCAATGGCATTTTTATCATTCATTACCCCTTGCATAATAACTTGATCATCTTCAGACAAAGAGACTTTTTTTACAATGCGATTATTTTGTAAGATGACGTTTTGAAAATAATCATACGTACCAGAGTCTACACCTGGCGCATAAAACTTCACCTGTTCACGTGGCCATGAAGAATGAATTTGTGACCATCGCTTTTCGTTTCCATCTTCACTCCATAATAGACGTAACTCGTCTACTGTTATATTGTCTACCCAAGTATTTTGGCGATTCACAACGATCGTAAGACCGTCGTAAGCAACTTCAAATGGTGTAAACTGAATGGAGTTTCTCTTCATTTCATTTTCTTCCACTTGTTTCATTACTCTCGAAGCATTATTTATATCCACTTCTCCTTTACTGAAACGATTAAACCCTCCTCCTGTTCCAGAAACACTGATGGAGATTTTCACGTTGGGATGCACCTTTGTATATTCCTCCGCTACTGCTTCTATAATAGGAAAAACCGTTGAGGATCCATCAACTCTCACTTCTCCCACTTCATTCACAGCAAATGCAGTAGACGTGCCAACATAAAGGAAACATGTCGACAGTATGAAAACTTTAATCGATGCACTTATCCATTTCACGTGTTCTTCCTCCTAGAAGTAACCGGAAATAACAGGATTACAGATATAAGAATACTGCTAAACTATTAATTCGGTTTTAATTGTTTGTAAAAGTTTTGTAAAGTTCCACAAGAATCAACATTAGGTAAAATTTTAATCCGTAGCCACCGTTCAGCTTCACTAATGATTGGTCCACAAAATCGTTATCCTCCATAGGGGGATGCATACGTATCATTTGTGAAGTCCCTTAATTTTCCGATATGATATGCTTGTCCACTTTATTAAAACGTATGCATGAATCATAAAAAAAAGCACACTATCTTTTCAGATAGTGTGCTTTTTTTACAACTTTTTTATTCATCATCTTGTTCTTTATTTTTCTTATCTATTTCCTCTTGTGTAGCTTCGCCATTTTCTATTTTTTTCAAATCAAAGTATGCGTCCATAATGTCACGACTAATATAACCGTTAATACCTGATTTATCATCTACCCAAGGTACAACAACAGAAAATGCTACTTCAGGGTCTTCAGCTGGCGCATAACCTACTAACGTTAAGTTATATGTCTCTTTGCGCTCACCTTTTGCATTTCTACCAATCTCTTTATCTCCGCCATATACAGTTTGAGCTGTACCTGTTTTACCAGCAGCTGTATATTTTGCAGTCGAAAAATAGCTTAAAGCCGTACCACCCGGACTGTTAAACACTTGCTTAAATCCTTCCTGAACACGTTTAATTTGTGATTCAGGCATATCTACACGGTTTAGTACTTTCGGTTCCATTGAATGAACAACTTTTCCAACTTCATCTTGTTTCGCTGCCGGTTGACGGATTTCTTTTACAACTTGCGGCTGCATACGGTAACCACCATTTGCAATTGTTGAAACATATTGTGCTAATTGAAGTGGTGTATACGTATCATACTGTCCAATTGATAAATCTAATAGGAAACCTGGCATTTTATCTGTTTTACCTCTTTGTCCAGCCGTTTCATTCGGTAAATCAATTCCAGTTTTTACACCAAGTCCAAACTGACCGAAATAGTAACGCATCGTATCGTATGATTTTTGTTGTATATCTAACGTACCGCCTCGTACATAAGGAACACCAGCGATATTCATCGCTGTTTTAAACATATATACGTTAGAAGACATTTTTAACGCTGTAAGATCATTAATATAGCCCATTGTCTTCCAAGAAGATTTTTTTAGCGGTCCTTTTAATACAATTGGTTCATCGAGTTGAACGGAACCTGGCTGAATCGCGCCTGTTTGATATCCAGTAAGTATCGTCGCACCTTTTACAGTCGATCCCATCGGATAAGAACTTGTCATCGTTCCTAATGCGAAATCTTGTACTTTCGTTTCGCCATTTTCATTCACTAATTGTTTTCCTGCCATAGATAAAACTTCACCATTTTTCGGATTCATCATTACAACGAATGCACGATCTAAAAGTGGTTGCCCACCTTTATACTTCAATAAACTTTTCGTGATAATTTCTTCTACACGCTTTTGTAATTCCATATCAATCGTTAAATTCAGATCATTACCACTTTGTCCTTTTGATACATTAATCGTTTCTAAAATATTACCGTTTTTATCTGTAATATTTTTCACTTCTGCTTTCGTACCGTGCAAACTATCTTCATATTGCTGTTCAAGATAACTTTTTCCTACTCGTTCATTTCGATTATAGTCACGAACAAGATAGTAATCTAGTCTTTCTCTAGGCAAACCTTCATCAGACGTTGACACCCCGCCAAGTACACTTCGGAATAAATCATCATAAACATATTTTCGATCCCAATCAACATTCGTATCTACACCCGGTAATGCTGCTAGGTTTTCACTAATAATCGCATATTCTTGTTCTGTAGCATCTTTTTTAATGACTTGTGGCGTCATCGCATATCCGCCGTCCATTTTGCTTTTAATCGCTAATATTTCTAAATCTTTTGCGGATAATTGATTCATTTCCTCTTCTGTCACGCGATTTCGTTGACGCTCATCTAATTCTTTATCGTCAATTTTTTTATCTTTAAACTCTTGACGATCTTTATTCGTAATTTTTTCTTTCGCTTCCTCTTTATGCATAGCAAGCCAATAATCTTTTTTATCGCGATCTGTTAATTTATCTGTCGGTACTTCAATCAAATCTGCTAGCTTTTTCGCTGTTTCTAAGCGCGCCTCTGCAGTTGATCCTTTCATTTTTGTAAATGTAATCGTACGTACAGCTGCATTATCTACTACAGCTCGCCCATAACGGTCAAATATTTTTCCACGTGGTACAGGATTACTAATCGTCGAGTTCTCTTTCCTCTCCACTTCATTCTTATATTCCTCACCGCGGACAATTTGTACATATCCAAGCCTTACAATAACCGCGGAGAACATTAAAAACACGCAGAAAAACAGCACGTTTAACCGAAAAGGAACGTGAGTCTTTTTCTTTTGTTGTTTCTGCTTCTTGCTCATACAAACCCCCTCTACCAACAGCTATGTAATGTGAAAGGGACACCTTCATACAGGTGTCCTCACTGCTGTCTTACATCTTTTTCTATTCTAGCATAAAACAACCGAGAAGTTAACCTTCTGGTTCTGTTTGATTCTGCGCAGTCCCTTGCGTTACAACACTTGTTTTACTCGTATTTCCCTCATCATATTTGACATTTTTAACTGCAAAATAAATAAGGAAATGTCCTGCACCTAAAATACATAATAAATACGGTAAACTTTTTTCAGGCGGAAAGAATAGTACCGCACATAAAAAACTTAAAATCGAGCAAATTCTCCCTGCATTTAACCATAGTTCTCGAACAACTACATACTCTACACGCCACTCTTTCGCATTTTTCGCTCTACCAATTACATCATATGTCATGGACCCGTATGGAACGAGCAAAATGGGGTATGCAATCGCGATACACGCTGCATAAATAAGTAATTTTGCGTATGTAACGTTGAATATAACTAAAAATACGACAGCATATAAAATAATGCCTCCAAGCAATATTGCTTTTTTCCGCCACTCTTTCTTTAACATACGAGTGACTAAATAGTAACACACAAATGATACTGCCGAATTTACTAAGCTATATTTCCCTAATGCAAGCTCGCTATCAGTTGCTAAATACACGTACACTGAAATAACAAAAATAAACGTTCCTTCTCTTAACCCTTGAAAAAAATGAGCACGTGTAATTCTTCCCCAATTTTTATCAATTTTCCGCTCTTTCAATACTTGTACAATTTCATACCGACCTTCACATTCTCTCTTAGATACAAAAAAGCTTAAAATAACAGCAATTGCAAATAACAGTAACGAAAGAAAGAATATGACCGTATAGCCACTCCATTTTTCCATACGTGAAATTGTGTATCCAGCTGCTATCGGTCCAATCATGCCAGAGAAGGATGTAAGAAGTCCTAGAAACCCGTTAAAAAAATCTCTTGTTTCTGGTTCTGTAATCTCAAATGTTAATAAGTTAAACGCGAGCCAGTAAAAACCATATCCAACTCCTAAAAGAGCCCCCATTAATAAAATATAGTGAGAAGCGCTTTTTCCCGCTACTAAAACAACGATAAAAAAAATTGCTAACGTGCCTACGCCTATTCGTAACAAGATTGAGCGATCAATACGCTTCGCTAATTTCCCACCTATAAGAAATGTGAGAGGCTGTAATACAACGCTGGCCAAATTATATAAGCCAAGATTCACATAATTTTGCGTTTGTTTCCATAAATAAATGTTAACAAACGTATTCGATAAAGAAATTGCGAGCGTGTATAAACCTCCAATAAGGAGCAATAACACTAAATCCCGATTCACTTCAACATCACCAATTATATGTTTCCACTTCATACACAACTCTCCTTTACTTCATGTTCTAGTCTTCCAAAGACAAGCTCAATTATGTAAAAGGAGAGCATAGAAAAAAGCTAGGAGCATTCTCCTAGCTTTTTTCTATCGTTATTACAATTATTTTGCTTCTTGGTAACGTTTTTCAGCAGCGTTCCAATCTACAACATTCCAGAATGCACCGATGTAATCTGGACGACGGTTTTGGTAATTTAAGTAGTAAGCATGCTCCCAAACATCTAAACCGATAACTGGAGTTTTACCTTCAGTTAGAGGAGAATCTTGGTTTGGTGTGCTTGTTACTTCTAACTCACCATTATTTACTACTAACCAAGCCCAACCAGAACCAAAGCGAGTTGCGCCAGCTTTTGCGAATTCTTCTTTGAATGCATCGAAGCTACCGAATTTCGCTTCAATTGCAGTTGCAAGTTCGCCTACTGGTTGTCCGCCACCGTTTGGAGATAAGATTGTCCAGAAGAATGTGTGGTTAGCATGTCCGCCACCATTGTTACGTACTGCTGTACGGATTGCTTCTGGTACTTCGTTTAAGTTTGCAACTAATTCTTCTACGCTTTTGTCAGCTAATTCTGCATGACCTTCTAAAGCAGCGTTTAAGTTTGTAATGTACGTGTTATGATGTTTTGTATGATGGATGTTCATTGTTTCTTTGTCAAAGTGAGGCTCTAAAGCATCATACGCATAAGGTAAATTTGGTAATTCGTGTTTTGCCATTGTTATATTCCTCCCAGTTTATGTATTGCCACTTAAGTGACATACAACTTCATTCTACCCTAATTGCCATAGGGTGCAAACAAATAAATCACATTGTCTTGCTATCATTAAAGTAGCAAAATTCCCACTTCTTTTCAATTAAAATGCTCATATATTTCATAAAAAAAGCTCCCTTCTACAAGGAAGCTTCCTGCTGACATAATAAACATGTGAAATGGATATGGACCCTGTAGGACTCGAACCTACGACCGGACGGTTATGAGCCGTCTGCTCTAACCAGCTGAGCTAAGGGTCCAAAATTATGTATGTAACAATACATCAAATAAAGGAATTCCTATCGGATATATTCTTTAAGAAATGTAAGATAAATTTACCATATAGAAAAGAAAAGTGTCAATTGTATTTTTCTCATTTAAAAGAAGAAAATTAATAAAAAGAAATTTAGTTATCTCTACTATATGTAAATATAATATATCTTGAGATTCCCTAGATTCCTACGTTACAATGATTTTATACATACATAAAGGAAGTGAATCTATGTCCATATTTACCCAATTAGTCAAAAGCGTATATTCGCCTAAAGATATGGCGCTATTCCGTTTTCAAAAAATCGGAAAAACCATTTTGTATATTATGCTACTTTGTCTAATCACTACTATTCCAAGAACATTCTTTTACGGTAGCTTTATCCAAGAAAGTGTTACTATGGTAAATCAAGCAATTGAAAAAGATTTACCCGATTTTAAAATCGAAAACGGTGAACTAAAAGCTGATATTGAACAACCTATTCAAAAAGAAGAGGGAGATGCTCTTTTCGTATTTGATCCAAATACAACAGATATCGAAAAATATCAAAATAAAACTGGTTTATTTATTTTAAAAGATAAAGTAGTTTCTATAGGAAATGGCCAAACACAAACATACTCCTACGATGATTTATTAGGGACATCTCTTGAGAAGAAAGATTTGCAAGAATTCATTTCTGTATTCGATAGTATTTATCCAATTTTATTAGCTGTTATCGGCGTGTTAGTATACCTATTCCAACTGTTTATTACTTTCTTAGGAATTACTTTACTTGCATTTATAGGTTCTGCTATGAGTGGTCAACGTAAATTATCTTATAAGCAAGTATGGACGTTAACTGCTTACAGCTACACAATTCCAACCATCTTCTTTATGATTATGGATTCATTCCAAATTGTTGTACCTGGTTCAACATTCATTTATATCGCAGTTGTTTTAATTGTTCTATACTTAACGATTAAAGAAGTTCCAAAACCGAAAGAAAAATAATAACGAAAAAAATGCCTAAATAGGCATTTTTTTTTTGGACAAGCATATATTCCTAGCAAAGGAGTGAAGAATATGAAAAGATTAGGTGTATTCTTATTTTTGCTTGTTCTCGGTTATATATTTTATTACGATATAAAAATCGGCACTTTACCGATGTTAAGTTCATATAAAAAAACAACTGCAGCCCAAACGATAAAACAAGAAAGTACAGATACAAAACAAAAGAAAGAGAACAAAGTAGAAAAAGAAACAGATGTCTCTTATAAAACAATTGAAGTCAAAACAGGTGAGACAGTTCTTTCTATTACTGAACAAATTAACAAGAAAAAAATCCCTTCTATTGAAAAGGTAATTGATGACTTTAAACAACTGAACAAAAGCACATCTGCTACAAAAATACAAATTGGAAAATCTTATAAATTCCCGTTATATCAATAAGCAATCACTTAATCCTTGTCAATTACATAAAGGCGCTGATACAATAGTAAAAGTGAAACCGAGCACTTCGGTTTCTATAGCCCTATGTCACGTATACTATCCTTGATATAAGGGACTAAATAATAAACTTCTTTTATAAGGAGAGCGATCTATTCGTGAATGAAATGACTCATCGTACAAAAACACGTCCAGTTAAAGTCGGTAATTTAACAATTGGCGGTAATAATGAATTAATTATACAAAGTATGACAACAACAAAAACACATGATGTTGAAGCAACAGTTGCTGAAATTAAACGTTTAGAAGAAGCTGGCTGTCAAGTCGTGCGTGTTGCTGTTCCAGACGAACGTGCAGCAAATGCTATTGCTGATATTAAAAAACAAATCAACATTCCACTTGTTGCTGATATTCATTTTGATTATCGCCTTGCTTTAAAAGCAATTGAAGGTGGCATTGATAAAGTACGTATCAATCCAGGTAACATTGGTCGTCGCCATAAAGTAGAAGCTGTTGTAAATGCAGCAAAAGAACGCGGTATTCCAATCCGTATCGGTGTAAATGCAGGTTCATTAGAGCGTCACATTTTAGAAAAGTACGGATACCCAACTGCAGATGGTATGGTCGAGAGTGCCCTACATCACATTAAAATTTTAGAGGACTTAGATTTCCACGATATTATCGTATCTATGAAAGCCTCTGATGTTAACTTAGCAATTGAAGCATACGAAAAAGCTGCACGTGCTTTTGATTACCCATTACATTTAGGTATTACAGAATCTGGAACATTATTTGCTGGAACTGTAAAAAGTGCCGCTGGTCTTGGAGCAATCTTAAATAAAGGCATCGGAAATACATTACGTATTTCATTAAGTGCCGACCCAGTTGAAGAAGTAAAAGTTGCGCGTGAACTATTAAAGTCATTCGGCCTTGCATCTAATGCAGCAACACTTATTTCTTGTCCAACTTGTGGTCGTATTGAAATTGATTTAATTAGCATCGCTAACGAGGTCGAGGAATACATCTCTACACTGAAAGTACCAATTAAAGTTGCAGTACTTGGTTGCGCTGTAAACGGTCCTGGTGAAGCTCGTGAAGCTGATATCGGTATTGCTGGTGCACGTGGAGAAGGACTATTATTCCGTAAAGGGCAAGTCGTTCGTAAAGTACCAGAAGAAATAATGGTAGAAGAACTGAAAAAAGAAATCGACGTAATTGCTGCTGAAATGGCTGCTGAACGAGAAAAAGAAAAAGAAACACAAGAACAATAATAAGAAGGTTGCCCACAATATTTGTGAGCAACCTTTTTTTCTACATAAAAAAATCTCGTCAGTTATATAACTGACGAGATTTTACTTTGCACATTTTGGACAACGGCCGTATATTTCAAACTTATGACCTGTTACTTCATAACCGTTAAAATCTTTATTCATAAAATCCATCGGGCAGGAAGTAATCTCTTTCGTCCCTCCACAATCTAAACAAATAAAATGATGATGATGTTCCATAATAGAACATGTAAAACGAAAATGTTTTTCACCATTTAATTCTGTTTGTTCTAAAACACCGATTTCAGCAAACACCGTTAAGTTACGATAAATCGTATCAAAGCTAAGACCTGGATAATCATCCTTCATATGCTCTAAAACGTCTTTCGCCGTTAAATAACGATTGTGAGCTGCAAATAACCTGAGCATTTCTTCTCTTTTCCCCGTATGTTTGTATCCTTTATCTTTCATTAGGCGTAAAGCTTCTGTTAGATTCATATCTATCCCTACTTTATGCAGTTTTTTTCTTCTTCCATAAAATCGCACCAATTAAAATAAGAACTGCTATCATAACAATTGTACCACCTGGTGCTAGATCAAGTTGATATGAAGCAAACATTCCACCAATTACTGCAATTTCACCAAATAAAATGGAAAAGAAAATTGTTTGTTTAAATCCATTCGCAATACGGATACTTGCTGCAACTGGTAACGTCATTAATGATGATACGAGAAGAACCCCCACTACACGCATTGATACTGCAATGACAAGGGCAACCAATATAATGAAAATAAAATGAATCCACTTTGCACTCAAACCAGTTGATACAGCATATTCCTCATCAAACGATAGTAAAAATAACTCTTTATATAATAAAGTAATCGTTACAATAACAGCAATTGCTACAATACCAATAATGATTAAATCCGTACTTGTTACGGCACTTACACTACCAAATAAATAACTAAATAAATCTGTGTTAAATCCATTTGCAAGTGAAATAAAAATAACGCCAATCCCCATTCCTGCTGAAAGAATAATTGGAATTGCTAATTCTTGATAATGTTTATATACAGTACGTAGTTTTTCAATAAGTAACGCCCCGCCAATAGAAAAAATCATCCCCATATATAACGGATTTAAAAATCCCCCTGTGAAAATTGTTTTTTCTAGTAGTAAACTTGCAGCAATACCCGATAATGTCACGTGGCTTAATGCATCTGCAATAAGTGACATACGGCGAATGACAACAAATACACCGATAAGTGGCGCAACAAGTCCTATTAAAATCCCTGCATATAAAGAGTTACGTAAAAAGTCATATTGTAAAAAATCTTGTATCATTATACCCTCCCGTGATGCTCATGCTCGTGTTCTAAACGATGAACATGATGTCCATATAAGACGGACATTTCTGCATCTTCTAACTCTCGGAACGTCTCTACATTTCCATGGAAATGTAGATGTTGGTTTAGGCATGCAACATGTGTTACTTTCTCAGTAACAGCTCCCATATCATGCGTAACGAGAATTAATGTGATTCCTAATCTTTTGTTTAAATCCTCTAATATCTCATAAAAACTTTCTACATTCCTCACATCGATTCCAACAGTAGGCTCGTCCAAAATAAGTAATTCAGGATCACTAACGAGCGCACGAGCAATAAATACACGCTGTTGCTGTCCACCAGAAAGTTCTCCGATATTGCGGCCTTGAAACTCACTCATCCCTACATCCGCAATTGCTTTTTCTACCTTTTCCTTATCGCTTTTCGTGAAAAAGCGAAACAGCCCTTTTTTCGAAACGAGTCCCATTGACACCACTTCAAACACAGTTGCCGGAAAACCAGAATTAAAGCTATTTGCCTTTTGCGACACATAACCAACTTTGTTCCATTCTTTAAACTTCTTACTATCAACACCAAACAAACGAATATTTCCCTGTTTTGGCTTTAAAACACCTAATAAACATTTTAGCAACGTTGATTTCCCAGAACCATTTGGTCCAACTAAACCTAAAAAAGCTCCCTTCGGAACTTGCAAGTTAATATCTTCTAAAACATTTCGATCTTCATATCGAAATGACAATCCTTCTATTTCTAATATATTATTCATAGCATCTCACCTATTTTAATTCAGAATGATTCCGATTTATATCTATTTGAATTATAGTATAGCTTATTATAGTTGTAAACCAATCTGCCTAAAATATATCTATTTTTTCAAGAAACCTTATTATTATAACAAAAAGCAGAGAAAAATTCTCTGCTTTCAAAAAATATTCCTATAAAGTGAAGCTTTAATGAAATGAGAGTCCATCCCATTTCCGATCGGAAAAATCTGTTATTACATGCATTTTTTAGTGAATAGCCGATTTAAACTTGCCACCATTTGTCTCTTGTGTACTCATAATTGTAACAAATGCATTCGCATCAATTTCATACACAATTGATTTTAACTTTGTCACTTCTAGACGCGTTACAACTGCATAAATCACTTCTTTTTCTTTATCCGTGTAACCGCCTTTCGCTACAAGCTTTGTCGTTCCACGACCAAGACGATGCAAAATCGCATTTGATACTTCCTCATATTGATCTGATACAATTAAAACTGCTTTCGTTTCATCTAAACCTTGAATGACTGTATCAATTGTTTTGAATGCGATATAGTACGTCATAACAGAATACATAGCTTGTTCCACACCAAATACAAATGCTGCCCATGCAAAAATAAATAAGTTCACAAACATTACAAATTCGCCAACGGAGAAAGGTAATTTCTTCGTTAATAAAATACCCATAATTTCTGTTCCGTCCATTGATCCACCGTGACGAATAACGAGCCCTACACCAAGACCTAAAATAAGACCACCAAACACTGTCGCTAAAATCGGTTCTGTTGTAAATGGCGGAACAGCATGTAACGTTGATTCAATAAACGCTAAAGCTACAATACCGAATGCCGAAGATAACATGAACGTTTTTCCGATTTGTTTATAACCCGAATACATAAATGGGATATTAAGAATAACGACTAAAGTAGAGAAACTTAACCACCAAATATTAGGAGTAAGATAATCTAATATAAGAGAAATACCAATAATTCCACCATCAATAATTTTATTTGGCATTAAGAATAGTTCAATCGCTACCGCTGCGCATGCTGCCCCAAAAATAATCATAACTAAACGATAAATAAGATGGATAACACTTTCTTTTCGATGTTGCTTCTGCTCCATAAGTCCTCCTTATACTCTTTTTCTATAAGTTTTGTCCTTATATTATAACATACGCTTCTTTTTCTCATGAAAAAAGAAACTCTATACGAATATGTACAAGCTACGTACTCATATATTTCGATAGAAGAACGAGTGAAGGAGGATAACTCGATGAATCTCATTAAACAACTTGTAAATAAAAAATTAAATCATATTTCTACAAAAGAGTTATTGAAATATAGTAAAGAGTATGAGGTCTCTATTACGACTGCACAAGCTGATCAAATTGTTGGACTTATGAAAGGAAAGAATATTAATATTTATGATAATGACGAACGACTAGAGCTCTTAAAACAAATAGCAAAAGTAACCTCCCCTGCTACTGCCCAACAAGTAAATACTTTATTTCAGCAACTACTAAAATAAGGAGGGGAAAATCCCCTCCTTATTGCTTATTGCGCTTTAATTTTCTCAAGAATTCCTTCATCAAAAGTACCATTTTTCAGCATTTCGATTTCTAATTTATATGGCGGCTTCTTATCTTTTTTATCTTCACCTACATATGGCGTTTCAAGAATTTTTGGTACGTGCATTAACTGTGGATGATGTACAATATGATGCAACGCTTTATAACCGATATGACCGAAACCGATATTTTCATGACGGTCCTTTCCTGCGCCGCGTACATTTTTACTATCATTAATATGAAGTACTTGTAAACGATCAATACCAACAATCTTATCAAATTCATTTAATACACCGTCAAAGTCATTTACGATATCGTATCCTGCGTCGTGCGTATGGCACGTATCAAAACATACGGATAGTTTTTCATTATATTTTACACCGTCAATAATCTTTGCAATTTCTTCAAAGCTACGACCGCATTCTGTCCCTTTACCTGCCATCGTTTCTAACGCGATGTTAACCGTCTGATCTGGCGTTAATACTTCATTCAGCCCTTTAATAATTTGTTGAATACCAGCATCCGCTCCTGCCCCGACGTGCGCACCTGGGTGAAGAACAATTTGTTTCGCTACACCTAATGCCGATGTTCTTTCAATTTCCATGCGAAGGAAGTCTACACCTAATTGGAATGTTTCCGGCTTCGTCGTATTCCCGACATTAATAATATATGGTGCATGTACGATAATTTCCTCAATACCGTTTAGCTCCATATGCTTTCTTCCTGCTTCTATATTCAATTCTTCAATTGGTTTTCTTCTTGTATTTTGCGGTGCACCTGTATAAATCATAAACGTTGTTGCACCGTATGAAACAGCCTCTTCACTTGCTGCTAATAACATTTTCTTACCACTCATGGAAACATGAGATCCAATCTTTAACATACAATCACCTCTTCAATATACAATAGATATAATGATAGCATAATTTGTAGAAATATGTAGCGAATTGTTTTTTTCCATTCTCCACTGATTATTATCCCGCAAATAGCTGGATAAAAAAAAGATAAGGGAGCTCCCCTTATCTTTTTTTATTGCTATATTTTTTCTTCACTTTGTCACGTTCTGTTGCAAGTTTACGTTTATAGTTTGGTTTTACTTTTTTCGGCTTTTTAATAACTTTCGTTGCCATAACGTCAAGTTCATCATTTGGTTTCTTACGGCTCTTACGACGACGGCGTTCACCTAAATCCGCCCACTCATCTCCACGTAAATCTACATGTTTGAACTCAATATGACGTTGTTTTTCTAAACTATCTAACGCTTCTTCGTTTGCTGGATCATAAATCGTCACTGCAATACCTGAATGTCCTGCACGTGCCGTTCTTCCAACGCGGTGAACGAAGAAATCTAAATCTGATGGAAGTTCGTAGTTAATAACATGACTAATTCCTTCAATATCGATACCACGTGCTGCTAAATCAGTTGCAACAATATATTGGAATTCAAGATCACGAATTTGTTTCATCATTTTTTTACGATCACGTGGTGATAAATCACCGTGAATTCGTCCAACTTTTAAGCCACGTTCCATTAATCCGTCAGCAACCTGATCCGCCATCTTTTTCGTATTCGTGAAAACAACTGCTAAATACGGTTTAAATTGTAGCAACATTTTGTTCACTAAATCGATTTTGTTTCGATGTTTAGAAGGTACTAAATAATGCTCAATATTTCCAGCCGCAACTTGTTTTGGATTAATATGAATATGCTCTGGATTCTCCATATATTTCTTCAGAAACGGTTTTAGTTTTTGAGGAATTGTTGCAGAGAAAACTAGCATCTGCAAGTTTTTAGGCATGCGTGCTGCAATTTTGTCTACATCATGAATGAATCCCATATCAAGCATTAAGTCTGCTTCATCGACAATAATTGTATTTGCTTTATGAACAAATAGTGCTTGTTCTTCTACTAAGTCCTTAATACGTCCTGGTGTTCCAACTACAATATGAGGTTGCTTTTTCAACTTTTCAATTGAGCGTTGTTTGTCAGTTCCACCAATTAAACAACGTGCTGTAATCATTTGATCTTCCGCACAGAACTTTGTTAATTTCACGATTTCTTCGTAAATTTGTTGTGCTAACTCACGAGTAGGCGCTGTAATAACAAGTTGTACTTCTTCACGACTTGCATTAATTCTGTTCAATGTAGGAAGTAAGTATGCATGTGTTTTCCCAGAACCTGTTTGGGATTGTCCAATTACACTTACACCTTTTTTCACGACTGGGAAAATTTTCTGTTGAATTCCTGTCGGCTCTGTAAAGCGTAGTTCACGAACTGCATCTATTAAAAATGGTTTAAAATCATACTGTGTAAAAGTTTGTTGTGTCATAAGTTACACCTTCTTTCTAAATTTCTACTGCGCGCACAAATCAGTCAAGTCTACATTATATCGAAATCTACAAGTAAAATCCATCTTTAGTTTAGGTTTTTCCTTCAAAAACTAACCTTCTTCCCCCTTATTGCATATTGTATGTGTATATACCTAACTGAAGAAAGGAGGATTTCTCACATGTTCCCAAAATCTCCCGCAAGACAAATGTATCCGAATCAAGGACAGCAACCTTATACACCATATCCAATTCCACAACTACCACCGATGGCACAAAAAAAGAAAGGGTTCCTTGCTAAACTCTTTAAAAAACACGATCCAACCGAACCTTACATGCAAATGGTTCCGCCTTATCGACAAATGGAAGGAGCACCGCCAATGATGCACCAGCACCAGCAACAGCAACCACAATATCGACAGCACTATCCACCACAATACCAACAACAATACCCGCAGCAATACTCACAGCAATATCAACCATATATGCAGCAGCATCCAGAGCAAATGATCCCCCCTCAAATGTATGAATCAAATGAAACGCGCGGTGGTGCAGCAACTACAGCGGCATCAAGCAGTGGCATCGGTAGCTTTATTTCGAATTTGATTTCGAATCCAACTAATATGATAAACAATATCGAAAAAGTATCCCAAGTTGTTCAATCTGTAAGCCCTGTCGTCGAACAGTACGGTCCCATTATGCGTAACCTACCAAGCATTGTTAAAATCCTCACCTCTGGAAAAAGTACGGAAGAAGATCAAGCCGAAAATCAAACTAAAGACGTAGCAGAGAAGGTTGAGGTAGCGACTCCACCTCCTCCACGAAAAAAAAGAAAAAGAAAAAAAATAGTGATTGAGCCCGTCATAGAAAAAGAAGTACGAGAGGAGCCCGTTCAAAAAATAGCAACAAAACCAAAACTATATGTGTAACAATCCTTTGTTTTCTATCCACTCCTCCTTTATAATGTAAAAGACTATGCACAAAAGTATCCCTTGTTTAGAAGGAGAGGATTACTCATATGAAAATTGTTAAAATTTCCCCTCGTGGTTATTGCTACGGTGTTGTGGACGCGATGGTTATTGCACGTAACGCCGCATTAGATACATCATTACCAAGACCTATTTATATTTTAGGTATGATCGTTCACAACAAACATGTAACAGATGCATTCGAAGAAGATGGCATCATCACATTAGACGGGCCAAGTCGATTAGACATTTTAGATAAAATCGATTCTGGTACTGTTATTTTCACTGCACACGGTGTTTCTCCAGAAGTTAAACAACGTGCAAAAGAAAAAGGTTTAACGACAATCGATGCCACTTGTCCAGATGTTACAAAAACACATGACCTTATTGAAGCAAAGAAAGCTGAAGGTTACCATGTCATTTATATCGGCAAAAAAAATCATCCAGAACCAGAAGGCGCAGTTGGTATTGCACCTGATATCGTTCATCTTATTGAAAAAGCTGATGATTTAAAAACATTAGAAATTCCAACGGATAAAATTTTAGTTACAAATCAAACAACGATGAGCCAATGGGATGTTCAACATTTAATGGAAGACATTCAGAAGAAATTCCCAACAGCAGAATTCCATAAGGAAATTTGTTTAGCAACTCAAGTTCGCCAAGAAGCTGTTGCTAAGCAAGCTGATGTTGCAGACTTAACAATTGTTGTCGGTGATCCGAAAAGTAACAACTCAAACCGTTTAGCACAAGTATCACAAGAAATCGCTGGTACGAAAGCATATCGCGTTGCAGATGTAAGTGAAATCAAATTAGAATGGCTACAAGGCGTAGAAAACGTCGCTGTTACAGCAGGTGCTTCTACTCCAACGCCAATTACGAAAGAAGTTATCGCTTTCTTAGATCAATATGACCCAATGAATCCCGCTACATGGGAAAGGGTTCGAAAAGTACCGTTACAAAAAATATTACCTCGTGTAAAAGTGAAAAAAGAACAATAATAAAAACCGTTGCCTATATGAGCAACGGTTTTTACTTTTCTTATACAAATGTAAATGGATCTGTATGTAACTGCGAAGCATGGATATGTACATTCAGTTTCTTCGCATCTACTTTTTCTTGTAATTGCTTCTGTACACCTTGCTTCATTACCTTTTCAACGTTATGTCCTGGGTCGACTATATTTAAACCGAGCATCATCGCATCATGAGCAACATGATAATACATGTCACCTGTTACATATACATCCGCCCCTTTAAATTTAGCTTGATTGATGTATTTGTTACCATCACCGCCAAGTACAGCTACTTTGCGCACTTTATCATCTAATCTCCCAACAACTCGTGCACCCTTTACATCTAACGACTGTTTTACATGTTCTGCAAACTGTCCAAGTGTCATTTCTTCTTGTAAATAGCCTATTTTTCCAAGCCCTAATGTTTCACCTTTATTATCAAGTGGATACACATCATACGCTACTTCTTCATATGGATGTGCCGTTAATATCGCTTTAATCACTTTTCGCTGTAGTGAAGCTGGAATAATCGTTTCGATTCGTACTTCTTCCACGCGCTCTAACTGCCCAGTTTCCCCGATATAAGGATTTGTCCCCTCTTGAGGTACAAACGTCCCTGTACCCTCGCTATTAAACGTACAGTGGCTATAATTGCCGATATGACCCGCACCTGCATCTCCTAATGCTTTTCGTAATTCTTCTGCATGAGTTACTGGCACAAACACAACAACTTTTTTCATTTCTTCTGCATATGTCGGTGCCAAAACTTCTGTATTTTGCAATCCTAATGCCTCAGCAAGTAAATCATTCACCCCGCCCTTAGCAACATCCACATTTGTATGTGCTGCATAGATTGCGATATCATTTTTAATACACTTTTCAATAATTTTCCCATACACCTTATCTGTATGAATCGCTTTTAACGGATTAAAAATTAAAGGGTGATGTGCAATAATCACATTTGCTCCTAATTGAACCGCTTCATCTACCACTTCTTCCGTTACATCTAACGCAATTAATACGTGCTGCACGGGTTTATTAAGCGCTCCAATCTGCAGGCCAATCTTATCTCCTTCCATCGCCAAATGCTTTGGATACATACTTTCAAATAAAGAAATAATTTCATGGCCATTTGGAATTTTACTCATGATAAAACCTCCCCTATCATTTTCATTTTCGCTTCTACTTCCGCACGCTTCGCTTTTGTTTCTTCAGAATCAACCGCACGTTCTAACTGTTTTAAAATATTTTGGAAGTTTTTCAACTCTCCTTCCCATTTTTCAACGAAAGCTTCACTTTTTTCTTTTATTAAAAATGGTCCCATAAATAATTCAGCTTGTTTATTTTCCGAATAAGGCAACTCGATGTTTCCTCGCTCTCCTACTAAAATCTCGTAAATTTTCCCATCTTCTTTTACGATTTTTTCATGGATAAGCTCCCACCCATTCTCAATAAACCATTCACGAATGTGATGCGCTGCAATATTCGGCTGTAAAATTAAACGTGTTACACCTTCTAATTTCTCTTTACCACTTTCTAAAATGTCACGAATTAACGCTCCGCCCATTCCGGCAACCGTAATTACATCTACTTCTCCTGGCGCTATAACAGCTAATCCATTCCCTTTACGCACATCTACTTTATCTAGTAAGCCACTTTCAGCTACAGTTGCTTGTGCAGAGCGAAATGGCCCATCTACAACTTCTCCTGCAACTGCTTTTGTAGCAATATTATTTATAATTGTATAACATGGTAAATACGCATGATCCGATCCAATATCAGCAACTGTAGACCCCACTGGTATTTCACGCACAACTTCTTCTAATCGTTTTGAAAGCTTTACTTCATTCATGTATTTCCATTACTCCTTCTCTTGTCAGTCTGTCTCCATGATAATGAATTTATAGTAGTTGTTGCAAGCCCATAACAACAATTCACTTCTCTATCATTCATCGTATTTTAGAAAATATAGAAAAACAAGCCCTTTGCATAAGCAAAAGACTTGTCATACGGAACTTTATTTTTTCTTCGATAACCAATCAGCTACTTTAGCGGCTTGATCAGCTGGCACTAAATTAGGTGGCATGTTTCCTTTTCCTTTCGAAATAACTTCTTGAATCTCTTCTTTCGAAAGTTTTCCACCAATTTTTTGTAAATTAGGTCCTACTGCCCCTTGTAGCTGATCACCGTGGCAGCTCGTACAGCTTTGCTTCACAATATCCTCTGGCTTTGATGCTGTTTGCGTTGGCTTCCCGCCATTTTTTGCATCAGCTAACTCTTTAGATTTATTTAGCCCCTGAAATGAAAATACAAACATAACGATAATACCTAATGCTGCAATAAGAGCGAACGGAATCAGCGGATTACGTTTCATATCTCTTCTCCCCCCTCTATACCCCTAAATAGTTAGATGATTCAGTCATTTCCATTGTACTTGAAAACGCTCTATCAGAAAAGAGTAAACTACTAATCGTTAAAAATATTCCATAAATTCAGTTTATTGTTTTTTATTGTTATATCGCTTATTATTTCGATAATTATTAACGTTTCTCATCATATTTTTCACTTTTCTACATATATTTTTGTATAGAATAAACAAAATTAATCGAAAAATCGAAAAATGAGCATTTGCAAATCAAAAGACAATTCTGTAAAATAAATTACAAGAAATTGTAATCGTTGCTGACAGCTAAAGTTTAACAAAAATTAACAAAATAAAAAAGTTTACTTCACAAAGGTGAAGTAAACTTAAAAAGAACCTATTCTAAGAAATCCTTAAGACGCTTACTACGGCTTGGATGTCTTAATTTACGAAGTGCTTTTGCTTCAATTTGTCGGATACGTTCTCTCGTTACGCCGAATACTTTCCCAACTTCTTCAAGCGTACGAGTTCGTCCATCATCTAAACCAAAACGAAGACGTAGAACATTTTCTTCACGATCTGTTAGTGTGTCTAACACATCTTCTAATTGTTCTTTTAGCAATTCATACGCTGCATGGTCCGCAGGCGATGTTGCTTCTTGGTCTTCAATAAAATCACCTAAATGGGAGTCATCTTCTTCACCAATTGGTGTTTCAAGAGAAACTGGCTCCTGTGCAATTTTTAAGATTTCGCGTACTTTTTCTGGAGCAAGATCCATTTCTTCACCAATCTCTTCAGGAGATGGTTCGCGTCCTAAATCTTGTAATAATTGACGTTGTACACGAATTAACTTATTAATCGTTTCAACCATATGAACTGGGATACGAATAGTTCGTGCTTGGTCTGCAATCGCACGTGTAATCGCTTGGCGAATCCACCAAGTTGCATACGTACTGAATTTGAAACCTTTACGATAATCGAACTTTTCAACCGCTTTAATTAGACCCATGTTCCCTTCTTGGATTAAGTCTAAGAAAAGCATACCACGGCCCACGTAGCGCTTTGCAATACTTACCACAAGACGTAAGTTTGCTTCTGCAAGACGACGTTTCGCTTCTTCATCGCCGTCTTCAATACGAGTTGCAAGTCGAATTTCTTCTTCTGCAGATAGTAAATCTACACGACCAATTTCTTTTAAATACATACGAACTGGATCATTGATTTTAACCCCAGGTGGTACACTTAAATCGTTAAGGTCGAATTCTTCTTCCGTTTTTGAAATTTGGCGATTATTAGGACCTTCTTCGTTGTCATTGTCACCAACTAAGTCAATCCCTTGTTCACCTAAATATTCATAGTATTCATCCATTTGATCGGATTCAATTTCAAATCCATTCATGCGTTCTGCAATCTCTTCATATGTAAGAACGCCACGTTTTTTTCCGAGCTCAGTGAGTTGCTCTTTCACTTGCTCAAGGGTCATTTCAGTTTCAATTTGTTTAGAACGAGCTGGTTTGTCAGCCATCTGTTCCCCTCCTTACGCGAGATACAAACATTCATTATACTAAAAATTTATCAAAAAAGCTATTTTCTCGCTTTTTGACTTTGTAAATATGCTACATAATATTTAGCAGCCTCTACAGGATCTGTTTTTTCCATTTGTTTTATCTTAAAGATGATTTCCGTCTTTTCAAGTTTTTCTTGATGACGTCTAAGCGTCTCCAAATGGCCTTGCAACACTTCTTCTGTGTATTCTGGATTAATAAATTCATCCGTTGAAATATCAGTGATAATATTTTTCAACTTTTCATCAGAGAGCCAACTTAAAAATGTTCCGACTGAAGGTTCATTTCCCTTTTCATAATATGCGTATAGTTCATATAAAATCCCTTTATGTTCTTCTGTGTGAAAATCTTCTATATGGGATTCCATACGAACAGCCACTTCTGGACTTTGCAACATATGGTAAATAATTTCTCTTTCTGCCCTTTCAAAACCTGTTAACTTCGGTTTTGTTTGAACAATTTGAGACGGCTTAGAAACCTGTTTTACTTGTTTTTGCTGTACCTTTTGTTCTTTGCGATATTGGTGCAATTGATTCAAAAGTGTTTCCATTGAATACGAAAATTCTTGCGATAACGACTTCAAATATGATTCTGCCTGCATCGCATCTTGTAGCAACGATAACTCTTTTAAAACACTTTTCACATATTCTTCTTTGCCAGACTCATCTTGCAAATTTTTCCCTAAACGCAAATAATTTATTTTAAAACCAACAAAACTTATACTTGATTTCACAAGATTTTCAAAAGCAGTCGTCCCATATTGTTGCACATATTCATCAGGATCAAGCTTATCTGGCAAGGATGTAACTTTCACTTGGCAACCAACTTTTAGTAATAATTGCCCTGCTTTCATCGTTGCTTCTCGTCCTGCTTTATCACCATCATAGCAAAGAACAACAGTTTCAACGTTACGTCGCAGAAGTTTTGCTTGTTCTTCAGTTAAAGCTGTTCCCATTGTCGCAACAGCTTCTTCCACACCACTTTTTACCGCAGCTAGTACATCGGCATACCCTTCAAAAAGGACCACTTGCCCACGTTTTCTAATAAACGGCCTCGCTTGGTGGAAGTTATACAACAATTTACTTTTATGAAAAATCGGTGTTTCAGGGCTATTTAAATATTTCGGAGTGTCATCTCCTAGCGCCCTTCCACTAAACGCTATCACTTTACCTTGTAATGTATAGATTGGAAACATAACCCTTCCACGGAAGCGATCATAATGACTACCATCCTTCTCGCTTCTTATGAGAAGACCAGCTTGTTCCATACTAGACAGCGATAAACCTCTTTTTTGTAAAATTTTCGTTGCTGCATCCCAAGCAGGTGACGCATAACCAATTTCAAACTTCTCAATCATCTCTTTCGTAATACCACGTTTTAACAAATACGAAAGTGCTTCATTTCCTTCTTCTGTATTTACTAATAAATGATGATAATACTTTTTCAAAAGTTCATGAGCCTGTTGCATGATGACAGTGTCATCAGATATGTCTTCTTGTTGTCCTTGCCCTGATGTATACTCTGCAACCGCAATTCCATTTCTTTCACCTAGCTTTTGAACCGCCTCGGTAAAAGCCAGTCCTTCCATTTTCATTAGAAAGGAAAATACATTTCCACCTTCTCCACATCCGAAGCAATGAAAAATTTGCTTATCAGATGAAACAGAGAATGAAGGAGAATTCTCACCATGAAATGGACAAAGGCCGAAATAGTTACGCCCCTGTTTTCTAAGTTGAACGTATTCACCAATCACTTCTACAATATCCGATGATGTCCGAATCTGTTCAACAACTTCTTCGGGAATTCTGTTCCCCATAAATCCATCTCCGTGTCGTATTTTGTATTCGATATAAATTAAAAAATTCCTTTATAATTCGACAATATTTTTTCTAAACTTATTAGAAAGTGTTGTCGATTACGTTATCAAACGATTTTGCAGGCCATTTTCTGCGCCATTTCGCAGATACGTACCTACTATATAAAATTGTATCCATTTGCTCATCTGTTACAAATGTACCTCCTGGAGACAATACATATACACTTTTTTACAAGAAGACTAGCAAGCACCATATCCTATATGATCACGAGATCTGTTTTTTTGCATGTTGATACATATAAAAAAATCAACTTTAGCTTATTCAGCATCTACATAGATCCAATTTCCCTTGCTGCTTCCTTAAACGATGAGCATACGATGTGACAAACAAAATTTCGACATGAACTTTCGTTCCAACTTGCACAATTTTCAGCATTCACAGTATATGCATCTGCATCAACCAATACGATATTGATGTTTTGCATATTTCTGTATTCTACATCCCTTCTGCGAATCCTTCCATAATGTGCGTTTTCTTGTATAGATTTTGTCGATTTAACGTAATTACATGTCTTTTCGTAAATCCTATCCCTAGTTTATTCTGAAAAATTAAAGTCTAAACGTAAAATATAGGTTTTTATCACAATTTTTTATTATAATATATTTTCTTCAACTACGCTACATATCCCTTTATTTTTTCATCTTCTATTTCAGGATAACGAAACCATGCCTTTAACATAATAAAAACGAGAAGAATATAAGTATAACCACTTCGCTATCATCTATTACGAAATCAACAGGCATAGTGTTTCTCACGAGCGAAAAAAGCACATTCACCTTTGGTAAATGTGCTAAAACATTTTTTGGTTTTGCACTGCATTCACAATAATGTTAGCCGTTTCTTCAATCGCTTTGTTCGATACATCAATTACTTGACAATTTATTTTACTAACTACATTCTCAAAGTGATCAATTTCTTCTTTAATACGATTAATATTGGCATATGTTGCGCCGTCACTTAGTCCAAGTGATTTCAATCGCTCTTTTCGAATATGATTCAACTTATCTGGCGTAATTTTCAAACCGAAGCATTTTTCTTTAGCCACTTGATATAATTCTTCAGGCGGATCTACTTCTGGTACGAGTGGTACATTGGCAACTTTCAAACGTTTGTTATGAGCTAAATATTGAGAAAGTGGTGTCTTTGATGTGCGCGAAATGCCAATCAACACGATATCTGCTTTCAAAATACCACGTGCATCTCTACCATCATCATACTTTACAGCAAACTCAATCGCTTCAATCTTTTTAAAGTATTCTTCATCTAATCTACGAACAACACCTGGCTCATATCTCGGCACTTGCCCTGTAATTTCTTCGATTTGATCGATAAGAGGACCAATAATATCATATGCCTCTACGCCTTCTTTTGCAGCCTCTGTCACTAAATACCGACGCATGTCAGGCTTTACTAACGTAAAACAAATAAGCGCTTGATTGCTCTTAGCAATCGAAATCACTTCTTTTAATGTCCCTGTATCTTCAACATACGGTACACGTCTAATATCAGGAGCAAATGGGAATTGCCCCATTGCCGCTCGAACAACCAAATCAGCCGTTTCTCCAACAGAATCAGATACGACATATACGATTTTATTATCCATTACATTACCTCACTTTAAACAAATTACACTTACTCGTTATTTACTAAGTTTACAAACGCACGTGTAATATTTGTTTTTGTAATTCGTCCAATCACTTCTAAACCTTGTTTCGTATCTTTTACAACTGGCATCGCATCAATCTGTCTTTCTATTAATTCCATCGCAATATCATATAAAGAATCTTCTCTACGACACATCGCAATGTTTGGCATCCTTGTCATGATAATATTAACCGGAAGAGAGGTTAAATCCTGCTTTCCTAGGCTAGCTCGTAATAAATCTTTACGAGATACAACACCAACTAATAGAGTCGATTGATCTACAACGAATAATGTACCTACATCCTCTAAAAACATAGTACAAATCGCATCGTATACTGATACATTTTTATCAATTACAACTGGTCTAGATTGATAATCTTGTACTTTAATTTTCTTAACAGCTTCAGATAATAGCTGCCCCCCAGTTTTACCCGTATAAAAATAACCTACGCGTGGACGCGCTTCTAAATAACCAGCCATCGTTAAAATTGCTAAGTCTGGTCTTAGCGTTGCACGTGTTAATCCCAATTGCGCAGCAATTGACTCCCCTGTAATAGGACCGTGATCTTTTACAATCTGAATGATATGTTCTTGCCGTTTATTCAGCTCTATGATAATCACCACCTTTAATGCACAACGAAAAAAGTTATACTATCTCTTAAATATTATATACTAAATATGCTATTCGAAAAAGATAGGATGTAAAAAGGACCGTATACGGTCCAAATTATATTTGAAACTTATCAAGTTGTTCTAAGAAACGTCTTGATTTCAAATAAATCCCGCAATATTCATCATAATATGTATTCAATACTAAACGCATTTGTTTTTTTGTGCTATCCTTCACTGATACATTGCCAAGTCTATGTAAATCGAAGTGGTAAAAAAGACGCAATAATTTATGAACAGCTTCCCCCACTGGTATACGATACTGATCTTGCTCAGCATGACGCGAGCACAGAAAACCGCCTTCCCGGACAGAGAAGGCGACAAAATCTGTTTCTTGATGACAAATCGCACATGTATCAAAGTACGGGCGCATCCCTAATACCGGAAGCATTTTCGTTTGATAAATTAATGATAATACTTCTGGGTCAACACCCTCACACATATAATGCAACGTTTGATATAACATTTCAAATAAATATGGATTATGTTTTTTATCTTCTGTTGCTTTATCAGTTAACTCAACAATAAATGATGCATAAGCAGTTAAAAATATATCCTCGCGAATTTCTTTCATAGTTGAAATAATCTCGCCTTGTTGCAAAGTTCCAAGTCCAGATCCCATTTGAATAAGGAAATGCCCATGTGTCATAAGTTGCGAAACAGATGCTAACCGGCTTTTCGGTTTTTTCGCTCCTCTTGCCATTGCACTTACCTTACCCAATTCTCTTGAGAATATTGTAACAATCTTGTTCGTTTCTCCGTAATCTGTCGTACGGATAACGATGCCCTCAACTTTTTGAAACATGTTCGTCACCATCCAAGGTTTGAACAAAACGGGTCAAGAAATTGGAGAGTCTAGATGCGCTAGCTCCTCATCATGTTGATCCATCTCATCGTTTACGTCTTTTTCCATTTCTTTCAAAAGCAAGTACGTCTCAATGCTTCCTGTTTTGGAGAAAAACTTCCAGGTAAAATCTAGCATAAGAATCCACCTTTCTCAATAAGCGTAGCCTATAAACCAATTTCCTTTGTTGTTATTAAATTGACCCATTTTGTCCATTTTCATGTGAGAAAAATTTTTCCTAATTTATCAAAACTCATAAAAACCAATAATCAGCGGATGAACAAAACATCCGCTGATTACAGCTTTACTCTATTTTAATACTCGTCTTCGCGGAAACCAAGGTCACGAAGCTGAGACATTTTATTACGCCAATCTTTTTGCACTTTTACCCATACTTCTAAAAATACTTTAGAACCAAGTAATGCTTCAATATCAAAGCGAGCTCGCTTACCGACTTCTTTTAGCATCTTCCCTTGTTTCCCGATAATAATCCCTTTTTGCGACGGACGTTCCACAACAATCGTTGCATTGATATACACTGCCCCACCTTCGCGTTTTTGAATTGCATCGATAACAACAGCCACAGAATGCGGTACTTCTTCACGTGTTAAATGTAGCACCTTCTCACGAATAAGCTCTGCAATAATAAATCTCTCCGGATGATCCGTTACTTGATTATCTGGGTAGTATTGTGGTCCTTCTGGTAAATACTTTTTAATCGTTCCAATTAAAGCGTCCACATTATTACCGTCTAATGCAGAAATCGGTACAATCTCTGCAAACTCATGTAGTTTGCGGTATTGGTCAATTAACTCTAATAACTGCTCTGGATGCAATTGATCAATTTTATTAATGACTAAAAATACTGGTTGTTTCGTCTCTTTTAATTTCTCAATGATGAATTCCTCACCACGACCAAACCCTTCAACCGCATTAACCATAAACAGAACGATATCAACTTCTTTTAATGTCGTTTGCGCCATTTTTACCATGAAGTCGCCTAGCTTATGTTTCGGTTTATGTATTCCTGGTGTATCAATGAAAATTACTTGTGAATCATTTTCTGTATATACGCCTTGAATTTTATTACGAGTTGTTTGTGGTTTATCACTCATAATGGCAATTTTTTGGCCGATAATACGATTTAAAAATGTAGATTTCCCAACATTCGGTCTGCCAATAATAGAGACAAAACCTGATTTATAACCTTTTCTATTCATGTAAATCCTCCGCTAAAAATGCTCCTGGTAACAATTCTCCGACTGTCGTCTCTTGAACGTCACCATGTAAGTTTGATAGGTATACTTTCGTATCCTGTTTACATAATTCTACCATAACTTGTCGACATGCTCCACAAGGAGGTACTGGACGCTTTGTATCCGCCACAATCGCGATAGCTACAAACTCTTTATCTCCTTCAGAAACCGCCTTAAATAAGGCTGTTCTTTCTGCACAGTTACATAAGCCGTATGATGCATTCTCAACATTACATCCACGATACACTTTTCCATCCTGTGTTAATAATGCTGCACCTACTTGAAATTTAGAATATGGTACGTACGCTTGTTTACGCGCTTCGATTGCTTCTTGAATTAATTGTTTACTATTCATATTCCCGCATCCTTCCTGTTCACAGCTGTGAATAAGATACACTCTCTCATTAAAGGCCTTTACGGCACTTCCAAAGCTGAATAAAAGCTTTGGAATGCAACTATACCACATACGGTAAAAAGATAATAGCACCAATTATAACGGCTATTATCGCAAACAATAAAACCGCTCCCGCTGCGACATCCTTTGCAATTTTTGCAAACGGATGTATATCCGTAGTCGCTAAATCTACTGTTTTTTCCACAGCCGTATTTACCATCTCTAAACTCATTACAATTCCTATTACAATAAGTACTACCATCCACTCTACCTTCGTAATATGGAAATAAAAACCGCAGCATATAACAATGACTGCGGCTAAATAATGAATTTTCATATTTCGTTCATGACGAAGACAAAAGAATATACCTGCTATAGCATATCCAAAACTATTTATAAGTTTTCCTTTTTTCATCGTCCTAATCCAAATGCTTCTAAAATTTCTTTTTGTCTTCCGAACATTTCTTTTTCATCCTCTTCTGTCATGTGGTCATAACCAAGCAAATGTAAAAAGCCATGTAACGCTAAAAAGCCAAGTTCACGATCAAAAGAATGTCCATACTCTTCAGCTTGTTCTTTCGCTCTCGGAATAGAAATAATAAGGTCACCTAACATGCGCGGCATCTCTGCACCTACAATTTCCATTTCTCCTTCTCCCATTTCTTCCATAGCAAAGGAAATGACATCAGTAGGCTGATCCTTATCTCGGTAATCACGATTAATCTCGCGAATGCGTTCATTATCTACAAATGTCACGGATAACTCCGCACCATCCTCTATTTTTTCCATTTGAGCCGCTGTTCCTAATATCTCACGAATTAAATTCACATATTCTTCTTTCACTTCTTCTGTTTCATCAATGAAATCAATTAATAAACTCATTCTTTCTCCTTCTCTTCCGGTGGTTCCGGATATGTAATACGCGAATGGAAAATACCATTTAACGTTTCACATAACGTTTTTCCAACGATTTGTAGTTCCTTAAATGTCAAATCACATTCACTAAATTGCCCATCTTGCAGACGATCTTTAATAATACTTTGCACTAAATTATTAATTTGATCTGGTGTTGGGTGATTCATAGAACGTACCGCCGCTTCAACACTATCAGCAATACCAACAATTGCCGATTCTTTAGAAGTTGCTTTTGATCCCGGGTAACGGAACATCTCTTCTGTATATTTTTCTTTATCTTCTTTAATCGCTTTATAATAAAAATATTTAAGGAGCGTTGTACCATGATGTTGTCCAGCAATATTAATAATCTCTTGCGGAATATGGTATTCTTCGAGCATTTTCACTCCATCTGTTACATGAGCAATGATAATATCTTTACTCGTCACAGGATCTAATTTATCATGCGGATTTTCAATTCCCATCTGGTTTTCAATAAAGAATTGTGGTTGTACCGTTTTTCCTACATCATGATAATACGCCCCTACACGTGCTAATACACCATTTGCTCCAACTGCTTCACAAGCCGACTCAGAAAGATTCGCTACCATTACACTATGGTGGTATGTTCCTGGCGCTTCTAACAAAATTCTACGCAAGAGCGGATGATTCGGACTTGATAGTTCCATAAGTTTCATGCTTGATACAATTCCAAGTCCACTTTCTAAATATGGTAATATTCCCATAGCCAAAACAGATGAGATAATCCCTGAAACGGAAGCCATCAATAATTGCGTACCAATTTCAAGAGGTGAAAAATTCCCATTACGTAATAATAATAACGCCGCCAAGACGACTACATTTAAGATAGAAACGAGTATACCAGCTTGCAAAATCATCGTACGACGATTTTTTTCGCGCAAGAAAATACTTACTGATAATGAACTTAATAACACATAAATACCTACACTATAATTCAGTGTACTTGTTACCCCTTCATTAAACATAATACTTCCGCACACAGAAAAAATCATACTTGTTAAAAATACAAATCGATCGCCAATCATTAGTTTTACAAGTATTGTTCCCATCGCAACAGGGACAACATACGCAATTCCTGCATATTCAAGCTTTTGAAACAAACTAATAATTTTCATTAAAACAATCGTGATAGACAAAATTGTAATATACGCTAAAATGTACGGTCTGTCTTCTCTTTTCCGCTGTAAAAATACTTCAAACTGCTTATGCATAAAGTATAGTAACACGCCAATGAGCACCGCTAATCCAACATAAGGCTGAAAACTATTACCTTTCTCTAATAAACCGACTAATTTCAACTGATTATACATATCACTTGAAATCGTTTCACCTTCTCTAACAATAACTTGTCCTTGAAGAATATAAACAGGTGGAACTAAATCTTCTTCTGCTTTCTTCTTCTCTTTCGTTACAGCTGGATCATAAAAATAGTTTGCTGTAATCGCATAGGATCCTAGCGCATTCACAGCTTCCTTTAATCCGCTATTCACATTAAGGCTCTTCATTTCATTAACAAATCGCTCTTTCGCTGCCATTTCTTCGGACATTTTAATATTTCCACCCATAATAACACTAACAGACGTTAAAGCCGCATTCTTTGCTAATTCTAATTGATCCGGTTCCGCATTAATAAAGTACAATAAATTCTCATCCGATAATTCCTTTGTTAAATTAGATGGCAACTTCTTCTTCAATTTTTCTAATTTATTAGCATCGGTCATCTTTTTTTGCTCTTCAGGTCCAGCAGCTTTCATCTCCTGAATGACTTCATTTACCTTAGCAAAAACATCATTTACAATGTCTACTCTATTTTGTTTATATTCACTTCTATATGTATATTGATCCCCGACTTTTTGAGCGGCCTCTTGTTTTTTTCTGTCCGTTATAACCTTATCTTCAATTTTAATAGGAGAATGAATTGTTTTTTTCGCAATAGAATACATATCAACATCTAATTGCTCTGGTTTCACATTATTCATAAGTGCAAAAAACAGCACTGCTCCTAATAAAACGTAAGAAATCCAACTTAGTTTTTTCGAATGTTGTAAATTACGAAACCACTTAGAAATTTCTTGAGATCTTAACATGATTTCAATACCTTCTCCTCTCCAGAAATAAAGTGAAACTATTTATAGCTTTCATTTCTTTTAGCCAACGATACTTTTAGGTAACATTTTATACACCAGTACCTATAGTGTATTTCTCTTATCTTTTATGATATTAAAAAATATGCCGTTCGCCAACCTTAATACAAAAAGAAATGATCCTGACAAATAGGATCATTCCATTTTATCATATGCCTCAATAATACGTTGCACCAGTGGATGCCTTACAACGTCCGTTTGTTCTAATGTAATGAATGAAAGACCTGATACACCAGATAAAATGTTAGAAGCTAACGTAAGCCCTGACTTTACCCCTTTTGGTAAGTCTACTTGCGAAGGGTCTCCCGTAATAACCATTTTAGAACTAAAACCTAATCTAGTTAAAAACATTTTTATTTGTGCACCCGTTGTATTTTGCGCTTCATCTAAAATAACAAATGAATCATCGAGCGTACGTCCTCTCATATAAGCAAGAGGCGCGATTTCAATTACACCTCGTTCCATCATACGCTGCGTATATTCTTGTCCAAGAATATCGTGCAGGGCATCATACAATGGACGTAAGTACGGATCCACCTTCTCTTTCAAATCACCTGGTAAAAACCCTAAACTTTCTCCAGCTTCTACAGCTGGTCTCGTTAAAATGATTTTCTTTACATACCCTTGCTTTAAAGCTCTTACAGCCATTACTACAGCTAAATATGTTTTCCCAGTTCCGGCAGGCCCTATTCCAAATACAACATCATTTTTCTTCATTGCATGAATATATCTTCTTTGCCCCATTGTTTTTACACGAATGGATTTACCTTTTGCCGTTTTAAAGATTTCTTCTTCATATAACTCTTCAAATTGAGCAATTTTCCCTTGTTGTGCGAGCTGAATTGCATACGCAACATCTCTTTCTGTAATTGATACACCTTTTCGAATAACAACAAGTAATTGCTGTAAGATTTTTTCTACGAGTGTCACAGTTTCAACTGCTCCAGATGCATGAACAGTTTCACCTCTAGTTACAATCGATACATTCAGTTCCCGTTCAATTACTTTCAAATGAGCATCATTGACTCCAAAAAGAGCGATTGCTTCGTTAGTATTTTCCAATTGTTGGTTCATTTCTACTAATTGTTCTGCCATTACTCAGTCTCCTTGAATATCGGATTCGGATATTGGTTGTGACTCTGCAATATTTTCAATCACAGTATAATGCAATGTGACTTTTAGTTGATCCGCCTCAACCTCTTTACTCAAAATCTTATCACTTACAATCATAGCATGTTCATCCAATTTTTTCTTTAGTTCTTTTTCAGCCATCTCTTTCGCTACTTTCATTGCTTGTTTTTCTGTATATTCTCGATTTGCTTCTTCCTCTTCCCGTACTATATCTTTTTCATATGCAATCGGTAATGTAAAACCAAATAATTTCACATCATGCTTTACACTTTCCGTACGAGAGCGCTTATACTTATCATGTTGAAATCCCCATATTTTTATTTTCGTATTCCCAAATGTAAGGTAATGCTCATTATATGCATTGCCCGTATATACTTGAAATTGCGTCTTTAGCGGCACATTCACATTAGATGTATACCACGTTTCTCCATATACAATACCTTTCGCCGAAACAATCGTTGGACTCTCCTCATTACCGTATATCCCTGATACGAGAAGCTGCCCTTTTTCTACATGATCATTTTTTAGAACAACTGGTTTTCCTACTTCAACAAATGTTTTTGTAACAATCGCTTCTTTTTTTGCCACTAAATTTTGCGGCCTTTGTTCCTTTTCTTTTTTCGGCTCGTTTTTTTCAACTATTTTAAAATGGTACGTCGTACCTCTTATTTCGAGTCCCGCCCAAGTAATCGCATTAATATTATCAGTCAAATGGCGCTGTACATCTTCGACATTAGGCATTTGGAATTGTAATTTCCCTTTTTTAATACCCATTTTGTCCAATTCTTTCATCAATATATATTCTGTTTCAGGTTTCGCTCCTGTAATTTCAATTTTCCAAACCATATTCGATAATGCAATCATACCAAAAAAGAAAATTAGAAAACCAATTAAGAATCCACTATTTTTAATTAAACGCTTATTCCAAAAAGGAAAGCCATAGCGTCCAATAAAATATAATTTACATTCATTTTTTCTATAAATCGGCTTTATTTTTTTCACATCTCGTAATAGCATACAAAATACTAACGTTTCATCAGCGATTTTCTTAACGTCCCAAACTAATAAATTCCTACGCACACATTCGTTAACGAACCGTTCCGCTCCTCTACCTTCAATTCGTACCTTTACATATCCAAGCCACTTTATAAACCATTTATTTTTCATCTACCACCTTCACTACCTTTCCAAAAGTAGACACACTACTTTTCACTTTAATTAGCAAAATAGCTCGTACGAAAATGAAATAAAGAGCTTTATCTTCTATAAATAGCTGGACAAACTAAATAGTAGGTTCATATCATTAGAATAAAGAAGAAAAACTTCACATACGGAAGTTTCCCTTACTTCTCTTTCTGTTCGTCTTCTAAAAACGTCACTTGATCAATGATCCCTTCAAGCAAAAGTTCTTCCGGAAGGATTGTTTTAATAACAAAGGACTGCCCCTTAATTAATAACTGACCATGCTTCAACAACAATCTTACTTCTTTATCTGAAAACACTAATAAACCTCGATGATTTTCTATATAGATATGCACTTGCCCAACAAGCGTGATCCGAGGTAGATCCATTAGCACATCCACTGGTAGGTCTATTTGCTTCGTTAACCAATTCTTCATTTGTTCTAATTTTTTCATCCCAAAAGACCCCCTCTCATCCCATATGTATGAAAAAAGAGCTTGTAATATCACGTCCAAACTGAAAAAAAGCATAAAAAAACGTCTCATACGAAATGAGACGTTTTTTTATGCTAATAGCTGGACAACCAGCTTATTCACAAGTGATCCGTCTGTTTTACCTTTTACTTTCGGCATAACAGCAGTCATCACCTTACCCATATCTGCTTTCGAAGTTGCACCAACTTCAGAAATAACTTGCTTGATTATATCAGCTAGTTGTTCTTCCGTTAATTGCTCCGGCAAATATGCGCTTAAAATCTGAATTTCACTTTGCAGTTTATTAACAAGGTCTTCACGACCAGCTTTTTTAAATTCAAGGAGGGAGTCCTTATGCTGTTTTACTTCACGAGCTAAAACTGTTAGTTCCTCTTCTTCAGTAAGAGTATGCTGTAGTTTAATACCTTCATTTTGTAAAGCAGCCTTAACCATACGAATGACGGTTAATTTTTCTTTTTGTTTATTCTTCATCGCTTGTTTCATATCATCGTTTAAACGACCGAGAAGACTCATAACTTACACCCTCTCTTAGAATTTACGCTTTCTTGCCGCTTCAGATTTCTTCTTACGTTTTACACTTGGTTTTTCATAAAACTCGCGCTTTCTTGCTTCAGCAAGTGTACCAGTTTTAGAAACCGATCTTTTAAAACGGCGAAGTGCATCCTCCAAAGACTCGTTTTTACGAACGACTGTTTTTGACATTCTCTTTCCCTCCCTCCGAAACATCACACTTACATACTAACTTCAGCATGCAAAAAGAAACACTTCTTCAGCATGTCTTTTACGATTATAATACATTTTATCACTTCAGGTCAACTATTTGGCAGAATAAAAGAAGAATAGATGCTCTTCCTTTTTCAAAAACTATGCAGATAGCTGTTATCCTTTCCCTTGAAGCCAACTATATTTTTATCATTACACCTTTTTTCATGCAGGAATGTACGAAAAAAACTTCTCATTTCTCACATTTTCAGTACTTAACTTCTCCACTAAAAAAGAAAGCATGCAAATCATTTCCATTTGCATGCTTTTTTATCCCGCTATTTGCCCTGCAATCCGATTGCTGAAGACTAATAATCAGCGGGGATGAATCCCACGCTGATTAAAGTTTCATTTTATGCGCTTGCTGATTCCTTTTTCACATCATCTTCAAGAACACGAACAAATTGCGCTTCATTATATGGATAACCAGCTTTCGTAATTTTCACTTTCACTAGTTTACCAATTAATTCTTCTGATCCTTCAAATACAATTTTCAAGTAGTTATCTGTATAACCTACATATAACCCTTCGCGGTCGCCCTCTTTAAATTGCTCTTCTGGAATGATTTCAAGTACTTCGCCTTCAAACTGTGACGCATACTCTTTCGCTAATTGATTAGATAGTTCAATTAAACGGTGAACACGATCATTCTTCACATCTTCAGGAACTTGATCTTCCATACGCGCTGCAGGTGTTCCTGTACGTTTTGAGTACGGGAATACGTGTAATTCAGAGAAGCGATTCTCTTTAATGAAATTATATGTTTCCATGAATTCTTCCTCTGTTTCACCTGGGAAACCAACGATTACGTCCGATGTAATCGCAAGACCTGGTAACGCTTCTTTCAAACGATCTAAGCGCTCTTGGAAAAATTCCATCGTATACTTACGACGCATACGCTTTAATACAGTATTAGATCCAGATTGTAACGGAATGTGTAAGTGACGTACAACTACTTCAGACTTATCTAACACTTCAATTACTTCATCTGAAATCTGACTCGCTTCAATAGAAGAAATACGAAGACGTTTTAATCCGCCTACTTCCGCTTCCATATCACGAAGTAATCCAGCTAAGTTATAATCTTTAATATCTTCACCGTATCCACCTGTATGAATACCTGTTAATACGATTTCTTTATAACCTGCATCGACTAATTGCTGCGCTTGTTTAATAACTTCTTTCCCATCACGAGAACGCATTAAACCACGCGCCCAAGGAATAATACAGAATGTACAGAAATTATTACAACCTTCTTGTATTTTTAAAGATGCACGTGTACGGTCCGTGAAGTAAGGTACATCCAGTTCTTCGTATACACGTGTTTTCATAATATTGCGGACAGCATTAATTGGCTGACGCTCTTTACGGAACTCCTCGATGTATCCTAACATCTTTTCACGATCTTGTGTACCAACTACAATATCAACACCTGGAATCGCCATAATTTCCGCTGGAGATGTTTGTGCGTAACATCCTGTTACACAAATAACCGCATCCGGGTTTTGACGAACAGCACGTCTAATAACTTGACGACTTTTCTTATCTCCCGTATTCGTTACTGTACACGTATTAATTACATATACATCAGCTTTCTTTTCATATTCAGTTCTTTCATATCCACCTTGTTTAAACAATTGCCAAATGGCTTCTGTTTCATAGTGGTTTACTTTACAACCTAACGTATGGAACGCAACAGTTGACATTGATCATCACCCCATCAATTCAAAATGATACGAAGCAGCACTTAACGCGTATAACGGCGCCGTTTCTGTTCTTAAAATTCTTGGTCCTAAACTACATGGTACAAATTTATGTTCACGAAGCGCTGTAATCTCTTCCTCAGCTAAACCGCCTTCTGGGCCAAATACAATCAATAGCTTTTGACCTGGTTTCATCGTCGTTAAAGCTTTCGCAAAATTAGATTTCTCACCTTGTTTTGCTTCCTCTTCGTAAGCAACAAGGCAAACATCATACTCACCACTCATTGAAAGCAATTGTTTAAACGATGCTGGAGCATGTACTTCTGGAATTTCACTTCTATGTGATTGTTCCGCAGCTTCTTTCACAATTTTTCTTAAACGCTCAACTTTTTTATCAGCTTTTTTCGCATCCCATTTTACGATAGAGCGAGATGCTTGAAATGGTAAGAATGCAGCTGCCCCAAGCTCAGTTCCTTTTTGGAAAATTAACTCTAGCTTGTCTCCTTTCGGCAGTCCACTTGCAATCGTCACGAAAACAGGAAGTTCACTTGACACCTCTACCCATTCTACAATAGCCGTATTAATAAATTCACTGGTAATTTCATCAATTGAACATATAGCTGTTTTTCCGTTTACACAGCAATAAATTTGATCACCAGCTGACATACGCATCACTCTTGCGATATGATGTACGTCATCACCTACAATGCGAATACTTGTCTCATTTACATATTTCTCTTCTACAAAATAACGTTGCATATAATCACCTTAGTAGAGTTTCGTTCCTTTCGTAAGTCAACACTTACGAAAAGAACGAAACGTTATCATTTTTTCATATAACAAACGGCAAGTCCCTCACCTTATAGTGAGAGACTCCCCTTTTCATTATAGACTAAAATCTATATTACGCATTTCGTGCAATAATTGCTACCCAATCTTCCATTCGTAACACTTCTTCAATTGTAAATCCAGCTTTTTCTAGCGCCTCAGAAATTACTTTTTCCTTCGCAGCGATAATGCCCGATGTAATAAATAATCCACCTGATTTCACAACTCTTGCTGCATCTTCAGGGAATAATAAAATAATTTCTGCTAATAAGTTCGCTACGATTAAATCAACAGGACCTTCAATACCTTCTAAAAGACTATTTTGTCCAACAGACACGATATCATCTGTTTTATTTAAACGTACATTCATTTCTGCACTTTCAACTGCAACAGGATCTAAATCATATGCTTGAACAGAAGACGCACCTAATTTTGCCGCTGCAATACTAAGTACACCAGAACCTGTCCCTACATCAATGATAGTGTCACCTGGCTGAACAGTTTTCTCTAAAGCACGAATACACATCGTTGTTGTTGGATGAGTTCCTGTTCCAAACGCCATACCTGGATCTAATTCAATAATTTTTTCTTCCGGAGAAGATGGTGTATATTCTTCCCACGTCGGCACAATTGTGAATGTATCAGAAATTTGTACTGGATGGTAATATTTTTTCCAAGCAGTAGCCCAATCTTCTTCATTGACTTCGTTAACGGTAATATTTCCAGTACCAATTTCGATGTCGTAAGATGGAAGCACATCAATAGATGATTTTACACCTGCAATCGTTTCATGTAAAGAATCCGTTTGCGGGAAATATGCTTTTATTAATACACCTTCCTCCGGATATTCATCTGGGTTCAATGCATAAATCTCACCGTATTGTTGCTCGCGCTCTTTCGTCAACTCCGCTGGATCCTCAATCGCAACTCCACTAGCACCAGCTTCATGTAAAATATGAGAGACAGCTTCTACTGCTTCTTCTGTTGTATGAATACTAATTTCTGACCATTTCACAATTTACCAACTCCATTTTTTATTTCCATTATTCCCCTTTGAAAGCACGTTTAAGCTTTCCAAATAAACTATCATCCTGCTCTTCTTGTCCCGCAAATTCACGTAATAAATCTTTTTGGTGTGAAGTTAATTTCGTCGGTACAACAACACGGACTACTACATATTGATCTCCTTGACCGTATCCACGTACGTTCGGAGCACCTTTTCCTTTTAAGCGGAATTCTGTTCCTGTTTGTGTTCCTGCTGGAATTTTCAACTTCACTTTCCCATGAACTGTAGGAACTTCTACTTCAGCACCAAGTGCCATTTGCGCAAATGTTAATGGCATTTCGCAAATAATGTGATCTCCTTCACGCTCAAAGAATTCATGATTTCTTACATGAACAACAACATATAAATCTCCTGCCGGTCCGCCATTTACGCCCGCTTCACCTTTTCCAGATACACGGATTTGTTGACCATTATCGATACCTGCCGGAATTTTAACGTTGATTTTTTTACGTTTACGTACTTTACCAGAACCGTGACATGTCGTACATTTTTCTTTAATCATTTGACCAGTTCCTGAGCAATGACCACAAGCTTGACGGTTTACGATACGACCAAATGGTGTATTTTGTTCTACACTTACTTGCCCAGATCCTGAACAATGTTTACACGTTTCTTTTGAAGTTCCTGGTTTCGCTCCGCTACCTTTACAAGTATCACATGGATCTTCTACTGGAATCTCGACATTTAATTCTTTACCAAAAATAGCTTCTTCAAACTCTAAAGTAACTTGATATTGTAAATCAGCACCTTGACGCGGAGCATTTGGATCACGACGTCTGCCGCCACCGCCGCCGAAGAACGAACTAAAGATATCTTCAAAACCGAAACCACCGCCGAAGTCTCCTCCGCCACCAAAGCCACCGAAACCTTGATTTGCACCAGCATGACCAAATTGATCATATTGCGCACGCTTTTGATCGTCGCTTAATACTTCGTATGCTTCTTGTACTTCTTTAAACTTTTCAATCGCATTCTCTTCTTTACTTACGTCTGGATGGTATTTTTTAGCCAAACGACGATACGCTTTTTTTATTTCATCTTTTGAAGCACCCTTGCTAAGTCCAAGGACCTCGTAATAATCTCGTTTACTCATAAATTTACAACCCCCGAATCTTTCACATAAACGTAATTTTAACACCGAAAGAAAGTGCTTTGCAACAAAGTTTCCTCACTTACAGTATGCAAAGTTAAAAACTTAAGAACCTCACACTTTTCTTCTCATTCGTGAAAAAAGTCAAAGCCAAGGCACGCTTGACTTTGACTTTTTGTCATCTTACTTATTTATATTACTTATCTTCTTTTACTTCTTCAAACTCAGCGTCTACTACATTATCTTTCTTCGCGCCAGCATCTTGTGCTCCTTGTGCACCTTCTGCTTGCCCTGCAGCTGCTTGAGCTTGCTCATATAATTTAACACTTAATTGTTGTACGATTTCTTGTAAAGCGTCTTTTTTCGCACGGATGTCTTCAAGCTCGTTCTTCTCAATCGCAGCTTGTAGTGCTTCTTTCGCTTCTGTTGCTTTTGCAACTTCAGCTGCATCCACTTTACCTTCTAAATCTTTTACAACTTTATCCGTTTGGAATACAAGTTGGTCAGCTTCGTTACGAAGCTCAACTTCTTCCTTACGTTTTTGGTCAGCGTCAGCATTTGCTTCTGCTTCTTGTACCATACGATCTACTTCTTCATCAGAAAGACCTGAAGAAGATTGGATTGTAATAGCTTGCTCTTTGCTTGTTCCTAAGTCTTTTGCACGTACGTTAACGATACCGTTCGCATCAATATCGAATGTTACTTCGATTTGTGGAATACCACGTGGTGCTGGTGGAAGGTCTGTTAATTGGAAACGACCTAATGTTTTGTTGTCAGCTGACATTGGACGCTCACCTTGTAATACGTGAATGTCTACTGCTGGTTGGTTATCAGCAGCTGTCGAGAATACTTGTGACTTACTTGTTGGAATTGTAGTGTTACGCTCGATTAATTTCGTAAACACGCCACCCATAGTTTCAATACCTAAAGAAAGTGGAGTTACGTCTAATAATAGTACGCCTTCTACATCACCAGTAAGTACGCCACCTTGAACTGCAGCACCTAATGCTACAACTTCATCAGGGTTTACACCTTTATATGGTTCTTTACCAGTTTCACGTTTAATAGCTTCTTGTACAGCTGGGATACGAGTAGATCCACCAACAAGGATAACTTTATCTAATTCGCTTGGAGCAAAACCAGCGTCTTTTAATGCACGGCGAGTTGGCTCTAATGTTCTTTCAACAAGACCAGCTGAAAGCTCTTCGAATTTCGCTCTTGTTAATGTTAATTCTAAGTGTAATGGACCAGCAGCTCCAGCACTAATGAATGGTAATGAAATTTGTGTTTGTGTTACGCCAGAAAGATCTTTTTTCGCTTTTTCAGCTGCATCTTTCAAGCGTTGAAGTGCCATTTTATCTTGGCTTAAATCAATGTTATTTTCTTTTTTGAATTCAGCTACTAAGTGGTCAATAATAACTTGGTCAAAGTCATCTCCACCAAGACGATTGTCACCTGCAGTTGAAATAACTTCGAATGTTCCGTCTGCTAACTCAAGGATAGATACGTCAAATGTACCGCCACCTAAGTCATATACTAAGATTTTTTGCTCTTCATCTTGTTTTTCTAAACCGTAAGCAAGCGCTGCTGCTGTTGGTTCGTTGATAATACGTTCAACTTCTAAACCAGCGATACGACCAGCATCTTTTGTTGCTTGGCGCTCCGCATCGTTGAAGTATGCAGGTACTGTAATAACAGCTTTCGTTACTGTTTCACCTAAGTATGCTTCAGCAGAAGCTTTTAAGTTTTGTAAAATGATTGCAGAAATTTCTTGAGGTGTATAATCTTTACCTTCAACTTCTACTTTATAGTCTGTACCCATATGACGTTTAACAGACATGATTGTATTTGGGTTTGTAATTGCTTGACGTTTTGCAACTTCCCCAACTTGACGCTCTTCGTTTTTGAAAGCTACAACAGAAGGTGTTGTACGGTTTCCTTCTGGATTTGGGATAACCTTTGGTTCTCCACCTTCCATAACAGCTACACAAGAGTTTGTTGTACCTAAGTCAATACCGATAATTTTACTCATGGCGAATCCTCCTACTTTTATGTAAATTATTGATTTACTTTTACCATTGATGGGCGAATCACACGGTCTTTTAGTTTATAACCTTTTTGGAATTCTTCAACTACCGCGTTTGATTCAAATTCACTGTCTTCTACTTGCATAATAGCCTGGTGCTCATTAGGATCAAACTGTTTACCAACAGCTTCAATCGCCTCAACACCTTCTTTAGACAACGCTTCTAGCAATTGACGATGCACCATTTCCATACCTTGTAACAAGGATTTCGTTTGCTCATCAGCTGCTTCCACTTGCATCGCTCTTTCAAAATTATCAAGAGCTGGCAAAATATCTGAAACTAGGCTTTGTGCTCTATATTTTTCAGCAGCCTGTTTATCCATTTGGACACGGCGCTTATAATTTTCAAAATCAGCTTGTAGACGTAATGTGCGACCTTCCGTTTCCGTTAGTTTCGCTTGTAACTCATCTACTTTTTCTTGTAAAAGAGCAGCCTCACTTTTTTCTTCTACAGTTTTTTCACTGTTTTCTGTCGTGACAGCTTCTTCAACTTGCGCTTCTTTTACTTCTTCTACCACTTGTTCGTTACGCTCTTCCACAATATTCACCTCCTTAAAAGGTATTAGGTATTATGCATAGCACAATTACCTAAGCATTATATATTACACACAGCAATGAAAATTTCATCACTTGAGCGAATGTATTACTCTCATTTACTTTTTAAGTCCATCTGTAAATTGTCTCGTAAATAACTGTAACAAACTAATTACCCGAGAGTATTGCATTCTTGTCGGACCTAAAATAGCAATTGTTCCAAGTTGTTCTTCTCCAATCGAATATGTCGCAGAAATTAAACTACAATCTTCCATGGCTGTCGCAGAGTTTTCCCTACCAATTTTCACTTGAATACCTACTTGTTTATGACGCAAAATGTCATAGAACTCAGCTTCATTATCAATCATCGTCAGCAAGGATCTTACTTTGTGAATGTCATGGAACTCTGGTTGCGAAAGCATATTTGCTTTTCCTCCAAAGTATATCTTTTCCGATAAAGGAACTTGAAATGTACCATCTAACATTTTTATTGCACTATCGTAATTATGAACATACCCACGTAAAACTGTAACAATCTCTTTAAAGATTTTGTTATGGAGTTCCGCCATCGGTACGCCTGATAGCTTTTCATTTAAAATATTAACCATTTTTTCTAAATCTGATAAGTCAACAGATTCCGGAACGGTAATCGTTTTACTTTGTACATGCCCTGTATCCGTTACAATAATAGCGACTGCAGTTTGACGATCAAGCGGAACAATTTGTACGTTTTTCAGTTTATTTGTGCTTAACTTCGGCCCAAGAACAATGGCCGTATAATTTGTAAGCTCTGATAGAATTTGAGCCGATTGCTGTGCAATCTTTTCTGCTTCAAAAATTCTTTCAGCAAATAAATCTTTAATTTGTACAATTTCATCTTTCGGTAAGTTTTGCGGCGCTAAAAGATGGTCTACATAAAATCGGTATCCTTTCTCAGAAGGAACACGTCCAGAAGAACTATGCGTTTTCTCAATAAATCCTAGCTCCTCTAAATCAGCCATTTCATTTCGAATAGTAGCTGAACTAAACGTAATTTCATCTTTCTTAGCCAACGTCCTCGACCCAACAGGTTGCGCTGATCCAATAAAGTCATCAATAATTGTTTGTAAAATTAAGAGCTGACGTTCCGTAAGCATCTCATCATCACCTCTGTTAGCACTCTTTGTCTTCGAGTGCTAAATCTATTAATAACTTACCAAAATTGACATTCAATTGTCAACGGAAACGTCACGAAATAATGAAACTTTTTCACGTTAATGGAACATTTAATTAGTCAATCAAAAATGATTGGAATACTTCATTCCCTAATAATTTTCCTTTTCGCGTTAAACGAACATACCCATCGCTCTCTTCAAGCAACCCTTGTTCTTGGTTGTTTTTTAACTGCTTCGCGAAAACTTGATCCATCTCCATATTAAATTTCTTTTGAAACGCTATTTTAGATACACCTTTTGTTTTTCGAAGCCCTAAGAACAACTCTTCTTCCATTTTTTCTTTCGCCGTCACCACGTGAACATCTAAATACGGAAATCCGGTTTCATCGATTTTATTGAAATATTGCTTGAGTGGCCCTACATTTTGGATACGCTCTCCATTTACATAACTATGCGCTCCAGCTCCAAATCCATAATACTCTTCATTATTCCAGTATGTGAGATTATGTCTACTTTCATTATCACCTTTTGAGAAATTACTAATTTCATACTGACTATAGCCGTGTTTCTCCATTTCATCCATTACCATTTCGTACATTTTCGCTTCATGGTCTTCACCTGGAAGTCTTAATTTCCCTTTATTCATTAAGTTATAAAACACCGTTTTCGGTTCCACAATTAATGAATAGGCCGAGAAATGTTGTACACCAAGCGTAAAAGCAATATCTAACGTTTCTTTCACATCTTCTATCGTCTGCCCTGGCAGAGCATAAATAATATCTACATTTATATTTTTAAAGCCCACTTCCTGCGCTTCTCTAATTGCTACAAACGCATCTTCCCTCGTATGCTTACGTCCAATTTTCTCAAGCAATTCATCTCGAAATGTTTGCACACCAAAACTAATTCGGTTTACGCCACCTTCTAGCAACACATTTAACTTCTCTTTCGGCAAATCACCCGGATTCGCTTCAAATGTTAATTCACAATTCGGGGCAAACGGACGTAAACGACGATTTATAATATCTAATAATTTCTTTGTCTGCTCCATGTTTAATGCTGTCGGAGTTCCTCCACCAACAAAAATCGTTTTCATACTATCAAACGGTACCTTTTGAACTGTATTTATTATTTCTTTCTCTAAATACTCTAAATATTGATCGACCGGTTGGCGTTCAATAAACACTTTATTAAAATCACAATAGTGACAAATATGCTGACAAAACGGAATATGAATATATGCAGCTTGTACCAAAAATAACTCCTACCTTTCTAAAAAGAAAACCTCCGCGCTCGGGAGGCTTCTTCACTTCTCTAACGTATTACGAATTTGCTCCATTCGCATTTTCCCCCAATCATACATCATTTCAACGATTGGTAAAAGCGACATGCCTAACTCCGTCATATAATACTCCACTCGCGGAGGAATTTCTGGGTATACTGTTCGGTCAACAATCCCATCTTCCATTAACTCTTTTAATTGATTCGACAAAACTTTATGAGAAATGCTTGGGAATAATCGTTGTAATTCACTAAAACGATGAGGCCCTTCCACACCAAGATGCCACAGTATCACAACTTTCCACTTTCCGCTAATAATAGAAAGCGTCAATTCCTTTTCACAATTAAAATTGCCATTTTGTATTTTCTCGTGAATATCTTTTCGAATATTTTCGGACATTAACAAACTCCTAACTCTATATGAACTAAAAAGCTCTCTCACCATTGTAAATGAGAGAAGCTACGTTGTCTAAAAAGTAATGATATAAAAAAGAAGCCGTATAAACGACTTCTTTTTTTATATCGATTCGCATGAAATAACAATCAATTATTAATTATCATCCATTTTCAGTACAGCCATGAACGCTTCTTGCGGTACTTCTACAGAACCAACAGACTTCATACGTTTTTTACCTTCTTTTTGCTTATCAAGAAGTTTACGTTTACGAGAAATGTCACCACCGTAACATTTCGCAAGTACGTTTTTACGCATCGCCTTAATTGTAGAACGCGCTACAACTTTGTTTCCGATCGTCGCTTGAATTGGTACTTCGAACTGCTGTCTTGGAATTAAATCTTTTAATTTTTCTACAATCACTTTACCCCGGTCATACGCTGAATCACGGTGTACGATAAATGATAGAGCATCGACTTGTTCATTATTTAAAAGAATATCCATTTTCACAAGTTTAGATGGTTTGTAGCCAATTAACTCGTAATCAAATGATGCATATCCTTTTGTGTTTGATTTCAATTGATCGAAGAAATCATATACGATTTCTGATAACGGGATTTCATATGTTAATGTAACACGTGTTTCATCTAAATATTGCATATCAATAAACGTTCCACGTTTACCTTGGCAAATTTCCATTACAGCTCCAACATAGTCATTCGGAACCATAATTGAAGCCTTCACAAACGGCTCTTCTACACGATCGATAGACTGCGGATCTGGCATATTAGATGGATTATCAACAATAACATCTTCACCGTTTGTTAAATACACTTTATAAATAACGCTTGGCGCTGTTGTAATTAAGTCAATTTTAAATTCACGTTCAATACGTTCTTGAATGATTTCCATGTGAAGAAGTCCTAAGAAACCACAACGGAAACCAAATCCTAGCGCTTGAGATGTTTCTGGTTCAAACTCAAGAGCAGAATCGTTTAACTCTAATTTTTCTAACGCATCACGTAAATCGTTGTAACGTGCAGAATCAATTGGATATAAACCACAGAATACCATTGGGTTTAATTTACGATAACCTGCTAACGGTTCTGCAGCTGGACGTTTCGCATGTGTAATCGTATCACCAACGCGTGTGTCACCAACATTTTTAATCGATGCTGCTAAGAAACCTACATCACCTACTGTTAACTCGTCACGTTGCGTAGTCTTCGGTGTAAATACACCTACTTCTGTTACCTCAAATTCTTTACCAGTTGCCATCATACGTACTTTATCGCCAACTTTTACCGTTCCGTTAACAACACGAATATATGCAATTACACCGCGGTATGGATCATATAAAGAGTCAAAGATCATACATTGTAACGGCTCTTCTGAATCCCCTGTTGGTGCTGGTACTTTTTCAACGATTTGTTCTAAAATCTCTTCAATACCAATCCCAGCTTTTGCAGAAGCAAGTACAGCTTCTGATGCATCTAAACCAATTACATCTTCTACTTCTTGGCGTACACGTTCTGGGTCTGCACTTGGTAAGTCGATTTTATTAATAACTGGCAAAATCTCTAAATTGTTATCAAGCGCTAAGTATACGTTCGCTAACGTTTGCGCTTCAATACCTTGCGCCGCATCCACTACAAGAATTGCACCTTCACAAGCCGCTAAACTACGAGATACTTCGTACGTAAAATCGACGTGTCCTGGTGTATCAATTAAGTGAAGAATATACTCTTCACCGTCTTTTGCTTTATACGTTAACTGTACTGCGTTTAATTTAATTGTAATACCACGCTCACGCTCTAAATCCATAGAGTCAAGCAACTGCGCTTTCATTTCACGTTGTGTTAACGCGTTTGTTTTCTCTAAAATACGGTCTGCTAACGTTGATTTTCCGTGGTCAATATGAGCAATGATAGAGAAATTACGGATTTTGGACTGTCTTTTTGCTCTTTCTTCTTTGTTCATCTATGTTCTCAACTCCTAATAGTCTCGCCAATATACACTAGCACTGATTATATCAATAGAGCAGCAAAGATTCAATGAAAACTCGTGCTGCTTACAATACAAATCATTCTATCTATATCTTATGCGAACAAACCATAAGAGACAAACCTTTTTCAAATTAAAAAACGGCTGTCTTACAAATCTGTAAAACAGCCGTCCTCCGTTTGACTCTTAACTAAAAATTTCTTTTACTTTCCCGACAACTATATCTGTTCCAAACTTTGTTATTTCATAGGCAACACTTGCTATCGCCATACCCATTCCTTCTACAACATTAAAACTTCTTAAGCTTTCTAATTGTTTTTGTTTTTCAGTAGCGGAAAACGAGCCTTCCAAAATTTCTGATTCAGTAGCCTCACCTTTTGTTCCTGTCATATGAGCGATTTGTTCATACGACATCTGCTGATAACCTTTCATACTTTTCAAACCGTGATTAGCAAGTGCCACCCCCACTATCACCATAAGTAAGCATATGACCGCACTACATATACATAAAAGCGAAAAGCGGCTTAAATAATTATCCTCTCTTCCCATCAATGTGTATATGCTCCTGTATTATCTTGGTCAATTTGATGATGCAGTGCTGCATTTAAACCACTTGCTATTACATTTGCCATATCCTCTATAAAAGCATCCACTTCTTTCGGAGTCACCATTAAATTATGTCCAAGAGGAGATAACACTTCATAAATTAATTTTCTCTTCTCTTCATCTTCCAGTGTACCTACAGCACCTAAAAACATATTTCGGCTCTTTTCATCCGGCATATCTTCTTCTGTTAATTTTTTCTTTTCTCCAAATGTAAAGCCAGCTGGTAACAAAGATCTTGAAGGTTTGTTTCCTTCTTTCATCTCCCGGCCAAAATGTTTCAAAATAAAATCAATTGTATCGCTTGTAATCGAAACGGCATCCACCACAGTCGGAACACCAATCGCAATAACAGGTATACCCAATGTTTCTTTACTGAGTTCCTTACGTTTATTCCCAACACCTGATCCAGGATGAATCCCCGTATCAGAAATTTGTATCGTACTATTTACTCGTTCAATAGAACGGGCAGCTAATGCATCAATTGCTATAACAAAGTCCGGCTTCGTCTTCTCAATAATTCCATAAATGACATCGCTCGTTTCGATTCCTGTAATTCCCATTACCCCTGGCCGAATTGCACTAACAGGCCTAAACCCTTCTTCTACACTTTCAGGCTGCAATTGAAACAAATGTCTCGTTACCAATACATTTTCTACAACTATCGGCCCAAGCGCATCTGGCGTTACATTCCAATTCCCAAGACCAACAATTAAACAACTCGCTTCTTTCGTAACGCCAACCTCTTCTAAGAAATAAGAAAATTCTTTTGCAAAAATGCGCTCTACTTTTTGTTGCAGTTCTGTATCTTGTTGACGTATACCTTGTACTTCAAGCGTTAAATAACTTCCAGGTTTTTTTCCCATCGATTCAGAGGCAACTTCATCAATTGTTACTTTCGTAATAGTAACACCTTCTTCTTCCCTCTCTTTTACAATAACTCCTTGTATCCCTTGTTGCTCTTCTTGGCGCTCTTGCAACATTTGATGTGCCTCTACAGCAAGGTCCGTTCTAACACTATATTTACTTAAATCTAATGGTTCTTTCATCGTATCTCCTCCGTAATTCATAGTAAATATCGTTAGATTTCCCAAAGTTATATAAGGTCATTCTTTCCTTTACGTGAAATTTCATGGATATACTATTGCAATTCTCTTCACCGTTTGATAGAATATCACTTGTTCTATGTTAAGAATCGAGTCATTCGATTGCACCAGGGAGGTGAAAAGTATGGCAAACATCAAATCTGCTATCAAACGCGCTAAACTTAGCGAAGAGCGTCGTGCACATAACGCTTCTATCAAGTCTGACATGCGTTCTGCTGTTAAAACTGTAGAAGCTTTAGTTACTAATAACGATCTTGAAAATGCTAAAGAAGCTTTCAAAACTGCTTCTAAAAAACTTGACAAAGCAGCTCGTAAAGGTCTTATCCACCAAAACGCTGCAGCTCGTCAAAAATCTCGCTTAGCGAAACAAGTAAACGCGTAAGGCGTTTAAAAAACGATCCATTTGGATCGTTTTTTTATATACAAAAAAGTTCACGCGCTAAGCACGTGAACTTTTTTGTTTCATTACATATGATTTAACCGCATTAAGAAAAACTCAAGCACAAGTTTCTTATCCATTTTTCCTGTCTTCATACTATAATCAGCTTCCGCTAACTCTATAATCACTTTTTTTAATTCTTCAAAAGAGAAAAACTTCGTTTGATTCATCGCTAACTTTACACGATAGGGATGCACACCAATATGAGACGCAATTTGATTCTGTCCATAACCACGTTGCTGTAACTCTTTTACTTGATGCAGCAAACGGAATTGACTTACTAATAACGCAAGTAGTTTAATCGGTTCCTCTTGCTGCGTAAATAATCCATCCAAAATTTGCATCGCACCTGCAATATCTTTTTTTACCACCTTTTCTGTCAAAGCAAACACATTTTGTTCAACTGATTTTGGCACAAGCTCCGCAACAAGTTTCGGGGTAACCTCTCCGCCCATACCAACGTATAACGTTAACTTGTCCATTTCTTTCGCCAACATCGTTACATTACTTCCCACAAGCTCTAGCAACAAACTAACAGCCGCATTATCAATATGTACATGCACTTCATCCGCACGAGCCACAATCCACTTCTGAACATCCTGCACTTGCATCGCATTCGCTTCTACTACATCCGCTGTTTTCTTTAATAGTTTTGTAATTTTTTTTCGTTCATCAAGCTTTTCGTAAGGCGCAACAAAAACAAGAATAGAAAACGGAGAAGGCTCCCCAATATATTCTTCTAAAATTTTTATATTTTGTTCTAACTTTTCTTTTTGTGAAGTTAGAAATAGTGGTGATTTTATTAATAGCACTTTACGTTCTCCAAAAAAAGGAAGTGTACGTGCATCTTCAACCACATCTTCTAAATACGCTTCTTCTAAATCATATGTCACAACATTAAACTCGCGATCTTCCTCTTCAAGCGCTTCTGTTGTAATAAGCTTTATCGTTTCATTTATAAAAAACGCTTCCGTTCCATACAATAAATACAACGGAGAAAACTGCTTCTTTTTAATCTTTTTATGTATATCACTCATACTTTTTCCTACTCCCTAACTTGGCAATATATATTTATACTAATACCCTAGCTTTTGTTTTACAAGTACAAAGGAACAGGCTGTATAACCCGTCCCTTTATTTATATTAAACGCCACGCAATAAGCCCCGGGTTTCTTATTGGTGTGCGGTAATCACCTTCCCTTTATTATTCACAATAAAAATTCGAGTATAAGTGCCAACTGTTAACATGCTTGGAAACAAAAAACTCACGTTACTTCATGATCTAAAAGTAGTAAAAACGCTCTATTTCTCTTCCTATATAAATTGTAGATTTTTTTCTGACAATATTTTATACTAAAGTGGAATGTTGGGGAGGGATTCTAAATGAATGATTTTGAACAAAATGTTCAAAGTAAACGCAATGACGCTATTGATTCAGGGGTAGGATTTATCGTCTCATTTGGTTTTTTCGCAACACTTTTCATCATTGCAACTGTTATTAAATTTATCGGTTCTTAAAGACTGCTGCTTACTTGGCAGTCTTCTTTTTTATCTATTATGTGTTTCATCATATGTGATTTTACTACGAAAGGTTCCGCTTTCCCCTTTAAAAACATAGGAAACAGCACCTTGCTTATCCGTGCGCCATATTTCAATCCCCATCTTCTCCAAACGCTCTATAACTTCTTTATGAGGGTGTCCATACCTATTACGCTCACCGGCAGAAATAATCGCCATATTAGGCTGTACAGCGCTCAAAAAAGGCGTTATAGATGACGTGTTACTCCCATGATGAGCAACCTTTAAAACATCCGCCCGTAATTCTGAATACGTAGCTACTAAAAGCCTCTCTCCTTCTTCTTCTAAATCACCCGTAAATAACCACGTTAATCCTCCTAATTTTGCCCACACTACAATTGAAGCGTTATTTTCACTTCTTTCCTTTCCTGTTGGGGCTAATACGAAAAATTCCGCTCCATTTATGCTCCAACTCTCTCCTTCTCCCACTTCTCTTATTTTCACTTCCTTTTCTAACGCCTGTTTCTTTACTACTTTTTCTAATTCCGCATCTTGTTCCTTTCGGCCAAACACGACTTCTTTTACGATTATATTTGATAATAACTCTTGCGCAGCACCTATATGATCCGCATCGCCATGTGTTACGATTAATTTATCGATTTTTTTAATACCTTCCTTTTGTAAATATGGAATCAAAATATCATTTCCGACAGAAAATTCATGCTTTTTCTGTTGCCATTCTTCTTTGTTTACACGAATTGTTCCACCAGTATCGATGAGATAAACCTCTTTATCGTACGGGAGACGAATTAATATCGCATCTCCCTGTCCAACATCAAGAAATGTAACACTTCCGCTTTCCCGAAAATACGGATATATATAATGACATGTACTAATAAATAGAAATACACCCAAAGCTATACACATAATCCCTTTCGACATTCGCCTTTCCCAAACCATTAATATACTAATAATACTCACGCAATATAGAGTTACAAGAAGTATAGGTGTTTGCCCGAAATTAAGACGGGTAAATGGCAAATTTTCACAATAACTTAAAAAATCATTAGAAAGATTCAAACCTATTGATAGTACATTCGCAAGTCCTTTTGCAAGAAACGGGATGATCGGTATACATATCAAAATAACAATGCTACACGGCAATACAATAAGAGATAAAAACGGAACGTATAGGATATTTAGAAAAATACTATATGGAGAAAAATAACCGAAGTGATATAACAAAATTGGGGTACTAACGAGCTGTGAAATAAAAGAAATATAAATAGAATTTCGGATTACTCCCTTACTACTCTCTAGCAAAAGCGGGGCAGATAAAAGTAGAGCAAAACTACCAACGAAAGAAAACTGAAAACCAATATTAAACACGAGATATGGATCAAATATAAGCATACATATAGCTGTTACACTTAAAGCATCTAAGCTAGATAAACGAATAGAACACATAAAAGCAATCAACATTAAAACTCCTGTTATAGAAGCTCTTATAACAGACGGTGACGCTCCTGCTAAAATCATATATAGAGGAATACAGAAGATAAGACATACTGTTGCTACCTCCCTCGTCACACCACTTCTTAGCAAAATAAAATACACGATCACCATTAACAATACGATATGCGATCCTGAAATCGCCAACAAATGTACAAGACCAAATTGTTGATATTGCTCTTCAACTTCATATATCATTTGTTGCCTATCACCAAATACTAATGCATTCATAAAAGCACCTGATTGCTCCGGGAACATTTCTGTAACTCCCAAGATTGCTTGCTGCCTTAAAAGAAGAATCCATTGCACAGGTGACAATGATGTTTTATAGCATTCAGAAATATGTGTAGCTTCCAATATGAAATGAATATTTTGCTTATACAAATAATCACGATAATTAAAACCATGAAAATTCCGAGCTATCGGTGGTTCTTTCCTCTCAACTTCGAATACACATGATGCTCCTGCATGTAATTGTCGCAGTTGTTTCTTTTCCGAGGCTGATTTAATTTTGTAACTTAACTGCACTATATTTTTATACTGATCTTCAACTTGGAATGATAGGCGATCCCCGTTAATAAGAGGTGTATTGTATATCACTCCTCTTGTAGCTTCGTAGGACTCTCCCAGAGGCTTGTTTTGCCCTTGAACATACGCAGTGTACATAGCGCCACTAAAACACGCTATCATACAATAAAGGAAGGTTTTACGCGAAGTACGATACAAACAAAAGATAACATATAGAACGAGACAACTAATCAGCAATAAAACCGAAGAGGAGAAGGCAGTTGCAATCCCTATTATAAATGAGATTGCAACATAGCCCCATTGTCCATGCAACTTATACTCACTCCTTATAGCATCATTTTTGCTTTCGTGAATACATGCTGTAATTCTTCCATCGATAAGTTCTCTTTTTCTAAAGATGCAAATAGTTCTTTTAACTCCGTATGACGCTTTTGATCCTCTAATGCTGCAATATCATATTCTAGCGGAACGTGTTTCACCATTACATTCGCTTTTTCAAATAACTCTACGGCATATGGATGATTTTTATAATCCTGTGCATAATAAACCGCTGTAATACCACTTTGAATAATCGCCTTACAACATTGTAAACAAGGGAAATGCGTAACATAAATTTCCGCTTCCTCCGTTTTCACGCCAAACTTTGCACATTGTAATAAAGCATTCATTTCTGCGTGAATCGTACGAACACAATGATTATCAATAACATAGCATCCGTCATCTATACAATGTACGCCGCCTTTAATTGAACCATTATATCCACCAGCAATAATTCGTTTATCACGAACGATTGTCGCGCCTACCGCAAGCCTTGTGCATGTACTACGTAAAGATAATAAATGGCTTTGCGTCATAAAATATTGATCCCATGAGATTCGTTCCATATTCTTCACCTACTTTTTTGTCTACTTGTAGTGTAGCGAATGAAGAAAAACTTCGTCAATCTTTTACGGAATAATAATTTGATCTTTTATTTTTTCCAAAGACTTCGCACCAATCCCATCAATCTCTAACAAATCTTCTATTTTTTGAAATGGACCATGCTCCTCTCTATATTTCAAAATACTTTCCGCTTTCCGAGAGCCGATACCTGTAATTTTTTCAAGTTGTTCTTTAGAAGCTGCATTTATTTGAACTTTCCCCTCTCCCTTTGAAACAGCAGCTACTTCTTTCGCTTGTTCGTTTTTATTCGGTACGTAAAGAATCATTTGGTCTTGTACCATTTGCGCTAAATTTACCTTCATCCTATCTGCCTCAGGCAAAAAACCACCTGCCTTCTCAATGGCATCCTTCACCCGGTCCCCTTCTTTCATTTCATACACTCCCTCTTTAACAACAGCTCCCTTCATATCAATTACAATTATTTTTTTCTGCTGCTTTGTATCCGATATTTTCGGTTTACTTTTTTTCTCTATCTCTTTCGCTTGAACATCCGTTGCAATGATTGATCGCTCTGTATGACCGTTCGTTTTCCAGAAAAGAAGAAAAAGTACAGTTCCAATAATAGCTACTAATCCTAACCATTTCTTTGGAAAATCCCACATCATTTTTCACCTCTAATCATAAATTTATAACATCATTCATATTGTTTAGGAGAAAGCTGTTACGAAGGAGGTATGAAACATTGAACATAGGAATTATAGGGACAGGGAACATGGGGAATATACTAATCGATGCATTTTTAGAAACCCGTGCTGTCAAACCTTCGTGCCTTACAATCATTAATCGAACGCCCGCCAAAGCATATCATATAAAGGAAAAATACCCTTCTGTTCATATAGCCAAAACTATTGATAAGGTAATCGAACGATCACATCTTATTTTTATTTGTGTAAAGCCGATAGATATATACCCGATCCTACAAAAATACGCTGAATATTTTTCTGATGAAAAGTGCTTAGTTTCTATCACAAGTCCAATATCTCCATCACAATTAGAAACACTTGTACCTTGCCACGTCGCCCGTATTATTCCAAGCATTACAAACCGCGCTCTGTCTGGTGCATCACTATTTACGTTTGGAAGTAAATGCTCTGAAGAGTGGCAACAAAAACTATTTCGCCTATTCAAAAACATTTCTACTCCCCTTGTAATAGAAGAAGATATAACGCGCGTTTCATCTGATATAGCAAGCTGTGGCCCTGCATTCTTTAGTTATTTATTACAATGTTTCATTAATGCTGCTGTAGATAAAACAAATATTACACATGAAGAGGCCACTACTTTAGTAAGTGAAATGGTCGTTGGAATGGGGAAATTACTTGAAAAAGGGATTTTCACATTGCCTACTTTACAAGAAAAAGTATGTGTTAAAGGCGGCGTTACAGGAGAAGGCATTCGGGTTTTAGAAGAACATGTTGGGGATATGTTCCATAAATTAATCGAGCGGACACACGAGAAATTTGATGAAGATTTAAAATGCGTTGATCAGCAATTCAATAAACACACATAATAAATACGTCATCGTCATTCCAAATCCTTTTTATAAATACTTACTTTTTTACATTACATTTTCACTTAAACTAGCATTTTTACACTTTACGTATATAATCTTCTTATTATCCTAGAACTAAAATTACAACTTCTTTACAAAACAAAAGCAACCTTCTCGGTTGCTTTTGTTTTATCCGTTTTTCTTCGCCATGAAGAAAATACGCTCTGTTTGTTCTGTAACTTCAAGTCTCTCAAAGTCACCAGTTACGCGAAGCACTGTAAAACCAGCTGCTTCAAGCCATTTCGTTAACTCTTCAACCGGATATGCACGTTGCACGTGACATTCGTCAAAGCGATGGTACACATCTTCTTCTGGATCTTGAACAAAAAACGTTAAATCATGTTCTACACTATTTGATTCTTCACCAGGGAAGCAATTCCAAATAAGAGATATTTCTTCTCCATTTACTGTGTATGTTTCATTTTGAAATACATGATGTATTTTATATAAAGAATGTACATCAAATAAAAACAAACCATCTTGACGTAAATGGTGAAACACTCTTCGAAATGTTTCTTGCACTCCATCTTCTTGCAATACATAATTTAATGAATCACAAAAAATCGTTACACAGTCAAACTCACCCGGAACATCAAGCTCTCGCATATCTTGTTGATAAAAAGGAATAAAATATCCTTCCCCGCCTAGTTTTTGCTGAGCAACTGCTAACATTTCTTCTGAAAGATCGACACCGATTACATCGTAACCCTTTTGTACAAGCGGAAGTGTTACATTACCAGTACCGCATGCTACATCAAGAATTTTCGCCTCTTTCATATCCGCTTGCTGTAAGCTTTCCTCTGTGAATTCTACCCATTTATCATAAGGGACATCATTCATTAGTTCGTCGTACAGCAATGCAAATTGTTCGTAATTCATTGGCCTAGCTCTTCTGTAATATCTTCACGTGGCACATCGCCCCATAGACGCTCTAAATTATAGTGATTACGCTCATCTTTATGGAATACATGAGCAACTACATCTCCAAGGTCAACTAATACCCAGCGTGCTTCGTCAAAACCTTCCATACGTTGTACGTCGATTTGGAACTCGTGTGCTTTTGCTTTAATTTCACGAGCAATTGCTTGCACTTGCTTATCTGAGTTACCGTGACAAATAATGAAATAATCTGCAATCGGTGAAATACCTTGCATATTTAGGACAACCATATCTTCTGCTCTCTTATCATCAGCTGCTTTTGCCGCTAATACTAACAAATCTTTATCGTTCATTTACTAATTTCCTCCTTGATAACTGCGTTGTATGTTTGGAATGTTAATGGATAAATCGTTTGATTTTTTTCCATTAAAAATTGAATTGTTCTCTTTAATGCAAATAATAAAGCTTGATTTATATCCGCATATGCGAGTTTACGAGCTTCCTCCACTCCTGGAAACTTTCGACCAGGCTCAATGTAATCAGCTACATAAATTACTTTATCTAACATCGTCATTTTCTCATGACCACTTGTATGATATGTAATAGCTTGCAGGATTTCAGGATCCGTAATGCCTACTTCTTTTTCTACTAAGTATGCCCCAACAGGTGCATGCCATAACTCTTTGTTATAACAAAGTAAATCTTTCGGCAAATCTTCACGTTTAATAATCTCTTCCATCTCTGGAATCGCTCTACACTTCGCATAATCATGGAATATAGCTGCAACTTCAGCCTTTTTTTCATCCACACCGTATAACTTAGCAAGTTCAATTGCTGTTTCCATTACACCAATTGTGTGTACATAACGTTTTTCATGCATTTGTTGTTTGACAATATGAAGTGCTTTCTCACGATTCATACAACCCATTCCTCTCAATATATACCTGTACTTTTTCAGGAAGTAAATATTTGCACGTTTTCTTCTCTTTATATCTCTCACGTAATAAAGATGAAGAAACTGCAAACTCCGGAATTTCCACAGTGGTGATAGGATAAGGTGTATGCAATGTATAACCAGGTCTTGCAACCCCAACAAACGTTACAAGATCAAGCAACGCGTCAATGTTATACCACTTCGGTAAATACTCAACCATATCTCCACCAATAATAAAGTGAAACTGCACATCCGGATGCTTCTTCGTCAATTGTAGCATAGTGTCATACGTATAAGATGGGCCCTTCCTGCTTAGCTCTTCTAAACAAATAGAAAAATGTTCCTCTGCCTCAGTCGCAAGCTCTAACATTTGTAAGCGATTTTCTACACTTGTAATATTTCGCCCTTGTTTATGCGGCGGAATTTGGTTCGGTAAGAACCATACTTCTTCTAAATTCAAAGCATGATATACTTCATTTGCAATGAGCAAATGTCCATAATGCGGCGGATCAAATGTACCGCCAATGATGCCAATTTTCCTCAAAAGAAACGCCCCTTCCTTTTACGTATAGCAACTCTCTTCGCTTAGGAATGAAGAGAGTTGCTATTAATAAAAGTTCAATTGGTTTCGCTCTCTACATCATTACGCATCTGCGATAAAAATAGCTCGTGCTAATCTTTTTATCGAGGAAGCTTAATTTGTTTATTTTCTCTTGATTCTTTGTATAAAACGATTGTGCTTCCAATTACTTGAACGATTTCAGCACGTGCGCCTTTTGCAAGTTCTTCTGCAACTTCACGGCGATCGAATTCACAGTTCTGTAGCACACTTACTTTAAATAGCTCACGAGCTTCTAAAGTATCTGCGATTTGTTTAATCATATTTTCATTTACTCCGCCTTTTCCTACTTGAAAAATTGGTGTTAAATGATGTGCTTGCGCACGTAAAAATCTTTTTTGTTTTCCTGTTAACATATATGTTAGCCTCCAAGCTTTCTTATAACTAATTGTTTCATTCTTTCGATATTTGGCGCGCGCCCTGTCCACATTTCAAATGCAAGTGCACCTTGATAAACAAACATATCAATACCATTTTGAATGATTGCACCTTGCTCTTTCGCCTCACATAAAATTTTCGTTTCAAATGGGTTATAAATTATATCTGATACAATCGTCCCTTTTTTTAACGAAGAAATTTGTAATGGCGTATGTTCAACGCGTGGATGCATACCTATCGTTGTCGTCTGAATGATAATATCATAATTCCCTTGTTCTTCTGTTGCTTTTTCTAAAGATAAAGGAACAGAATGAACAGTAGCCGTACATGCAGCAATAAGTTCTTTCGCCTTATCTACTGTACGATTAGCTACATCAATCTCTTTGACACCTACATCAGCAAGAGAAAAATAAATCGCTCGACTAGCACCACCTGCGCCAAGCAATAAAATACGTTTCTCTTGAAGTGGTTCACTACTAATGGACTGCAATGCTCGGACAAAGCCAATTCCATCTGTATTGTAGCCAATCAACTTTCCATCCTTATGAACCACTGTATTTACCGCACCAATTTGTTTTGCTAGCGGGTCAATCTCATCCAAACAATCCATGATCGCAACTTTGTGCGGAGTTGTTACATTAAATCCTGAAATACCTAATGCTTTTAAACCTCTTACTGCTTCCCCAAGCTCCTCCTCTTTAACAAGAAAGGCATGATAATGGGCATCCATATTCAAGTGTTCAAATGCATCGTTATGCATAACGGGTGATAATGAATGTCCAATTGGATTTCCGATTACACCATATAATTGTTTCATAAATCCCTCTCCATATTAAATTAAAGATTTACGCAATGAAACACTTACTCCTTTTGGTACGTGTGCAACAATTTTTGCTCCCGGTTCGTTCACAGTAACCCATCCTAATCCAGAGAATACAACATCCGTTTTTGGTTCACGAATATTAAACTCGTATTTCACTAGCTCTGGCATATTTTCTAATTCTTCTGGTGTTGGCGGGCTTAGTAAATCTCCAGCATGATTTTTATACAATTCATCTGCTTTCTCAAGCTTTGTACGATGGATTGTTAAACGATTCGAGAAGTGACAAGTAAACGCACGACGACCGCCACTTACATAATCAAAACGTGCCAGTCCACTAAAGAACAATGTTTGTTCTTCATTTAATTGGAACACCATTGGCTTAATTTCTTTTGTTGGTGTAATAAGCTTTAAGCTTTGTTTTCCAACATAATGAGCCATTTGGTGGTGGTTAATAATACCTGGCGTATCATATAAAGAAGATTCTTCGTCTAACGGAATATCAATTAAATCAAGCGTTGTTCCTGGGAAATGAGATGTTGTAATTACATTTTCAGTCTCATCACTAAACTCTTTAATCATACGATTAATAAATGTTGATTTCCCTACATTTGTACATCCAACAACGTAAACATCTTTTCCGCCGCGGTAATACTCAATCGCATCTGCCAGCTCAGCAATTCCCTGTCCCTTCGCTGCACTAATTAAAAAGACATCTTCTGGCTTTAATCCTAGCTGTTTTGCACTATAGCGCATCCAATGCTTTACTTTATCATGTTTTACTGACTTAGGAATTAAATCAGCTTTATTTCCAACAAGTAATACTTTATTATTTCCTACGAAACGATGTAAGCCAGGTAACCAGCTACCATTAAAATCAAAAATATCTACAATCTTAACTACTAACGCATCCGATTTTCCAATTCCGTTTAGAATACGTAGGAAATCATCATCTGTTAATGATACATCTTGAATTTCGTTATAATGTTTCAAGCGAAAACAGCGTTGGCAAATTACTTGTTCTTTTTCTAAAGATGAGGTAGGAGCATATCCCACTTCATTTTTATCTTCTGTTTGAATTTCTACACCGCAACCAATACATTTAATTGTTTCAGTCAAACTTTATTCCTCCCAGTTAATTAAACCTTTTTTCTTCATATTCCTCATAATTCTTCGTTCAATTTTTCGATTAAAGCGCGTTACTAATCCGTCCGTTTGTGCTACCGGTACAACTAAAATTGTATGAAGTCCCACTCGGTTTCCACCTAAAACATCCGTTAGTAACTGATCCCCAATTACTACAACTTCATCTGGCTGCAACTGCATCTCTTGTATCGCACGCTTAAACGCACGAACAAATGGCTTACGCGCACTATGAATAAATGGAATGCCTAATGGATCAGCAAAGTCTTTCACTCGTTGCTCATTATTATTTGAAACGACCGTTACTTGAATGCCTTGCTCTTTCATTTTCAAAAACCATTCTTCAAGTTGTGGCGTTGCATTTGGACGATCCCATTCAATTAAAGTGTTATCTAAATCAGTAATAACACCTTTAATTCCACGCTTTTTCAAATCTTCTGGTTGAACATGATATACATTTTTCACATATTCATTTGGTAAAAATAGTTTCAATTTCTTTCACCTCTTTGAGGAGTTTTCATAAAAATTTTTCGACAACATATTTCGATATATGACCTGTGGATAAAATTGTACACATTTTCCACATTAATTTTTCAGTCAATTTGGAATTTACTAACAATCTATACACATTTTATCCACCTAGGTATGTGGATAACCACTCGTTTGTGACTGTCATATTTTTTTGGTACATTAAATGCATCAACGAATCAATCCTTATATTATTAGGAGGTGACTCACCTTGAAAACAAAACATATGGAACAGTTATCTACTGAGTTACTCACTGAGTCTTATTATAAAGCAAAAGAACTAAAATTAAATCCCGACTTCATTTTACTTATAAAACAAGAAATTATTAGACGCTCATTAGAGGACAAGCTTGTCAAATCGTCTTGATTACATATAAAACGAAATTTTAACTAGCTAACTTGTAAAAAGAGCCATCCTGCGATGGCTCTCGAATAAACAAGTACTCCCATCTAGGGAATTTCATCATTAAGCATCTTTGTCCATAACTCTTGCTTACAGTTATAAAATCTTTTCTTTACTTATGAGCCAATCGAGTAGCAATTTTTTCACCAAGGCGAAGCTCTTGTCCACTCTTCAATTCCTGCACTACTCTTATCATATCTTTTTCAAACAATAACACAACTGTTGAACCGAATGTAAAGTATGCCATTTCTTCACCTTTTTGAACAACGTCTCTTTCATGCAGCAGCTCAATACTATTTACAAACATTGCTCCTACTTTTACAAGCGCCATATGTTCACCGTCACTATTCACTTCTGTAACAGAGCGATAATTTTTTGACAACGGTTCTTTCCCGTATTCCATACCAGCTGCATTTACCGGATATGATTTTCTACCGAGTACAAATCTTTCAGTCACAGAACCAGAAAGCGGACTATGAATACGATGATAATGACTTGGGCTTAAATAAATAACCATGTATGTACCACCTGCATATCGCTGTGCACGTTCTTCATTAGCTAGCATATCCACAATCGAATAACGCTTGCCTTTAATATCAAATGTTTTTGTGTCCTCAATAGGACCGTGATCAGCAAAAACACCATCAACAGGACTAACGATACTCGATGCATCTGTATCAATACTACGCTTTCCTTCTTTTAGCTTACGCGTAAATAATTCATGCAATGTTCTATATTCCTTCAAACCCTTTTCCATCTCATCTTGATTAATTTGAAAAACTTTCGCATACGATGGAATAATGATAGAGCTCAAACGAGATTGTGCAAATTTACGTAATATATAAGAAGTAAAACGACCATTTGTAAGTTCGATCATAAGTCGATATAATGTACGTCGCAAATTGCGAAACCTCCTAATCAGTCTATAACTTTAGCTTCCCCTTCTTTTCCTTCTATATCATATGTAAAATTGGTTCTTATTCCCACATATCATATAGAACCACCATATTATACATGCAGAAAACTAAGTATGGTATTATTCTTAAATTGTTTAGCACCCTCTAATATTACAGATAGAATCCGTCATTTTCAACAGTGAACATGTATTTCTTCTGAACAGAACTCTTTTTCTTTCCTTATTTCCAAAAAGAAAAGCAGCCCATTTTAAAATACGGCTGCTTGCAATGTACATTATTCTTTCGCTTTTTTCTCTTTCTCTGCTCTCACAAATTCATGGAACATTTTCATTAAAGCACGCTTTTCAATTCTTGATACGTAGCTTCTGGAAATACCGAGTGCCTTTGCGATCTCTCGTTGCGTTTTCTCCTTATCAAGTCCCAGTCCAAAACGCTTCACGATTACTTCTTTCTCCCGTTCGTCTAAAATATCGATATACTCTTTAATCTTTTCTAACTCCATACTAAGCTGAATCATATCAATTACATCTTCAGACTCTGATTTTAATATATCAATAAGCGATATTTCATTTCCCTCTTTATCTTGCCCAATCGGGTCATGAAGTGAAACGTCCTTTTTCGTTTTTTTTAGTACACGTAAATGCATCAAAATTTCATTTTCAATACAGCGCGCTGCATACGTCGCCAGTTTTGTGCCTTTTCCTGCCGAATAGCTCTCAATCGCTTTAATAAGCCCGATTGTACCAATTGAAATTAAATCTTCTGCATCTTCCCCTGTGTTTTCAAACTTCTTAACGATATGAGCTACAAGCCGTAAATTATGTTCAATTAATAAATTCCTCGCTTGAGCATCACCTTGCTCCATTAACTCTAAGTACTTTCTCTCATCGTCTGATGATAACGGTTGTGGAAACGCATTGTTCTTTACATAAGAAACAAAGACAAACACTTCTCGAACCATATATCCAATTGCGGCGAATAGACTCAAACCTTTCACCTCCGCCAAAATAGTGGTCTTTACTATGTGTATGTGGGCGTGAGGTTGTTTGTGTCTGTACGATATAAATATGGAATCCTTAGCTTTTTGTCGAACGAAATAAGTCTTTCATACCTTGAATAAATTTTCCAATGTATTACAATATGTAAAGTTCCAAAATTTTGAAAGAGGTGTTTTCATGCGATACTTTACTTCACAAATAACAAAATTAGTAGTACTCACACTATCTTTTTTCTTACTTTCAGCTTGTGGACAAGAAACTTCGCCCACAAAAACTGAGACGACTAAACAGGATACTGCCGCATCAAAAGATAGCACAACAACTGAAGATAACCAAAAAGATGCAGACAATGTAAAAACTGAAAACAATACAAAGACTGAGAACAACGCAACACCTAAAACTAATACAAAATCCGAAAACAACACAACTACTGAAAACAACAAAAAAAATGAAAATAATGAAACAGCTAAAAATAATACAAAACCTGAAGCAGAATCTAAAAACACACAAAAAGAGCAACAACCAGCTAAGCAACCAAATAAACAAACTGATACTATTACATTCACAAGTGAAGATGCTGTAAAAGTTCTAGAAAAAAGAATGGGAGCTCGATCAGCTGACATTCATTACGTCTCAGCGGAAGACCAACTAATCGGTACAATAAATGGCATTAAGCTATATGACGTTTTATACACACGTGGTGATGGTGAACATCAACGTGCTCTAAATTTCGCAGTAGGTTCAGATGGGAATTTATATGAGTGGTCAAAAGCTCAAGATGGTATTCTGCAACCACTTAACGGCAATTAATAAATGATTCTACGAACATAGTAAAAGCCAATCGATACGTATCGATTGGCTTTTATTAATATTCACTCCAAATTTTCTTCCCTGTGTCGGCATCAATATAACGAATTTCTCGACTACGGTCGAAGGGTTCTTTATAATTTTCATCCGTTGTTTGTTTATACAGTAGTTCGTAGCTTGTTTCCTCTACATCATTCTCCAAAAACCATTCTAAATGAACTCGCATGGCCCCTCTGTATATTTCTAACGCTTTTTCTTTTGTTACTTTTGGTGTTGTTTCATATGTAAGCAATTCTTTTATAAAGTTGCTAGATTCTCCTGAATAATGCATCACAGCACCATTCTCTGTATTAATGTTGATCATAATATTTTTTCCCTCTACATGAATGTCATTTACATATATTGAAAAGGAAAACCTCTCAATTCCATCTTCCGCTTCTTCACGTTCTTCCCAAAGACGTAAATATTGTGTAACATTTGGAATAACTCCTTCTAAAAATTGAAGTGCTTTTTGTAAACATTTCTCTCTAGACAGTATTTGCTTTACTTCTTTATCGTCTGTCAATTTTATAAAGCCAGTTAATTCATTCGTAGATTTATCAATCATAATGCAAACAAAATTATTATATTTTAACATCGGTAAATGCTTCTTAAAAAATTCATTCATTAAATATGGATTTTTTTCTTCTTTCTGTTTCTGTAATTCCTCTTTCGGAACAAATTTCATCCTTATTTCATCATCATCTTCTGTCTCAGCTACTTTTGTAAAACTTTCTTTATCCCAGTCAAGCAAATCGAATATATCATCTTGTTGGCTACCTTTTTTCGGTTTTTCAACAGCTATAGTTGGAGGCCACTTATAGTGATCGGGTCCAAATAAATCTTCTCCTGTACTTGCATTAATAAACGCATGGCTAGGTTCTGGTTCATATACAAGATGGTACCCTTTTACTTCTTCTCCATTTTCATACTCACATGAAGAATGTGTTAAATCTACAAATACAAGTCTCATATCTTGTCTAGCTTTCAAATTTTCTAAGATGACGTTCTCTTCAACAATTTCACTTGGCCATAACGGTTTTTTCTCGATAGCTTTTTGTCCATTATACCGAAAATGCACAACATTACCTGAAGGATGAACTTGCACGATACCCCCTGTATTCGGCAATGGATAGCCATTCACTTCTTGCATATAATTTACTTCTTTCCAACCACGCCTGTCGTCCTTAACAGTTACATATGTATAAAATTCATATCCTTCTTTTGTATATTTTGTTAAAAATATATTTGCAATCTCTCTCGCTTGATTTTCCTCTAGAGCTTCCTTATCGTCCGAAAAAGAATTTTCATCATCTATACTAAATTCAATTAAATTACCAGTATGTCTATTCAGCGTAATTTGTATCGTTCTCTCTTCATCCTCTTTATGCTCCCACCATAATAGATGATACGGGTCATCTACGCCTTCTTGATCGTCTACAACAAGTCTATAATCATCTGGAATGTTGATCATATGAGCCACTTGCTCTTTTCTTTCTATATCTTTTTGATTCATCATACCGCCCCCTTGTTACAATTTAAGGTAATTATAACAAACAAAACCAAAGGATAATAAACAAAAAAGACTAGAGATATCTCTAGTCTTCTACTTCGTTTCACGATGTAACGTTACCCGTTTTAATCGTGGACAATATTTTTTTAGTTCGATACGCTCTGGATTGTTTCGTTTATTCTTTTTAGAAATATAATTACGATCACCACACTCCGTACAAGCTAATGTAATATTTACACGCATATGTAATTCTCCTTTCTTTTAAAGATCGCAAACTAAAACGTAATGATTACGATTTATATGTTATATAACTTCATTCTATTTGTCAATTGCAAAAAAGGGATCTAAATAGAACCCTTTTTTAAGTAATCTATGCCTTGTATTAAAATGTTTCGTATGTAACAAACTCACTAATCGGCTTTCGGTATCCTCGTGGGCGAATTTTAGTAGTATCACTTTTTCCTATCGTAATCATTAAAACAGGTACTATATGCTCCGGCATATTTAGTTCACTTTGCACTGCTTTTTCATCGAAACCGATCATTGGACACGTATCATAGCCGTAATGTTTAGCTGCGTACATAAAAGTCATCGCACTTAACGAAGCATTTCTAATCGCTTCCTCTTCCATGAAGCGTTCTCCTTTTCCTTCATATAGCCCTTTCGTTTGCTTAATTGTATCTTCATACTCACATTCATCAATCATCTTTAAAACCTTCATACCGAAATAAATATTTTCGACATTTTGGTATGCTCTCTTATCACCACAAACAAGTATTACCGCAGATGCACTCGATACTTTATATTGCCTAAAAGCTAACTCTTTTAATCTTTCTTTTCGCTCTTGATCACGAATTACAACATAATGCGTATGTTGCAAATTGTAACAAGATGGAGAAAGCTTTGTTAGCTCAAATATTTTTTTAAAATCCTCATCTGGGATTTCTATTCCTTGTACAAATTTCATTGCGGAACGTCTAGCAATTGCTAATTCTTCAAAGTTCACTGTACAGCCTCCTTAATAACCATAAATTCAAATATACATTAATCCATACAAATGAATAATTCAAATGAAAACACTTTAAATTATCGATAATAGTGATGCTTCACAAAAAAAGACAAAAAGCTGAAACAATTAGTTCATACGAAATTCACACGAATCTATTACTATAGGAATTGTACATAGTGAACTTATTAACAATCACGTTTATTTATATAGAATTTTATTTGAAAGGAGTTGAAAGTATGAAAACTAAATATCGTTTTATGATCTCATCATTTGCTGCTTGCGCCTACATGATTTGGTGTTTAGTATAATAACAACCTCACTTGTAAATTGGAAAAGGTGTGTATATAAATGGAATATAATCAATCAACAGTTAACTACTGGAAAGCTTTTGTACTACCATATACATTTGCTTTAGAAGAGTTAAAAACTAAATTTGAAATTATGAACCGGGAAGCCCAATTTTTAGAGGATTACAACCCGTTTGAACATATAAAAACAAGATTAAAACAACCTGAAAGTATTATTAAAAAGCTTGAACGTAAAAATTTATTACCGACAGTTGAAAATGCTCAAACGCATTTACAAGACATCATCGGCATTCGTATTACATGTTGCTTCGTAGAAGATATCTATCATTTGAAAGAAGTCATTCAAAAGCGTGAAGATATGGAAATCATAGAGGTAAAAGATTATATCGCCAATCCAAAGGGAAATGGCTATAAAAGTTTACACATGATTATTAAATATCCTTTATCACTGAATTCTGGTACAAAAGAAGTCTTTGCAGAAATTCAGTTACGTACGCTCGCAATGGACTTCTGGGCAAGTTTAGAACATAAACTTTACTATAAGTATGAAGGGAAAATACCTGAGTATTTAAAAGATGAACTTCATGACGCGGCAATGAAGGCTGAAGATCTTGATAATAAAATGGCAACCATTCGCCAAGATATTGATGATATCGAAGCATGTTCAAATCAAATTATGTTACCACTATAAAAAAAGGTTCTCGCCAATGAGAACCTTTTTTATTTCACTATTTACAGGCAGTAAAAATTCCTAATTAAAGTTTCACTTTATTTCTTCCCTATCGTGCGAACTTCTTCAATTTTCCAGCCACCCTCTTCTTTTCCAAGCGCATACTGTACTTTCTTCTGAAGAGTGACCTCTCCATCTATTTCCTTTTCCTTTGTTTCCACAACAACATACCCTGCTTTACTAGCTTTCATATCTATATGTTCCAATTCAATTTTCTTATTTCCTTTTTGAAAAGCTGCTTCTTTTTGTGTTTTTAAATCCTCAGCACTAGGCATCTTTTTTGAAAATAACTCCATATGTTCAGCAAGATTTTTTTCATTTGTCGTCAGTACAAATTTCTCCATAACATCTTGAATCAATTTTTCTTCTTCTTTCGTTATTTGTACCTTTTCCTCAGTTTTTGTAGTAGTAGATTTTTGTTCTATATGACCCTCCTTGGATTGGCATCCAACTAGCAATAATACACCTATTAGAAGGGATCCTATTCCCATGAAAAAAGCCCTCATCTTACCATCTCCTAAAAAGAAAAGTGAGGCATTTCGCCTCACTTTCATTTATAATTAGCGTCTTCCTTTATTCGGATCACCGCCGCCAACAATATCAAAGACACGTTTAGCGATATTTGTATTCTCTTGAACGCCAGAGAACAAGTATTTACCTGGGCCAAATGCATATACGTTTACATCTTCCCCTGTATGTCCACCTGTTGTCCAGCCTGTAACTGAACGCTTATTGAAAATATCCTCAATCGCGTTATCAATCTTTGTTACATCTTTTGAAGGAGCAATATCATTTACCGCTTTAATTTCTTCTGGTGTTAATTGTAAATCAATATATTTTTTCAATGTTTCTTCTACATTTGCACCTTTTGCAATCTCGTTTGCCATGAAGTCTGGTGTGCGTTTTGCAGCTTTAATTGGATCTACTTTAAAGTTATACTCACCATTCGCACCTAAAGATAATCCACCAGTAGCGTGGTCTGCCGTTGCAACGACTAACGTATTTTTATCTTTTTTCGCAAACTCAATCGCTGCTTTAAATGCTTTTTCAAAGTCTTCCATTTCACTCATTGCACCAACAATATCATTATCGTGTCCAGCCCAGTCGATTTGACTTCCTTCAACCATTAAGAAGAAACCATTTTTATTTTTGTTCAAACGCTCAATTGCTGCATTTGTCATTTCTTCTAATGAAGGTGTTTTATCAGTACGGTCAATCATTTTATCTAAACCGCCTGGTGCGAATAAACCTAGAATTTGATCGTTTTTATCATTTAACAATTGATTGCGATCCGTTACATAGCTATAACCAGATTTCTTAAATTCTTCTGTAAGATTGCGATCTTTTCTAACAAAGTTATTTACTCCGCCGCCAAGCATAACGTCTACTTTATGCTTCCCTTTAATTTTTTCATCAAAATAATCATTTGCAATTGCGTCCATATTTTTACGACTAATGTCATGCGCACCGAAAGCAGCTGGTGTTGCATGTGTAATTTCAGAAGTAGCAACGAGTCCCGTTGATTTCCCTTTTTCTTTCGCTTGTTCAAGAACAGTTTTCACTTCTGCTTTATCATTATCAACTGCAATTGCCGCATTATATGTTTTAATTCCTGCTGACATAGCTGTTGCCGCTGATGCAGAGTCTGTGATATTTTCATGTTCATCTTCCGGATATGTCTTTTGTGTTCCTACAAGATGCTTATCAAACTCTGTAGATTCCATCTCGAATGTTTTTGGATTATCTTTCATATAACGATGAGCCGTCATGTATGAAGGGCCCATACCATCTCCAATTAACACAATAACATTTTTAATCTTTGCATTGCTTCCGCTCTCATCTGCATTTACTTCACTAGAACGTGTAAAATTCCATGTTGCCACTGAAGTAACTGCTAACGACGCCACAACTGCAAATGGCCATGCTTTTTTCACAAACTTTTTCACTGTCTTGTCCCCCTAATTAGGTTATTCATTTCCCACTATCAAATTTAATAGAAGACTATTAAGAGAAAATTAGTTATATGTAAATTTTTTGTTAACTTATGTAAATATCAGTTATAATTTGTATAACTTTGTCTGTTCATACCAACCATCTTCCCCTTTACAATTAAAATATAAACAAGTTGGATTTCATCTAACGTAAATCTCTTATTTAACATTTTCAATCTACTTTTATGAAAATTATTAGAAATGTGGTGAACATGTATGGAAATAATAAAGCTAGATGAATCTTCTATTTTTGATTTACTCGATCTTTGTAAAGCTATTGGATGGTTACAAGATAAAGCATTTATGAAGAAACAATTCGAAATGTATCTTTCTCTTGGCACACTTATCGGTTATATGCATGAAAATAAACTGATTGCAGCTGGAGGGGTATTTCCTTTTAAAGATAGTTTTTCTACTATTGGCATGTTAATCGTCCATCCTAATTTTCAAGGGCAGGGCATCGGGCGCACTTTGCTGAATCATTGCTTAGCACACACTCATCCAAAACAACCAATTGCACTTATTGCAACAAAAGCTGGCGAGCCTCTTTATACATCTTGCGGATTTCAAACAGTAACGACGATTCATCGTTTTGAGAAACAAACTACTAAAACACATATTACTCATACGCAACAAGTGAAAGAACAAGATCTTGTATCACTTATTTCTCTCGATCAAATTACAACTGGTACTAACCGTTCTTTCCTTTATTCATCGCTATTACCAAGAACTAGCCACTCTTTTAAAATTGAGAGAAATAATTGTATAGAAGCTTTTTCCTTATGTATACAAAAAGATAGTATATTATGCGTCAATCCACTTATCGCAAAGCAAGAGAAGGATGCTATTCAATTATTCAAGAAAATCTGTGAAGGTTGGAGTGGCACAGTAAGAATTGATGTCCCCCATTCACAATTTTCATTTCGTAAATTTCTTCAAACAGAAAATTTCCAAGAAACGCTCCTTTCACCTCTTATGATAAAAAATGGTAGCCAACTTCCTGGAAATCGTAATATGCTATTTGCTATGATAGATACAGCGTTATGTTAGAAAGGAGACACCTCATTGAGGCGATTTAGCTATTTTATGGTAAGTTGTCTTACTCTTACACTATTAGTAGGATGTAGTGCAGCAGAAAAGCCAGTAGAACAAGTAAAACAAGTGAAAAATACAATTACAGCGAAACTAGCTACCGAGGAAAAAATGGTAGAAATAGATGGTCAAACCATTTACTTTAAAAAGATTGGTAATGAAAAACCACCTTTACTTATGATCCATGGATTTGGAGGATCGTCAAATGGTTTTCAAAAGATTTACTCAGACCTAGCAAAAGATCATACAATTATTTCTGTAGATGCTTTAGGATTCGGACGCTCATCTAAGCCGATGGATTTTCATTATTCTTTCCCTACTCATGCAAATTTGTATTATAAATTAATGAAAAAACTAGGTTATGATTCATTCGCAATACTGGGACACTCAATGGGTGGAGAAATTTCCCTTAATTTAACGTATTTATATCCCGAAGCCGTTACTCACCTTATTTTAACTGATGCTACAGGCGGTCCGCATACACTCGTTAATAAACAAGGTTCACCAAAACCACAGTTGTCGACTGATTTAAATACCGTTTCTTCTATTGCAGATTATGATGAGAGCAAAGTGAAATTTAAACGTAATGATGAAGAGCATTACAATAAAATGAAATTATGGCCTAGACGTCTTCAAATCAATGCAAATGAATTGAATCAACCAACCTTAATTATATGGGGAAGAAATGATAGTAGCGTTTCTTGGAAAGAAGGAGAAACATATCATCAATTCTTAAGAAATAGTACTTTCCATATTATCGAAAAAGGTTATCATGCACCATTTCGTCAAGAACCACAAGAATTTGTAGGCTATGTAAAAGAATTCTTTAAGAACAATCCAATAAAAGTTGAAAAATAACATAAGCGGGTATCTCATTTTGAGATACCCGCTTTCATATATTAAGCAGCTTGCTTTTGGCGTTTTTGAGTTTTTGAACCTAATACTTTTGGAATAATGAAACCATCTATTCCAAATTTACCAGCATTCATACCAGAAACTAGAACGAACATTGATAGAATAACCATTTCAGGATTCACACCAATTGACCCACTAAACATATAGGAAAAGTTCATTACAAGACCGAAAAAGACCGCTGTTTTTGTTAAACAGCCTACAATTAAACCAATTCCAACTAAAATTTCTCCCCACGTTACAAGTGTATTAAATAGATCAACGTTTGGAATTGCGAAATCTTGTAAAAATGATGCCCACCAAGATTGAACAGCCGGTTGTGCTCCTTTAGATTTTTCAATTGCACCTTGTAAATAACCAGTTGCATCGAATCCTTTTCCTTGTAGTTTACCGATTCCAGCCATTAACCATGTGTAACCAAGATACACTCGAATTACTGCTAACACAAAAGAAACTGCTTTGTTTTCTCTTAAAAATTGAATAACCATATCTTCCTCCTAAAGTTGTAATTAAGTTAGTTACAGTTAACATAATAACATTAGTTACTTATTTTACAAACGTTAATTATGAATAATTCATGACATGTGTATGAAACATCAAAAACTAACGTTTATATAGTAACTTCTATTATCCGTAAAAACTTGAACATATCATACCATAAGTGATAATGGTTTTCATTGAAGAAAATGTAAAAAAAATGTGAGTTAAATGTGAAACACGTTTATTCGAATATAGAATAAACGTGTTTTTCCTATTTATAGAATTGAAATGTACATGTCTCCTCATCGATTAATTTCGCCTCTTGAAAAGCATCTTCTAACGTTTTTTCATGGCTAATAAGCCCATAAAATAAGCGTATTGTAAACATAAGTGCTGCATTCCCATCTACATAATCTATCGGTCCAATATACGATTTCGCCCCACTACGCAAAAAAGATTCTGCTAGTTTTTGCTCCCCTAACGTACACCCGCTATTTACAATATTTGTATTATGCAATTTTGCATATTTATAAATTTCTGCTGCACCAAAGTATCCTCTCGGTTCATCTTGTTCATATATATCTTCATCTAACTCCTCCATGACAAACTTTCCTTCCTCACCATGAAAGCAAAAAATAATATAATTGATATCATTAAATAAATTCTCCCCGGAAATAACTTCCATGAAATCTTTCGGTCTACCAATCCAATATGTTATAACTCTTGCTCCAAAATATTCAAGAGAGGCTCGGATTGATTGCGCCTCTAAATCAGAATTAAAACCAACTACTAGTGCAACATTCAATATACACCCTCCATCCTATAATTAGATCTCATCAATCAAACTTTTAAGGGATAGATTCATTTCATATATACCCGTTTCTTGCAAAAAATCATATCTAGTTAACACGACTTTCTGCAAATATTGCCTATACGCAGTAATTGTCCCGTCGTGAGATACAATACAAATTCTTTCCGTACCCAGCTCATAACACCAAAGAAGAAATTCATCTACTATTTGCTGAAAGCTATGCTCTGAAATAGTATTTATACCTTCCGTCCATAACTGCTGATTTGTGTTTTTCTCTATCGAAAAATGTGGAAATAAATTTTTTATTATTCCCTGATCTACTATGTGATCACATGGTAATGTTTTCGCTCCTTCTCGATAAGGAAAAATACGCGGGGATACGTATGGATGGACGATTTTTTGACAAGCTACCTTCTCACTCCATATTGTCGCCGTTTGTAAAGTTCTAAGTGTAGGACTAGCAATTAATATATCCGTTTCTTGCAATGGTACATCACGTTGAAGTAATTTAGCCTGATTCCTTCCCTCATCCGTTAATGGGGGATGCAACACTTGTAAACTTGATGGCAAGTCCTTTGTATGTTCTCCTTTACCGTGCCGAACAAAGACGAGTTTCATACCCATCCTCCTCTCTCTATGAAATCCTTCAACATAATTTCTTCCCTATCTCATCCATTATTCCTGCTATATAAAAAAACGATATGTAAAAAAGATTTGACACAACTAATTGGAAAACATTACAATTCTATATGTAAAACACTTTTTACAAGAGAGAGGGGAATCATAAATATGAAATGGATAACCATCTTAATTGGAACGATCATATGGGGATATATAAACGGATTTTTGAGTAGTGATAAAACTGCTAATCCTTGGATTACAGATGATGAACGGGAAGCCAAAATTAAGCAGAAAGCAATTATTGCAAGCTGGTCTGGTGTTTTTATGTTTTGTACCATTAACCTCTTAAACAAATGGTTAGGTGTAGAAACGAGCAATGCGTCACCTTACTTACCACCTTCTGTCGCAACTATTTTAAAAGAAAATGTAGAGCTACAAATCTTATTTATGCTATTTATTACGTATGGCATATTTTACGTATACTATCGAAGAAAACTAAGTGCTTAACTTTTATCTCATGATTATTCTCCTAAATGGTTATAGTAATTAGGACGAAATGAAAGGAGCGATATAAAAATGAGTAACTCGAATGATTTTTTAGATACACTGCATGAAAAACAAGCAAAAGATGAACAAAATAGAAAGCGCCAAGGAAACGGAAACCCAGCGAAAAAAAAGCCAAATAAAACGCATAAATAACAGTCAACTACCCCCACTGAGATAAAGCCTTTCAGTGGGGGCTTGAGTTCGAACACTAGGTCTTTTCGTCTATCGCTAGACAGTTTGACGCTTTAGCATTCATGCTACCTTATGGTAACACCCCAAGTCTGTTTTTGGTTGGTACTGACAACGAACGATTGTTTTCCCACTTGCACCACCCTTTCGAAAAAGAGCAGTTCTCCCTTTTGGAAGAAGCCACCACTCAGATGAATCCGGCGTGTGCTACAAGCCCCGACAAGTCGCGTACACATGGATGGTTGACGCACCCACTAAGCTATGCGTGAAGTAACAGCCTTACGTTTTTGCACTTCTAATAGAATCGGCGTTTTCACTTTCAGATTTTCATCCAGTTCTACAATTTTTGATTTTTTCAATGTATTCAACGCACCATTAATATCAGCATGGATACATTTTCCTGCTTTACTTTGGTACAGGCCACGAGTAATTCGTTTGCCGCTAAAGCGATACTGCGTCCTATCATCCTTAGACCAAACTGGAACCGGATCCTTATCAAGAAAACTAGCTTTTGAAGTATAGCTTTCTTCTTGTTTGAAAAATCGGATGCCTTCTTTTACACATTTATTCTCAATCGCAGCAATCAATTTTTGAAATGGGATTTGAACAAACTTTTGATTATTCTTTTTCCCCCTATGAGATTTTTGTTCCCAACCAGCGTTATACCCTATAACAATCGTATCTATATCGAATTCTTTCACTTTTTTGAACAATAGGCCTACCGTTTGTGCAATGTAACCGTTTATTTGTCTTTCTCGTTTATGCCAAAGTGCAGCCATTCTATTCGTTACAACACGTTTTGAAATTCCATTCTCCATATTTTTCTGCCCTAGATTACGTATCGTTTTGTTGAAGTATTGATTTATAGATTTTAATTTTTTTCCATCAATTAAGAAGGCATCACCTGTATTTGTCACGCAACTTACTAATCTGTCTACACCTAAATCGTAACTCAAAGCGTTACTCGTAGTCGTGGATGGTTTCTTCATTTGAGAAACGTGCATTTCATATGTGTAATGCACCTCAAAGAACCGACCTTTTTGCTTCGGTACAATCTCAATGTAGGAGATGTTTTTATGTCTTAAGTTTTTCGGCATACGTATTTGAATGGAACCGAATTTTTTCCTGAATGCCACATTCATCGGAACCATCCAATACCCGTTCTCATCCACTTTTGGAACTTGATAGATTTCAATAATTCGTTTGTCTGTGGAACGAGAATAATTTGGAAACTTCGGACGACCTGTGAACTTCTCGGGATTATTCTTCCACTGTTCCAATGCCTTAAAAAAGCTCTTCACTTCTGTAAATAAGGCTCTGCGAATCGCTTGAACAGAGTTTGATTGAACGCCCCAATAATTCGTATCAGCTTGCATGGCAGTATCCACTTCTTTTACAGTAGCTATCCTGTTATTGTTCAAGTAACTTTGTTTCATCGTGTACAAGCCAACATTTCGCAACGCTTTGGCGCTATATGACATGCGCTGAATTAAACGAAATTCTTTTGCAGTCAGGCAAGCTCGTCCGATATTCTGTTTCTGCGTGAATCGTTGCATGTTTTCTCTTTTCTTTTGTTTCCGTAATACTTTCACTGCTTTCTTTCTAGCCATTGTTTTCACCACCTTTCTTAGAGAGTTCATTACTTTTGACAAATCAATATTTGGAACGAAATGGAACAACATGCGAACATGTTCTTCATCGTAATTCCTTTTGACTCAAGTAGCATAATGATAATCATTATCACTATCTAATTTCGTTGTCTTACAATCTATTCCCTCTTTATCTACATGATATCGTAAGAAAAAAAGAAACAAACATTCGCCCTCAAACATTATTATGAGCGAAACAACAGAGTTCGGCCTACCTTCTGATAGCAATTCATCTCCATCTGAATTGTTGGGTTTCACCCGTAACACAAATCAGATGGAGTCTTCTTGCCGAAAAGGATAAAAAAATGTGCCTAAAATTATCTTTTAGGCACATTTTTTATTCTTCTTTTACCGAGATAACATTTCCCCAATTCCATTTCTCATAATACCACTCTGGTACATCTATATTTTCAATCCACTTCATTTCATGCTTTCCATCTCTATGAGCAAGCCATACATCTGCTTTCTTACGGTCTGAACGTATCCATATCAATTGATTGTTCTTCTTCATAAAGATCGGATGATAGTCGCCTTGCTTATGAGGTGGCTTTGTGATTTGATATTGTTTATCGCTTGTACTATCGATTTCGTATAAAGATGGCAGGGGCCTTTTTTCTATCGGTGTTTCTATCCCTGCCTCTTTCGCGCGTGAAACGATAATTACTTTATCATTTTTCCACGCAAAATCCCAATCGACATATCCTTTCGGCGTAAAAGTGTTCTGCTGAAGTGCCGGCAGTTCTTTTACTTTTAAATGTTTATTTTCTAATGCAACTCTCCCGCTTCCTTCAATATAAGCTAATATATTCTTGCCCGGCGCCCATTTGAACCATTGTGTGTTTAATAACATTTGATCTATCTTTTCAAACCGGCTGCCATCTGCTCGAACTAAGCAAAGCGTATTACTATCAGCTGACCATGAAGCTGTCGGTACTGCTAAAAATGAAATCCACTTTCGATCTGGTGACCACTTAAAGCCACTTGCAACTAGCGCTAGGAAATCATCATGTTCATTTGGCAATGCATACAAATGTTTCATTTTATGAGGGTTCATATGGGCATCTTTTTGCACTTCATATAGCTGTGCTCCTGTCCATCCTGTTGGAAGTAAGTGTGCTTCAGAGGATACAAAAAACTTCTTTCCATCAGGATACCATGCATAATCTCCTACACCTGCCGATACATTTTCAAAATCTGTATTCTTTTTTTCTACATCAAATGTATGTAATGTACCTGTAAATATAAATGCAATTATATTTTCTGTTGGTGACCATTGATAATTCGATGCTTCTGAGTGAAACGGCGTAACTTTCTTTCCATCTTTCAGCCGATATAACTCAAGACTACCTTGTTTCTTTCCTTTTACATATGCCAGCCACTCTCCATCATGAGACCACTTTGGCCCTGTTATATACTCTCCTTTTGTAAGTTGTTTTTCTTTTCCATCAACTTTAATCCAGAGGTCATGATGACGAATAAAAGCAATTTTCGCTTCATTATTTTCTGCGCTACTATTAATGGTTGAACATAAAAATACGACTAACATTGTACCAACGCTTACTATGAACCGTTCCATAACACCCCTCCATTTCCCTCATAGCATTCCTCAATGTCCACCTACAATATGTAAAAAATACCTATTCGACATAATCAGAAAAAATTTCCCAAGAAATTTTTAATTCAAAGAGGATTGGTATGAATTATGTCGAAAATATAGTTTAGCTAACATCCAATTATGTAATTTGAAATAAGTTTGTAAGATAATTTTTCGGAATATTAGCACTTTTTTATTAGGGGGAGTTTCAATGAAAAAAACTACATCTACACTATTAAGTATGGCGCTCGTCTTTTCAAGTTTTGGAGCTTTAAGCGCTCATGCTGAATCACTGCAAAAGGAGAAGCAATTTAGTCCACAACTGAAAACAACAATTGAGCAGTGGGGCGAAAATAAAATTGCTCAAAGTGTTGAAACAAAAACAGCAAAAGAAATTTCAGTCATTGTAGAATTGCAACATGCACCTCTCGCAGCACAAGGTAATATTCAGCATGCTCCAGATTTACAAAATAGTAACGCGCAGTCTTATCATGCTGAGCTAAAAAAAGCACAAGAAGATACGACTAAGAAAATAAAAGAAAAAGCACCTGGTGCAAAAATTAAAGAAGTTTATAATACGTTATTTTCTGGATTCTCTATTTCAGTTCCTGGAGATCAAATTACCGCTCTCGCTTCTTTACCTGAAGTAAAAGCAGTCTATCCGAACTTAACATATAAACTACATGAAACATCAAAAAGTGCTACTAACGAAGAAGCACCAAATATCGGTGGACCGACAATCGGTGCGCCTGAAGCGTGGAATTTTAAAGATCCATCTGGCAAACCACTTGATGGAAAAGGAATGAAAGTAGCGATTATCGATTCTGGCGTAGACTATACGCATCCTGACTTAAAAGCAAATTATATCGGTGGATATGACACAGTCGATGAAGATAACGATCCGATGGATGGTAACGTACATGGTACTCATGTAGCTGGAATTATTGCTGGTAACGGAAAAATTAAAGGCGTTGCTCCAAATGCTTCTATTCTAGCTTACCGCGTAATGAATGATGGTGGGACTGGTACAACAGAAGATATTATTCAAGGTATTGAACGAGCAATCCAAGACGGTGCTGACGTTTTAAATTTATCTCTTGGACAAAGTTTAAATACACCTGATCAGCCTGTAACATTAACGCTTGAGCGTGCGGCAAAGCTTGGAGTTACTGCAGTTGTTTCAAATGGAAATGATGGACCACACCCTTGGTCTGTTGATGCACCTGGTAATGCAAGTAGTGTTATATCAGTTGGAGCATCTACTGTTTCTATCCCATTCCCAACATTCCAAGTAGCCGGTTCTAGCAAAACATATCAAGGGTTACCATTATCAAAATCTGATTTCCCAATAGGAAATGATTCGCCTCTTGTATATGTTGGATATGGTTCGCCAAGTGATTACGCAAAACAAGATGTAAAAGGAAAATTCGCCCTTGTCCTACAAGGAACTTCTAGTACGCTAGTAAAAGCAGAACAAGCGAAGCAAGCTGGTGCACTTGGTGTACTATTAATTTCTAATGAAAAAGAAATCAATATTATGCCTGAATACTTTGCACGAGAAAATCTAGCTCTTCCAGTTATGCAATTATCAAATGCAAATGGCGAAGAGTTAAAAAACTTAATTACAAAGCGTAAGAAAAATATAAAAATTGGACAACCAGCTCCAACTGAATTAATTGGTAACTTTAGTTCCAGAGGACCTTCACAAGGAAGTTGGCTTATAAAACCAGATATCGTTGCACCTGGCGTACAAATTACAAGTACCGTACCGAGAGGCGGCTATGAATCTCATAATGGGACAAGTATGGCTGCGCCTCAAGTAGCTGGAGCGGTTGCACTCTTGCGTCAAATGCACCCTGATTGGACGACAGAGCAATTAAAAGCATCCCTTGCCAATACCGCAAAAACTTTAAAAGATGTGAATGAAAATACATATCCTGTTATGACGCAAGGATCTGGTCTAATTAACATCCCGAAAGCAGCTCAAACAGATGTATTAGTCAACCCTAACAATGTCAGCTTCGGTCTTATTAAGCCAAATAGTGGCAAAGTAAAACTGACGCAAAATATTACATTACAAAATCTATCTAGTAAAAAGAAAAGTTTTTCAACTCGTGTGGAATTGCTAGATGCAAATACAAAAACAAAAGTAAAAACTTCTGTACCTTCATCGATTAGCATACAGCCGAATAGTAGTACCGAAAAACCATTTACTATCACTGTCGATAGCTCATTGCCCCAAGGTGTATATACTGGGAATGTGTATGTAAAAGAACAAGGTAAGAAGGAAGAAACTCGCATTCCATTTACATTTAGTATCGATCCTAAAGATTACAAACGTATAGATGGACTCGAAATTATTAATTCTACGTTTAGTCCAAATGGTGACCAAATATTAGACGATAATCTCATCAACTACTATTTAGTTGCACCTGTGGATGATGTAACATTGCATGCAAATTTAGTTACAAAAGAACGTGTAACATACCAAGGGATTATCCATCAAGCTAAAAATGAAACAGCTGGATACAAACCTTTCAAATGGAATGGTACAAAAGCAGATGGTACTCCGTTAGCTGACGGTCTATACCAAATTGAAGCAGTTGCTTCTAATTCTGGTGGGGAAACAAAACAAACAGCTGCTGTATTTGTTGATAGAACTGCGCCTAAATTAACATACGAAGTTGACCAAGAAAACCTTGTAATTACAGGAAAAGTGGAGGATATCCTACTAGATTGGATGACAGAATCTGGTTGGGTAGCACCTGGTATTCCAGTGAGAATGCAATATGAAATTAACGGAAATGGTGTATGGGAAAGTGCATTCTTAAATCCTTGGGAAAAAAATTACAGCATTTATTTCGATCGTAGTCAATTACAAGAAGGAAAGAATACAATTCATATTGTAGCAACTGATGCAGCTGGAAATACATCTAAGTTAAATGTTGATTTAGAAGTGAAATAAGGTATTACCCCGATTCTTCCGCCCCTACCGGATGTTCCGATAGGGGCTTTTTCTATTTCTCACGCAAACAAATATTATATAATTCAGAATTTTATGATAAAATTATAAGCGCTTACAATTTTAAAAGGGGTTAGTACGAGCTATACAAATCAGATATTCAATTTTATAGAAAAAAAGGAGGATGTCTAAATGACAAAGAAAACAAAAATTCCATCACATTTAAAACCATTCGTATCCACGCAACATTACGATCAATACACACCGGTGAATCATGCTGTTTGGCGTTACATTATGAGACAAAATCATAGCTTCTTAAAAGACGTTGCTCACCCATCCTATGTGAATGGACTGCAATCATCTGGTATTAATATAGATGCGATTCCAAAGGTAGAAGAAATGAATGAATGTTTAGCACCAAGTGGCTGGGGCGCTGTAACGATTGATGGGCTTATTCCGGGCGTAGCATTCTTTGATTTTCAAGGGCACGGATTATTACCAATTGCAACAGATATTCGCAAAATAGAAAATATCGAGTATACACCGGCTCCTGATATCGTTCATGAAGCTGCAGGACACGCACCAATTCTACTTGATCCTACATATGCACAATATGTAAAACGCTTTGGACAAATTGGGGCAAAAGCTTTCTCTACAAAAGAAGAGCATGACGCATTTGAAGCCGTTCGTACATTAACGATTGTAAAAGAAAGCCCTACTTCTACTCCTGAAGAAGTTGAAGCTGCTGAAAATATGGTAATCGAAAAACAAAAATTAGTTTCTGGCTTATCAGAAGCGGAGCAAATTTCACGCCTTTTCTGGTGGACAGTAGAATACGGGTTAATTGGAAATATAGATGCTCCAAAAATCTACGGTGCTGGCCTCCTTTCTTCTGTTGGTGAAAGTAAACATTGCTTAACAGGCGCTGTAGAAAAAGTTCCTTTTTCCATTGAAGCTTGTACAGGAACAACTTATGACGTAACAAAAATGCAACCTCAACTATTTGTTTGTGACTCCTTTGAAGAGTTGACTGAAGCACTTGAGAAGTTCTCTGAAACGATGGCCTTTAAAACAGGTGGTAAAGAAGGTTTAGAAAAAGCGATTCGCTCTGAAAACTATGCAACTGCTGAGCTAAATAGCGGACTACAAATTACAGGTACATTTAATGAAACAATTGAAAACGATGCAGGTGAAGTCATTTACATGCGTACAAATTCACCAACTGCATTATCCATTCATAATAAACAACTAGTGGATCATTCTACCGCTGTACACAGTGACGGATTTGGAACACCAATTGGATTACTTACTGAAAATATTGCATTAGAAAACTGTACAGATGAACAATTACAATCATTAGGAATTACAACTGGAAATAAAGCATCCTTTACTTTTGCAAGTGGCATCCATGTAAATGGAACGGTAACAGCAATTGAAAAAAATGATAAAAAGATCATTCTTATCTCCTTTATCGATTGCACCGTTACTTATAAAGACCGTTTATTATTTGATGCTTCATGGGGTGCTTTTGATATGGCTGTTGGTTCAAAAATCACTTCTGTATTCCCAGGAGCGGCAGATGCGGCATCGTTCTTCCCAGCTGAAGAAGAACTAGAAACAAATCCAGCACCTCTTACATTAACTGAGCTAGATCGTATGTATCAAACGGTTCGTGATATTCGAAATGAAAGTATTTTACACGAAGCTCATATCGAACAGCTAGTAGCAATTCAAGAAGTATTAAATAAATTTTATGCAAAAGAATGGCTCCTTCGCCTTGAAATATTAGAATTACTTTTAGAGCATAACAAAGGGCATGAAACATCCGCAGCATTATTACAACAACTTTCCACTTTTACAACTGATGAATCTGTAGCACGTCTTATTAACAATGGTCTTGCACTACTACATATAAAGGATGTGAAAAATGATGCTACGATTAACTGAGGAAGAAGTTCAAGAGGAATTATTGAAGGTAAATAAATGGATGAGAAAAGATGAGAAATGGATTGAACGAAAATATATGTTTTCCGACTACTTAAAAGGAGTCGAATTTGTCTCTGAAGCCGCCAAACTATCAGAAGAACATAATCACCATCCCTTTATCCTTATCCAATATAAAGCAGTCATTATTACTTTGTCATCATGGAATGCAAAAGGTTTAACGAAACTCGATTTTGAGCTTGCCAAACAATTTGATGAACTATTTTTCCAAAATGAAAAAGCGATTATAAGAAAGTAAAAAAAGAGAAGCCTTTATTAGGCTTCTCCTTTTATTTTGAAATGAATACTATGTCCAAATGGATCCTCGACCTGTAATATTCCATCCTTGTACGTAGCAATCTTACCAATATTTTTTAAGCTTTCACATACTTGCTCTTTTTGTTTTTCATCCGCTAGTACAATTGTAAAACATTTCAATCCGACAGAATTTGGCATTTGCGGTGGTATCCCTTCACCTTGCCACGTATTTAAACCGATATGGTGATGATAGCCGCCTGCTGATACGAACAACGCACCATTGCGAGCTGGGATTGTTACTTCAAAACCAAGACCATCCACATAGAAACGTTTCGCTTCTTCTAAATCAGCTACGTGGAAATGAACATGCCCCATCACAGTACCAGCTGGGAAACCATTCCATACACTTCCTTGCTGTAATAATTCTTCACCAGCTAACGGGTTACTAACAAATGGTAGTTCTCCATTCTCATTACGCCAAACTTCTTTTTGGCGATCATGATAAATTTCAATCCCGTTTCCATCTGGATCAGCTAAATAAAGGGCCTCACTAAAGTAATGGTCGGCTCCGCCGTGCAGTGGATATACCATTTCTACAAGATGACGAAGGACATTCGCTAAATCCTGTCTGCTTGGTAATAAAATTGCATAATGATATAACCCCGTTCTCCCTCTTTGCTTTGGTAAGGCTTCTTTCTTTTCTTCAATGATAAGGAGTGGTTCGTTATTTTCATTCCCAAATGTAACGACCATTTCATCTTCTTTTAGTACTTTCATACTTAGTACTTCTGTATAAAACTCTAGTGATTTCTTTATATTTGATACATATAAATGAACAACATCAAGTGTTGTATCGGGATGAAGTTGAAAACTCATCTTGTTAGCCCCCCATTTAAATTAGTTCTTCTTTGACATTTTCTCTTTTAAGAAATTATCCACAAAACCATCCGCTTTCGCAACAAATAAGTACGCACCCATTGCTAATAATGCAAGTTCTAATTCGAAGCCAGGATTCTTTCCATCTCCTAATAAACCAGCTGACCATTTTACTTTTACAATTGCTCCAACCATAACAAGTGCAAATAATAATCCAATATATCTTACACCTAAACCTAGAATTAACAATATACCACCAACTAATTCTACTGTTGCTACACCGTATGCCAGTCCTCCTGGTAAACCAATGCTTGTGAACCACCCTGCAATATTGTCAATTCCTGATTGGAATTTTGTTAAACCGTGCATAAAGAACGTTACCCCTAACACGATACGAATAATTAAGTTACCAATATGTTGATTCATTTCTTTCTCTCCTTTATAGTTTTCTTATACAAAACTTTTATTTACATTACAAAACATACACTAATTTTTTTTATTCGTCAATTCATTTTCACTGGGAAAAAATATATTTTTTTTGCTATGATACAAATAGTTGTTTACAAAAAGGAGCTTGATTTTATGAATATTGGTTCTGCAATACGTGAAATTCGTCAACGTAGAGGCATAACAATCGCACAAATTTGTGAGGGAACAGGTCTTTCTAAAGGATTTATGAGTCAGGTTGAAAATAATAAAACATCACCTTCTATCTCAACTTTAGAAACGATTTCCAATTTCTTAAATGTTCCTCTTCCCTACTTATTGTTAGAACAAAAAGATCGGTTGAAAGTTGTCAAAAAGGTAGAGCGTAAATACAGTGTATACGGAAAAGATGAACAGAGAATTGAGCATGTTGCAGAGCAGGGTGGCCTTCGCCTAAATCTCGTAGAAATTCCTGCTGGATTTCCGAAAGAAAATACACCAAATGCACATGAAGGGGAAGAATGTCACCTTGTATTACGCGGCAAACTAGAAGTTCAACATGGAGAAGATATTGCAATTGTAGAAGAAGGTGATTCTTTCTCCTGGAATGCATGTGTTCCTCATATCGTTCGTAATATAGGGGAAGAAACTGCATTATTACTCATCTCTAGCCATGCAGAAAATCGAAAACGTGTTTATTAAATAAAAAAGAAGCCTGCAAATCAGGCTTCTTTTTTATCCCCTTATAACTCCATAGCTTGTCCCAACTAGTACGGTTTTTTCGTCTTGATTGCGATAAACTGACTCGATTGAAACCTTTTTGTATCCTTCCATCTGTTCAATATTAGTTAAAGTTAATTCACAAGTGATCGTATCTCCTGTAAAAACTGGTCTAATAAACTCACTTACTAATTCTCTTGCTATGTAATGTAATTCTTCGCCTACTTTCGTTCCAATGCTAGCAGTCAATAAACCATGAACCATTAAACGTCCATTTTCATCATATTCCATATGATGTCTACCTTTATCTCCTGTAATATTTGCAAATTCAAAAACCTCTTCTTCAGTAAATCTTCTTTCGTATTTAAATACATCCCCAATTTTTATGCTCATTTTTATCCCCCTAATAATAAACAGAATTTTCTTTCATTTTACCATAAAATGAGTCTTAGTTCAGTTTATATTATTAAAATATCGAGCCTTTTTCCATGCTACTTTTTCTCTTTAGCGATGCCCATCTTTTTTTGCTATTTGATACCCATAATACGCACATGTTCCATTTCTCGATAGCTCTCTCACCTCAAAACCACAACTTCTATAAAAATCAAAATTACTCGCGGATGTATGTGCAAACCAGTCGCCATGTGGTAGCTTTTGCAAACAAAGAGCGACAAGTTTCTTGCCTAATCCCTTCCCTCTATATTCATATTTCACAACTAAATTTACTATGTTCGCGACCATGATTCCATCAGAAATGACTCTAACCATCGCAACCATCTCTTCTTCATCCCATATTGTGAATGCCCATGTTGAATTTTCAAATGCTATCGTAAATTTTTCAATTTGCCAAGAAGGGATATTATCATTGCTCCAACCGGCATCTTCGAATAAGGTTTTAATTGCATATGCAGGTACACCATTCGTTCCCTCACGAATAATAAGTCCATTATGATAAATGTACATGTAATCCCCCCCTTTATTTTTATATACCATTCTTCAAAAGATGCAATTTACCTTTTTTCACCCCACTCGCTTAATGGAATAAACGAGAACATCCATCCCATGAAATGAAGTTGTCTTCTCATAACTAAGCCCAGTTTTTCTAGCAACAAATATTGAGGCGGGGTGGTCTGGATTAATAAGAGAAATTAACTTATTCATTCGTAATGCTTGGAAGCCATAGTCTCGAAATGCTGCCGCAGCTTCTTTCGCATACCCTTTCCCCCAATACTGAGGCAATAACCAATAACCAATTTCAATTTCCTCTTTTCCATCTATTTGCTGCTTTACTAATCCTGCATGACCAATTCGTATTCCCGTTTCCTTTTCAATTAATACAAATAAACCGAGACCGTTTTTATAACTAGGAATCACCCATTCCTCCAAACTTTTTTTACATTGCATATATGTTTTTAACGTCCCATTTCCAATATAGCGCATTACCTTCTCATTTCCCCATAGTGAAGCGTAGAACTGTAAATCATCCATTGTATATTTGCGAATTTGTAAACGATCTGTATGAAACATTTCTGCACTCCTTCCCACGAATTTGTACTTAACTACACGATCATGTTTTGGATATATACTAAATGTTACTATCTATTATAAAGGAACTAAAAACAAAATACAGAATATTCAATCTCAAAAGAATTAAAAAAGACAGTAGACAAATGTTGTCTACTGCATCCATATCATAACTAGCATAAAGAAAACTACAATTGAGGGGGGTGTAGGATTTTCAATTATACTAGATACTTATCCCGTTCTAACGGGCGGTAAACTTTTCAATTATATGAAAGTGAAAAGTTTACCGCACATAAGAACCTTTGCGGTTATTAAGAGAGCACCGTTAAGTACTCAAATACACGCTGTGCTTTTTCTCCACCCATTCGTGCATGCTGAAGAAGGGAAATACCATGTGGACCAGATGCACGTAATGCTTCTGGTTGTGCTACTAAAATAGCTTGTACAACTTCTAATTCACCAAGCATAGCGGCCGCGAAAATATCCATTCGAGCGCCCTTTTCTAATAAATAAAGAGCAATATCTTTACGACCTACATGTGCCGCTGCTCCTAACGCACTTTCCCAATCTGAGCCTCCCCAATTGTAAGAGGCATGAAGCAAGCTTGGCGATTCAGCCAACAGTTCTTGTACTTTTTCTAAATCTCCGTGAGCTGCCATAACAAATTCCCTTACTAACTCAGTGGTAATACATTCTTCTGTTCGCATCTTGCTCCTCCTCTTTTAGAAATTCGTTTCGGTGTAAAAAATGGCTTGTCGCTTCCTTGAAAAATATCTACCTCGATGCCGAACACACGTTGAAACATTTCATGACATAACACTTCTTCTGGTATACCGTCATACTGAAGCTTCCCTCGCTTTAATACGAGTAAACGATCACTATATTGAGCCGCTTGGTTAATATCATGTAAAACCATTATAATTGTCATGCCAAACTCCTCATTTAATCGTTTCACAAGTTCCATTACTTCCAACTGATGCACGATATCTAAAAAGGTTGTTGGCTCATCCAATAACAAGACATTTGTACGTTGTGCTAGCGTCATTGCAATCCAGGCACGTTGTCTTTCTCCTCCTGATAATGATTGTAAAAGACGATATTCATACCCTTCAAGATTTGTAACAGACAATGCCCAATCAACAATTTCTTCATCTTCTTTATTTAAGTGACCTCTCCATGATTTATGAGGGCCTCTTCCAAATTCGATTAATTCTTTCACCGTTAAATCTAATTGATGATCATGCATTTGCGGTAACATCGCTAATTGCTTCGCTACATCGGCACTTTTCATCGTATGAATACTTTTTCCATCTAAAATAATATCTCCTTCGCTTTGTTTAAGTAGTCTTGCCATTAAACGAAGCAAAGTAGATTTCCCCGATCCATTCGGTCCAATTAAACTAACGACCTCTCCAGCTTTAATATGTACATTCATATTTTGCATTTGAAATCTTTCAGAATGTGCGTAAAACACTTTGTTAACGGAAATCACTTCGTTTTCCTCCTCTATGAATCAAATATAAGAAGAACGGACCGCCTAAGAAGGATAATAGAATACCAACAGGCAATTCAATTGGATCGAACCAACTTCGAGCTATCGCATCCGCGAAAACAAGTAATATCCCCCCGCCAAGGCATGATAATGGCAGTAAATATTTATAGTCATTTCCAACTAATAAACGTAACATATGTGGTACGACAAGACCGACAAATCCAATAAGACCAGAAACACTAACTGCAATTCCAGCTAGTAATGTACTTACTACTATTAAATAAAACCGGCTTCTCTCCACGTTATGACCTAATAACTTCGCCATTTCATCTCCAAGCATTAATACTCGAATATGCTTTATACCAAAGAAGGCTAATATAATAGCGAATATTGCATAATAAATAATCATGTTTAAATGTGCCCAACTTACACCACCAATGCCGCCCGCTAACCACGGTAACACGGATTGTACTTTATCACTATGTAATAACATTAACGCTGACGTCGCTGCACCAATTAATGCATTGATTGATACACCTACTAAGACAATTCTTGAAGGAGGGGCCCCTTTTTGCCATGATAAAGCATAAATGACCATCGCCGTTATGAAAGCTCCTAAAAACGCCCCGAGCGGTAAGAAAGCCATATGCTGAGGAAATAAAATCATAATTACAATTGCTACAAGACCTGCTCCAGATGAAACTCCGATAATACCAGGGTCTGCAAGAGGATTTCTCATAACCCCTTGCAGCAGTGCACCAGATGCTGCTAAACATGTTCCTACTATAAATCCAACGAGCACTCTCGGTATACGAAGGTCCCATACAATTCGATGAACCGTCGAACCTTCATCTTGTATCCCTGTTAGAATATCTCGTAAAGAAAAGGAGAGGCTTCCTGCGAAAAGACCATAAAAAAGACCTAAAATCGTTAATACCACTAAAGTAACTGCTATTACCCACCTTTTTTTCGCAAAAGGATGTTCCTTTTCTCTTACTACTTCACTACTATCCATACTTATCATTTCCTTACATCTTGTATACTTTTATACATAAAGTCCATCGCTTCTGTAACCTTTGTTCCAGGATTGGATCCAAATAAGTCTGGTGGCAAAATAACGACCCGATTTTGCTTTACTGCATCTAAATTTTTCCACGCCTCATTTTTCATCATTTCGCCTTCAAATGCTTTTTTAACGCTATTTGGATCTCCATGTGTAATTAAATAAATCACATCTGGATTCGCCTCAATAATGCGTTCTACGCTTAGCTGCGCATATTGCGGATATTCCTTCATTTCTGGAAAGTCAGCTGCAATATTTTTCCCGCCTGTTTTTTCTAAAATATCACCTGATAAAGATGTTGGTAATGCTGCTAAATAAGTACCTGGTGCTCCATACACTAGCAATGCTTTCACATCGCTTTTTTTCTCATATGTCTTCATTTGATCATTAATTTTTTGGTTAAGTTCTTTTGCTTTATCTTCTTTCTTCATAATCGTTCCATATATTTCAATATTCTTTTGAATATCTTGTACAGAATTCGCAGAAGAAATCATTACTTTCGTTCCTTGTCCTTCAACCGTTGGAATGTTCTTTTGGAATCCATTGTTAACAATAAGTACATCTGGCTTTAAGCTAGCAATTTGCTCAAAATTTGGCTGATGCGCATTCCCAATTACTTGAACTTTCTTTATATCCTCTGGAAGAGTTATTTTTGCATCCGGACGACCTACTATTTTTCCGCCTAAAGCATGAATAATATTCATGTCTCCCATACTTAATGTTGCAAAAGTCTCTGGTACTTTATCGAACGTTACCTTTCTTCCTGACAGGTCGGTAACTTCGATTTTCTCTTTTCCTTTTTCTGTTTTTGTTGCAGATGCTTTTTCGTCTCCTTTTGCACTGCAACCTATTAATAAGAAAAAAATAGATAAAATCGCTGTGAATAGCGTAATAGATTTTTTCATTCTTTCACCTCTAACTGATAATGATAATCATTAACTACTATTCTACTTTAATTGATAAGGATTATCATTGTCAATATAAACCGCATACATTTTCTAGAAAAAACAAAAAGCGTTACAAAAGATCCCTTCTTTTTGTAACGCTTTATTTATCTATATTATTCACATTCGTTTCCCTCTAACTCGTCTCGCATCACTTTCACACGCTGAAAGAAAAAGAAAGATAAACTTAAAAATATAACGATGCTCCCCATCATAACAAAAGGTTGTAACGTTTCTTTTGCTCCATTCGGAATCAATAAGCCAACCATTAATAATGTACTTACAGCGAGAAGAATTTGTCCGAACCGAGTATAATCTTCTATTTTTTCTTGTAATTCTTTCATTATATTCTCACTCCTCCATTTCACTGTATCATATTTTATTACACTTAAAGACAAGTAAATACAGCCATTCTGGGAGATGTTTTCCAAAAGAAAAAGAGCCGCTTTATGGCGACTCTTTCATAACGATTACTCACCTTTATATGCTTCCATATAAATTTCTTTCAGCTCTGAAATGAGAGGGAGTTTTGGATTAGCTGTTGTACATTGATCTTCAAAAGCTCTTTCTGCTAATAATCCAACAACCTCTTCAAATTGATCTTTAGCAACCCCTTGTCCAGCAATACTCATATTTATATTTAAATTTTTTCCAAGTTCAATAATTGCTTGAACGAGTGATTCCACACCTTCTGCCGCCGAACTTGCTGGAAGCCCGAGCACTCTCGCAATATGTGCATAGCGTTCATCAGCTACAAAGTGTTCATATTTTGGGAACAATGCGTGTTTTCTTGGCTTAATAGCATTATAGCGAACTACGTGCGGCATAAGTATTGCATTCGCACGCCCATGCGGAATGTGGAATTCCGGTCCAATTTTATGTGCTAAACTGTGATTAATACCTAGAAAAGCATTGGCAAATGCCATTCCTGCGATTGCAGAAGCATTATGCATTTTTTCTCGTGCTTCTTCATCATTTCCATCTTTAAATGCTCTTGGTAAATATTTAAATACGAGATCAATGGCCTTTAATGCTAACCCATCTGTATAGTCATTTGCTAGAACAGACACATACGCCTCAATTGCATGCGTTAATACGTCCATCCCAGTGTCTGCTGTTACATGTGGTGGTACTGTCATTACAAATTGCGGATCAACAATTGCTACATCTGGCGTTAATTCATAATCTGCAAGTGGATACTTTATATTATTTTTCTTATCTGTAATAACTGCGAATGGTGTCACTTCTGATCCTGTTCCTGATGTTGTTGGAATGGCAACAAACTGCGCTTTACTCCCTAATTCCGGATATTTACATGTACGTTTTCTTATATCTAAAAACTTCTGTTTAATTCCATAGAATGTTGTTTCTGGATACTCATAGAAAAGCCACATGCCTTTCGCTGCATCCATCGCTGAACCACCACCAAGTGCGATAATTACATCTGGCTGAAAACTTCTCATCATTTCCGCACCTTTAAACACAGTTTCATCTGATGGATCTGGCTCAACCTCAAAGAAAACTTCCACTTTCACATCATTTGCATGTTTACGTAAATAATGCGAGACCGTATCTACATATCCATGCTCAACCATTCCTGGATCCGTTACAATAAATGCTCTTGAAATGTTAGGCATATTTGCTAAATATGCTGTCGCATGTTTTTCAAAATAAATTTTTGGTGGTAATTTGAACCACTGCATATTCTTTTTTCTATTTGCCAACCTTTTTATATTTAATAAATGCGTCGCTGTTACGTTTTGAGATACTGAGTTTTTCCCATACGATCCGCAGCCAAGCGTAAGTGATGGAATAAATCCATTATATATGTCACCGATTCCACCTTGTGATGAAGGAGCATTTACAATAAGGCGGCAAGCTTTCATACGTAATCCAAATTGCTTTTGCACTTCCTTATTTACAGAATGGATGACTGCTGAATGTCCTAAACCACCGAGGTTTAACATTTCTTCGCAATATGTAAATCCTTCTTCTAATGAATTTGCTTTTACACAAGCTAATACTGGACTCAGTTTCTCACGAGATAGTGGATACGCTGCTCCGATACCTTGTATTTCAGCTACAAGCATTTTTGTATTTTCAGGCACAGTAATTCCAACTAATTCGGCAATATACTGCGCTGGCTTCCCTACAATATCACTATTTACTGCACATGTATTTTCATTAATAACAAGCTTTTCTAATTTTCTTCTCTCTTCCTCTGTTACAAAGTAACAATGATTTGCAATCATTTCTGTTTTCACATCATCATAAATTTCCTTATCTACAATGATTGCTTGTTCTGATGCACAAATCATGCCGTTATCAAATGTTTTTGATAAAATTAAATCATTAACTGCTCTTTTTATATGCGCTGATTTCTCTATATAACATGGTACATTACCAGGACCTACACCTAGCGCTGGTTTTCCAGTAGAATAAGCTGATTTCACCATACCTGCTCCTCCAGTGGCCAAAACAAGCGCAACCCCTTCATGGTTCATTAATTGTTTCGTTGCTTCAACAGAAGGTTTTTCAATCCACTGAATACAATGTTTTGGCGCCCCCGCCTTCACTGCTGCATCATATACTGTTTTCGCTGCTGCAATGGAACATTTTTGTGCGGAAGGATGAAATGCGAAAATAATTGGATTTCTCGTTTTTATCGCGATTAATGCTTTAAACATCGTCGTCGATGTTGGATTCGTTACTGGCGTTACCCCAGCTACTACACCGACCGGTTCCGCAATTTCTATTATTTCTTCATGAGGATCTTCGTGAATAATCCCTACTGTTTTATCTTTCTTTATGCTATGCCAAATATATTCAGTAGCAAAAATATTTTTAATGCATTTATCTTCGTATACACCACGACCCGTTTCTTCAACAGCCAACTTTGCAAGTGGCATATGTTGATCCACACCTGCTAATGCCATTTCATGAACAATGTTGTCAATTTGCTCTTGTGTAAAACTTTCTAATGCTTGTAAAGCCTTTTGACCGTTATTCACTAACGCATCAATCATCTCTTTTACTTCCTGCATTTCATTTACAATTTTCTCTTTGACTACCATGTAAATTCCTCCTATTCTGCTATCATGGACTGAATAAGACCCTATAGGCCATAATTAGTCCCGATTAGCGCAAAAAAAATAGAGTTGCTTCCCTACATGAACCTCATTGTTTGTGAAATATTTCACAAGTTTGTTCGTGAGTAACATTTCATGAACTTAATATACATGAAATTATTTCATTTGTGTATGTCTATTTTGTGAATTTTTTCACAAAATAATGTAATAAAAATGCACCGCCTATATGAGCAGTGCATTTTTATTATGCTAACGCTTGTGCTAAATCTTCAATTAAATCTTCACCGTCTTCAATACCGACAGAAATTCGAATTAATGTATCTGTAATTCCTAACTCTTTACGACGATTTGCTGGGATTGATGCATGTGTCATTTGAGATGGAATAGAAATTAAACTTTCTACTGCTCCTAAACTTTCAGCAAGTATAAAGTATTGTAATTTCTCAAGTACTTTATTTAATGTTTCTTCGCTATCTACATCAAATGAGATAATAGCACCAAATCCATTTGCTTGTTCTGTTGCAAGTTCATGGTTTGGATGTGACTCAAGGCCTGGGTAATATACTTTATTTACTTTTGGATGGTTATTTAAAAACTCAGCAATAGCGCGTGAATTCGTTTCATGCTCTTCCATTCGAATTCCTAATGTTTTTAAACCACGAAGTAGTAAGAAGCTATCTTGTGGGCCAAGAATGCCTCCTGTTGAATTTTGTACAAAGTGAAGGTCTTCTGCTAATTGCGGGCTATTTACAACTACTAAACCTGCAACTACATCACTATGACCTCCTAAATATTTCGTTGCACTATGAAGTACAATGTCTGCTCCTAAAGAAATCGGTGACTGCCAATATGGCGTCATGAATGTGTTATCAATAATTGTTAATAAATCTTTCTCTTTAGCAAGAGTAGATATTTTTTTAATATCAGTAATTTTCAGTAATGGATTCGTTGGTGTTTCCACATAAACCGCTTTCGTATTTGGACGAATCGCTTCTGCAACTTCCGCTAAGTTTGTTGTATCTACAAATGTATGCTCAATACCGAAGCGGTTTAATACTTTCGTAATAACGCGGTACGTTCCACCGTACACATCATCTGTTAAAATAACGTGATCACCTTTTGAGAACAACATAATTGTAGCTGTAATAGCAGCCATTCCTGAACCGAATGCAAAACCAGCATGACCGTTTTCTAATACAGCAATCATTTCTTCTAAAGCTGCACGTGTTGGGTTGCCTGTACGTGAATATTCATATCCTTGATGCTTACCAACTGCTTCTTGTTTGTACGTACTTGTTTGATAGATCGGTACATTTACAGATCCAGTTGAAGGTTCTCCTATGCGAATACCATGAATTAACTTTGTCTTTGCTCTCATTTTTTATTCCCATCCTTTGTATATGTCTTTACTTAAATAGCGCTCACTACTATCAGGAAAAATCGTTACAATATTTGTACCGGGCGCCGCTTTCTCAGCTTCAAGTAAACTTGCATGAAACGCTGCTCCTGAAGAGCTCCCAACGAGCAGTCCTTCTTTTTGTGCTAATTCCTTCACTCTTAAAAAAGCATTTCGATCAGAAATTGTATGAATGTCATCAAAATAAGATGTTTTCAAAAATGGCGGGATAAATTCAAGGCCAATCCCTTCTGTTTCATGCGATCCAGCTTTACCACCATTTAAAATGGATCCTTCTGGTTCTACAATAACCGTTTTTATATCTATATTTTTTTCTTTCAAATAAGATGCAGTCCCCATGAATGTACCACCAGTTCCTGCTCCTGCAACAAATATGTTAATCTCTCCGTTAAGTGCCGACCAAAGTTCAGGACCTAGTGTTTTGAAATAAGCACGCGGGTTTGCTTCATTCGCAAACTGACTTGGAGAGTATGAATTCGGTATTTCATTTACTAACTCTTTTGCTTTTGCAATTGCACCGGTCATTCCTTGCTCAGTCGGTGTATGCACAACCGTTGCGCCCAGTGCTTTCATTAGTTCTTGCTTTTCTATACTAAATTTCTCTGGTACACAAACAATAACGTGTAAATCATGTTGTAACGCTGCAAGTGCCAGTCCAATACCAGTATTCCCAGCAGTCGGTTCAACAATTGTTCCACCTTGGGTAACAAGCCCTTTTTCTAGCGCATCTTCGATTAATTCTCTTCCTAAACGGTCCTTAACGCTTCCACCTGGGTTATAAAATTCAAGCTTTGCAAATAAACGGACCCCTTCTGGAAGTGAAAAACGAGTAATTTCTACAATTGGCGTATGACCAATTAACTCATGAACTCCACGATATACATTCATCGTGTTCTCCCCCTTATTTGCCAATAAAGAAAAGGCAACTGTATGTATTTTCTTTATATGAGACAGTTGCCTTTTTGTTACATTACTTTAACTCTTCTAGTACTTTTACGATAAAGTTTGTAGAATGAAGAGCTGCTTGATCTAAAAATTGATCAAATGAAACATTTGATTCTTTACCAGCAATATCAGAAAGTGCACGAATAATAACAAACGGAACTTCATATTGGTGGCATACTTGTGCAACAGCTGCTGCTTCCATTTCTACTGCATAAAGGTCTTCAAATTTATCACGAATGGCTGCAACGCGGTTCGGATCACTCATAAATGAATCACCTGTTGCAATCATACCTTTTACAACTTGAATATTTTCTTCTGCCTGCATACATTTCTCAGCTAATGCAACTAATGCTTCATCAGCTTTGAATCCAGGAGGCATTCCTGGTACTTGACCATACTCATAGTTAAATGCTGTTACATCTACGTCATGATGACGAACTTCTGTTGAAATAACTACATCTCCAACATTTAGAGAATGATGGAAGCCACCAGCTGAACCAGTATTAATTACTTTTTCAGGCTTATATCTTTCTAATAAAATTGTCGTTGACATCGCTGCATTTACTTTACCAATACCAGACTTTAGCAAGATTACTTCATGTCCTGCTAATTTTCCTTTCGTAAATTCACAACCTGCAACCGTTTCTGTTTCTGCTTGTTCTAATTTGTCACGTAAAATACGTACTTCTTCTTCCATTGCTCCAATTACAGCAATTCTCAATCTAATCCCTCTTTCTATTGCTTAGTTGCCTCCATTACCCAAACGAAATGATTTAATCTCGTAAACGTTACATGGAAGCCATTGTTTTCAAAAATAGACTGCATGACTGGAATACGTGTATAGTATTCCGTTTGCAAATCGTTTGCTAACTGATGAAAACCTCTTTGTTTTGCTGTTTCAACAGTTTTATCATATGCATCTTGATCTGCAAATATCGTATCAGCAAACACTATTTTACCACCTTTGTTTAGCAATTGACTATACTTCGCAATCGCTACATTTTTTTCATCATCTGTTAAATGATGAAATGCATAGGTGCTTACTATGGTATCAATTGAATTTGGGACTTTAAATGAAAGAAAATCACCTTCTGTAATAGATAGCTCTTGCGGCAATTTTTCTTTTGCAATCATGCGCATTTCACGTGACGGCTCTATACCGTAAACTGTGCGGCCAGCAAGTAATAATTTATTTGTTAAATTACCAGTACCAACACCAAATTCTAATACATTACCAAATGACTTGTTAACTACATCCTCTAGAATGTCCTCATAATGGGCGAAAACTTCTTTATATTGTATATCTTCGCCTTGTACAAATGAGTCGTACGTATGAGCCCACTCATCAAATAAACCATTAAATTCTGTACCCATAAAAATTCCCCTTTTTCTTATCGGTTTTATCAGTATGATATTCCCTCTTTCGAAAAATGTCAATTGAAATGTACATGGTATTTCCTTCTTTTCTTTGTTACACTATAGTTGATTACATAGGAGAGGGGCCGTCTTCATGTCATTTACCTTTGAAATGTTAGAAGATAAAGTAGAATTTTTTGAAGCGGGAGACTTAGCTTCTTTAGAACGAAAAATTAGTGAACAAATCGATAATAATAAAGCACTTATGCTTGAAGTTCATCACATCTCGCATCAAATGGTTATGGATCCTGAAAGCAAAAGACCGTATTATAGCGCGGTTGTTCATTTTAAATTAAAGAAATTACGCTAATAAAAAAGAGAAGCTCCTGAGGAGCTTCTCTTTTTTAGTTTAGAGTTTGAACAAGCACTGGTTTCCAGCCCTCATTGTCTACCCAATCAATATTTACATAATATCTTTTACCTGATTGTTTATCTTGTACGTTACCGTAAGCTTTATTTTTACCGTTATTTCCGATTCGATGAATAACTAATTGCTCTACTGGAACGTCAATTGCAGCTGAAATTGCTTGGTTCATCTCATTCCAATCTGCTGTACCTTTTTTAAACGTCATCGCAGGTGTTGCACCTTGCTCTGTACCTACTGGCTTCCAAGAAGATTTCGTATAAGCGTCAGTTGCCTTTGGCTGTGTTTTTTCAGCTGGTACTTTCTCGTTAGCTTTCGCTTCTTCCTCAGCTTTTTTCTGTTCTTCTTCAGCCTTTAGCTTCTCTTCTTCTTTCTCCTTAGCCTCTGCCTTCTCTTGCTCGTTCTTCTTCGTCTCTTCTTTGCCCTTAGTTTTCTCAGACTTATTCTCTTTCGTTGTTTGCTGAGCTACTTTTTTGTCACTAGAAGACGCTTGTTCTTTTCTTTCAGGAACAAACAATTGATATGATACAATAGCTACTAATATTAATACAATTGCGATTGCAATATTTAAAACACCGTTTTGACGACGTTTTTGTTGTTTCTGTTGGAATCTAGATCCTCCTGCCATTCTCCAAACCTCCATGCAGTTTTTCATACTTGCTATTGTAACATTAAATCTAGAAAGGTTGAACATTTACAATAATATTTTCACGAAATGAAAACATTTCACTATGAATTGCAAGATTACTTTTCCTTCTCTAATCGATAGATTGATTCTACGATAGCTTTAAAAATAGGTGTAACTGCATTTACATTGCTATTCGTTTCTATATCCACGACAACTAAAGCATATCTTGGATTTTCATATGGAAAGTAACCTGCAAACCAACGATTCTCTTTCATTCCTTTTCCTGTTTGCGCTGTCCCCGATTTTCCGGCGACACTTAGTGGTAACGACCTGAATGCTGCTCCTGTTCCTTTCTCCGTTGTTACAACGCTCCTTAATAACTGTTGTAATGTTTTCACTGTTTCATACGGAAGCTGTTTTCCACCTAATGCATGGTTTTCAAATGTATAAAAGTCCGTTCCATTTTTATACACTATCTTTTCAACAGCTTTCACTTCCATCTTTTCTCCATCTCTAGCAATTGTCGCCATCATATTTGCAATCGCTAGAGGTGATATACGTACATCTTTCTGTCCAATTGCTGTTTGTGCTACCGCCTTTTTACTATTCTTGCTTCCTTCATTCCCCCAAATCGTAACACTCTTCTCCTCTGGCATTTGCTCAAAATGAGTTGTATGAAATACAGAACCTCTCCATCCAACCTTATCAGCGGCTCCTAAAGCTGCTACGTAACTTTCTAACACCATCTTATCCTTTTGCATTAACTCGTTACCTAACTCCGAAAATGTCCTGTTACAGCTTCTAGCAAAGCTCTCTTTAAAACTAAGTTTCCCCATCATAACTTGCGGGTGGTCTTCACCATATAAATCTTTATTACAATTAAACGTGCGATTAAAAACATTTTCAATATGATCAATTGCTGCCGCTGCAACTATTGTTTTAAACACAGAGCCAGGAAAATGTGATATTAACATTTGATTTTCAAGTGTAGTTTTATATAACCTCTCATCTTTCACCTGTACAGATGGTTTACTGACCATCGCTAAAATTTCATTTTTCTTTACATCAAGTAACACTAATCCTCCCTTCTTTACTTCGCTCGCTTCAACCACTTCTTCTGCTTTTTGCTGTAATTCGTTATGTAAAGTAGTTTGAATCGTCACTGGGTAAAACGGATTTCCAGGCGACGTATATTTCGCCTGTTTCCCAAAAATCGGTTCTCCTTGTCGGTCCACTTGATACAATACTTTTGCCTCTCCATCAGTCAAAAGAAATTCATCAAATGATTGCTGCAATCCTGAAATGCCAATTGGCGTTTGCTTTGAAATTTTTCTTATCTCACCGTATCGTTTTTGAAATTCTCGTTCATTCTCACCCACATTACCAACTAAATGATTCATCGTGCCAGTTTGCCGTAAACGAACTTCAGCTGCTACAATACCTAATACATTTAATTGATTTACCTTCTCCATCTGCTCTCGTGTCAATCGAAATGGACCATTTCCCCTTTGCATGATAAATGCACTTTTCTTATCTTTCATTTGACTTTCAATCTCTTGTCTCGACACACCAATGATATGCGCAATTTTCTCTAACATGTCATTTTTTATTTGTAGAAATGGAAAAACAATTAAAACAGGATACTTTTTCTCTCCTATTTTCTTACCGTTTCGGTCTATAAAATGGCCTCGTCCATCATCTATCGTAATAGATTGCGTCCGTTGTGTAACACTTTTTTCAAGTAAATTAATCTTACGATCCGTAAATGATTCCGTATCTATAATTTGTATTTGAATTAAACGACAAAGTAATATAAACATGAAACTTAGAAAACAAATTAAAACAATTATAATTCTCCGGTTTATTTTCATCCAAAAACACCTCGTCTACTATAGTTTGGACGGAGTGTTTCATCTTTTATACAAATAAAAAAATCACTCGCTTTTACACGAGTGATTTTTAATTATTTTACAGAGATAATCTCTACTTGCATTTCTCCACCTGGAGTTTGGATTGCTACCTTCTCACCAATTTGCTTACCTAATAAGCTTTTTGCGATTGGAGAATCGTTAGAAATTCTTCCTTCAAATGGGTCTGCTTCTGCGCTACCTACGATTGTGTAAGATTCTTCATCTCCACCTGGTAACTCTTTAAATGTTACTGTTTTACCTAATGTAACAACTGTAGATTCTTCACCGTTATCTGTGATGATAACTGCGTTACGAATCATGTTTTCTAATTGTGTAATACGTCCTTCTACGAATGCTTGCTCATCTTTTGCTGCATCGTACTCAGAGTTCTCAGAAAGATCTCCGAAGCTACGTGCAATCTTAATGCGCTCTACAACCTCTTTACGTTTTACCGTTTTTAAATCCTCAAGTTCGTTCTCTAGCTTTTGCTTACCCTCTTGCGTCATAGGGTATGTTTTTTCTGTTGCCATATTTTCCACTCCTTTTATATACCAATCCCCCGAAAAAAGAGGAGTTCCATATGAAAACTCCCCCGCTTATATGTAGAGCGGAGGTTTCTAGCACGCCTGTACTAGCGGAGTTGTCACATACAACCCCGTATTCCCAATTCTTCTTTATATAAAGAAGATATGTATGGAAAGTTGATATAAATATGCCCTCACCTATATATAGATGAGGTTGCATGTTTCATTGTATTCGATAGGAAGGGAAAAAATCCCTTCCTATCGTATATCTTTTACTATGCTATTACAAATTTACTTTTTGTTCAAGAATTGTTGCAATTTTTGTGACCATAATATCAATTGCAACATGGTTTTGTCCACCTTCTGGGATAATAATATCCGCAAATTTCTTAGAAGGCTCAATAAATTGATTGTGCATTGGACGTACAACACTTACGTATTGATCAATAACTGAATCCATCGTACGACCGCGTTCTTTAATATCACGCTGCATGCGACGTAAAATACGAAGATCTGCATCTGTATCAACAAATAGTTTAATGTCCATTAACTCACAAAGACGTGGGTCTTCTAAAATAAGAATTCCTTCTAAAATGATTACATCTTTCGGCTCAACTGGAATAATTTCTTCTGAACGCGTATGCAATGTATAGTCATATACAGGCTTATCAATTTGCTCATATGCAAGCAACTGCTGCAAATGTTCAATTAACAGATCATTATCAAACGCAAGCGGATGATCATAATTTGTTTTTAAACGCTCTTCCATTGGTAAATGGCTTTGATCTTTGTAATAATAATCTTGCTCTAAGATTAAAATGGAATGACCTTTAAAATGGTCAAAAATCGCTTTCGTTACACTCGTCTTACCTGATCCTGAACCACCAGCAATTCCAATTACAACAGGCTTATTCGTCCCCATTCGACTATCAACTCTTTCTTATTGAAGTATGCTTTTGCGCATCATATTATTCACATACACTGGTTGATCCACTTTGAATTTCACGATTTGCAACGGATGTCTCGCTGCATCTAATTCGTTTCCATCCTCATCCCAAATTTTCTCCACCGTTTGCGTAAAGTTTTCTATTTCTGGTCCAAAGAACTCCACTTCATGTCCTGGTTTGAAATGATTACGTTGCTCAATCGTTACGATGCCCGTTTCTTCATTATAATCTAACACTAAACCAGCGAAATCATACGTTGTTTTCTTACTATGATTTCCAAACATTTGCTCTTGATGTCCTGGAACCCCTTCAAAGAATGCAGGAGCTGTATCACGATTTGCACATTTATCAAGCTCATCTAACCATTCTTGTTTAAACTCAAAGTTATCAGGATCCGCACAATACGCATCAATTACTTTACGGTATACTGTCGCTACAGTCGCTACGTAATGGATTGATTTCATACGACCTTCAACTTTTAAGCTATCAATGCCAATTTCAATCATTTTCGGAATTGATAAAATTAAATTTAAGTCTTTTGGACTCATTGCAAAGTGAGCATCTTCTTCTTGGAATAGAGGAAGCTCTTTTGCATCTTTATGTTGTGATACTGTTTGAACTAAATCATAGTCCCAGCGGCAAGATTGACAACAACCACCACGGTTAGAGTCACGCGCCGTCATATGGTTACTTAACGTACATCTTCCTGAATAGGCGATACACATTGCACCATGGACGAATGCTTCAATTTCAATATCCACTTTTTCTTTAATTTCTTTCATTTCTTCATAGCTTGCTTCACGAGCTAATACAAGACGATGTAAACCTTCTTCTTTCCAATACTGTGCTGCTTTCCAGTTGGATAGTGATTGCTGTGTACTTAAATGCACCTCAACAGAAGGCGCCACACGTTTACAAGTCTCAATAATAAGCGGATCAGCAACGATAATTCCCGTTACGCCAGCTTTTTCAATCCCTTTTAAATATTCCTCTAGCCCGTCCATATTTTCATTATGTGCAAAGATATTTGTTGTTACATATATTTTTGCTCCATATTTCTTTGCAAATTCCACACCTTCTGCCATTTCTTCCAGTGTAAAGTTACCTGCATTCGAACGAAGACCAAATTCTTGTCCACCTAAATATACAGCATCTGCCCCATAATGGATAGCTACTTTTAATTTTTCTAAGTTACCCGCAGGGATTAACAGTTCAGGTTTCTTCACAATAACGCGTTTGCCATCGATCACTCGTGAAATTTCTTGTACAGTCATTTCCTACACCCTCCTCGTTTAGTAAACCGTCTCTTTAAAGAAGAATCCCGTATCTAACGGACGATTTACTGGTTGCATTTCTTCTATCTCTTTATATAAATCGTCTTTCACATCATAATACGCATCACGATCTTCTACACATAAATCAATTGCTTTACGATATTTCTTCGTTACCTCAATAATGTATGCAGAGCTTTTTAGTACACCATCAACTTTTAAGCTATCGACTTCACCATCAATTAGCTCTTCTAACTCATCAATGAAACAAATATCGTTTGGACTCATAATGTGAGTACCATTTTCATCTTCATAAATTGGATATTTGTTGTTACGCTCTGGGTCATATAAGAACATATTCTCTTCATATTTTTTCTTTTCAATGTCAAGATTACGTCCTTGATATTCAAAGTAGTTTCCTACTAGTGAACGCTTCGATTGGAACATACAAGTCATACCGTGAATTTGCACTTCAAGTTCCACTTCAGCATTTTCTTTTAATTCAACAATTTCATCTAAGCTAAGCTCACGAGCTAATACAGCACGTTTTGCTCCTCTTTGTCCCCAGTAGTTACAAGTAAACCAGTTTGTTGCTGTCGTTTCTGTATTCCAGTGCAATTGCATATTTGGCGCTACTTCACGAACCGCCATTAATACTGCTGGATCTCCGAAAACAATTGCATCTACATGTACTTCGTTTAAAAATGCAACATAATCTGTTAATTCTTCTACTTTATCATTGTGGAACATAGCGTTCATTGCTACGTATACTTTTACACCATTTTCATGTGCAATCTTCACAGCCTGCTTCACATCTTCACGTGAAAATTCCCCTGCTAAACGTAAACCAAACTTTTGCTCACCGATCATTACCGCATCTGCTCCTGCTTTCGCCAGAGGTTCGATATCCGCCACTGCTTTTGGCGTTACTAACAATTCAGGTTTCTTCATACCTTGGTCACCCTCTCTTTTTACTAACAGCTACTCCATCACCAATTGGGAAAATCGTTGTATCATATCCTTCATGATTCATAAGCCATTCATTGTACGTCTTAATACGACGGATTAAACCACGTGTACGTCTGTTTTCAATTTTCTCTTTAGTCGTTACAAGGCCATGGTACATAACATTATCTGAAATAATTACGCCACCAGGATTTAATAACGGTTCATATAAGTCAAAAAAGCGACGATATTGTCCTTTTGCTGCATCAATAAAAATAACATCAAATGTTCCATGTTCTTCTACTTGCTCACCTGTTTCTAACGCATCACCGTAAATAACGGAAATACGCTCTTTAACTGGTGAACGTTCTATATATTCAAGTGCTTTTTCATATCGCTCACGATTGCGTTCAACTGTCACAATGCGAGAATCTGGAATAGCTTGCATCATACGAATACTAGAATAGCCAATTGCTGTACCAAGCTCTAAAATGCTTTTTGGTCCAATTAAACGTAAAAATTGCAACATAAATTCCATTCCAAGTCGATCCATAATCGGCACATGATTTTCTTTCGCATAGTCTTCCATTTCAAGAATTAATTTATCTTTCGGATCAATAAATGATAATAGGTACTCGTTAACTGCATCCTCCATAATGGTCCTCCTTATTTACATGGAGAAGTGCCTCTATGACGTCTTTTCACACATAGAATGCAATAAAAATACAAGCCAGCTTTACCCTTAGCTTGTACGTCCCGTTTTGATATTAAAAACGATTCTTCTGCCAGTTTTTAACCCGATATATTTTACCACAAAAAAGAGGGATGTGCGACATTTTTCGCTATCCCTCCCCATTTCACTATTTTTTCGTAATATATTTTTGCTTTAGTGCATTATGCTCTTCCAATGTTTTCGCATAGTACACTTCACCAGTTGGCGCAGCTAAGAAATAATAATAATCTGTTTGCGCAGGTTCTAACGCTGCTTCCACTGAATGTTTACCAGAGTTTGCAATTGGACCAACTGGCAATCCTTTTACAACATACGTATTGTACGGTGAATTTATCTTTAAATCTTCGTATAATACACGTTGCTTATGCTTTCCAAGTGCGTATAATACCGTTGGATCAGTTTGCAGAGGCATACCTTTTGCTAAACGATTATAAAAGACACTAGAGATCTTTTGACGATCCGTAAAGCCTGTTGCCTCTTCTTCAATAAGTGAAGACAATGTTAGAAGCTGATGAACATCCCAGTTCTTTGCTTTCATTTTTGCCTCGTTTTGAACAATGATTGCATTCGTTTTCTCAAGCATCGGAATTACAATTTCTTCTAACGTCGTATCTTTTTTATAGAAAGAGTACGTCGCAGGATATAAATAACCTTCTAATGGATATTTAATATTGCTATCAAAGATTTTATCCGTTAATAACTTCGGATACTTTTGCTGCATTTTCTGAATAAATGCTTTATCGTTCAATTGACGTACAACATCATCTTTATTCCACTTTAATTCGTTCGCAACCGTTTCTGCAATTTCAGTTACTTGTGCACCTTCTTTTATCGTCACTTTATAAAGAGCTGGACGATGAACGTTACCAGATGACATTTGTTCGATAACATCTGAGGCACTCATTGAAGGATTTAATAAATATGTACCCGCTTGTAAGCTTTTTGACTTAGCCTTCGTATAAAAACTAAAAACTGTACCGTTTTTCACAGCACCTTTTTCTTCTAAAATCTCACCAATTTTACTAGTAGATGATCCCTTTGGAATTTCTACTTCAATCTCTTTTTTATTCCCGCTATTAACTGGTCCTAATGCGGATGAAATATACGCATAGACTGAACCACAAACTAAAAGCAGTGCAATAATCGAAAATAAAAAAATGCGTCTACGCTTCTTTTTCACTTGATTCTCTACCAAAACTCTTCCTCCTTATTCAATTGTAGGCCATATGTACATCTTTCTATACAACACGATGAAAAATCACAATAAACTTACCTATCATTTTTGACAGATACTTTATTTTTCTACAATCCGTCTCATTATACTACAAAGGATTGCGCAGTTTCGACAAAAAATCTTTCATTTTACATATAAAAAAAGGTGGACTATATATCGTCCACCTTTTCAGTACTTATTATTCAGCTTCTTGCTCATCAGCTAGAGTGTTGAACATTTCTTGTACCATTTCCCACTCTTCTTCAGATTCGATTGGAAGTAAACTTCCGCCCTCTTCTTCATTTTGCTCATAAGCCATTGCATCATAAATTTGGTCTCCATCTTCGTCTACTTCACCGATTGGAGAGAAGACTACGTATGATTTTTTGCCAAATTTTTCAGCATCAAAAGTGAAAATAATTTCACATAAATGTTCGTTACCTTTTTCGTCTACAATTGTAATTTGATTTTCTTCCATTTTGGTCACCTCTTATTTACTATCTAAAAATCCTTGTAAGATTACGACTGCTGCCATCTTATCGATTACTTGCTTTCGCTTCTTACGACTTACATCAGCTGAAATGAGCAGACGTTCCGCTGCCATCGTTGACAAACGCTCGTCCCACATTACAACGTCTAATTGTAACAGCTCTCGTAGGTTTTCTGCAAATTGTTGGCACGCTTCACCACGTGGGCCAATTGTGCCATTCATATTTTTAGGCAAACCTACTACTATTTTGTCCACATTGTACTGCTTTACTAATTCAGAAATACGGTCAAAACCAAAGTGACCTCGTTCTTCGTTAATCTTGATGGTTTCAAGTCCTTGCGCTGTCCAGCCCATTTCGTCGCTAATTGCAACTCCGACTGTTTTTGTACCTACATCTAAACCTAATATCCGCATAAATTACTCCTCACGATGATGTTTCAAGTAAGACTTCACAAGCTCTTCAATTAATTCATCACGTTCAAGCTTGCGAATGATGCTTCGTGCATCTTTATGGCGAGGTATGTATGCTGGGTCTCCACTTAATAAATAACCGACGATTTGGTTAATCGGATTATAGCCTTTTTCTTGAAGTGCATCATACACAGTTAAAAGTACATCATTAACATGGACACTCTGTTTTTCATCTTGAATGCTAAACTTCATTGTTTTATCAAAACCGTCCATTTCAAGCACCTCACTTATATAGTAAGTATAGGGAGAAGAACTTCTCCTCTCCCTACCATTGTACACTACTATCTCTTTATTTTGAAACAGATTTAACGTACTCTTGTACAAATGCTAAAGCTTCCTCAACTTGCGCTGGGTTTTTACCACCCGCTTGTGCCATATCAGGACGGCCGCCACCGCCACCGCCACAACGAGAAGCTACTTCTTTCACAAGTTTACCAGCATGGTATCCTTGGCTAATTAAATCTTTCGTTACGCCAGCTAAGATGTTTACTTTGTCATCATTTACAGACGCTAATACGACAACTGCAGATTCTAATTTATTTTTCAGATCATCCATCATCGTACGTAAGTTGTTCATATCTGCAACATTTACTTTTGCTGCTAATACGTTCACGCCATCAACTGTCATTACTGAATCAGTTAAGTTTCCAGCTTCAATATTACTTAATTTCGCTGCAAGAGATTCGTTTTCTTTTTGAAGTTGTTTTACTTCAGCAAACAAACCATCTACTCTTGTTAAAATGTCTTTCGGATTTGTTTTCATTTTTCCTGCTGCTTCTTTTAATAAACCTACTTGGTCGTTCATTAATTCATAAGCAGACTTACCAGTTACCGCCTCAATACGACGAGTTCCTGCACCGATACCAGACTCAGCAACGATTTTGAAAATACCGATAGAAGCTGTGTTATCAACGTGACAACCACCACAAAGCTCTAAGCTGTAATCGCCAACTTGTACAACGCGTACAACATCACCGTATTTTTCACCGAATAATGCCATTGCACCCATTTCTTTCGCTTCTTCGATTGCTTTTTGAGAAATCTCAACATCAATACTTTCCCAAATTTTCTCGTTTACGATACGCTCAATTTTTTCTAATTCGTCAGCTTGCACTTGACCGAAGTGAGAGAAGTCAAAGCGTAAACGTTCAGAAGTTACAAGAGAACCCGCTTGGTTAACGTGCGTTCCAAGTACATCTTTTAATGCTTGGTGTAATAAGTGAGTTGCTGTATGGTTTTTCACAACGCTACTACGGTTTTTCGTATCGATAATAGCTTTCACAGCTGCATCTTTCGTTAATGTACCTTCTTCCACAACAACTTTGTGCAAGTTTTGACCGTTTGGTGCTTTTTGTACGTCTTTTACAAGAACTTTCACACCGTCAGCTAGAAGGTAACCACGGTCTGCAATTTGTCCGCCGCTCTCAGCATAGAATGGTGTTACATCAAGCATTAATTGTCCTTCTTCACCAGCTTGTAAGCTGTCTGTATATTCGCCGTTTTTCACAAGTGCAACAACATTACTTTCTGTCGCAACTGTACCGTAACCAACGAACTCGCTCGCTACTTTCACTTCTCCAAGGACACCGCCTTGAACTTGCATAGAATCAACGTCTTGACGAGCAGCACGCGCGCGCTCACGTTGTTTTTCCATTTCATTTTCAAAGCCTTCTTGATCAACTGTCATACCAGCTTCTTCTGCATATTCTTCTGTTAATTCAATTGGGAAACCGTATGTGTCATATAGACGGAACGCATCTACTCCAGAAATAACAGTTGTTTTTTCTTCTTTTGCTTTTGCGATAACTTCAGCTAAAATTGCTTCTCCATCATGAAGTGTTTCGTGGAAACGCTCTTCTTCATTTTTCACAACTTTTGCGATGAAATCTTTCTTCTCAAGTACTTCTGGATAGAAGTCTTTCATTACTTCTCCAACAACCGGCACTAATTCAAACATAAATGGACGATTGATGTTTAATTTCTTAGAGTAACGAACAGCGCGGCGTAATAAACGACGTAATACATAACCACGGCCTTCGTTAGATGGAAGAGCGCCGTCACCAACAGCGAATGTTACTGTACGGATATGGTCAGCGATTACTTTAAACGCCATATCTTTTTCTAAGTCACCATTGCGATACTTCTCGCCAGAAATTGATTCTGTTGCGCCAATCATTGGCATGAATAAGTCTGTGTCAAAGTTTGTAGGTACATCTTGAACGATAGATGTCATACGCTCTAGACCCATCCCTGTATCGATGTTTTTCTTAGGAAGCGGTGTATATGAACCGTCTGGATTATGGTTAAATTGAGAGAATACAAGGTTCCATACTTCTAAGTAACGCTCGTTTTCTCCGCCTGGATATAATTCTGGGTCACTAAAGTCATTACCGTAAGCTTCTCCGCGGTCATAGAAAATCTCTGTATTCGGTCCACTTGGTCCTTCACCGATATCCCAGAAGTTTTCTTCTAAACGGATGATGCGCTCTTTCGGAACTCCCATTTTCTCATTCCAAATTTTGAATGCTTCTTCATCTTCTGGATGGATTGTAACCGATAGTAATTCTTTATCGAATCCGATCCATTTGTCGCTCGTTAAGAATTCCCAAGCCCAAGTAATTGCTTCTTCTTTAAAGTAATCACCGATTGAGAAGTTTCCTAACATTTCAAAGAATGTATGGTGACGAGCTGTTTTCCCTACGTTTTCAATATCGTTTGTACGAATTGATTTTTGAGCATTTGTAATACGTGGATTTTGCGGAATTACACGTCCATCAAAATATTTTTTTAATGTTGCTACACCACTGTTAATCCATAAAAGAGATGGATCTTCGTGCGGCACTAGTGATGCACTAGGTTCTACTGCATGTCCTTTTTCTTGGAAAAAGTCTAAAAACATTTGACGAATTTGTGCGCCTGTTAGTTGTTTCATTGTATTTTCCTCCTTAAATATAAAAAACCCCCGCCCCTATAAAAGGGACGAGAGTTAACTCGCGATACCACCCTAATTATGAATTGATTATAACAATCAATTCATCACCTCATGGTGCCGTAACGTGGCAAGACGGCAGTGATTAGCTGCTCTCAGGATTAGCTTTCTGTTACCCTTCATTTAAAGCTTCTTTCAGCCATATGGAAGCTTCTCTCTATAAATGGGCTGTAACGTACTTGTTCCGTCATTGATTTAATGTATTATATGACTAAATATAATAGAATTCTCTTAAGTTTGTCAATGTAGATAATCATTTATATTATATCAATTGCTTATTATTCATAGCTATTCTACTATTCATTCTTAACAGCCTTTTCATATATTATGCATGTATTACTAAATTGTACTACCTCTACGTACTTTTCTAAATATTAATTTTTCTCTATAATTGAATTATCAATAATAAAGGAGCGATTGTAATGACAACCTTATTGAACAAAGCTAAAAATATGTTAACGACTGACGAAACGATATTATTTTACATAGCATGTTCGTTAAATATATTTATTTATCGTTCCGTCGCAAAACCAGGACTATTAATTTTAACGAACAAACGACTCTTCTTTTACGGACCAGATGTAAGTAAGAACCCATTATTTGAAGAGTACTCGTTCGCAAACATTTCTAATCTAAAAGAGCAGAAGCGTCTTTTCAGCAATCAAATTATATTTATGTACGATAATGAATGGAAAAAAATAAAACATATTCAAACAAATGATGTAAGCTCTCTCGTTCAACAAATACACGAGCAACTCTCAAAATAATGAAAGCCCTCTACTTTATAAGTAGAGGGCTTTTCTATTACACATTTTCTTTTTTCCAAAGAGGCCTTACATGAACGATCACTGTACGAATGACCGCTAAAATTGGAACTGATATGAGTAATCCTACAATCCCTGCCACTTCCCCCCCAACTAGTAATGCAAGCATAATAATGACAGGATGCATGCGAAGTGACTTACCAACGATGTAAGGAGATAAAATGTTACTTTCCAAAAATTGCAAAATAGCAATCGTAATTCCCGCCTTAATAAGTAAACTCGTTGATACCGTTGCCGCAATCATCAATGTCGGGATTGCTCCTAAAATAGGACCGAAGTACGGGATTATATCCGTTACCCCAATAATAATACCGAGTAATAATGGATATTTCATACCGATAAACCAAAAAGAAAGAACAGATACGCCCCCTAATACTAAGCAAACAAACAACTGTCCTCGAATATAACTTCCGAGTGACTTATCAATTTCTTTCGCTAGCATTTGCCCCGTACTACGCCACTTACTCGGGACTAGTTTCCAAAAGATATGATAAAACTCACCGTAATCTTTTAATATGTAAAATACAATGAACGGAATTAAGAAAATAATGAGTAACGAATCCAGTACACCACGAGCAGTGCTCATCACTTTATTTAAAAGTGCTTGTATTTTCGTTTCTACCCCGCCAAAAATTTGTTTCACCTTTTCATGAATAAAGGACGGGAAATTTGCTGTTTGTTCCGTAACGCCATCCATCCAAGAATCATACATTTTTGTAAACTGCGGGAATTGTTCATTGATTTCTTGTAATTGCTTAATCACAACTGGCGTTCCTTTATAAATGCCATAACCAATTCCACCAAAGAAAAGGATATAAATGAGCAAAATGGCGAGTGTGCGCGGCATCCCTTCCTTATGAATTTTTTCAATTAATGGATGCAATAAATACGCAATAAAACACGCAATAAGAAACGGTGTAATGGCCACTTTAAATACAAAAATAATCGGTGCCCATAGTGGCTTAATTTTTAAAAAGACGAGCAAGCAAAGAAATACGAGTAACAATAACCCTAAACGATATATCCAAATGATTTTAAGATTCTTCACACGAAAAACCTCCTCCACCTTTATTTTGAAAATAAATAGGGTAGGTTATGTGCAAAAGTTTTAAAATCTTTTCATGCAGACCATACTGTTTTGTAAAGACGTACATATACATAACATAATAAGGACAACCACCCCTGAGAATGCAGCGTGAAACAATATAATCAGGAGGGCTCATAATGGTTTTATTTATGCTCGTATTATCAGCACTTTTTATGATTCTTGAATGGGTTTGTATCGGGTTTGGTATTTGGAAAGGTTTCTTTATTCGTTCCTCACGAAAAGAAAGAGCGAAGCAATTATTTCATTACGGAATGCTTGGCGTTGGATGTTACGGCCTATCTTATCTCTTTTCTGAAATTGGACTTTTATATTTGCATACAAGCACATAAAAAAACTCCCTTGCGATAAAGGGAGTTTTTTACGCTTATAAATAAGATTTAATCATCTTACGTGCTTTTTTCATATTGCGTTTTGAAAATACATCTTGTTTGCGCGCATATTGATACGCTGCCGCTCCAACACCTAATGCGATTAATGAATTGCGTAGATTCAAAGTAAATCCCCCTTTTCGTTATCCGATCGTTCTTTCGTTCTCATCAAATAAATCATCAAGTGAGCTTAATGAACCGTCTTCCTCTACTTGATGCGTATGGATTTTCCCCTTTGAAACCGATAATTCGATATAACAATTCCAGCAATAAAATTGGTTGACACCTATTTTTCCAATGTCTTTCCCTTTGCAATTTGGACAAATGAACATATGGCTTTCATCTCCTTACAGTCTCCCAGATTCTATTCGCCATTATGTCCAAACCGCATTCATTTATACATCGCTGGAGCCTTTCAACGTTATACGTTTGAAAGTTTCACTATATAATTTCACCTTGTTACATGAAATCATACGGTGAAATGTTTTCCACGTCCATTTCTTCGCCATTAACTGTTACCATCTGTACTTCTCCTTGTGATTCTTGCAAGCGACTCGCTAAAGTCGTTTGACGCATTGCATCATCAAGGCGATTTACACCAGACTGGAAAGCTGTTTCCTCCCCGCAAATAATGAGGAACTTTTTACTTCTTGTAATGCCAGTGTAAATTAAATTACGACGTAACATACGATTGTAACTTTTTACTATCGGCATAATCACGATCGGGAACTCACTACCTTGCGACTTATGAATCGAACAGCAATAAGCATGTGTAATTTGATTTAAGTCTGGCTTTGTATATGTTACCTCAATTCCATCAAATGAAACGATAATCATATCTTGTTGCTCAACGTTTTCTTTCGCATAAAACACCGAAACAATTTCTCCGATATCACCATTAAACACTTGGCTCTCTGGCTGATTAACGAGCTGTAATACTTTATCGCCTCGTCTATATACGACATCACCGTAAGCAATTTCTTTACTCTTTTCCCTTTTCGGATTAAACACTTCTTGCAACGCTTCGTTTAGTACGTTAATACCGGCAGGGCCACGATACATCGGGGCCAATACTTGTACATCTCTTGCGCTAAACCCTTTTGTCTTAGCATTCTCACAAACCTTCTTAACAACCTCAACAATTTGAGCTCCTGTGCAGCCGATAAATGAACGATCTTTTTGATTTTGCGCTAAATCTGGTGGAAGCGTTCCATTTTTTATCGCATGGGCGAGTTGAATAACTGATGAGCCTTCCGCTTGACGATAAATTTCAGTAAGTTTTACCGTTGGAACTGCACCTGCATTCAATAAATCTTTCAGCACTTGTCCAGGCCCTACAGATGGTAATTGATCTTCATCGCCTACAACGATAACTTGAATGTTAGTCGGCAATGATTTAAACAACTGATTGGCAAGCCAAATGTCAACCATTGAAAATTCATCAATAATGAGCAATTTCCCTTGTACTGGATCCGTTTCATTACGCTGGAAAGACCCTTCTGGCGTCCAGCCAAGTAAACGGTGAATTGTACAAGCTGGAAGCCCTGTTGATTCACTCATTCGCTTCGCTGCTCTTCCTGTTGGAGCCGTTAATAATATCGGAAATGGATTATCATCACTGTATTCATTCGGATTTAATGATAGCCCGTGAAGTGACGCATACATTTCAACAATTCCTTTAATAACTGTTGTTTTCCCTGTTCCTGGTCCCCCTGTCAATAACATCATCGGTTTATGAAGTGCCGTTTGAATTGCTTCTTGCTGAAATGGTGCATACTGTACATTCAGTTGTTCTTCAATTTCACCTAACGTCTTTAACACTTCTGCTTCAGGAAATGAAGGTGTTTCCTCTTGATTCATAAGCCTACGAATAGACTTTACAACACCTTTTTCAGAGTAGAATAACGATGCTAAATATATCCGTTCTTCTTCTATGATGACTTTCCCTTCACTTTGCATCATTTCAACGCAACCTACAATGTCTTCCTCCGTCACTCTTCCTTCTTGATTATTTAAAAGTGACATCGTTTCTCTTACAAGTTGATCTTTTCCCATATAAACGTGACCAAGTTGTAATGATACATTTTCTAGCGTATAAAAACATCCCGCACGTACACGGTCGTCGTGATTACCCGATATCCCTAGTGCACGTCCTATATCATCTGCTCTTCCAAAACCAATCCCGTCCACTTCTTCAATAAGCTGATATGGATTATTACGAATCACTTCTAACGTCATCTCTTTATATTGTTGGTAAATCTTAATAGAAAGCTTCGTTCCAAAACCGTAACCATTTAAAAAACTCATTACTTTCTCTAGTCCTTGATGTTCAACAATTGTCTCATATATTTCTTGTGCTTTTTGCTTGTTGACAACACCATGTAACGCCTCAGGATCATCCATAATTTTAGAAATAGCATGTTCCCCGAGATGATCTACAATTTTTTCAGCTGTGCGCTTCCCTATCCCTTTAAATAAATCACTCGCTAAATATTGCACCATACCAGCTTTTGTTTGCGGCAATTCTTTCTTAAACGTTTCTACTAAATATTGTTTCCCATACTTTGGGTGGTCTTTAAAATGTCCAGTCAATGTAAACACTTCATCTTCATGCATGCGGGGAAAATGACCGTTTATCATTACTTTTTTTTCGTCGTACGTTTCATTTGTTTCAATGACTTTCATACTAACAACGGAATAGAGGTTTTCTTCGTTGTGGAAAATGGTATGAAGAACTTGCGCTTTTATAAATTTTTTCTCTTCTTCAAACAAATCCATTGCATGTTGATTTCCCATCTTTCCTCTCCTTTCCGGTTTCATTTCACTTTAATGAGCAGTACATCCCCCACCTCTTTAGATGAGGGATAACTACCCATTAACTATATTTTCATCTTATTCAGCTTCTTGCTCTAATAAACGAACACCATTACCAGCTAAAAAGTGATCTGGTTGAATTTCAGTTGCTTTCTTAAATAAAGCAAGAGCCTTGTCGTTATTTTCTTCAAATACGTACGCAACGCCTAAATTATAATACGCATCTGCATGCTCTTCATCCATTTCTAATACCTTTTCAAAATAAGGTTTCGCCTCTTGAATATGTTCTAGTCGTGCAAAGCAAAGTCCGCACTGGAACACAGCTTCTACATCGTTTTCATCTAATTCTGTTGCTCTTTGTAAAAACGGCAGTGCAAGACGATCATTCCCAAGTTGTACATGTGTAATACCTAGCATAAATGTTACATCAGCTGATTGTAATCCAGCTTGCATCGCCTGTTCAAATACAGCTTTAGCCTCTGCAAATTGCTCTTGACCGTAATATACGTTTCCTAAACCATAATAAGCAGCCGCAGATTTATCATCTAACTCTAATGCACGTTTATAAAATAAAATAGCTCTCTCACTGTCACCTAGTACATCTAATAAGTTTGCAAAATTAATGTATCCAAGCGCATCTTTCGGATTTTCTTCGATTGCTTCTGTGAAATTTTTAGCAGCTTCTTCCCAGTTTCCTTCTTGCATATATTGAATACCTGTTTCAAGTTTATTTGACATGTCCTTCACCTCTACAACAAATTATAACAAAGAATGTATTTTCCAAGCGAACGAAAATTCGCTTTATGTAAAAGAAACCTCTAACCGCGAATCGGCAGAGGCTTCTCGTTTTATCCTAAATAATCCAATTTCTTACCGCTACGGTACACTTCATCAATTGTAGCACCGCCTAAGCACTCATCTCCATCATAGAAAACGACTGCTTGTCCTGGTGTAATTGCACGAATTGGTTCGTCACAAAGAATACGAACTGTATTTTCATCAACGATTTGAACCGTTACTTTATTGTCCTCTTGACGATAACGGAATTTCGCTGTGCATTTAAATTCTTTTTCTTTCGCTTCATTACTTACCCAACCAACATTCGTAGCAATAACTTCATCACCATATAGAAGTTCGTTATGGAATCCTTGATCCACATATAGAATGTTTTCTTTCAAGTTTTTCCCAACAGCAAACCACGGATCACCGTTACCACCAATACCAAGGCCATGACGTTGTCCAATTGTATAGTACATTAAACCGTCATGTTTCCCTTTCACTTCACCAGATAATGTTTGCATCACACCTGGTTGTGCTGGTAAATAGTTACTTAAGAAATCTTTAAAGTTACGCTCACCAATGAAGCAAATACCAGTACTATCTTTTTTCGCTGCTGTCGCTAAACCGGCTTCTTTCGCCATTTCACGAATTTGTGGTTTCTTCAGTTCACCAAGAGGGAACATTGTTTTTGATAATTGCTCTTGGCTTAATTGATTTAAGAAATACGTTTGGTCCTTATTATCATCAACGCCGCGAAGCATTTTATATTCGCCGTCCATATAAGCAACGCGTGCATAATGACCTGTTGCTACATAATCAGCACCAAGCGCAATGGCATGCTCTAAAAATGCTTTAAATTTAATTTCTTTATTACACATTACATCTGGGTTTGGTGTACGACCAGCTCGGTACTCATCTAGGAAGTACGTAAATACTTTATCCCAGTATTGTTTTTCAAAGTTTACTGCATAATATGGAATGCCAATTTGGTTACACACTTCAATTACATCATTGTAATCTTCAGTTGCTGTACAGACACCATTCTCATCTGTATCATCCCAGTTTTTCATAAAAATTCCGATTACATCATAACCTTGCTCTTTTAATAAAAGAGCCGCTACAGATGAATCGACGCCACCGGACATCCCGATGACAACGCGTGTTTCGTGAGGTAGTTTGTTCATCATGTCACCTCCCATGCTAATTTTGTGTTAATCGCTTCACGATTTTCACTGTTTCGTACGCCGCTTTCTCAATTTGCTCTTTCGTATTTCCAAGTCCGAAACTAAAGCGTACGGATGAACGTATTTGATCGGAATCTTTCCCGAACATCGCTACTAATACATGTGATGGATCAATCGAACCAGCTGTACAAGCCGAACCACTTGATACTGCAATGCCAGCTAAGTCTAAGTTCACAAGAAATGGTTCAATGTTCATTCCTGTAAAACTAATATTAAGCACATGTGGTAAGCGATATTCTAAGTTTCCGTTTACCTCGAAAGTAATGTCTTCATTTTTGAAGACAGATACCATTATATCTTTAAACTCTTCATATTGGGCATTTTTTTGCTCACGAGTTTTTTCAGCTAACAAAATAGCATGCTGGAGCCCGGCGATACTCGGTACATTTTCAGTACCAGCACGGCGTTTTCTTTCTTGCTCCCCGCCTATTAATAACGGTTCAAATTTCACATCTGCACCAGCGTATAAGAACCCGACACCTTTTGGCCCATTAATTTTATGAGCTGAAATCGATAATAAATCAATGCCGAATTCTTTCACATCTATTTCTACTAAACCGTAAGCTTGTACCGCATCTGTATGGAAATAAGCTTGATGCTCTTTTAACAGCTTACCTATTTCCGCAATTGGCTGCATCGTCCCAACTTCATTATTCCCAAACATAACAGATACGAGAATTGTCTCTTCTGTTAATGCCTTGTGTATGTCAGAAACTTGAACGCGTCCTGTTTCATCGACAGGTAAATATGTCACTTCAAATCCTTCACGCTCTAACAATTCACACGTATGCAAAATCGCATGATGTTCAATTTGCGTCGTTATAATATGGTTACCTTTATGACGGTTCGCACGCGCTACACCGATAAGCGCTAAATTATCAGCTTCTGTACCGCCACTCGTAAATATAATTTCATTCGGATTCGCATGAATGCTACGTGCACACGCGCGTCTCGCCTCATCTACTGCATGGCGCGTTTGACGTCCATAAAAGTGAATACTAGACGGGTTCCCGAATGTTTCTGTCATATATGGAATCATCTTTTCGACCACTTCTGGGTGAGTCGGAGATGTCGCAGCATGATCTAAGTAAATGCGTTCCATTAAATCTCCTTCTTTCCAAATCGTTTCACAAGGAATTAAATGTAAAACATATAGCCCCCGTGATTTTCTTCCTCATAACGTACTAAATCTTCTAAAGTTGTACTATCTAACACTTCTTGCACCGCATCACGAACACGCATCCATAATTGGCGTTGTGCTGGTTCTTCTTCTTCTATCATTTCTACAACACTAATTGGACCTTCTAATACACGGATTACATCCCCAGCTGTAATGTTAGCTGGCTGATCTGATAATACATATCCGCCGTATGCCCCGCGCGTACTCTTTACTAGACGAGCGTTACGGAGTGGTGAAATTAATTGCTCTAAGTAATGTTCCGATAAATCATGTGCCTGCGCAATTGATTTTAAGGAAATTGGACCTTCACCAAACTTTTTTGCAAGATCGATCATAATTGTTAAGCCGTAACGGCCTTTCGTTGAAATCTTCATCTATTTTGCACCTCTTTTCAAATTTTCACTTCTATTAGTTATATCTTATTTATAAAAGAACACAATTTAAAATCCTATGAAATTATAGCATAATATAGTATTATAAGAAATTTCAACTTGTGTATCAAAATGATAACATAAAATCACATTGAAAAACTCGGAAATTATTACAATTGAAAGAAAAATGAAAATATTCATATTCATTTTTCCCACAAAATAGCATCCTATTTCAAATTCCACTAAAAAAAATGATACGATAGAAAGAGATTATACTTTAAGGGAGACGGTAATAATGAAACAACCACTCGCACATCGAATGCGCCCTACAAATATTCAAGAAATTATCGGACAACAACATTTAGTTGGCGAAGGAAAGATTTTATGGCGAATGGTCCAAGCAAATCATTTTCAATCTATGATTTTATATGGTCCTCCAGGTACTGGGAAAACATCCATTGCGAGCGCAATTGCAGGAAGTACTGGAACCCCTTTTCGCTTATTAAATGCTGTTACTCATAATAAAAAAGATATGGAAGTTGTCGTACAAGAAGCAAAGATGCATCGACACCTCGTTTTAATTTTAGATGAAGTACACCGTCTAGATAAAGCAAAACAGGATTTTCTATTACCTCATTTAGAAAGCGGACTTCTTACTTTAATTGGTGCAACGACGAGTAATCCATTCCATGCTATTAATTCTGCTATTCGAAGTCGTTGTCAAATCTTCGAATTACACGCATTAACAGAAGATGATCTTTTAATCGGCTTAAAACGAGCACTTGAAGATAAAGAAAAAGGTCTTGGAGAATATGATGTAACCGTTACACCTGAAGCATTACATCACTTTGCAAACGCATCAGGCGGAGATATGCGTTCCGCTTATAATGCACTTGAACTAGCTGTTTTATCTAGCTTTACAACGGATGACAAAGCTGCGGAAATTACGCTAGAAATCGCAGAAGAATGCTTACAAAAAAAGAGCTTCGTTCACGACAAAGGTGGCGATGCTCATTATGACGTATTATCAGCATTTCAAAAATCAGTACGCGGAAGCGATGTAAATGCAGCACTTCACTATTTAGCACGTCTTATTGAAGCTGGTGATTTACAAAGTATTGGTAGACGTCTTCTTATTATGGCATATGAAGATATCGGACTTGCTAGCCCGCAAGCCGGACCGCGTACGCTAGCAGCTATAGAATCCGCTGAACGAGTTGGGTTCCCAGAGGCACGCATACCACTTGCAAATGCTGTTATCGAGCTTTGCCTATCACCAAAATCAAACTCAGCTTATAAAGCACTTGATGCTGCATTACACGATTTACGTAATGGTCAAACAGGCGACATCCCAAGTCATTTAAAAGATAGTCATTACAAAGGCGCCGAATCACTTGGAAGAGGCATTGGATACTTATACCCACACGATCAACCAAATGGTTGGGTACAACAACAATACTTACCTGATAAAATAATAAACAAACAATATTATAAACCGAAAACGACAGGGAAATTTGAGCAAGCACTTTCTACTGTATATGAAAGATTACAAAGTTCGAATAAAACGAAAAATAAAGGGTAACCTAAGCGAAAACGTCACCATTATGGAGGCTTCGCTTATGAAAACACGTCAAGATGCATGGACAAAAGAAGACGATCTCCTTTTAGCAGAAACCGTTTTACGACATATTCGCAGCGGCAGTACACAAATAAAAGCATTCGATGAAGTCGGCGATACATTAAACCGCACTTCAGCAGCTTGCGGATTTAGATGGAATGCTGAAGTAAGGCCGAATTACGAAGATGCGGTGCAACTTGCAAAAAAACAACGTAAAGAATTAAAACGCTCTGAAGCTAAAATAGAAAAAGAGCATTTCACGAAAACGAAACAACTTGTAATTGATGCCGAGTTTTCAGAAGATATTATGCCAAACAAGCAGGATCTTACAATGCAACATGTCATCTCGTTTTTGCAAAACTTAGAGCATACCAACCCTTCACTCGCAAAGTTACAAACTGAAAATGAAGTATTACAAGCTCAGCTCACGACTTTGAAAAAAACGAATCATGAAATGGAAGCAAAATTAGCGGTACTCTCAAAAAAACAACAAGCAATCGAAGAAGATTATGCAATGCTCGTTAGAATTATGGACCGCGCTCGAAAACTTGTTTCGGTTGAAGAACAAGAAGAACAGATTGCTCCTATTTTCAAAACCGATCAAAATGGAAATTTAGATATTATATATTCTGCAGAGAATTAAAAAGGATGTCACCTAGCACAATTTTCCGGCTAAGTGACATCCTTTTTTTCTTCGGTGGATAGCGTATTGCTAAATGAAATTATATCTTCGATTTTTCGAATATATCTATCGTAACTTACAATATATCAACGATTTTTTAATTATATCGACTATTCGACAAGGAATATCGATTTACCGACAAATATTTACAAAATAAACAAACCTGCTATACAAAGAACTCACTGCATCAACTGGATATTTTTCACTTAAATGTTACTATACACATATACGATTGAAAGGAGCTGATTGCCATTTCATTAGTAGTCTTCAAAATAACACTCGGTATTCTCGTTCTAACGTTAGGCCTTTTTACCATTCATAGTTTAAAAAAGACCTCAGGTTATAAATCAGATAAATATGATCATTACTTACTAGCCTTACTTACATTTGAACTAGTAGTAATGCAAATATCCCTATTTCTTTAATACATAAAAAAAAGCATATATCCGAAATGGATATATGCTTTCTTTTATTCTTGCCCTACGCGTTTCACTTCTACATTTTTAATGCGTTCACGTACAACGTGACTTGCCATAATTAAGCCTGCCACAGATGGTACAAATGCATTTGATGAAGGCGGTAATTTCGCTTTACGAATTTTTGCATTTTCGTCTGGTACGATTTCTTTACGTACTTCTTCACGAATTACGATTGGGTTTTCGTCAGAGAAGACAACTTTTACACCTTTTTTAATACCCTCTTTACGAAGCTTCGTACGAATGACTTTCGCAATTGGATCTGTATGTGTTTTAGAGATGTCCGCAATACGGAAACGAGTTGGGTCCATTTTATTTGCTGCACCCATACATGAGATAATTTTAATTTTACGACGTAAACATTGTTTAATTAAATGAATTTTGAACGTAATCGTATCAGATGCATCTACTACGAAGTCCAAGCCATGTTTGAAGAACTCTTCATATGTTTCATCAGTATAAAACATTTCTAGTCCAATTACTTCACACTCTGGGTTAATATCTGCGATACGCTCTTTCATTAATTCTACTTTTGAACGTCCTACAGTAGATACTAAAGCGTGAATTTGACGGTTTACGTTTGTAATATCTACAACGTCTTTATCAACTAATACGAGACGCCCAACGCCAGAACGCGCTAACGCCTCTGCCGAAAATGACCCTACGCCTCCAATTCCTAAAATACCGACTGTACTATTTTTTAATATTTCAAGTCCTTCTTTACCGAAGGCTAATTCATTACGTGAAAATTGATGTAACATTCAGCTCTACACTCCTATTACAAAAATGGTCTACCATGTATTCTAGCGTTTTTCCGACTATTTGTATAGAAAAAGTTATAGAATTCCTAAAAATACATATTTCGAAAATGAAGACATAGTGTAAACCGACTTTTATTTCTTCCCAAATACACGTTTAAAAAGGAGGATTTAGAGAACCGAGCAGATCGAGGCACGTATGCTAGGAGGAGCGCAGTGTAGGAGTACTACTCGAGCACCGGACTAGCATACGTAACGATGAGGTGTGACAGTTATCTAAACCGGACTTTTTAAACTTCCTTTCAATACACGTTTAAAAAGGAGGATTCAGAGGACCAAGCAGATCGAGGCGCTAAAGCCAGGAGGAGCACAGTGTAGACGGACTACATGAGCACCGGACTGGCGAAGCAACGACGAGATGCGACGGCCATCTGAACCGGACTTTTTAAACAACCTCTCAAAAAAAGTCTAGATGGTATTAGTATAACCATCTAGACCCTATTCTTACTTCTCTTCTTTTAAGCTTAATTTTAAGTTCAACTCTTCAAGCTGTGCTTCTGCAACTGGGCTTGGAGCTTCTGTTAATAAGCAGCTTGCGCTTGCTGTTTTCGGGAATGCAATTGTGTCGCGAAGGTTCGTACGTCCTGCAAGTAACATAACAAGACGGTCTAAACCTAATGCAATACCGCCGTGTGGTGGCGTACCGTATTCGAATGCTTCTAATAAGAATCCGAATTGCTCTTGTGCTTCTTCTTGTGAGAATCCAAGCGCTTTGAACATTTTTTCTTGTACGTCACGCTCGTAAATACGAAGTGATCCACCACCAAGCTCATAACCGTTTAATACAAGGTCATATGCTTGTGCACGTGCTTTTTCTGGTGCTGTTTCTAATAACTCAACGTCTTCACGGAATGGCATTGTGAATGGGTGGTGAGCTGCGAAGTAACGATCTGCATCTTCATCGTACTCAAGAAGTGGCCAATCCGTTACCCATAGGAAGTTATATTTACTTTCGTCAATTAACTCAAGCTCTTTACCTAGACGTAAACGAAGTGCACCTAAGCTATCTGCAACAACACTCTTCTTATCTGCTACGAATAGTAATAAGTCGCCAGCAGTAGCTTCTAATGTAGCCATTAACGCGTTTGCTTCTTCTTCACCGAAGAATTTCGCAATCGGTCCTTTTAAGCCATCTTCTTCAACTTTAAGCCAAGCTAGACCTTTTGCACCGTATACTTTTACGAATTCAGTTAATGCATCGATATCTTTACGAGAGTATTTGCTCGCAGCACCTTTTGCATTAATTGCTTTTACTTGTCCGCCGCTTTCTACAGCACTTGTAAATACTTTAAAACCACAACCTGCTGCAAATTCAGATAGGTCTGTTAGTTCCATTTCAAAGCGTGTATCTGGCTTATCAGAACCGTAACGAGCCATTGCATCAGCATATTTCATACGAGGGAATGGTGCGCTAACTTCTACACCTTTTGCATCCTTCATAACTTTCGTCATCATGCGCTCCATCATATCCAAAATTTCATCTTGTGTTAAGAATGAAGCCTCGATATCGATTTGCGTGAATTCTGGTTGACGGTCTGCACGTAAATCTTCGTCACGGAAACAGCGTGCTACTTGATAGTAACGCTCAAATCCGCCGACCATAAGAAGCTGTTTAAATAATTGCGGAGACTGTGGTAACGCATAGAATTCACCGTCATGTACACGACTTGGTACTAAATAGTCACGAGCTCCTTCTGGTGTGCTCTTCGTTAAAATTGGTGTTTCCACTTCTAAGAAATCTTCTGTGTCTAAGAAGTTACGAATTGTTTTCGTTACGTCGTGACGCATTTTGAATGTGTTAAACATTACAGGACGACGTAAGTCTAAATAACGATATTTCAAACGCACATCTTCTGATGCATCTGTATCATCAGCAATAATGATTGGCGTTGTTTTCGCTGCATTTAATACGTTTACTTTCGTTGCTTGTACTTCAATACGACCAGTTGCCATGTTGTCATTAATTGCGCCTTCACCACGCTCAACAACTGTACCTTCTACGTGTAATACGTATTCGCTACGAATTGTTTCTGCTACTTCTAGCGCTTCTTTTGATGTTTCTGGGTTAAATACAACTTGTACGATACCTGTACGGTCACGTAAGTCGATAAAGATTAATCCACCTAAATCACGGCGTTTTTGTACCCAACCTTTTAATTGAACTGTTTGTCCAACTGCTTCTACTGTTACTTTTCCACATGCATGTGTTCTTTCAGCCACTGTAAGTTCCCCCTATATTAATTTCTCTGCTACGTATGAAGCAAATACATCTAATGCTACTTCTTCTTGTTCTCCTGTTGCCATATCTTTCAAGTTGATGATGCCTTTATCTAGCTCATCTTCCCCTAATACAGCTACAAATTTCGCTTTTAGACGATCTGCTGATTTAAATTGTGCCTTCATTTTGCGGTCTAAATAATCTTTTTCAACTGATAATCCAGCTTTACGAAGATCAAACGCAACTTTTGCAGCATGGTCTTTCGCTTTCTCTCCAAGCGCTACAACGTAACAATCAATGCTATGTTCAATTGGCAATTCAATATTTTCAGCTTTTAGCGCCATAATTAAACGTTCGATACTCATCGCAAAACCGATACCTGGCATTTCTGGTCCACCAATTTCTTGTACAAGTCCGTTATAACGGCCACCACCGCTTAATGTAGTAATAGCACCAAAACCTTCTGCCTCACTCATAATTTCAAATACAGTGTGTTGGTAGTAGTCTAAACCACGTACTAAGTTCGGATCTTTTTCAAATGGAACATCCATCATCGTTAATAGTTCTTGAACTTTTTCGTAGTATACTGCTGATTCTTCGTTTAAGTATTCTGTAATAGATGGTGCTGTTCCCATTAGTTCATGGTTACGGTCCTTCTTACAATCTAAAATACGAAGAGGGTTCTTTTCTAAACGAGATTGACAGTCAGAACAGAACTCACCGATACGTGGCTCAAAGTGTGCGATTAACGCATCACGGTGCGCTTGACGGCTCGCCGCATCACCTAAGCTGTTTAATACAACTTTAATATTTTTTAAGCCCATGCCGCGGTAAAACTCTACAGCAAGTGCAATTACTTCTGCATCAATTGCAGGATCGTTACTACCGATTGCCTCAATACCGAATTGTACGAATTGACGATAGCGACCTGCTTGTGGTCTTTCGTAACGGAACATTTGACCGATATAGTATAATTTCGTTGGTTGTGTTGCATCACCGAACATTTTGTTTTCAACGTAAGAACGTACAACAGGTGCAGTACCCTCTGGACGTAATGTTAAACTACGCTCTCCACGATCTTGGAATGAGTACATTTCTTTTTGTACGATATCTGTCGTATCACCAACACCACGTAAAAATAGCTCAGTGTGTTCAAAAATTGGTGTACGAATTTCTTTATAATTGTAACGACGGCAAATTTCGCGTGCTTGCCCTTCTATATACTGCCATAACTCAACAGTGCCTGGAAGAATATCTTGCGTTCCGCGTGGGATTTGAATAGACATATTCAGTTCCTCCTCAAATTGTTTTAATCTTAATAAAAATAAAAAAACTCCCGCCTCTACTGTTTGAACAGTAGGGACGAGAGTATTATACCCGTGGTGCCACCCTAATTGAAGCACGTATGCTTCCACTTTTTTAATAACGCTTAAATGTGCGTTCATCTCTACTAAGCATATGCCGTTCAAGTTGAAACCTCCAGAGTGTCATTCAATTCGTCATCATGTAGAAATGTTTTCAGCCTAAGACATTTCTTCTCTTTCCATGTGTGTCTCATTTACTCTTCTCTATCAACGGTTATATTCATATGTAAATATAAAATTACTATACGTTTGTTGAGTAGGATTGTCAAGTACTCTAAGAGCGTTCAATTTGCTTCTTTAGGCGCTTTACATCTTGAAGAGAAATCCCAAACTCAGAAGCAAGCTCCATTGAAGTATTGTTTTGCTCTTTCGAAATAAAATCATGAAAACTCACGTTAAACAGTTGATTTGCACCATTTGTAACAGAGTGCCCTTTTTCATTCATACGCATACGTATATCCCTCACATTCAATATGGATGTTTTACTTTTTATTGTTCCATATTGATTAAAGAGTTATACATAAACGAAACAGCTATTAATTCCAAAGAAATTCTCGGGGGTTATTTCCCACAAATAGCGGGATAAATGAACAAAACATACAACAATGTATAAAAAAGAGAGGATGATATCATCCTCTCTTCTTAAGCAACACTATTTACTTTCCACAATTAAGGTCACCGGACCATCATTGATTAAAGAAACATCCATCATTGCTCCGAACTTCCCTGTTTCTACACGCAATCCTTGCTTACGTACTTCTTCATTAAAGAAATCATATAAACGCTCTGCATAGTCAGGTTTGGCAGCATCCATAAAGTTTGGACGTCTTCCCTTGCGGCAATCTCCGTATAATGTGAATTGCGAAATTGATAGAACTTGTCCTTCTACATCAAGTACAGAATGGTTCATCTTTCCGCTCTCATCTTCAAAAATACGTAAGTTCGCAATTTTTTCTGCAATGTAAGTTGCATCTTTTTCTGTATCTTCATGCGTAATGCCAACTAGTAATGTTAAACCGAACGGAATTTGTCCTACGATCTCACCGTCTACTGTGACAGACGCTTCTTTTGATCGTTGTAAAACAACTCTCATCTTTTCTACACTCCCTATTAATGCATCATGCGTCGTACTGCATAAATTTCTGGAACGCGTTTAATGCGCTCAACTACTTTTTTCAAGTGCTGTAAGTTACGAATAGAGATTGACATATTAATTGTCGCCATCTTATTACGGTCACTTCTACCAGAAACTGCCGAAATGTATGTTTTCGTCTCTGTAACAGCTTGCAGCACTTCATTTAATAAACCACGGCGATCGTAACCTGAAATTTCAATATCAACGTTATACTCAATTTCTTTTTCAGGGCTACCTTCCCACTCTACTTCTAATAAACGTTCTATAGCTTCTTCTGTATGAACATTTACACAATCACGGCGGTGAATCGAGACGCCTCGGCCTTTCGTAATGTACCCAACGATGTCATCGCCTGGTACTGGGTTACAGCATTTTGATAAGCGAATTAGTAAATTATCCGCACCGCTCACTTTAACGCCAGAATCCCATTTTCGAATTTTCATCGGTTTACGAACTTCTTTAACTTCAACAATCTCTTCTTCTTCACGTTGCTTACGGAACTTGTCCGTTAGTCGCGTAACAATTTGTGATGCAGTGATGCCATTATATCCAACTGCTGCAAACATATCTTCTTCATTTGCAAAGTTGAATTTTTCAGCAACACGTTTTAAATTGTCAGGAGCTAACACTTCTTTCATCTCATACTCTAGGCTACGCACTTCTTTCTCAACAAGTTCACGGCCTTTTTCAATATTTTCATCTCTACGTTGCTTCTTAAAGAATTGACGTATTTTGTTTTTTGCATGAGATGTTTGAGCAAGTTTCACCCAATCTTGACTTGGTCCATACGAATGTTTTGATGTTAAAATCTCAATGATGTCACCTGTTTTTAATTTATAATCAAGCGTCACCATTTTCCCGTTTACTTTTGCACCAATTGTTTTATTCCCAATCTCTGAATGCACGCGATATGCAAAGTCAATCGGAACAGATCCAAGTGGCAATTCCATTACATCGCCTTTCGGTGTAAAGACGAATACCATGTCAGAGAATAAATCGATCTTTAATGACTCCATAAACTCTTCCGCATTAGAAGCTTCATTTTGCCATTCTAATATTTGACGGAACCATGTAAGTTTCTTCTCTAATGTACCTGTTGTTTCTGCTGTTTTTCCTTCTTTATACGCCCAGTGTGCCGCGATCCCGAATTCTGCAATCTCATGCATTTCTTTCGTACGAATTTGTACTTCAAGCGGATCACCTTTTGGCCCAATTACAGTCGTATGAAGAGATTGATATAGGTTTGCTTTCGGCATTGCAATATAATCTTTAAAACGACCTGGCATCGGCTTCCAACACGTATGAATAATTCCAAGTACCGCATAACAATCTTTAATACTATTTACAACGACACGTACAGCTAATAAATCGTAAATTTCATTGAACTGTTTATTTTGCAGTGCCATTTTGCGATAAATGCTATAAATATGTTTTGGTCTTCCAGAAATTTCAGGTTGAATTGCAACTTCGTCTAATTTCTCACGAATACCAGTCATTACTTCGTCTAAATACTCTTCACGTTCTGCACGTTTACGCTTCATTAAATTTACAATACGATAATATTGCTGTGGATTTAAATAGCGAAGTGACGTATCCTCTAGCTCCCATTTAATAGTACTAATTCCGAGTCTATGTGCTAAAGGTGCAAAGATTTCTAACGTTTCATTCGCAATGCGACGCTGCTTCTCTTGAGGCAAATGTTTCAATGTACGCATGTTATGAAGACGATCAGCTAGTTTAATTAAAATAACTCGAATATCTTGAGCCATTGCAATAAACATTTTGCGATGGTTTTCTGCTTGTTGTTGCTCATGAGATTTGTATTTAATCTTTCCAAGCTTTGTCACACCATCGACAAGCATAGCAATTTCTTTGTTAAATTCCCGTTCAATATCTTCTAATGTAATCTCTGTATCTTCTACTACATCATGTAAGAAACCTGCCGATACCGTAGCTGGATCCATGTGTAAATCAACTAAAATACCTGCAACTTGAATTGGATGAATAATGTATGGTTCACCCGATTTTCTGTATTGTTCGCTATGCGCATCGCGTGCATATTCATAGGCACGTGCCACTAGCTCAATATCTTCATCCACTAAATATTGACTTGCTTTCTCGAGTACCTGTTCAGCTGTTAGTACCTGCTCATTTGCCATCGAATCACCTTTTATTGAAAATTGACTTTATCTTTAATTAAATAGAATAAATTATATTCTATCATTATAACCCAATGATTGTGAATTGTGAAAAGGAAAAGATTTTACTGACATTTCACCATGATTTTTTGTTCAATTATACAAAAGTACCCGCTCCTCTCCAAGAGATTCACGGGTACTTTTTATCACCGTAGTTTTACTATATAGTGATTAGTATTTTTCTAATACTAATACATCGTAACCATCTAACATTTTACGACCATCTAAGTAAGTAAGTTCTACTAAGAATGCAATTCCTGCTACAACTCCGCCTAGCTCTTCAACTAGCTTAATTGTCGCTTCAATTGTTCCACCTGTAGCTAATAGATCATCTGTAATTAATACGCGTTGACCTGGCTTAATTGCATCTTTATGGATTGTTAAAACATCTTTACCATATTCTTTACCGTAGTCAACTGTAATTACTTCACGTGGTAATTTTCCTAATTTACGAACTGGCGCAAATCCTACTTCTAACGCATAAGAAACTGGGCAACCAATAATGAAACCGCGAGCTTCTGGTCCTACTACAAGATCGATGTCTCTCTCTTTTGCATACTCAACGATTGCATCTGTTGCTGCTTTGTATGCTTTACCGTCGTTCATTAACGGTGTGATGTCTTTAAAAACAATACCTTCTTTTGGATAATCCGGTACAATTGCGATATGTTGCTTGAAATCCATATTTCTGAATCCTCCTCAGATCTAAAAGGTTTGTAAATACAAATCCTTTACCCTAACTGTTCTACTTCTTTATGATTACGAATCGTTTCAAACCATGTATATAGTTGCTGATATGTGCTATAAACCAATTCTTTTTCTAATTGTAAGTGGTTCATTTTCTCACGATATGTGTTCGATTCAATTAAATCACGCTTTTGTTTTTTGTCTGCCATAAAAATGACGCCATCTTTTATTGTAACAAATTCTAACTCAAAAAACACCTGTGTCATGAAATTTACTGTATCTTTTGACCAACCTTTATGTTGACATAGTTGCGCTCCATATTGTCTTAAAGAAAATGGTGCTTTTTGGCTCAAGAACGAATAGTACCATTTAAAGTGTTCTCTCGTCGGAACAGTACTAAATAAATGATTATTCTCTTGATAAAATAGTGTATAAATTCGCGATGGGAACCCAACTTTAAATAGCGCTCTTAATTCATCTGTTCCTTTTGGTAAATCAAGGAACACGATATATTGGTCATCTAACTCAGTTACTTCTGATGCATGCATCATATGCTCTTTATAGTCTTCTAAAGAAAATTTATTCAATACCTCTTCAGAAAAATACACCATCGTTATTTTTTCTTTCGGAAGTTCTGCTACATTTGCTTCTACGTTACGCATACTACGCCAATCAAATAATTGCCATGCCTCTACTGCAATATCTTGTACCATTAATTGCGGCTTCTTAAAATTATTCCATTCATTAATAGATGCTTCTCCTATTACAGATACCTTTGCAACTGGAGAAATTTCTTTCGCATACGCACCAAAACCAAATCCGATTGTATCCAGTGTTGCTTGTCCATCACGAAGAGCCATTTTCAAATGAGAACCGTCGGATCCGATTGCTCGAATACTTTCTAGCTCTGCATCCTTCACTGCAATACGTGGTTTTGGATTTCCAACACCAAATGGCGCTAACTTTTGCATATCTTCAATGGCTGCAAGTGTTACATCCTCCACTTTACAAAAGACATCAACAGATGTAATCGGAATAAAATCTTCTTCCGTTAAAATCGTATCTGCTTGTTCATTTAAGCGGCGGCGTAATTCATCTACATCATTCATATGTAGCGTCATTCCCGCTGCCATCGGATGCCCTCCGAAGTGTGGCAATAACTCTCTACAATCTGACAAGTTTGCAAACAAATCAAATCCTGCAATACTACGTGCTGAACCTTTTGCTGTTTCCTTGATAGGATCAATGCTTAATACAATCGTCGGACGATAAAAACGTTCAACTAATTTAGAAGCGACAATTCCAATTACACCTGGATTCCAGCCTTCTTTTGCAAGCACCAACACTTTATTGTCTTCTGGCGGGAAATTATTTTCCACTTCAGCGATAGCTTCTTCTGTAATTTGCTTTACAATATCTTTTCGCAATTTGTTCAGCTCATCAATTTCTTCAGCTAGCTCTTTTGCTTCTTCTGGATCATCTGATAATAAAAGATGTACAGCCGGCGTAGCATCTTCTAAACGTCCAACTGCATTAATACGCGGTGCGAGTGAGAACCCAATACTCTCTTCTGTAATTTCACTTTGCGAGACATTAGCAACTTTAAATAGCGCCTTTAATCCAATATTTTTCGTCATGCGCATATGCTTTAAACCACGCTTCACTAGCAATCTATTCTCACCATGAAGTGATACTAAATCGGCTACTGTACCAATTACTGCAATTTCTAATAAATGTTCTGGTACACGTCCTAATAATGCATGTGCAACTTTAAACGCAACACCTACACCAGCTAAATAGTGAAACGGATATACACCGCCATCTAATTTCGGATGAATAATCGCAAGTGCTTCTGGCAATTGTGGTGGTGGCTCATGGTGATCCGTAATAATAAGATCTACGCCAAGCTCCTTCGCTATCTTCGCTTCATGTACCGCTGCGATACCAGTATCCACAGTAATAATTAGTGAAAATCCTGCGCTATGCGCCCAGCGAAATGCTTCTTCATTTGGTCCATAACCTTCTGTAAAACGGTTTGGAATATAAAATTCTACGTCTGCACCTAATTCTTGCAAGGCAAGATATAACACAGTCGTACTACTTACTCCATCGGCATCGTAGTCACCAAATATTAATATTTGTTCTCCATTTTGAATCGCCTTATTTACACGTTCTACCGTTCGATCCATTCCTTCTAATAAAAATGGATCATGAAATTCTTGATTTTCTGTATTTAAAAAATCTAAAATCTTATCTTCTGTATCTAATCCTCTGCCGAGGAATAAAGAAACGACAAGTGGTGATAATTGTAATTTACTTGCTAATTCACTCACTCGCTCGCCATTATATTCTTTTTCTTTCCAACGCGTCTTCGGTTGTAACACGAAATCACCCCTTAACCTGTTCATTATACAAGACAGATTAAGGGGTGACAATATAATGCAAACTACGATGCAATATCTATATACTAAAATGTTAATAATATTTAATTTGGAGAATACGGATTTATATGTACAAACACATTTTGTACGTTATCTTGTTTCATAAGCGTTTCTTTCACATGCTTTCCAATGCGGTGCCCTTCCTCTACAGTAATGTATGGATCTACAGAAACTTTAATATCAACAATAACGTAATGACCATGCTCCCTTGCATATAAAGAACCAATTTTTTTCACACCATCTATTTGAAGTACTGCTTCTCTAAGAGGAACAACATCTTCCTCATGAAGAACATGATCAAGCGTTGCATGTATTGCTTCCGCCCCAATACTCCACGCCATTTTTGCAACAAGAAGTGAAACAAATAATCCTGCAATTGGATCGGCATATACAAGCCAATCTACCCCAAACTTACCACCGATAATCGCTGCACAAATACCGATTAAAGCTGCAATTGAAGAAAATACATCCGAACGGTGCTCATATGCATTTGCAATAATTGCATCACTATTTACCCTCTTCCCTAATCGGAATTTATATTGAAACATTCCTTCTTTTACGACAATCGAAAGAACAACAGCAAAAATCGTAATTCCTTTCGGTGGTTCTAGTTCCTGCGAAAAAGCTTTTATAGACGAAATCGCTATCTCGATTCCCACAATAAATAATAATACCGCAACAATAATCGCTGAAATCGATTCAGCTTTACCATGACCATACGGATGATCTTCATCAGGCGGCTGCTTTGCTGCTCGCAATCCAAACAGTACAGCCAGCGAACCGATTACATCTGATGCAGAATGCACAGCATCCGCTAATAGCGCTTTACTATTCCCAATATAACCAATTACCGCCTTTACAATCGCTAATATAATATTCCCAACGATCCCGACAATAGCACCAAACTCGGCCTGTTTAAAACGTTCATCTTTTTCCATAATTAAAATCCCTTCTTTTCTTAACCTATCTTTTTAGTTTAACAAAAACAGCGATAAAACCACCACTTTCTTCCATTTATTTTTTTCAAAAGTTGCTATCTTATTGTATCCACAAACGAAAAAAGAGATGCCTCATAAAGAGACATCATCTTTTTTATACTTGCGGTTCAGATTCTACTTTCTCAACCTTCTTCTTGTTTTTAGCTTTTTTCAAACGACGGTTTTCAAGCATTAACCAAATTTGAGAAGCAACGAAAACAGAAGAGTACGTACCTACAACTAAGCCGACAAGTAAGGCAAACGAGAAGTTACGTAGTGACTCACTACCGAAGATAAGTAACGCAATTACTGGGAATAACACTGTTAATACGGTATTAATCGAACGACCAAGCGTTTGACGAATACTTGCATTTACGATTTCTTCTAAGTCTTTTATATCACGAACTCGTTTTTTCTGTTTGTATAATTCACGGTTTCTATCAAATGTAACAATCGAGTCATTAATAGAATAACCGATGATTGTTAATACCGCAGCGATAAACGTTAAGTCTACCTCTAATTGGAAAATACTAAATATAACAACCATAACGAATGCGTCATGTAATAATGCAAGTACTGCAGATAATGCGTACGTAAATCTGAATCGAATACTTACGTATAAAATGATAACCGCAGAAGCGATTAATACTGCGATAAATGCATTTCGTGCAATTTCTTTCCCAATTGTCGGTGAAACTGTACTTACGTTTGGATCTGTACCATATTTATCGTGGAAGAATGTTTTTGTTTTCGCAATTTCATCTTTTGATAGAACACCTAATGTACGAACTGCGAACCCTTTATTGTCATCTCCAGTCGGTACAATATTTTCTTCCTTCACATCAATGTTCAATTCTTTAAAATCTTTATGAACATCAGACACAGTAAGTGTTTGTTTTGATTGCAAGTCGATACGTGTACCACTCGCAAAGTCAATACCAAGATTCAATTTGAAAATTGGTAAAATAATTGCACCTGCAATTACAACTACAATCGAGAAAACAAGGAATTTATGACCGATATTTACGAAGTTAATACGATCAAATCTTGTCGGTGGATGTACTACACCTTTTGTTAATGGAATAATATCCTTTTGTTTTACACCAAAGTATCCTGGTTTTTTATCGAAGTAACGGCTCTTTACAAGTAATCCTAGTAAGAAACGAGTACCGAATACGTTCGTAATGAAACCGACTAAAATACTTACGATTAAACTTGTTGCGAATCCTTTTACAGAGCTATTACCATAAACGAATAACACACCAGCTGCTGCAAGTGTTGTAATGTTCGCATCTAAAATCGTTGCTAATGAACGATGGTTACCAGCACGGAATGCTGACATCATTGACTTACCAATTTTCAGCTCTTCTTTCAGTCTCTCGTACGTAATAATATTCGCATCAACTGCGATACCTACCCCGAGCACTAACGCCGCAATACCTGGCAACGTAAGAACTGCATGCATCCAGTTAAAGACAAGTAATGTAACGAAAATGTATAAACCTAACATAATAACCGCTACAAGTCCTGGTAAACGGTAGAATACAAGCATAAATAAGAAAATAAGAGCGATACCAATCGCACTAGCGAAAATCGTTTGCTCTAACGCTTGTTGACCAAACTTCGCTCCAACAGATGTTGAATACATTTCTTTTAAATCAACAGGAAGTGCACCTGCATTTAATAAAGATGAAAGTTGTTTCGCGCTTTCAACTGTGAAGTTTCCACCTACGATAGATACTTCAGCTTGATTAAACACTTGGCTTACTGTTGCTGCTGATAAGAACTTCGGATTCGGTTTTGCAGATTCTGCTTTGTATGAATCTTTTCCTTCTTCAAAATCAAGCCAAATTACCATTAAATTCGTTGGTGGTGGCATTTTTGAAATTTTTTCAGTCACTTCACGGAATTTTTCAGCGCTTTTTAGTGTAAGACCTACGCTCGCACGGCCTTGCTCATCGAATGTTTGCTTCGCTCCGCCGCCTTTTAAATCCGTTCCGTCCATAAGAAGGTTGTCATCTACATCACGGAATGTTAATTTCGCTTGTGTTGATAACATTTCACGTGCTTTTTGCTGATCTTGTACACCAGCAAGCTGTACGCGAATTCGGTCCTGCCCTTCAATTTGAATGTTCGGCTCACTTACACCGAGAACATTGACACGATTTTCAAGAGCACCTACTGTACTTACAAGTGCCTCTCGGTCAATTTTATCACCTTTTTTGGCTGGTTTTACTTCATACAGAATTTCAAAACCACCGCGAAGGTCTAGTCCTAGACTAATTCCTTTTGCTATGTCTTTTCCTGCCGCACCAATTACTCCACCGATCAATAATACGATGAGGAAAAAGGCGGCAATTCTCGTACCACGCTTTGCCATATGTACCCTCTTTCTGCTACTAACACTTTAAATAAATCTCTTACGATTCACTTTTACACGTGTGCATACGCCTAGTTAGTAGACTTCCTTTCTATAATTTTGCTAGTTCATCGCTAGCTGTGTCGATATGGTTTTCACAATACCTACACTTTCATTATTTATTTTTTCTCTTCACTACCCCCTTTATATATAATCTTAGACATAATTATTTCCTCATTATCAATACCTATCATTATACTGCAAAAGGAAGAACAAACCAATTGCAGTCGGTTATTTATTTTCATATTCATCAAACGACCAAAGTGGCGCTTGATATGCTTCAACAGTTAAATACGTCATATATTCATTAGCACTTACTGTTAATACATCATTAACTAATTCATACAATCTAACATCACTGTCTATCTTCTTCCACTTTTTCGTTTTAAGAAACTTCCAAATGTCATCATCTGTTACTCGATCATAACCGAACATGTGGAACTCTTCTACTTTACTTTCTAAAACGACTTGTAACTGTCCGCGGTATGATTCTACCAAAGCCTCTTTTTCTAACATACATAACATCTCCTTCTGATTTCAGCACGAAAAGTCGCTTTTAATCCCGCTCTAATGGACAGCAATAACTACTTTCAAGAGCACTCTCTTAAATGCTTGTCATTCTTGTCTCGTACGTGCATATAAATTATTGTAAATCATTCCACTGATTTTGAGAAGGTAGGAGAAGACCATGACGAGACAAAGCTTTTTAAAAGGCGCATTTATTTTAATGATAGCCGGCTTTATTACCAAAATCCTTGGATTTATTAACCGGATTGTAATGGCACGTATTTTAGGGGAAGAAGGCGTTGGCCTTTATATGATGGCCGTTCCTACATTCATTCTAGCAATTACATTAACACAAATCGGTCTTCCTGTCGCAATCGCAAAATTTGTAGCAGAAGCGGAAGCTGTGAACGACAAACAAAGAGTTAAAAAAATATTAACAGTATCATTAGCTGTTACATCCGTTATTAGTATCATTTTAACAATCGGAATTATGCTTCTCACACCTATTTTAGCAAAAACATTATTAACTGACGAACGAACGTACTATCCATTAATGGCCATTTTGCCTGTCGTTCCTGTTATTGCTGTTTCTTCTGTTTTACGCGGGTATTTCCAAGGGAAACAAAATATGAAACCTAGCGCTTACGCCCAAGTTATAGAGCAAGTTGTCCGCATTACCATTATCGCTATATGTATTCAATTATTTTTACCATACGGCGTAGAATATGCTGCAGCTGGCGCTATGTTATCAGCCGTTCTCGGTGAAGTTGCATCTTTATTATTTTTACTCACTTTATTCCAGCGCGAAAAACATTTATCTATACGCTCTGGATTTTTCACTACTGTAAAGGAAAGCAAGGGGACACTTTATTCTCTTATGGATATTGCACTTCCAACTACAGGAAGTCGCTTAATCGGTTCCGTTTCCTATTTTTTTGAACCTATCGTCGTTATGCAAAGCTTAGCGATTGCCGGCGTCGCTGCCTCCGTCGCAACCCAGCAATACGGTATATTAAACGGGTATGCCTTCCCACTTCTTTCGCTGCCAGCCTTTATTACATACGCTCTTTCTACAGCACTCGTTCCATCCATTAGTGAAGCAATGGCCAAAAGACAGCACAAATTAGTAGAACATCGCTTACAACAAGCTCTACGCATCTCATTAATTACTGGTGGATGGTCAGTTGTTATATTGTACGTATTTGCTTCTCCTATTTTGACCCTTATGTATGGATCGGATAGTGCAACAGCATTCATCCAGCTTCTTGCGCCTTGTTTTTTATTTCATTATTTCCAAAGTCCACTCACCTCTGTTTTACAAGCTTTAAACTTAGCACGTGCGGCGATGATGAATACATTTATTGGCGCAATCGTAAAATTAATCGTTATTTTTGTACTAGCTTCAAGACCAGAATTTCAAATGATGGGGGTCGCCCTTGCAATTGCAGCAAATATAGTAACAGTAACATTTCTTCATTACGCTACTGTTTTAAAGAAAATTACATTTACCATTTACGCAAAAGACTACATTTTCGGCGGACTTGCCATCGGTATTGCAGGCTCCTTCGGTTTTTACCTTCATAAGTATATGATTTTCTCTCATTCACTTGGCATACAAACATTATGGGAAATCACTTTAACAACACTCGTTTATATCGTTCTCCTCTTCACTTTCAAGCTCATTCGAAAAGAAGAGTTAAGTCGGCTCCCTATCATTCGAAAACTTTCATTTTTGAAGTAAACAGGCTTACTATTTCATATAGTAAGCCTCTAGTTTTCTTTCAAATCAACAAAGAATTGTCCGTTTTGAAAGCTACAGTATAAAATTTATGTTACATCGTTATAGCCTAAGTTTTTTAATTTTCCAACGAGCCACTCATCTGTATGTTCAATCATTTGCAAATGACTAGATTGAATTTCTCCATCAATAACAAGAGGAAGAGTAAACTGCAATGCATCCTCTTGACCTTTTCGTTTTTGAAAGACAGATAACTTCCCAGACGGTTCTAAAATAGCGTATTCTACATCCCGGATGTCTCCAACTCCCTGTTCCCTTAGTTGCATCATTAAATCATCTATATTATATCGCTGGTTTTTCATCTTTTTTTCGTCAATTTTTCCCGCATTAATAATGATCGCTGGTTCCCCTTCTATTAAATGCCGAAAGCGTTGAAACTTTAAAGAAATGACAGACAAAATGATCTGTATACACATAAGAAAAATCATCGGAACTAATTGATGCCAAAGTGATTTATCGGTATTTTCAATTGCCACTACAGCCATTTCGCCAAGCATAATGAATACGACTAAATCTAATACACTTAATTCTCCTATTTCACGTTTACCCATAAAACGAAAAATAATTAATATGATGATATACAAAAGCATCGTCCGGCCAATTACCGATACCCATTCCATTTCTGCATCTCCTTTTTTACCTATAGATTCCCCTATAAAAAAGAAACTAGTCTAACTTAGGCAAAAGGAAAATATGCTTGTATTAAAAAGGGGGAATGTATAAATGGATGGAACGAAAAAATTATCAACTGCAATCGGCTTCGGCATCGTTACCCTATTAATTCTCGCAACAATTACTAGCATGATAATGGCTCTTTTATTAAAGTTTACAAATATGAATGAAGGGACGTTAGCTGTTACTATTTTTATACTTGCTCTTTTATCTATGCTTATATCTGGGTTTACTGCCGGAAAAAAAGCACAAGGCAAAGGTTGGCTAGTAGGCTTCACAACAGGACTTACATTCACTATACTCGTTTTTCTAGTTAACTATTTAGGCTTCTCTCAAACTTTATCGAACTCACAGTTACTTTATCAATTAGCATTAATAGGCGCCAGTACACTCGGTGGTATTTTCGGTGTAAATATGTCAAAACAAAACAACTAAAAAAGGCCCTGCATATTTCATGCAGGGCCTCCTCATTAGTTTTTCACAACTTCACGAATCGCATTGCGATCGAAAGTTAAGTGTGAACCACCAGATTTAATAACGATTTTCGTATCATCTACTGATTCGATTGTACCGTGTAAACCACCGATTGTTACGATAGCATCACCTTTTGCTAACTCACTTTGCATTTGAGCAACTGCTTTTTGACGTTTTTGTTGCGGGCGAATTAATAAGAAATAGAAAATCGCAAACATCGCAACGATCATAACGATATTCATCATACCTGGATTCATCTTTTGTTCCTCCTTTTAAATTATGTATTAGAAGTTTTTAGCATTCGGTTTATTAAAGCCATACTGTTCAAAGAACTCTTCGCGGAAATCGCCAAGACGGTCTTCACGAATAGCTTGTCTCACCTGCTCCATTAAGTTTAACAGAAAATGAAGGTTGTGATAAGACGTTAAACGAATTCCGAACGTTTCATCACATTTCATTAAGTGACGAATGTACGCACGAGAGTAATTTTTACATGTATAGCAATCACAATTTGGATCAAGCGGACCGAAGTCTCTTGCGAATTTCGCATTTTTCACAACAAGGCGACCTTCACTTGTCATACATGTACCATTTCGAGCGATACGAGTTGGAAGTACGCAGTCAAACATATCAATACCACGAATTGCACCATCGATTAATGAGTCAGGAGAACCTACTCCCATTAAGTAACGTGGCTTATTATCTGGAAGAAGTGGTGTTGTAAACTCAAGTACACGGTTCATAATATCTTTTGGTTCCCCAACAGATAAACCACCTACAGCGTAACCAGGGAAATCCATTGAAACAAGGTCTTTTGCACTTTGACGACGAAGCTCTTCGAACTCTCCGCCTTGTACAATACCGAATAAACCTTGATCTTGCGGACGCTCATGCGCTTTTAAACAACGTTCTGCCCAGCGGCTTGTACGTTCTACAGATTTCTTCATATATTCAAAAGTAGCCGGGAATGGTGGACACTCATCAAATGCCATCATAATATCTGAACCTAATGCATTTTGAATTTCCATCGCTTTTTCTGGTGATAAGAATAATTTATCTCCATTTAAGTGGTTACGGAAATGAACGCCTTCCTCTTCAATACGACGGAAGTCACTTAAACTGAATACTTGGAAACCACCAGAGTCCGTTAAGATTGCACGATCCCAGTTCATAAATTTATGCAAACCACCTGCTTCACGAATGATTTCGTGACCTGGACGTAACCATAAATGATACGTATTACTTAAAATAATGCCAGAATCCATTGCTTTTAATTCTTCTGGTGACATTGTCTTAACTGTTGCAAGTGTACCAACTGGCATAAATGTTGGTGTATCAAATGAACCGTGCGGCGTATGTACACGTCCTAAACGGGCACCTGTTTGTTTACAAGTTTTAATAAATTCATAACGAATTGCTGTCATAATTTACTCCTTTTATTTGTTTCCCATCTTAGCGTGAGATGCAACGAACATTGCATCACCGAAGCTAAAGAAACGATATTTTTCTTTTACTGCTTCATTATAAGCATGAAGTACATTATCTCTGTTTGCAAATGCACTTACAAGCATAATTAATGTTGATTTCGGTAAATGGAAGTTTGTAATCAAACCATCAATTGCTTTAAATTCATAACCTGGGTACATAAAAATGTCTGTCCAGCCAGAAGCAGCACAAAGCTTGCCATCGTGATCTGTCGCAATTGTTTCTAACGTACGAGTTGAAGTCGTACCTACCGTAATAATACGTCCACCATTCTCTTTCACACGGTTTAATAATGCCGCTGTCTCTTCAGACATATGGTAATATTCTGCGTGCATATGGTGTTCTTCAATCGTATCAGCAGAAACTGGTCTAAATGTTCCAAGCCCTACGTGAAGTGTGATGAAAGCTAACTCGACGCCTTTTTGTTTTAACTTCTCTAGTAACTCTTCTGTGAAGTGAAGTCCTGCAGTCGGCGCTGCTGCTGAACCGACCTCTTTCGCATATACTGTTTGATAGCGATCGCGATCTTCTAGCGTCTCTTTAATATATGGAGGAAGTGGCATTTCTCCAAGTTCATCTAAAATTTCATAGAAGATGCCGTCATATGAAAATTCAAGCTGACGTCCACCTTGATCTGCAGTTCCTGTGCAAGTTGCTTTTAATTTCCCTTCGCCAAAAGAGATAACAGTTCCTTCTTTTACACGTTTCGCTGGCTTAACAAGCGTTTCCCACTTATCGCCTTCTTCTTGTTTTAAAAGAAGCACTTCAATGTGTGCGCCTGTATCTTCTTTCACACCATGCAAACGAGCAGGCATTACTTTCGTTTCATTTAAAACTAAGCAATCCCCTTCATGTAAGTAAGAAAGAATGTCCGTAAAATGTTTATGCTCAATGTCACCTGTATCACGGTCTAACACCATTAATCTTGATGTTTCACGATCTTCTAATGGGACTTGTGCAATCAGTTCTTCTGGTAAATGAAAATCAAACAGATTAATATCCATAGCTATATCCACCTATTTCTTATTTAAATCGATTTATTATATACATAATAAAAGATAATACAATACTTAACACAATACATGTAATGATAGGAAAATAAAAGGTAACGTTTCCTTTTTTCACAAAAATATCGCCTGGAAGTCTTCCAATGAACTTCCAAGCTAATCCAACAACGATGAGCAAGATACCTGCTGTAATAAGCAACTTTGGCATCTCCGTCATACTTTTGGCATCTCCATTCCGAAATGCTCATATGCAAGTGGCGTTACGATTCGGCCCCTTGGCGTCCGTTGCAAAAAGCCAATTTGTAATAAATACGGCTCATACACATCTTCAATCGTATGAGATTCTTCTCCGATCGTTGCCGAAACCGTTTCTAACCCGACTGGGCCACCGCGGAATTTCTCAATAATACCAAGCAATAATTTATGATCGATATGATCTAGGCCTAATTTATCTACTTGCAGTAGCTCTAACGCCATTTGTGTAATTTCCATCGTAACTGTTCCGTTACCACGAACTTGTGCGAAATCACGTACACGTCGTAATAAACGATTCGCAATACGAGGTGTACCACGAGCACGTCTTGCAATTTCTAGTGCGGCTAACGAATCAATTTCAACTTCAAATACTTCTGCTGTACGTTCAACAATCTCAGAAAGCTGATCTACTGTGTAATATTCTAATCTTGAAAGTACACCGAAACGGTCACGAAGTGGTGCTGATAATGCCCCCGCACGTGTCGTTGCTCCAACTAATGTAAATGGCGGTAAATCTAAACGTACAGACCGTGCTGACGGTCCTTTTCCAATTACAATATCAAGGCAAAAATCTTCCATCGCAGGATATAGTACTTCTTCAATCGATCTATGCAAACGATGAATCTCATCAATAAATAATACATCCCCTGGCTGAAGCGCTGTTAATACGGCTGCTAAATCTCCTGGCCTTTCAATTGCTGGACCTGAAGTTGTTCTAACATTTACGCCCATTTCATTGGCAATAATATTGGCAAGCGTCGTTTTACCAAGTCCTGGTGGTCCATATAAAAGCACGTGATCTAACGTTTCTTCACGCATTTTCGCTGCTTCAATAAACACCTCTAAATTATGTTTCGCTTTATCTTGGCCAATATACTGACGGAGCGTCTGTGGCCGTAATGAATATTCTAAATCTGCATCTTCATATGCAGATTCCCCTGAAAGGAGACGTTCGTCCATTATACTCACCTCTTACCATTTAGTAAAAGACTAAGTGCCTTTTTAATATATTGATCCGTCGTTAATGATTCTTTTAATAACTCTGGTACAACGCGAGAAACTTCTCTTTCTGCGTATCCAAGTGCGCGCAGAGCTTCCAGCGCCTCATCAAGCTCAGCTGATGAACCTTTCTTCTCATCAAAACGTTCTGTGTCTGAGAATAAATCAACAAATGCATCTGGCACGACATCAGCTAATTTCCCTTTTAAATCTAAAATCATTTGGCGCGCTGTTTTCTTTCCAACGCCCGGGAATTTCACTAAAAACTTCTCATCTTCATGTTCAATCGCTTGAACGACCTGTCCTGTTTGACCAGAAGCTAAAATTGCAAGAGCGCCTTTTGGTCCAATACCAGACACACCTAACAACTTTGTAAATAATAAACGCTCTTCACGTGTTTTAAATCCGTAAAGCGCCATAATATCTTCTCTCACATAATGATATGTATAAACACGGATTTCTTGCTTACTTCTTTGAAATACATACGGATTCGGTGTGAAAATTTGATAACCAATTCCATTATGATCAATTACGACATATTCCGGTCCTACATACTCCACGTAACCTGTAACATATTCAAACAAAATACGATCTCTCCCTCTTAAATCATGTATTCCATTTTAACATATTTAATGATAGAAAAGCGAGACTACCCCAACAAATGTTCTCCATTTGAAACTTCTGTTATTTTCCATTGACAGAAAGCATGAACCACCTTAATATACAGAGGTCGATAATGATTATCAATACTAATTAAAGGGGTTACATCAGGATGAAACAGAAGCTATTTATTTTATGTACTATTATGCTAGTTGTTCTTTCTATCGTTGGCTGTTCTTCTCAAAAAGAAGAATCAAAAGCGAAAGAACAACCGAAAACAAAAGTTGTAAAACATGCTAAAGGGGAAGCGACAATTCCAGTAAATCCAAAGAGAATTGTTGACTTATCTGGATCAACGGAAGAATTATTACTTCTTGGACACAAACCTGTTGGTACAGCAAACACATATAAAGATAAAATCCAAAATCACTTAACAGAAAAATTAGATGGCGTAAAAGCAGTAGGTTGGTACTGGGCACCTAAAGTTGATTTAGAAGCTGTTACTGCTTTAAAACCAGACTTAATTATTTTAAATAATCGTCAATTAAAGATTTATGACCAATTAGAAAAGGTTGCACCGACAGTTGTTTTAGAAACAAACTTAGAAGACTGGCGCGGTAAGTTTAAAGAAGTAGGCAAACTATTTGACGAAGAAAAGAAAGCAGACAAATGGATTGCAGACTACGATAAAAAAGCAGACTCTTTATCTAAAAAAATTAAAGAAAAAACAAAAGATGAGAACTTTATGTTTGTCGCAGTTACACCACAAAACTTCCGCGTATACGGTAGCTTCGGATACGGTGACATCATCTTTAATGACTTAAAACTTCCAGCAACAAAAGGTACAGATTTAAAACAAACGATGGCGCAAGTATCGCTAGAAGGTCTTGTTGCATTCCAACCTGATCAAATGTTTATTGTAAACTTTGGCGGCGAAGCTGATAAAGTTTATGAAGACTACAAAAACAGTGCTGTTTGGAAAGACAATAAAGCTGTGAAAAACAATCATGTATATGAAGTATCCAATGAAATCTTCAATACGAAAGCTTTCAATCCAATCGGAAAAGATATGCTAATCGATGAAATCGCAAAACAAATTTTAGATAAAAACAAGTAAAAAAAGCAGCTCACCATGAGCTGCTTTTTTTCTTATTTTGCACAGCGTATTGTTTCATTTTTTCAATCGTCTTCACAAAACCTTCTTTTGATTTAATACGAATACCACGCTTCAATTTCGCACGATCGTAACTCTCAAGCTTTTTCATATCAATTTGAAAGAAGGAATGAATCGCATTATCACTTTTCGGTACACCTTTAAAAATTTGTAGTATCCCTTCCTCTGACACGCCAAAATAACCGCTCGTCTTTAATAACGGAGAAATATCATCAACTTTCTTTTGTAATACAATTTGTACATCATCACGATCAACAAGTTGCCATTCTTTATATTGCTGTAAAAACTTTTCTAAGTCTGCCACTTTTTCTGTAAATATTTCCTCACTTACTTCTCCATCAACATACATTCGCTCTAATAAAATTGTAACTTCCGGCTCTTTTTCTGTTACTTCTGGTACTGGACCTTCCGCCTTCACGTTCGTTTCATAAACGAAACAAAACATCATAACGAAAGCTTGCATCGCAATCAGTATCCATCTCATTTCCGTTCACCTCTTTTAGGCAAGATCAAACTTTCATTAGTAGTTTTTCCGGAAATGGAGGTTTTATCCATATAAACAACCACATTATAATTCTCTTGAAAATAAAAAATGCAGATAAAGTTTTATCTTTATCTGCATTAGCATTTGTTTTTATATAAAATGAAAGACGCCTGCAAAGCAGGCGTCTTGATGCGTTTACGGCGAGAGACCAGGCGACCACATTCGCGTGTTTAGCACTTAAGCATATCTCTCGTCTTACGTAAATTAGCTCATCGCTTTGCTAATATAACATTAATAACGTATAAGTGCAACATGTTTATAAAAATATTTTACTTCCTCTTTCATCCAAAAGAATTATACGTAAAATATAAATTGATAAATGCAATATATACGTTACAATTAATGTAACAACGAAATCATAATAAACAGGAGATGGATATTGTGAAAAAAATAAAGGATGAACGTCTCATTCTACAAACATTAAAAAACATACGCATCGCTTTTCTTTTTCAATCACTCGGTATAATTGGCATTTTAGGCTATATCGGATTCACTGAAGGAGCGGATCAAATTACAAAATCTCCATTATGGTTATTATTTATTCTTACGAGTATGGTACTTAGTTATTTACAGTTAAGCGTTTCTATCGATGTAGAAGAAAGCGAAAAGGAAATAAAATTAACTCCTTATTACAAAATTGTTTTACGTTCTCTTATTGTAGGAATCGTTATGGCTATTATTTATATTATTTTCAGTCCAGAAAGACCTATCTTTGAAGCTATTTTAACAGGTGGTATTCTCTTCTTATGCTTTTTAGGTTCTTATTCGGTTAGTTATTTTATTAAAAAACGTCGTTTACAAGACGACGATGAATAAAGAGGAAGGGCAGCCCTTCCTCTTTTATTTTACTATCGCATAGTACCTGTTAAACCGTAACGAATGTCTCGGAACATATTTGTTATGTCACGATTAAAATCGTTTGTAACTGTACCGTTACGTAGTCGTGTACTCATTGCGTCGACACGAGTAAACATGTCATTTCTTACAGAAACATAGACATTTCTGTTTCCAACTTCATTTACAACAGCTTGACGAACTTCATTTGCAAGCGCTGTTTCATTCGATACTGGATTACGTGGTTTCACTGCAATCGCCACATCGTTTCCATATACAACTGTAGACACACGGTCTACGTTATTCATACGTTTCACACGATTTGTAATTCTTTCTGCTGTTTTACCATCATTGTTAATGTATGAATTGTTCATTGTAATATTACGTGTTGGATGCGGATTAGCAATTTGGCCATTGTAATTTACATCACGGTAATAATTGTTATATCCTGTACCGTTACGACCATTTCTATATGTTACATAATCTGTATAACGATCGTTACGCGTTACATTATCACGATATTGGTGTGTATCATTATAAGATGTACGCTCGTAATTGTAGTTACGTCCATCCATTGCATTGTTATCTTTTGGTGTACCACATGCAGCTAATGCACTGGTAACTAACAAAGAAGCAGCAATCACTTTTACTTTCGTATTCAATACAAAAACCCCCTCTGTTAGAATGAGCTTCTCTTCTGAAAAGCTCCCTCTTATGATGAGTAACAGAGAAGGTTTTTACACTGTTAATATTTCACTGGGAATTTTCTAACATCCGATGTAAATCTTCCTGTTTCAAAACGACTCTACATACAAAAAAGGTGGGAATAATCCCACCTTTTTTTAAACTTCTTCTTCATCCTCTTCTTCTGAAACTGGCTCCCCAAATACATTTGGTGGATCTGGTTGGTAATACATCGTTCCTGGCTGTGGTGCATATGCCGATTGAGTTGGTTGATAATATAAAGGATTCGCGTATTGCGGCCCTCCAGGTTGCGGACTATATAGCCTACTCTCACCTCCACACCCACAATCTTCCTCCCCTTGCACGAGCGGCGGCATATTATTATCCATTGGCATCATATTTGGATTTGGCATAGACGTGTACTGCGGTCCAAATGGCGGTCCTTGCTGATACGGCATTTGATATGAATTTGGTGGTTGATTATACGGATTCGGCGGCATCATAGGTTGTTGGTATGGCATTTGATATGGCATCATATTCGGTGGTTGATTGTTATCCATGATCGGCATCATATTTGGCATTTGATTATTATCCATGATTGGCATCATATTTGGCATTTGATTGTTATCCATGATCGGCATCATATTTGGCATTTGATTGTTATCCATGATTGGCATGATGTTTGGCGGTTGATTGTTATCCATGATTGGCATGATGTTTGGCATTTGATTGTTATCCATGATTGGCATCATATTTAGCATTTGATTGTTATCCATGATTGGCATCATATTTAGCATTTGATTGTTATCCATGATTGGCATGATGTTTGGCGGTTGGTTATTGTCCATGATTGGCATGATGTTTGGTGGTTGGTTATTGTCCATGATTGGCATCATATTTGGTGGTTGGTTATTGTCCATGATTGGCATCATATTTGGTGGTTGGTTATTGTCCATGATTGGCATGATGTTTGGCGGTTGGTTATTGTCCATGATTGGCATCATATTTGGGACTTGAATATTTGGCGGTATAACTTGTGGAATCACTACATTTTCTTTCGATACATTTGGTGACACGATATTCCCTACATTTTCTTTCTTCACTTGCGGTGATACGATATTCCCTACATTTTCTTTCTTCACTTGCGGTGATACGATATTCCCTACATTTTCTTTCTTTACTTGTGGCGATACGATGTTTCCTACATTTTCTTTCTTCACTTGCGGTGACACGATATTTCCTACATTTTCTTTCTTCACTTGTGGTGACACGATATTATCTTTTTTCGTTTGCGGAGAAATGATGTTATTAGGTTTCATTTTCGTAATTTGAGGAGCAATTAACTCGTTTCCTTTTTTAATAACATCTGAAATTTTATATTCTTTTTTCGCTTTAATTGGTGGTTGCGGTGGTTGTGGTAATACATTTACCGAGAACTTTGTGTTTTCTTTTTCTGCTGGCTTTTGTTTTTCTATAACCGGTGGTTTTTGAATAACAGACGGTTTTTCAACTGGTTTTTCTATTTGAATTGGCTTTTCTTTTTGCACTTCTTTTTGTGGCTTTACCTGTATTTCCTTTTGCGGTGTCACTTGCATTTCCTTCTGTGGTTTTACCTGTACTTCTTTTTGCGGCTGCACTTGCATTTCCTTCTGTGGTTTTACTTGCACTTCTTTTTGTGTTTGTTGCATAGCAGGTTGCTGTGTAATTGGCGCTGATTGATAGGTAACTTCTTCCTCATCTTCTATTCCAAGCGGAGTTGGCGTTGCTGCAAACTCTTTTTGTTGCACCTCTTTTACGTATTGCTTTGGAGGTGCTGAACCTGCTCCAGCATGTTGTTTTACGTGAACGCTGCTTGATGGCACTTTAATTTTCATACCTGGCATGATTAAATCTGGATTACTAAGTTGTGTATTTGTATTTTTCAACGTATCAAAATCCACTCCGTACTTTTTTGCAATTTTCCAAAGGGTATCTCCTTTTTGCACGATATGAATTTTCAAATTTTCCCCCTCCTGTATAACTTATCTATAAGTAACAAATCTCATGAAGTAACACCTTCTAAATAACATGAACTTCTTTTTACTTTTAACACTCCTTCTATTTCCAATATAGTTCGAAGTGGCATAAGCATAAGAAAATCACAATGATTTCTTCACAACAATGTATGCCCATTTCGTTCTCGTTATGATTATATGTACGAAAAAAAGCAACGGGAATCCCGCTGCTTTACACACGCTCTAACATACGATTTAATGCAAGAACCGCTTCTTCGGTCACTTGTTTATCTACGCTAATAACGTTAATTACTTCTCCTCTTTCTATCGTTTCAAGTGCCCATAATAAGTGCGGCAGATCAATTCGGTTCATCGTTAAACACGGACACATAAATGGATTAAGTGAAACAATTTCTTTATCTGGATGTTGTTGAATAATTCGGTTCACTAAATTCATCTCTGTACCAATCGCCCATTTACTTCCAGATGGAGCCGATTCAATCATATCAATAATATATTTCGTTGATCCTGCGTAATCCGAAGCAGCTACAACTTCGTAGCAACATTCCGGATGTACGATAATGTTCATATCCGGATGATTTTTCCGTACATTCTCAACGTTTTTCACTGTAAAGTTTTGATGAACAGAACAATGTCCTTTCCATAAAATCACTTGAATTTCTCCTATATCTCCATCGTACTCTAATGAATCTGTATGCGGGTCCCAGACTGCCATTTTATCTAACGGGATACCTAAATCGTATGCTGTATTTCTTCCTAAATGTTGGTCCGGTAAAAAGACAAGGCGCTCTTTTTGTGTAAATGCCCAAGATACCATTTGTTTTGCATTAGACGAAGTTACTGTCGCTCCGCCATTACGACCGCAAAACGCTTTAATTGCAGCTGTCGAGTTAACATACGTTAACGGAATCATCGTATCTCCAAATAATTTTGTGAGCTCTTTCCACGCTCTTTCTGTTTGTTCGATATCTGCCATATCTGCCATCGAACACCCTGCACGCATATCTGGCAACATAACGATTTGATCGTCTGTCGTTAACATATCTGCTGTTTCTGCCATAAAGTGCACACCACAAAATACAATGTATTTTGCTTCTTTATTGCTCGCTGCAACTTGCGCAAGCTGAAGTGAATCTCCTGCTGCATCAGAAAATTGTACCACTTCATCTTTTTGATAGTGATGTCCTGGAATAAATAGTGATTTCCCCATTTTTTCTTTAATTGCACGAACACGCTTTTCCATATCTTCTATTGTCATCGTGTAATAACGCTCTGGTAACATCGTTTCAATCGGTTGTACTTTTTCTAAAATACTCATATCCCTTTCTCCCCCTCTAAGCCACTTTCCTTACGCCTCTATATTGAAACTAATATCAAGTGCTTTCACTGAATGTGTTAACGCTCCAAGTGAAATATAATCTACCCCTGTTTTTCCGTATTTCGATAATTCTTCAATTGTAATGCCTCCTGATGCTTCCGTCACGATGGCACTTGGTACAATCTTTGAAAACTCCCGGATCTCATCTGGCGTACGGTTATCAAACATAATAATATCCGCACCAGCAGCTACTGCTTCTCTCACTTGGTCCTCTGTTTCTGTTTCCACTTCTACTTTCACCATATGTCCTAATTTTTCTTTCACCGATGTAACGGCTTTCGTAATAGAACCAGCAAAAGCAATATGATTGTCTTTAATCATGACACCGTCATATAAACCAAAACGGTGATTAAATCCGCCTCCGCACACAACTGCATACTTATCAAACATACGTAGCCCCGGCATCGTTTTTCGTGTATCGCAAATACGTGTATGGCTACTATTTAAAGCACGAACAGCTTCATGTGTCATTGTAGCTATCCCACTCATACGCTGAATAACGTTTAATATAACGCGCTCTGCCGTTAATAACGAAGCAATTGGCCCTTGCACAGTTGCTATTATTTCGCCCTTTTCTACAAGATCTCCATCTTTTTTATGAAGCTCCACTTCAATTCTCTCATCAATTAATTTAAAGCCTTCTTCAATTACTAAACGCCCCGCAAAGACACCTGTATCCTTCGCAAGAAATGTTCCTTTTGAAAGTAAATTGTCTGGAAAAATAAGCTGAGATGTTACATCTCTTTCTCCTATATCTTCTAGAAAAAATCGATTTAATGCTTCTTTAACTTTTATCATGTTCATAAAGCCCCTCTTCCCTTCATCACACAAGTTGTAGTTTTCTTTTCACTCGAACGATCTCTTTTTTTTCGCTATTTCTATCTAGATAATCACTTCTATAATGACCACCAATGCTTTCTTCTCTTTGCAAAGCTGATACGACTATAAGCTCACAGACTGTTAACATATTAATAAGCGTTATCTCTTCATTTGTAAGAGCGTCATGTTGCAATATCATATTTCGAACACCGTATTTACTAAGCCATCTCTTTGCATAAGATAAACTTTGCTCTGTTCGCACAATCCCAACATATTTCATCATGCATTCTTGTATTTCTTCTTTCGCCGGCAAATGACTCAGGGCGATAAACTTCTTTTCCTTCTCAGCTAGTGTGTTCAATCTGCCTTTTGCCGCTTTCGTTAAAATATGTTGTCCTATTCTTTTTCCAAACACAAGACCTTCTAATAACGAATTACTTGCTAGCCTATTTGCCCCATGAACACCGTTACAAGCTACTTCACCGACCGCATATAAATTTGGAATGGACGTCTCTCCATCACAGTTCGTTTTCACGCCGCCCATATGAAAATGAGCACCGGGTACGACCGGAATACGTTTTTCATTTATATCGATGCCATTCTTTTTACACAATAATGATACAGTCGGAAAACGTTCTTCGAAATTTCGGATAGACTCGATATTTACATACACTTGTTCACCCGACAAAAGCTGTTCATGAATCGCTCTTGCTACTACATCGCGCGGCGCGAGATCGTGATCATGGTGTATATCCATCATAAAACGCTGCCCTTTTCCATTTATAAGGACAGCTCCTTCACCACGGACAGCTTCAGAGACGAGGCCGCAGCACCGTCCGTTCGCGTATAACATTGTTGGATGAAATTGTACAAACTCTAAATCTACGAGTTCTCCGCCTGCGCGGTATACCATCGCAAGTCCATCACCCATAATTGTCTTATCGTTAGAAGTAAAGGCGTATAAACCGCCAATCCCACCTGTTGCTAACACCGTATAATCTGCAACGTAACGCTTCAGCTTCCCTTCACTATTTCGCGTTAAAACTCCAACACATTTATCATTTTCTATAATAAAATCGAGCACCATTTCCTGTTCCACTACCGTAACGTGCGGAGCTACTTCTTGAATGAAATGCTCTAATAAATTCTTTCCTGTTGCATCGCCGCCTGCATGTAAAATGCGACGCTTTCGATGTGCACCTTCTTTTCCAAGATGAGGACCCGTTTCATCTCCATCAAATTTCATTCCATTTCCAATGAGATTATTCATCTCTTTCGGTCCTTCCTCGACTAAATAACGGACCACATCTTCATTGTTATAATGACACCCAGCTACTAACGTATCTTCAAAATGATCGTTTGGATTGTCATATGTAGCAACCGCTGCGGCAATTCCGCCTTGCGCTAAATATGTATTATTATTACGGTTCGTTTCTTTTGTGATAATAATCACATTCTTTTCGTGACAAATCTCTTTCGCAACACGAAGTGCCGCAACGCCACTTCCAATAATTAAGACATCTGCACTTGGCATAATTGTTGCCTCCTACTTTACACTTTTCAACTGTCTTGACACCTATATTTACATAGTTTTAAAATAATGACAAGAGTTTTTTTATAATTCTTATTTTCACTACCATTTAAAAAATAAAAGAAATGTAACTCTTACTAGAGAGAGGATCTTACATGATGATATATCTTGACTATGCAGCTACTACACCTATGAGCGCGGAAGCATTACAAACATATATGAAAGCAGCATCGCAATACTTCGGAAATGAGCAAAGTTTACATGACATTGGAGGAACAGCATCTTCTTTATTACAAGTTTGCAGAAAAACATTTGCTGACATGATTGGTGGAAAGGAACAAGGGGTATTCTTCACGAGCGGCGGCTCAGAATCTAACTATCTGGCGATTCAATCTCTTCTAAATGCCCGAAATAAGAAACATATTATTACGACACCTATGGAACACGCATCCATTCGAAGTTATTTTCAATCCCTACAATCAGAAGGGTATACAATTACTGAAATTCCTGTTGATGAAGGCGGGCGAATTCATTTAGATGATTTAGAAACAGCTATTACAGAGAATACTGTTCTAGCAAGCATACAGCACGGAAACTCTGAAATTGGAACCGTTCAAAACATCGCAGAAATTGGAGCACTTTTAAAAAAATATAAAGTTTTATTTCATTCCGATTGTGTGCAAACATTCGGTAAGCTTCCTATCAATGTTTTTGAGATGGGGATTGATAGTCTTTCTGTTTCAGCACATAAAATATACGGACCAAAAGGTGTTGGCGCTTGCTATATAAATCCGCAAGTACGCTGGGCACAAATATTTCCGGGAACTTCTCACGAAAAAGGGTTTCGCCCAGGTACAGTAAACGTTCCTGGCATCGCATCTTTTTTAACCGCAGCTGAGAATATATTAAAAAATCAGCAGGAAGAAAGCTTACGTTTTAAAGAGTTGCGAGCCTACTTTTTAGAGCGATTACAAGCACTTCCTCTAGAAATTGAAGTAGAAGGTCATTCTACTTCTTGTTTACCACATATTATTGGGGTTACAATAAAAGGAATAGAAGGTCAATACACAATGCTAGAATGTAATCGCCATGGTATTGCCATTTCCACCGGAAGTGCTTGCCAAGTCGGTAAACAAGAACCTTCGAAAACAATGCTTGCAATTGGAAAAACGTATGAAGAGGCAAAACAATATGTCCGCTTCTCTTTCGGGCAGCAAACAACGAAAGATCAAATTGATACTACTATTCATGCACTACACACAATTGGAAATCAATTTTATAGAGGTGTTAAATCATAATGAAACAAAATGAACAAAAAAAGATTTTAGGTGAAGAAAGACGACAACTTATCCTGCAGTGGCTTCTTGCTGCAAACGAACCGTTATCAGGGAATGAACTATCGAAAAAGACGAACGTAAGTAGACAAGTTATTGTGCAAGATATTTCCTTGCTTAAAGCACGAAACGAACCGATTATTGCGACTGCTCAAGGGTATCTATATTTAAAACCACAAGAGAAACAACAAGCTTTCGAACGCGTAATTGTATGCCAACATAAACCAGCAGAAGTACGTCAAGAACTTACAATGCTTGTTGACCACGGCGTTACGATTAAAGATGTAAAAGTTGAGCATCCTGTATATGGTGACTTAACAGCATCCATTATGGTAAGCAATCGCTTTGATGTAGAGCAATATTTACAAAAAATCGAAAACACAAATGCTTCCTACCTCTCGCAACTAACAGACGGTATTCACTTACATACAATTGAAGCAGATTCTAAAGAAAAATTAGACGCTGCTTGCGAGGCTTTAGATAAAGCGGGATTTCTCGTTTATTAATGTAAAGCACAGAGTTTTTATAATTCTCTGTGCTTTTTTAATGCTATAATATTGTAATCAATCGTAAAGGAGATCAAATATGAGAATTGAACTCGTTCACTTTAGCATTGGCAAACCGAAACAAATGAAATATGGCGAAGATAAAGAAATGATAACAGGTATATGTAAAGATTCTACGGAAGAAGCTTTTCTCTCAAAAGATGGCTTCCTTGGTGATGACGTAGCGGATTTAAAACACCATGGGGGACCTGATCGTGCAGTTTGTGTGTACTCACACGAGCATTACGCACTATGGGAAGAGGAATTTCAAACAACACTCCCAGCTTCTGCATTTGGCGAAAACATTACCGTAACAAATATGTTAGAGCGTGATGTTTGCATCGGAGATACATATCAACTAGGCGAAGCAATCATTCAAGTAACACAAGCAAGAGTACCTTGTAGCACAATTTCAAAACGTCTTGGTATCCCTGGCATACTGCCGCGTATTGTAGCAACTGGCTTTACTGGCTATCTATGCCGCGTTCTTCAAGAAGGTACTGTACGTAAAGATTCTAAAATTACTTTACTAGAACGTCCATCAAACAATGTATCTGTTTTATTCTCTAACGAAATTTATTTTCATAATAGAAAAGATAAAGATGCTATTGAAAAGATTCTTTCTGTTCCAGAACTAGCTGATGTTTGGCGTGGTCAGTTAGAGGATCGTCTTGCGAAGTTAAAATAAAGAATCCCACCATTTATAGGTGGGATTTTATTTATCTATCACGCGGTATAACCTAGCTCCCCTTACAACCAATAAGAAGAATAACTCCCAAGCACAGTAACAGAAAAACCGAGTGCTTCAAGTTCCATCGTTACACCTGGCAATAATACATCATCGTATGCTTTATCGACATCGATTAAGAAAAAGTAATTTCCAAGGCCTGTTTTCATCGGACGCGATTCGATTTTTGATAAGTTTAGTTTTCTCCATGCGAAAGCTGATAACACTTGATATAGTGCTCCTGCATAATCAGCAGGTAACGTTATCATAAGCGTCGTTTTCTCTCCGCGGTTTTCTCCGTTATTTGAGAGTATTGCTTTCTTTTTCTTATGGAGCACGAGGAAACGTGTATGATTATTTTTATGTGTATGAATACTTCGTCTTACAATCGTCAATCCGTATTTCTCTGCAGCTGCTTCATTTGCAATGGCAGCAATTTTTTCTTCAGGATGTTCTTTCACATATTGTGCAGCGGCACTTGTTGATGTCATATCTCGAGCAGTTATCCCTTTTAATTCTTCATTTAAAAACTTATGACATTGGGCAATAGCGTGCGGATGAGAATGCACTGCATATACTTCTTCCCACACTTCTGCATACTGCGGATGCACAAGTAAATGTTGCTGAATTGGTACTGTAATTTCTCCTACAATAGAAAGTGGTTGCTCATGCACGAGGTAATCAACTGTTATATTCACTGAACCTTCTATGGCGTTTTCTAGTGGTACCACTGCATAATCTACATTTCCATTTGCAGCTGCATCCATACAATCTGGGATCGTTCGATACGGTACATGCTCTGCTTCCGGAAAAAAACGACTCACCGCCATATTTGTAAATGTTGCTTCTGGTCCTAAATATCCTACTCGAATCATCGTCTTTTCCCCTCTTTTTCGTTTTCTTACTGTTATACCATACTTTTTTATATTCTTCTATGTAAATTTCGAATATTAAAAAAAGACTAGCATTCGCTAGTCTAAATGTTTCCTATATTCTCTTTGAGCAAAAAAGAAATACATGATGCATGCAGCGATATAAAATAGAATAAACAAGCCTACTTTTCGTAATGAACCATCCATAAACATCGTATTATGAAACGTATATAACGCAACTGCACTATGCATACTCCCTACTATAATTGGCGCAAAAAATAGCGTACATAATTGCCAGCGAGAAATCTTCCATACTTCTTCCTTCGTCATTCCAAGTTTAGAGAGTGCACCATACTGCTTTCGGTCCGATGCAATATTATGGAACCATTTAAAATATACGATGCTACATGATGTAAGGAAAAATAATATACTAATGAATGAGCCTAGAAATAGAGTAATATCACCGAACGATTTCATATTCACATATAACTCCATATTACTTCGAAATGCATGATCTTTATCTTGTTTCATATGTTTCCGTAAATCTTCATTTAATTCTTTCGTATTTTCGATATTTGGTAATGTATAGCCTCTATATATCATTTTTTCAGAATCAGGAACTTGATTTGCTATACTGTCAAAGTCTTTATCATTCATAACGAAGAACAGACCATTAATGTACGAAGGATGATAGTTAAATTGAATCCCTTCTTTCTGGCCGTTAAATACGAATTGATATGGTTGATTCATTACTTGCAATTGAATCTCTTTTTGATTATATACATTCGAATTATTGTATTTATTATAATAAACGAGTGTCACTGTACCTTTTTTAGGATAATACGTTTTCTGTTTTTGTTTCCTCGCTTCTTGGTTATATTCACTTCCTTTTATAAGCGGTACTATTGTTGTTTCTCCCTTATTGGACTGAAAAGATGCATACACTCCAACAAAACTCATATATTGAAAATCATCATACCCATATTGGTGCAATAATTGTTCAACCGTTCCTTCCGCAAAGACTTCATGAGAAGAAGTACCTTTTTCTATGTAAGAAAATGAGTGCACTCCTCCACCCCGCCACATATCTTGCATACCAGAAAAATATAAGAACACCGTACCTGTTGCCGTAACTACAAACGTCGTTGCCATTGACATTAAAAAGAAAAAACGACCATTTTCCTTCATTCGATGTGACAATTGATTCACTATAAATAAATACGGATATGTATACATAATCTTTTTATTTCGTTTTATCATTTCTAATATTTGAGCAGTACCATGTGTAAATGAAAAATACGTTCCGAAAAAGACAAGTATAGACACAGGCAAAAAGAAGTATAACGCTATCGTTAGCATCGTAGCTTGTAACGCTAACGCATATCCTATCCCTAAACAAATAAAGCCGAATATACAAAGCCACATTGATGTTTTCTTCTCTTTTTTATCTGTTCGAAATTCTTTCAATAACCGAATGATTTTTATGTTCCATATACGTAAAGCACTTATAAAAGATAACAGAATAAAAACAACCATATATGTAATAAACGTTACCCCAATCGCTTTCAAGTCAAATATGACAGGGAGTTCTTTCGGAAGCCCCAGCAACATACTAAACACCATAAAGAAGAGCTTTAGAAAGATCATGCCAAGCCCAATGCCAAAAATATTAGCAAATACCCCGATCAACATTTGCTCGGTCATAATTACGCCAATTACGTTAGATTTCGTTGCTCCCATTAACATATATAACCCTAATTCTTTCTTACGCGCTTCTATGAAAATAGAAGTAGAGTACAAAATAAATATGACGAAAAAAGAAATGATTATAACATTACATATAATAAGTCCCCAGCGTACGTTTTGATACCACATCGTCTCCTGCATATACGGATGTACAATGACAGACATGTATGCAAAAGACGCAAATATTGCAAAACAACTACTTAAGAAAAACACTTTATAATTACGCCAATTTCCTTTTATATTTTGCAGCGCTAGTTGCCGAATGTTCATCTATCGTCCCCCTATAACTTACTACATAGGTAAAAAGCTAGAGGTTTCTCTAGCTTTTCACGTGTTTCAAATATCCTCTTTGCGCGATTATAAAGTAAATCGCAGAAGCTATAACGTATGCTCCAATTACAATCGCACCTGATTTCCATAAATCGAGATAAAGCATTTTCCCTAACGTATGAAGAGCAAATCCACTATGAATGGCACCGATCAAAATTGGGATAAAGAAGATAACGCCCATTTGTCGAATTGCAATTTTACGAATTTCTTTATCTGTCATACCGATTCTCTTTAATGATTTAAATTGAATACGATCTTGTTCTTTATCGTTAAACCATTTAAAGTATGTCATACTACAAGCGAAGAAGAAGAACAGTACAGCTACAAAGAAACCGATAAACATCGTAATTGCTCCTGATTCCCTTATATTTTTATAATTGAGCACCGAGTTATTTAATTCCGCTTGCTTATCTGGTGCAATTTCCTTTTTCAAATCTAACACAAGGTCTTCTGTACTTTTCCAGTCTTCTATATAATAACCGTAATATTTCGTCTTTTCTTCATCTGGTACGAGTTTTGCGTATTTCTCAAAATCTTGATCATTCACAATGAGATATTCACTATCATTAAAAACAGAAAATGAAGTTGGCTTATTCAGTTGAACAGACTGCGTTTGTCCGTTAATTTTAATTTCATACGGTTTCGAAAGATCTATCTTCATCATATCGTTCGCCATATCCATTATGACCATCGTTGCACTACCTGGTGCATTATGAACTTCTCTAACTTGCTCTCTCTTTTGTTTACGTACTTCAGCGTTATATTCTTTTTCTGAAACAATCGCCATTGGCACTTCATGTTCACTGTTAAACATCGTGATTTTTTGAGTTCCAGGAAGTTTTACGTACGTTACTTCTCGCGCATCTTCAAACCCCTGTTTTTTTATTAATTCTTTTGTTTTTCCTTCTTTGATGACATTATGCGTATGAATGCCTTTTTCCTCATACGAAATAGCATGCGGGGTACTAGTTACTGCCTTATAACTCATATCCTCAAAAAATACGTACAGTGTACCAACTGCTGAAGATACAACGGCCGTAATGATAGAAATTACAAATAGAAAACGAGCATTATCTTTCATTTTATAAATCAGATTGCTAAGTACGAACATATTTGGATATGTATAAAAAGATTTTTTTCGTTTTTGTAACGCCTTTAATACAACTGTACTACCTTGTGTAAACAGTAAATAAGTTCCGCCTATCGTCAACCCTACAATCGGTAAAAACAGAATGATAAAATTCATAAATGTTACTTGGAAGCTAAGTACATATGCAACAATAATACATCCTATACCAACTACACATAACCATGTAAATGCAAAAGGTTCTACTTTTTGTTTTCTTGCTTCTCTTAATAAATCAATAATTTGCAAGCGTCCTACTGTCCAAACGCTAAACAATGATAAGATTAAAAATAGAATAAAGTATACACCCGCTGTAATCAAAACTGCTTTACTATTCCATACGAGTGGAAGTGTTTTATCTATTTTCAATATTACACTTAATGCTTGGAAAAATAATTTTGAACAAAGCATACCAAGCCCAATACCTACTACAATGGCAATGCTACCTAACATAAGCTGCTCTAATATAATCATCCGGCCAAGTTGAGATTTTGTTCCACCTATTAACGTTAATAGACCAAATTCTTTTTTCCTTGCTCGTAAAAATGTTGAATTTGCATATAAAATAAAGAGTGCTGAGAAAATGACTACAATATAATTCATCGATTCTAACCCTTTTGAAATCATATCCCTCATACTAATATTACCGCTTACGACATCTGGATGATAAATAAAGGAAGCATACATGAAAAATACGACTATCGATAAACAACTACTTATAAGAAACGCTTTATAATTACGCCAATTTCCTTTTACATTACTAAGCGCGAGCTGGCGAAAGTTCATGATATTCTCCTCCTAGCATCGCAAGTACGTCCAGAATTTCTTGGAAAAAGGCTTGCTTCGTTCTTCCTTTATGTATTTCTGAGAAAATTTCTCCGTCGCGAATGAATAGAATACGTTCGCAATAACTCGCCGCTACTGGATCATGCGTAACCATTGCAATTGTCACTTTCTTTTGTTCATGCAAATCTTGCAACGCGCTCATTAATGATTTCGCTGACTTCGAATCTAAGTTTCCAGTCGGTTCATCTGCTAAAATTAACGTAGGCTCATGAATAATCGCTCTCGCAGCTGCTGCACGTTGTTGTTGTCCGCCTGATACTTCATATACTTTTTTATTTAAAATTTCTTCGATATTTAAAAACTTTGCAATCTCAAGCACTTTTGCATCGATTTCATTTACAGATTTCTTCGCCATGACAAGTGGTAAAATAATATTTTCTTTAATCGATAACGTATCAAGCAAGTTAAAATCTTGGAAGATAAATCCTAAATGTGTACGGCGAAACTCCGCTAATTTTGCAGCACGCATTTGATTAATTTCTTCCCCATTTACAAGCACATGACCTGAAGTTTGCTTATCAATTGTTGCTAATAAATTTAAAAGCGTTGTTTTCCCGCTTCCTGAAGGGCCCATAATCCCTACAAATTCGCCTTCTTCTATTTTAAAATTTATATCATTTAAAGCAGTCGTCGCTACTGAACCTTTTGATTGATACACCTTTGTTAATCCTTTTACTTCAAGAACACTCATTTCTAATCCCCCTATGCGTTTTCTTCTTACATTTACTATAAGAAAAATAAGAAAAAGAAACGAGTGATTTCCCTTACAAAACGTTTTGTTATCTTACAGTTTTGTCATTTTTCTCATTAATGTATGATATTCTTCATCTTTTGCAAATTGGAACGTGAATGTTGTCCCTTCCCCTTCAGCCGATTGCACATAAATACCGTGATGTAAATTATCACAAATTTCCTTCGTAATATATAAGCCCATTCCAGTCGCTTCTCTCGTTTTACGGCCATTTATTCCCGTAAAGAATGGATCAAATATACGCTTTACATCTTGCTTTGGAATACCAATTCCATTGTCCTTAATATGTAATAATACCTTTTGGTCTTTTTCTTCAATTTGAAATTGAATTTCCTTTTTCTCTGTCTCTGAAATTTTCGTATACTTAATTGCGTTTACAACAATTTGACTTATAGCAATACTGAGCCATTTTCTGTCAGATGCAACCATACAAGTATCTTCCTCAAACATTACTTTCGGGAATACAGACGATTGAATAAAGGATTTTCGATTTTCATTAATAATACCTCGAATGATATCTATCACATTTACTACTTCTACCTTATAATCTTTCGCAAACTGCCCTAACCTTGCCATATGTAACGCTAAATCTAAACCGTTTAATATACGATTATTTTCTTCACGAATACTTTCAACTGTTGCTCTTGCTTCACGATGTTCTTTACCAAACTTCTGTAATAATAATTCGATAACAGATACTGGTGTTTTCATTTGATGAATCCATTGATTCATAAATATCATTTGCTGCTGTTCTTTCGCATGTTGTTTATGAACTTCATTCATATATTGCTGTCTTAATAACGTAAATGATTCAACGACCATCTCTTGCTCTGACGTATAAGAAGTATCAATAAGTAATGAATCATGTAATGTATTTCCGCCAGTAACATACTTTTCGATCCTCTTTAAAAACACACTCCGTTTTCGGTAATCGTAAATGAGGTATACAGTAAACACAAGCATCCCTAATAAAAGTCCATATAACCACGTACTCCAATCAATGGATCGCTTTTCTAAAAGACTTTGCAGCTGCAAAACGAGCCCAAATAAACAAAGGCTAACGATATAGGAAAGAATTAAAGAAAAGCGGTCCATGAGGTAATTTTTAACCTTCATGCCCTTCTCCCCACTCTGTAAGAAGCGCATAACCATATCCACGTTTCGTTACAATCGCATTTTTAATGCCTAGCTCCTCTATTTTCTTCCTTACACGTTTTACATTTACAGTTAATGTATTATCATCAACAAAGGCTACTTCATCCCACAGGGCTTCTAACAATTCTTCGCGCGTTACATATTGATTTGCTTGTTTCATTAAACACTCTAATAAGTAAAATTCATTTTTGGTCAGCTCCGTTTGTTGCCCCTGCCACTCAACGATGTGTTGTGATGGGAATAACAACAGTCCATTTACACCTAAACAATCACTCTCCGCAACAGAGGCATACTCACCATACCCACGGCGAAGTGCACTTTTCACCTTTGCCATTACAATATCTAAATGAAATGGCTTCGTAATGTAATCATCACCGCCATTTTCAATCGCCATTACTTGATCCATTTCCCCTGTTCTTGCAGAAACAAAAATAATTGGCGCATTCGATACACTGCGGATTTGACGACACCAATAAAAACCATCAAAATACGGTAAATTAATATCAAGTAACACGAGATGTGGATTTACCTTTACGAACTCATCTTTTATATGTCGTAAATCACTTGCTCTAAATGACTGATAGCCATACCTTTCTAAATGCTCTTCTAATATCCCCGCGATTTTTTCATCGTCTTCTACAATTAATATTTTATACATGTTCACTTTCTCCCTATAAAAAATTCTTCTAAAACCACTCCTCTTTTTATTATAAATTGAAAATTTAATTAGTGGGGATTTTTTCCTGTTTAAATCAGACTTTTACGATATAAAAAAAGACTGCCATATTTCGGCAGTCTTAGTCGATAAATTCAAATTCATATTCAAGAATTTTTACAATATCTCCGTCTTTCGCACCACGTGCACGAAGAGCTTCATCAATACCCATTCCGCGCATTTGACGAGCGAAACGACGTATAGATTCATCACGTGAGAAGTCTGTCATCTTGAATGTTTTCTCGATATCGTAACCAGAGATAACAAACGTACCATCACTTTCACGTGTAATTTCAAATTTAACACCTTCAGTATCAAATTTGTACATTACACTTGTGTCAGACTCATCCGCAACTTGATGTATCGGGAATTCTGGTGTTGTTTCTATTAAGTTCGCTACTTCAAACAGTAAGTCACGAACACCTTGTTTCGTTACAGCTGAGATTGGGAAGATTTTTACTTCGTCTCCCACTTTCTCTTTAAATGCTTGTAAGTTTTCTTCTGCATCTGGCATATCCATTTTGTTTGCAACAACAACTTGTGGACGCTCCGTTAAGCGAAGATTGTATTCTTTTAATTCATTATTAATCGTTACGTAATCTTCAAATGGATCACGGCCTTCTAAACCAGACATATCAATAACATGCACGATTACACGTGTACGCTCGATATGACGTAAGAATTGATGTCCAAGTCCAACGCCAGCATGTGCGCCTTCAATTAGTCCAGGAAGGTCAGCCATAACGAAGCTGCGGTTATCACCAGTTTCAACAACACCAAGATTTGGAACGATTGTTGTGAAGTGATACTCTGCAATTTTCGGACGTGCTGATGATACGACAGATAATAATGTAGATTTACCTACACTTGGGAATCCGACAAGTCCAACGTCTGCTAGTACTTTAAGTTCTAGAATGACATCACGCTCTTGACCTGGTTCCCCGTTCTCAGCGATTTCTGGCGCTGGGTTCGTAGCTGTTGCGAAACGTGAGTTACCACGGCCACCGCGGCCACCTTTTGCAATTACAGCAGTTTGCCCATGCGTTACTAAATCGGCAAGAATTTGACCAGTTTTTTCATCTTTTACTACTGTTCCTGGTGGAACCTTTACAAGTAAATCTTCAGATTTACGTCCGTGCTGACCTTTACTCATTCCGTGCTGACCACGATCAGCTTTGAAATGACGTTGGTAGCGGAAGTCCATTAATGTACGTAAGCCTTCCTCAACAACGAAAACAACATCTGCACCTTTACCACCGTCGCCACCTGCTGGGCCACCTTTTGGAACATACTTCTCACGACGATACGCAACCATTCCGTTACCACCGTCGCCGCCTTTTACATATATCTTGACCTGATCTACAAACATTATTTCACCACACTTTTTTCAATTGGTTGTAATATAACTGAGACCTCTTCGTCTCTTACTGTATAAGAAATGGAATACCATTTATTGTTTTGGGTCGCAAGCCAATTCTGTAGTTCTTCTACACTCGTTAGCTTACCACGAAAATCAAAAAAGAAACGAGCATTCTCCGCGTCACATTCAATTGTGATACAAACATAATTTTCAACATATACGTCTAAACTATGCTGAAGCATTGAGAAAAATTGATTCGTCCATGTACATACAGTCTCATCTAAGTGAGATAAGTTATGTAATTTCCCTAATACTTCGTACTCCAATAAGCACGGCTGCTGTTTCCAATTATATGTTAAAATCCACTCTGAAAATAAAGGCATTGATAGCCCCATCAGATTGGATTCTTGTCTCGCTTCTTGGACAAAACGATCGATGAGACTATGAATTTCTTCCACTTTTCCAAGGGAAAGGTTTCCTTTCACCATCTGCATACGATTGAGCCAATCATGCCTTGAATGGCGCAATGCATCTATAATTGTCCATTTTTCATTCATTTAGATACCCCTTAATATAGAAAAACTCTAACCTGCACTCAGGTTAGAGTTTTCCGTGAGTTCTTATGCTTCTTGAGCAACAGGATATACGCTCACTTGTTTGCGGTCACGGCCAAGACGCTCAAAGCGTACTACGCCGTCAACTTTCGCGTATAAAGTGTCATCGCCACCACGACCAACGTTAACACCTGGATAAATTTTTGTACCGCGTTGACGGTAAAGAATTGAACCACCTGAAACCGTTTGACCATCTGCGCGTTTAGCACCAAGACGTTTTGACTGAGAGTCACGACCGTTCTTTGTACTACCTACACCTTTCTTAGATGCGAAAAACTGAAGATCTAATCTTAACATACGTTACACCTCCTGCACTTTTTCTATTAAACGGATATACTTTCCGTAATCAAGTTCGATCGTCTTAAGCGAAACAACCAATCCTTCTAAAAGCGTTTGTGCTTTTTCTGCTGCATGAACGTCTAAATCATTAGGCAATTCATACGTTAAGAATCCGCCATCGCTTCCGAGTTCAATAGTTGCCTGCACATTACAAAGTTCTTCCACTGCATTTATAGAACCAAACACAACCGCTGTAGTTCCAGCACAGACAAGATCTTGTCCATGTGGCGCATAATCGGCATGTCCAGTCATTTTAAATGATTGGATACTTCCTAATTTCGTGCGACTTATCGTAATTTTAATCATGTTAACCTGGATTAAGCGTTGATAGCTTCAACAACTAGCTTAGTGTAAGGTTGACGATGACCTTGTTTCTTACGATTGTTCTTTTTCGCTTTGTATTTGAAAACGATGATTTTCTTAGCGCGACCTTGTTTTTCAACTTTCGCAGTAACTGTTGCACCTTCTACAACTGGGCTACCAACTTTAACGTTTTCGCCACCAACGAAAAGAACTTTGTCAAAAGTAACAGTTTCACCAGCTTCAACATCTAATTTTTCAATGTAGATTGCTTGACCAGCTTCAACTTTAATTTGTTTTCCACCTGTTTCGATAATTGCGTACATACTTGCACCTCCTCTTAATTACTAAGACTCGCCAAAAACGAGGTAGACATAAATGCCTTTAGGGAACCTGTCTTGTGCGGTTGTAGCATATAGCCGTTTAGGTGCTATAAACTATAACATAAAGATGTTATCATGAATCATAGACGGTTGTCAATGAAAGTTCTACTAACTATTTTTTCCGTTCTACAATTTCTTTTTTACTTCCAAAACGGATAATGGCGTACTTTTCGATCATATCATCTTTGAAATAAATTTCAAATGGAATATTTTTTTGTAATTCTTTTTGCAAAAATTGCTTTTGTAATTCTTTAGGTGCAGCAATTAATACTGCTTCGTCTTCTATATTTCCATATGTGATTAGCTCTCTCTCTAACTCATACGCAATTGTTTCATATGACATCACATACCCCGTCGCTTTGCACGGTACACACTCTTCTAGTAATACGTCGCGTAAAGAATGTTTTTTACGTTTACGTGTCATCTCCAAAATCCCTAACTCTGTAAACCCAAGTACTCTCGTATATGTGCGATCACTTTGCATAGCAGCGATGAGACATTCTCTTACCTTTTCTTTATCTTCTCTTCTTTTCATATTAATGAAATCAATTAATATCATACCGCCAATATCACGCAATCTTAATTGACGCGCTATCTCTTCAGCAGCCAATTCATTTGTACGAAGAACTGTATCTTGTAAATTCTGTTTTCCAGTAAACTTGCCCGTATTCACGTCAATTACAGTCATCGTCTCCATTTGTTCCACAATTAAATACGCACCGTTCGGGAGCCACACAATTTTTTGAAGTGCTTTCTCGATTTCACGCTCTATTCCAAAATGGCTAAACATTGAAGATTTTTCATTATAAAAAGATACTTTTTCTTTTCCGACTTTTTCTTCTAATTCTTTTACTATACTTCTTGTATCTACAACTATTTTTTCAATCGTTTCAATTGGATTCTCTTGAAATACACGATCTAAAAAGGTGGCCGGTCGATGAAGTAGTAACGGTGCCTTTCCTTGGCCCTCTTTTCTTTTTAACTCTTCATATAGCTGCTGTAATCTTTGCATTTCAGCTTGTATTTCTTCAATTTCTCCTTTTTCAGAAGCAGAACGGAAAATGTACCCACCTGTCCCTTCTACTTCAATTTGGAGTAGTTGCTGCCTTCTTTTATTATTTTTTATTTTCCGAGAAACGGCACGCATTTCATCATATGGCATATAAACGACATATTTCCCGGTAAATTCTATGTTCGCTGTCAATTTCGGCCCTTTCGTATCAATTGCCTCTTTCACAACTTGTACGAGTACTGCCTGCCCTTCATGTATACGATAAGAAGACGGCACATCATCGTATGAAAGATACGCATGTTTTTCTAAACCGATGTTTACAAATGCTGCGTTCATTCCAGCAATCGTTCTTACGATACGTCCAACATAAATATGCCCAACAATCTCTTGTTGTTCATTTCGCTTCCATAAAAACTCAACCATTTTTTTCTTCTCTTCAATCGCAACGCGTTTTTCCGATCCAGCGTAGTTTATATATAACGTTTTCAAAATTCTTTCCTCACTTTATAATCTTCTTTGCTTTTACAATAATAAAAGGTTAGTGCTATCGTCAACACTAACCGATTAATTCTTCGACAGATGAAGTTGTTCGTTTTTCAGTAAAATACGCATAGAGCAATTCATTTTCATCCAATGTGTAATGTTCTTTATATTTTCCATGAACGATAATAGAGTGCTTATACCCTCTACGAAATTTTGTGAAGATCTTATATAAATGATCTTCTGATTGCACTTCAATGGGTGCAATCTTTTCAATTCCTCTTTTGTTCCCATAGTATCGTTCTAACAAAAAACGCATAAAGGCGTACCGTCTTTGTTTCCATTCTTGATATAACGATATCGCTAAAAATATGAGAAGTACCCACATCATAATATTGTTACTATTCCAAAGTAACTGCCACACTAATATTACACTAAAAAAAACACATGATAATTTCATCATCTTTTCATGTGCTTGTAAATAAGGAAAACGATATGATAATACGTTAAACAATACTTTCCCGCCATCAAGCGGCCAAATAGGAAGTAAATTAAATGCTAAAATAATTATATTATTCCACATAAAGAAATAATATAATTCCGCACTTAGCCAACCCGTTGCAAACAATATATAACCTACCGCCATCATCCAAATATGTTGAATAGGTCCTGCAATTACGACAACAAGCTCCTCTTTCAATGACTTATTGCCATGTTCCTCAAGCTCAGCTACACCACCAAACGGTAAAAGTTGAATCCTTTTAATCCTCCAATTATAATGTGCCGCTGCGAAAGCATGCCCAAGTTCATGGATAAGAACGATACAAAATAAAAGCAGCAACTCTTTAAAACGTGCCGTAAAAATACCAATGACTATAATAACCCAAAACAACGGATGCACTGAAATTTTCGTTAAAACATCTCTATATTTAATCAAACGAAATCACCTGAATCGGGTCGATAAATTTTTCATTCTTTTTTATTGCAAAATAAAACTTACCATTTTTATTATTTGCGTCATTATTCACTGTTCCAATTTTTTGTTTCTTTGAAACGTAATCATATAATTTCACTGACATGTCATTTAAATTCGCATACCATGACTCCGTACCATCTGCATGCTGAATTTGAACTGTATTACCGAGTTCCTCTTTCTTGCCTGCAAAAACAACAAGCCCTTCATTCACTGACTCAACAGTTGCATTTGTAGCTGTTTGGACAAATACACCTTGGCCATTTTTTTGAAACCCTTGCATTACCTTTCCTGAAGCAGGAATTGCATAATCTTTTTGCTGAATCGTTCCTTCTTTTTTCTCATTAGGCGAATAAAATACGAGCGGTTTTCCAAACTGCTTTTCGTACCATTTCGCTACAGTAGCAAACTGAAATTCTTCTTTCATCACTTTTTCTGTAACTGCTTTCGCACCGTCGAAAGAAGAGGGGGCATTCTTATATAAAATAGCGACAGAAAGAACTAATATTGCTGATAATAAAACTTTGAAGAGAAACACTTCTTTTCGAAATAAAGGATGAATTTCCTTTTCTCCATCTTCAATAAATACTGTTTCACTGTCAAAATTCCCTCCAGCAAAATATTGCTCTTCCTCCATCCTCTCTTGCTCTGCCTTCCTCTTCGCAATCCGTTTTTTAATTTCTTCTACACGTCTATTCTTCATACTGTCTCCTTTCTTTCATTAAGCTAATTTACAGAGAAACAGTTGTATACAGTTTGTACATATGTATGAGCTAGGCAAGGAAGATATTCGTGTGAAGAAAAAAGAAAGCACTCCGCAAATATGCGAAGTGCTTTTAACGGATTCCAAAGAAGTTTTTCATCTTTGTAAATACCGATACCTTTTCTTGTTCAAATGCTTGTAGCGGGACATTTTCACCCAACAAACGTCTTGCAATATTACGATAAGCTAACGCTGCTTTTCCGCTCGGTTGCAACGCTACAGGTTCACCTGTGTTTGTAGCACGGATAACTTCGTCATCATCTTCGACAACACCAAGAAGCTCGATTGACAATGTACGTACGATTTCATCAACATCTAACATATCCTGTTCATGAAGCATATGACTACGCACACGATTAATAACAAGTTTCGGTGGTTCAATATCCTCTTTTTCTAAAAGCCCGATAATACGATCCGCATCGCGCATTGAGGATACTTCTGGCGTCGTAACAACGATTGCTTTATCCGCACCAGCTACCGCGTTTTTAAATCCCTGCTCAATCCCCGCAGGACAATCAATTAATATGTAATCATAATCTTGACGTAATACTTGTATTAATTCATCCATTTGTTCAGGTGTTACCGCTGATTTATCACTCGTTTGTGCTGCAGGTAATAAATAAAGATCATCAAAACGTTTATCTTTAATAAGAGCCTGAGGTAAACGGCAACGCCCTTCAACGACATCAACAAGATCAAATACAATACGATTTTCCAGCCCCATTACTACGTCTAAGTTTCTAAGACCGATATCTGTGTCAATTAAGCACACTTTCTTTCCAGATAACGCTAGGGCTGTACCAATGTTCGCAGACGTTGTAGTTTTACCTACACCGCCTTTTCCAGATGTAATTACTATTGCCTCTCCCACAGCTATACAATTCCCCTTTCTAACTTTGTTAAATTAGGTCTAAGATGAGTGAGAAGTTGCAGTCGATCGACAACAATGTGATTGTTCTCATTAATATACGCACATTCTGCCGCCTCCGCTCCGTCTTCTTTCTCTTCCGGAGCCCGCATTGCCACATCACTAATTCGAAGTTGCATTGGGTTCATAATAGATGCAGCGATTACAGCATCCGAATCCCCATCGTACCCAGCATGCGCAATTCCTCTTAATGATCCTACGACAAAAATATTCCCCCCAGCGATAACCGTTCCGCCTGGATTAACATCACCAATTAACAATAAATTTCCTTTTACATGTAAAACTTGTCCAGAGCGAACAATTTTGGAAATAGGGACAATTTCTGTTTCTTCTTTCCAAGCTATTGCTTCTGCTTTCGTTATAACATCACTTTCAATTGAATCCACAACAAGATTCTTTTTATTACGAATTAACGTACGAATCTCTTCTTGTTGGACTTCTGTTAAATAACGATTTCCCACTTTCACATGCACTTCAATTAAAGAGCGCCCATCACCATCATAGTAATGTGTAGAAAGCTTTTCATCCAATTCCTTCAACAATTCAGAGAATGAACAACAATCATCTAAATGAAGCGTTATTCCGTCTTTTGTCCCTTTTATTGTTACATTTTGTTGCTTTTTTTCCTCCACTAAAGTTCACCCCACCGATTCAATTCGACATAAAATTAGAAAATCCTTTTTTCTTTTTCTTCCATCGCTTTTGAAAGACGCACTAAATATCGTCTCAGTGGGAAACAAACTATCAATAAGAAAATTGCATTTAGCAATAAAGTAGACAGGAGACGATCTGTGAAAAAGACATACGCCGACATATGAGTACGTCCTAACAAAGTTAAAAATCCATACACATAATACTCTAATGCTACAATGCTAGCTAGTACGATAGAAGCAACAATAAATAAATTCAATTGTAGTACCTTCATCACACTATAAACTAAATAAGCTAAAATCGGATATGCAAAAATATATATACCGACAAGTTCTGTGTATACGGTATCAAATAAGAAACCAAATAATAGTCCGTAATAAATCCCTTGGACCGGACTATAGTACACAGTAACAAAACATAACACAATGATAAAGAAATGAGGTGCTGCTATACTGTCTTTCCAAAAAACTGCTGTTGGAACAATAGTAGCAAACATATTTTCAAATAAAAAAACAAAAAGGAGCAAAAGAGGAAGAGCTGCTCTTTTTAAAATCTTCATCATCTCTTCTCCCCCTCCTATTCTAATGGCGCTGAAGGCGTTTCACGTTTCGCAACCATAATATGCTCTACGTCATTCAAATCAGCGGCAGGTTTTACATAAGCTGTTTGTGTTAAGCCGTATGCATCCGGCTGAACATCAACGATTTTTCCAATTACAAGACCTTTCGGGAAAATATCACCAAGTCCAGATGTTACAACTAGTTGATCTTTTGCTACATGAGCATCAGAACCAATCTTTGTGAAAAGAAGTAAGTGTTTTTCTTTGTCGTAACCTTCAATCAATCCAAAGATTTTCTCATCACCTTGTACGATAGCAGAAACACGATTTGTTCGGCTCATAGAGCTTAGTAGCTCTACTGATGATGTGAACTGAGATACACTTTTCACTCGTCCAACTAAACCTTGTGAAGTCATAACAGCCATATCTTTTTTAATTCCTTGCTGTGCCCCTTTATCAATTCCAATTAAATCGTACCATTTATCTGGATTACGAGAAACAACAGTCGCTGGAATTTCAGTATAACCGCTATTTAACTTATCTTTACCCGTTAACTCTTGTAGTTTCTTTTTATCATCTTCTAATTGTTTTACTTTTCCTGATAGGTCTGCATAATTATCTAATTTTGCTTTTAATTCTTTATTCTCTTCATACGTGCGCTTTACATCCTCTACATTTTCGAAGAATCCAGCTACGTATTTCGCTGGCTTTTGGAATACACGTTCTACAACACCGACAGTGTCTTTAACAAACTGCTCTGGCCATGTTAAACTGTTCCGTTCTTTCAATGAGATTCCAATCAATGCCACGAGAAGAATGATACTAACTAACAAAACAATTAATCTTTTGTTTAAGAAAAACTGTGGCACGTTCACACCCTCTTAATTTCATTGATTTTTATTTTGCAATATTATCGAGCAGCAGTTTTGAAAAGATCGATATTGTCTAATGCTTTACCTGTTCCAATTGCTACGCAATCTAATGGATCTTCTGCAACAAGAACTGGCATATTTGTTTCTTCACTAATCACTTTATCTAAGTTACGTAGTAATGCTCCGCCGCCTGTTAATACGATACCACGGTCCATGATGTCTGCCGCTAATTCAGGTGGAGTTTTCTCTAACGTATTTTTAACAGATTCTACAATTGCATCTACTGTATCTTTTAATGCATCTGCAATTTCTTCTGGCTGAATTAGTACTGTTTTTGGTAAACCACTTACTAAATCACGACCACGAATTTCCATAGGCTCAATACCTTCTGGCTCGCCTGCAGAACCGATTTCTAATTTCAATGCTTCAGCTGTTCTTTCACCAATCATTAAGTTGTAGCTTTTCTTAATGTACTGAATGATTGAATCGTCCATATCATCACCAGCAACACGAACTGATTGACTTGTTACAATACCACCTAAAGAAATAATTGCAACTTCTGTTGTACCGCCACCGATATCAACAACCATGCTACCAGTTGGTTCCCAAACAGGTAAGTTTGCACCAATTGCTGCTGCAAATGGTTCTTCAATTGGATAAGCGTCACGAGCACCAGCTTGACGAGTCGCGTCAATTACTGCACGTCTTTCTACAGCTGTAATACCAGATGGTACACATACCATTACGTATGGTTTACGTGAGAAAAATCCATTTGATTTTTGAGCTTGTTGAATGTAATATTTCATCATTGTTGCTGTCGTTTCGTAGTCAGCAATTACACCGTCTTTCATCGGGCGAAGTGCCACAACGTTTCCTGGTGTACGACCAATCATTTGTTTTGCATCGCTACCTACAGCAACGATTTGTTTCGTATCAGTTTGTAACGCTACTACTGAAGGTTCACGTAAAACTACACCTTTTCCTTTTACATATACAAGCGTGTTCGCAGTTCCTAAATCTATTCCAAGATCGCGAGTAAATCCACCAAATCCAAACATATTATTTATCTTCCTTTCTTGTTTTCACGGACTCATTTTTTCTTACTTTATATTATAAAAACAGTACGTTTTTTATATCTTTATCCTTTTTGTAGATAAATTTCTACAAAAAACTCATAAATCACATTATAAAACAAAATAAGTAAAAAGCATAGTCTTAAATATGACCTTTTTCCTTTAAACTCACGAATTTATGGTCGCCTATTATAATATGGTCAAGGACTTCAATTCCGATAATTCGACCGCATTCTACTAAGCGTTTTGTTACTTCAATATCTTCTCGGCTCGGCGTGGGGTCTCCTGAGGGATGGTTATGAAGACATATGATAGAGGCTGCTGCACGGCGGAACGCTTCTTTAAAAACTTCCCTTGGATGTACAATTGATGTGTTTAAACTTCCAATGAAAATCGTTTGCCTATGTATAACTTGATTTTTTGTGTTCAAATATAAACATACAAAATGCTCCTGCTGCAGGAAACGCATTTCTTCCATCATATATCTCGCGCAATCTTCTGGGCTTCGAATGCTATATCTATTTTGATACTCTAAACGCACCATTCTTCTACCGAGTTCAAAAGCAGCTATAAGCTGGGTTGCCTTCGCAACCCCAACACCATGTATACTGACGAGCTCTTCTAACGTTGCGTCTTTCAACATACGTAAACCGTCAAAGTGATGTAAAATTTTATCTGATAACTTTAAAACTGTTTCTTCTTTAGAACCTGTTCTGAGTAACACTGCAAGAAGCTCCCGATTCGATAAACTTCCAGCTCCTTCTAACAATAAACGCTCCCGTGGCTGTTCTTCTTTGACAACATCACGAATACCGTTCATTTCTCCACCCCTTTATTTGTTCTCTCAAAGAAAATCCCATGCAATTTTACGCATGGGTTATATCAATATTGAATTGTTTTAATTCCCGAACAAGACGTGAAATTGGTAAACCGACTACACTATAGTAATCCCCTTGAATATGTTGAACAAAAATAGATCCTTTACCTTGAATTCCATAACTTCCTGCTTTATCAAGAGGCTCTTTCGATGCAACGTATACGTCAATTTCCTCTTCTGTTAATTCCCAAAACGTAACTTCTGTACGCTCGTAAAAAGTGACTGTTTTGTCTTTTGCTATAATTGCAACACCAGTATACACTTCATGTGTTTTCCCTGATAATAATTGCAACATTTCTTTCGCCTCAGCCTCATTAGAAGGCTTTCCAAGAATACGCGACTCATATGTAACAATTGTATCTGCGCCTAACACAATATGATCACTGTTATTTTCTGCTACTGCAGATGCTTTTTGCAGGGCAAGGGACATAACAATATCAGAAGGTGATGAGTAGGCACCAATCGTTTCTTCTACTTCACTTACAATGATTTCAAATGGTACATCCGCTAACTCAAGCAGTTCCTTCCTGCGAGGTGACCCTGATGCTAAAATAATTTTTCTCATATTTTCTCCTTCCTTTCTCATATGAAGCAGAATTATTTACATCAATCGTATCAAAGGAATAGTTTGTCCACAAATGAAAGAAATATTATTTTCTCTAAACAAAATAATACTTTTTTACTAAAATACGATTATATTCCTGCCATTGAGAAAGCACTTTGCTCTAAATTCAAAAGAAAAGAAAGAAGTACCTATACTTCTTCCTTCGTCATTTCATTATCCTATTAATTCACCTTTTGTGAAACAATTTTTTCATATGAAAGTATACCATCAATAATAACTTGATTTAATTTCGCCAAAGATTCCTTATCACCTTTTCCATCCTTCACTGTTTGCACAGCTACTGACGTATACATATACAATTTCTTTGCTTCTTCCTGCTTCATACTTTTTCCTTCTTTTTCAATTGCTTTCCACTCTTTTTCAATCGCACCTATATCTTTTGCATTACTTTTCCCACTAGCTTGTACGCTAGAAGTATATTTTGCTAAATGAGTATATAATGGCTGTACTTTTGTTAAAAATGCACCCACTTCTTTATCATTTTTAAGTAACGCTTTATCTGTTATATCCCAGTTCTTTTTCAATACAGAGACATTATCATTTTTATACTGCGTCATTAATTGATTTATGCCTTGTTCATCGCTTGCAATACCAACAACTAATGCATACTTATCACCGCTCGGTTTTAAAGCTGCTACGCCCCCATTACCTTTCCATTCTTCAAGAGCAGCCTGTCCCTTTTCTTCAGAAGAATAAATTCCTCCTTGAACAAAAAATAATTTCATTGGATCCAATGATGTTCCTGTCTGTGCTTTTTGTTTTTCCTGTTTTGGTGCTGGTGTTTGTTCTGACATTCCGCCCACCTTTGATTCTTCATTTTGCATCTGCTTCGAAGCTGTTACTCCACTTCCCCCTGTCGCACCTTGCCCTTTAAGTAACTGTAGCATTCCCATCCCAAACGCCGTACCAATAATAATCGCCGTTGCAACGATTGCAATTAACGTATTGCTCCACTTCTTCCGTGTTTTTTCTGTAGACACTAATTTCGCTTTTTGAAACGGAACAACGTTTTTCGGTCTTTCACTTTCTACTACCATCCATTCAAATTCATCTTTCTTCTTCTCCTCATACTTCGCTTCTGTTCCATTCACTTTCACTGAGATCGTTCGTGATTGCTTGTCCATACACTCACACCTCACCTCTTATCGTTGTCCGCATCATACCATATTCATTTCACAAAAAAACGAGATATTTGTCAGAGGAATTCGCCAAATAACCCTATATATTTATCTTATATGTATGCATTTGACTTCATTTGTAGAACAAAAAAACTAGATAGCAAAGACTATCTAGTTTTTCTCGCGAATATATTTTCGAACTTCCGAAATGAAATAAAGAGAACCTGTTATGATAAAAACATCATTTTCCCCAATCATTTCAACTTTCGTATCAATTGCCTCTTTCCAATTTTCAAAAACTAATTTTGATTCTTTCTTTCCATACGATGCAAGCTCGCCTGCTGAAATAGCACGATCAAAGGCGAATGTTGTAAAAATAATTTCATCGGCAATTGTTTCTAATTGACCTACCATATTATGCAATTGTTTATCACCAAGGGCAGTAAATAAAACTATTACATTTTTATCTTTGTAATGTGATTCTACTGTTTTCACAAGACTTTCGATACCTTCTGGGTTATGCGCACCATCTATAATAATATCTGGATTACTTTGCAGTTTTTCAAAGCGCCCAATCCAATACGCTTCCTGTAATCCCGTTCTGATTTCTTCTTCCTCAATTAAAAATGATAAGTATGTTTTTACATACACGACTGCCATAAGTGCAAGTGCTGCGTTTCCTACTTGATGACTACCTTTCATCGAGATTCGCACATCTTCAAAAGAGGCGAAAGGACAAGTGAAATCGAACTGTTCTCCATCTTCGCTAGACTGTTTATGTAACGCTGTAAAATGGTTGCCCATCTCATATAAGTTTGCATGATTTTCCTTTGCAACCTTTTGAATGACTTGCAACGCTTCCTCATCTCGTACACCAGTAATAACCGGAACACCAGACTTAATAATTCCCGCCTTTTCATATGCAATTTCTCCTAGTGTATTACCTAAAATATGCATATGATCGTGGCCGATATTTGTAATAATCGTGAGAACAGGGTGAACCACATTCGTAGAATCAAAGCGCCCTCCAAGCCCCGTTTCAAATAAAACAACATCACAGAAATTAACTTTACCGAAATAACAAATTGCCATAACAGTAATAATTTCAAACTCAGTCGCTTCCCCTAAATCCGTCTCATCTAGTTTTTCAACGATTGGCTTTACCATCTTTACAAGTTCTGTAATCTCTTCATCTGCAATTGGTGTGCCGTTCACACTAATACGTTCGTTAAATGTTTCAATATAAGGAGAGGTAAATGTCCCTACCTTATACTTTGCATCTTCTAACATGTAGCGCATATATGTTAACGTTGAACCTTTTCCATTTGTACCAGCAAGATGAACACATTTTATGTGACGCTCTGGATTTCCTAGCTCTTCTAGCATCCATCTCATTCTTTCTAACCCTGGTTTAATACCAAACTTCAATCGGCTATGAATCCATCCTATTGCTTCTTCGTATGTATGTATCACGTATGCTTTCCCCTTTCAAAAAACAACCTTCATCATTCTATTATACGCAAAGAAAAGAGACTCACCAATATAGTGAGTCTCTAAAAAACATTTTTTATTTCTCAAGATCCGCTAGACGTTGGCGAACTGCTTCGCGTTTTTCTAGGTAATCTTGCTCTTTCGCACGCTCTCCTTCAATAACTGCTGCAGGAGCTTTCGCTACGAAACCTTGGTTTGAAAGTTTCTTCTGTACACGTTCTACTTCTTTGTCGAACTTCTCAAGTTCTTTCTCAAGACGCGCTCTCTCTTCATCAAGATTGATAAGATCAGCTAACGGTAAGAATAACTCTGCACCTGTTACGATTGCAGTCATCGCTTTTTCTGGCGCTTGTAAATCCGTTTGAATTGTTAATTCGCTTGGGTTACAGAAACGCTCAATGTAAGAGCTGTTTTTCGTAAGTTGAGCAAGTACAGCCTCGTCTTTTGCTTTAATTTGCATTTGAACTTTTTTGCTCATTGGCGTATTAACTTCTGCACGGATGTTACGAACAGAGCGAATGATATCAACTAGAAGATGCATTTCTGCCGCTGCTTCTGTATCTTGTAAATCTTCGCGAACTGTTGGCCATGCTGCTACTGTAATAGACTCGCCTTCATGCGGTAAATGCTGCCAAATTTTCTCTGTTACGAATGGCATGAATGGGTGTAATAGACGCATTGTTTGGTCTAATACATAAGCTAAAATAGAACGAGTTGTTTTCTTAGCTGCTTCATCTTCACCGTATAGTGGAAGTTTCGCCATTTCAATGTACCAGTCACAGAAATCGTCCCAAATGAAGTTGTATAATGAACGACCAGCTTCACCGAACTCATATTTATCCATATTACGTGTTACGCTTTCGATTGTTTCATTTAAGCGCGTTAAAATCCACTTATCTGCAACTGATTTTTCACCAGTTAAATCGATTTCTTCATACTTCATATCATCCATGTTCATTAATACGAAACGTGATGCATTCCAAATTTTATTAATGAAGTTCCAAGTAGATTCTACTTTTTCCATGCTGAAACGTAAGTCTTGACCTGGTGCACTTCCCGTTGATAAGAAGAAACGCATTGCATCTGCACCGTACTTCTCGATAACTTCCATTGGGTCAATACCGTTACCAAGAGATTTACTCATTTTACGTCCTTGCTCATCACGAACTAAACCGTGAATTAATACATCTTTAAATGGACGCTCACCTGTAAACTCTAAACCTTGGAAGATCATACGAGATACCCAGAAGAAGATGATGTCATAACCCGTTACTAGTGCATCAGTTGAATAGTAACGTTTGAAGTCTGCTGAATCTTCATTTGGCCAACCAAGTGTTGAGAATGGCCATAAAGCTGAACTGAACCATGTATCAAGTACGTCGTTGTCTTGATTCCAGTTTTCAATATCTGCTGGTGCTTCTGTACCTACGTATACTTCACCAGTTTCTTTATGATACCAAGCTGGAATGCGGTGTCCCCACCATAATTGACGAGAAATACACCAGTCGTGAATGTTTTCCATCCAACGTAAATATGTGTTTTCGAAACGCTCTGGTACGAACGTTACTTTTTCTTCTTCTTTTTGTTGAAGCGCTACTGCCTTCTCAGCAAGTGGAGCCATTTTTACGAACCATTGTGTTGATAAGTAAGGCTCAACAACTGCACCGCTACGCTCACTATGACCGACTGAATGCATATGAGGCTCAATTTCTACTAATACGCCCGCTTCTTGTAAATCTTTCACTAACGCTTTACGACACTCGAAACGATCCATGCCGTTATACTTACCAGCTTTTTCGTTCATCGATCCATCTTCGTTCATTACTAAAATACGTGGTAAGTCATGACGGTTACCTACTTCAAAGTCATTCGGGTCATGAGCTGGTGTAATTTTTACAACACCTGTTCCGAAATCTTTTTCTACGTACTCATCAGCAATAATCGGAATATCACGGCCTACGATTGGAAGTGTAACTGTTTTTCCGATTAAATGCTTGTAACGATCATCTTCTGGATGAACTGCTACTGCTGTATCACCAAGCATCGTTTCTGGACGAGTAGTTGCAAGACGAATATGACCAGAACCATCTGTTAATGGATAGTTCATATGGTAGAATGCACCTTGAACTTCTTTATGAATTACTTCAATATCAGAAAGGGCTGTGCGTGTTGCTGGGTCCCAGTTAATAATATATTCACCACGGTAAATTAAGCCTTTTTCGTATAATTGAACGAATACTTTATTAACCGCATCAGATAAACCTTCGTCTAATGTGAAACGTTCGCGAGAATAGTCTAGTCCTAAACCAACTTTCCCCCACTGTTGACGAATGTGAGAAGCGTATTCTTCTTTCCACTCCCAAGCTTTTTCAAGGAATTTCTCACGGCCAAGATCGTAACGTGAAATACCTTCTTCACGAAGTTTCCCTTCTACTTTCGCTTGTGTTGCGATACCCGCATGGTCCATTCCTGGAAGCCATAATACATCGTAACCTTGCATACGCTTCGTACGAGTTAAAATATCTTGAAGAGTTGTATCCCAAGCGTGACCTAAGTGTAACTTACCAGTTACGTTCGGAGGTGGAATTACAATAGTATATGGTTGTTTCTTCTCGTCTCCTGTTGCTTCAAAATATTTGCCTTCTAGCCACCACTGATAAAGGCCTTCTTCAACGGACATATGATCATATTTAGTTGGTAAATTCTTTTCCGTGTTTGACATTATTTTCCCTCCTTAAAATAAAAAATGCCCCTCATCCAAAAAAGGACGAGGGACATCGCGGTACCACCTTTATTTACAAACAAATTCAGAATTTGCTTATACTCTTAATTTGATAACGGACAAATCCGTCTTTTCCTAATGAGAACTATTCCGTTCAGAAAAGATGCTCCAGGGCTACCTTCTAACATAACTATCTAGAGAATCTCCCAGCTAATGATTCTCCTCTCTGAAGACGTTTCTTGTTATACTCTTCCCCTTCAAGGCATTTATATGATTGTTAATTATTATATACAATAGTGTAAAAAACGAAACCTTATTCGTCAAGATAAATTTAAGTCTATGAATTTTCGGGCACACAAAAAAGATAAGTAGCATCCTCTACTTATCTTTTGATCCCGCTATTTGCAGGCAGTCATACCCGTACTAATTAAAGTTTCACTTTATCCGTTCCCTTGCTGGGCAGCTTGTAATTGCGATAGGAAATATTCTATATTACTAACGAGCCAATGCGCTTGTTGCAAGCTCTTTACTCCGAGAAGTTCATTTTCCTCATTACGACTCTCTCTTCTTTTCTTATAAGACTGGATTTGCCGAATAAATTGCGATGGATACGTCATATACGCAAACATAAGTAGTTGCTCTTCTTTCGTAAAAGGGAAATTTTTTTGGTACATTTGATACCATTCAAACCGATCACTTCGCGCAATTGGATACGTGTTTAAAGACCGCGAATAAAAACCTACTATATCTTGCACAGGTGTTGCAAACTTCGATTTTTCTAAACTAATAAAATAGCCGTTCCGTTCATAATCAAATAAAAAGTGATTAAGTGATACGTTACCATGCACAAAAGTAATACGTGTTTTTTCTTTTTCTTTCATCGCATCGTTCCACTCATTTAATTGCTTCGTTGCAAACTCACGCGCCCTCATTACATGATGATAGTACGTACAATATTGTAATTCAAACGGAGACATATACCACTTTGCTTCAGATTCTACGAGGAACTCTTCTAACATTTCACCATCATTCTCCCAGCGATCAGATATATTCGTATAATGCTTTTCTAAATCTTCTTCTGTATACGTTTCTTCTTTCACCGTTTTTTGATGTAACGTCCCGAGAGTTTGAAACATTTTATGGTATTGATCATTATCCTCGCCGTTCCCTTCCGCACGTTCTAACCACGGCATTAAATAATAATTATACGTACCGTCACTTAAAATATAATTGCCATCCGTCGCATGGTATATCGGTACATAATTTGAAAAACCTTTCTCCTTCAAATATTGAATATGGTGCAAAAAGTTATTCCGCTCTAACTTCCTGCTTTCTATTCTCTTAAGCGCATATGGACCTTGATTCGTATAAATTTTCGTTACGCTTCCGTGCTCTTCCATATGCTGTGTATCCAATCTATATTGACTTACAATGGGTTCATAGCGATTTCGTAATTCCATATCCATACGAATAACCCTTTCTATTCAAAACATAGCCTTTAGAAAAAAGTGGGTGAAAACACTCACCCACTTATTTCGCTTTTGCTCTTGAAACAGGAATATAAATAATTTGTCCTGCAGTCAAATATATATCTTCTGTTTGATTGACACGGTATAAGTTTTGTACAGACGTTTCATAACGATCTGCAACAGATTCGATCGTATCTCCTTCTTGCACGAAATACATTCTTAACTTTGTAAATTCCTCTTCCGGTTCCTTCGTAAATAATTTCGTTAAATATAGCGCATTTTCATCTCGCTGTGAATACGCTTCTTCTTCTTCTTGCTCTTCTTGTTTTTTCGCTTTCTCTTTCTTGAAATCTTTTCGTCCGAACAATTCAAATTGCGGCGTTGTTTCTTGCTCTTCTTCACGCTCTACAAATTCATGTTCTTCTATTTCCTCTTCCTCTACTTCCTGCTCTTTTCTTTCTTCTAGTTGGAACGGTTCGAATGCGTAATCTTCCCACTCATCTGATTCCTTATAAGCTGGCTCTTCAACTTGCGGCGTCGGTCTAGTTTCATACTCTTGCGCTGAATCATCCTCTAACTCAGCATACGCCGTTTCTTCCTCTTCATCCTCAATTCTTTCTTCATCACATAAACCTGTAATAGATATATCCGCTAATAATTGTAAGCAACCATTTTCCTTTAATTCATAATCAAATTCCTCGATAGATACATATAGTTCTTCAATCACTTTCACACGGTTTCTCGGAATTGATATTTCAAGCGGAAAGGAATGAACAAGTTCATTAACCCCATCTTCCCTTGTTTCTACATAATCAATTGACTTCGCTGGTGATAGATCTCTTAATGAATAAGCCGAATCATCTTGCCGCGCAACATACTCTCCCGTTAAATCTAATTGCCCTCTCACGATAACTTCATGATCAAGCTCTTCTATCTCAACGTCTGGATCTAACGAAATTGACAAAAGTTCTTCGACTTCCTGTCCTTTTTGGAACCAAACAGATTCTTTTAATGAAAAACGTAATGAATGATCTGTTGCCACTTCTTTTCCCCCTCCCAAACTATATGTCATTACAGATTTATGTGCGGAAAGCTGACTTTATGAATAAAAAAAATCGCCCCCTTATGGAGAGCGATTTTCTTTATTCAATTAAGCTTTTAATTTTGACATAGCAATCTCAGCCGCTGCAATTGTCGCTTCAATATCTGCATCACTATGTGCTGTCGATAAGAATAAGCCTTCAAATTGAGATGGCGGCAAGAATACACCTTGCTCTACCATTTCACGATAGTAAGCTGCAAAGAATTGTAAGTTTGAAGATTTTGCTGCATCGTAATTAATAACTTGTTCATCTGTAAAGAAGATACCAATCATAGAACCTGCACGGTTAATATGATGCGGAATGCCATGTTTTTCAGCCGCTTTACGCAAGCCAGCTTCTAACATTTCAGCTTTACGCTCGAATTCTACATATGATTCTGGCGTTAACTGTACTAACGTTTCATAACCTGCTGCCATTGCAAGTGGGTTACCTGATAAAGTACCTGCTTGGTAAATCGGTCCGCTCGGTGCAACTTGGCGCATAATTTCTGCTTTACCACCGTATGCTCCTACCGGTAAGCCACCACCGATTACTTTACCTAAACAAGTTAAATCAGGTGTTACACCGTAATAACCTTGTCCACAATTATAAGCAACTCGGAATCCTGTCATTACTTCATCAAAAATAAGCAATGCACCGTTTTGCTCTGTTACTTCACGAAGACCTTCTAAAAATCCTGGTTGCGGAGGAACAACACCCATATTTCCTGCTACTGGTTCTACGATGACACAGGCAATATCATCACCGAATTGTTCGAAAGCGTATTTCACACTTTCTAAATCGTTATACGCTACTGTAATTGTATTTTTCGCTACACCTTCTGGTACACCAGGGCTATCTGGTAAACCTAGCGTCGCCACACCAGAACCTGCTTTAATTAATAACGAATCACCATGACCGTGGTAACAACCGATGAATTTCAAAATTTTGTTACGCCCTGTATAACCACGAGCTAAACGTAGCGCACTCATCGTCGCTTCTGTTCCTGAGTTAACCATACGTACAATCTCAATTGATGGTACGCGCTCAATAACAAGTTTCGCTAATTCATTCTCAATTTCCGTTGGAGCACCGAAGCTTGTTCCTCTTTCAGCAACAGATTTTAAAGCTTCCACAACACGATCGTTTGCATGACCATGAATTAAAGGACCCCATGATAATACGTAATCGATGTATTCATTTCCATCGATATCATATACTTTAGAGCCTTTTCCGCGCTCCATAAACAACGGATTCATACCGACAGACTTAAAGGCACGAACAGGGCTATTTACGCCACCAGGCATTAAATCTTGCGCCTCTTCGAACGCGGCAATCGACTTATCAAACTTTTTCATTATTTAGCGCCTCCTTCTTGTAACCATCTTGCTGCATCTTTTGCATGATACGTAATAATTAAATCTGCTCCTGCACGTTTCATACTAATTAATTTTTCAAGTACAACTTCTTTCTCATTAATCCAACCATTTTGCGCTGCCGCTTTAATCATCGAATACTCACCACTTACGTTATAAGCAACGACTGGTAAATTAAAGTTATTTTTCACATCACGAACGATATCTAAGTAAGAAAGAGCTGGCTTTACAATTAAGAAATCTGCCCCTTCCATTACATCTGATTCTGCTTCACGGAATGCTTCCATACGGTTCGCTGGGTCCATTTGATATGTTTTGCGATCACCAAATTGCGGTGCACCGTGCGCTGCATCACGGAATGGTCCGTAAAATGCTGATGAATATTTCACAGCGTACGACATAACTGGTACATGTCCAAAACCATTTTCATCTAATGCATGGCGAATTGCTGTTACGAATCCGTCCATCATGTTTGATGGCGCAATAATATCTGCCCCTGCTTGCGCTTGACTTACAGCTGTTTTTGCCAGAACTGCAAGAGACTCGTCATTTAAAATAATACCATCTTCAATTACACCGCAATGACCATGGCTTGTGAATTGACATAAACATGTATCTGCAACTACTACTAAATCAGGGAATTCGCCTTTAATTTGCTTAATTGCACGTTGCACAATTCCATGATCACAATATGCTGATGATCCAACTTCATCTTTTTCAGCAGGTAAACCGAATACAATAACAGAACGAATACCTAAATCAACAACTTCTTGCATTTCAGCTTGCAATAAATCTAAAGACATTTGATATACGCCTGGCATAGAAGGCACTTCATTACGAACATTTTCTCCTTCTAATACAAAAATAGGGTAAATAAAATCTTCCGTATGTAAAAACGTTTCACGCACAAGCGCACGCATGCCCCCGCTTTGTCTTAAGCGACGATGACGATTAAATTGTAAAGAGTTCATAGATTTCTATCCCCATTCTTTTATTTTATCCCACTATTTGCGGGCAGTAAGACCCCACTAATTAAAGTTTTACTTTATAGATTCGCAAATGCATTGTAGTAATGCTTCTACAGTGTACTCTTTCGGCATAATAATATGCGGAAAATAAAGGCTCGCCTCTTTTTCCGTAATAGGCCCTATACAAGCAATTGTACATTTTTTTGTCCATTCTCTCCAGTTTGTGCCCTCAAGTAAATGAACAAAACTAGTAACAGTTGAAGGGCTTGTAAATGTAATAATATCTACTTTCCCTACTTCTAATGCTTCTATAAGCTCCTGCCTTTTCTCTACATTTTCTTTCGTACCATATACGATTAATTCATCTAGAGAAACACCAAGTCCTCGAAGTGCAACCGGAATTACATCTCTTGCTAAATTCCCTTTCGGAAATAAAATGCATTCATTTCCACTTAGTTTTTTTACAAACTCTTCTGCAAATACTTCTGCAACAAATGAAGTTGGAACAAAATCCACTTCATAGCCTCGCTTTTCTAACTCTAACTTTGTTTTCACGCCTACTGCAGCAATTTTAATCGTTGCTGGTAGCTTCTTTTTCAAACTATCTAGAAAAAAAGCTACCCCATTTTTACTCGTAAAAATAACCCAGTCATATGAATACAGCTGCCCTGCTATATGTTGAATTTGCCTATGAGACATACCTTCCATACGCAAAAGCGGAATTTCCAATGGAATTCCGCTCTTTTCTTTCACCGCTACACTCATTTGCTTTGCTTGATGCTGGGCACGTGTAATCAATACCGTTTTGCCAGCGAGAGCGTTCATATTTATTGTTGCCCCTTATTTGCAGCAAGAATGAGTTCTTTTGCGCCTTGTTTAATTAAACGGTCCGCAGCCTCTAATCCTACTTCCTTTGGATCAGTTCCTACCACTGTTTCTTTCAATAAAACAGAACCGTCCATAGACCCGACAAGAGCTGTTAATTCGATTGCATCGTTTTCTGTAAGAGTTGCATATCCAGCGATCGGAACTTGGCATCCACCTTCAAGTTTATGAAGAAATACTCGTTCTGCTGCCACTGTTTTTTCTGTTACTGCATCATTCATATGCGCTAACAACTGTAGTAAATCCTTATCATCTTCACGACACTCAATCGCTAATGCACCTTGCCCTACAGCAGGTACACATAACGTCTCATCTAAATGTTCTGTAATAACTTCATTATCCCAGCCCATTCTTTGTAATCCAGCTGTCGCTAAAATGATAGCGTCATAATCTTCTTCTTTTAATTTACGTAAACGTGTATCGATATTTCCGCGAATCCACTTCACTTGTAAATCTGGTCTCGCAGCTAACAATTGTGCACTACGTCTTAAACTACTCGTACCTAAAATGGCACCTTCTGCTAACTCTTTAAACGACGCTCCGCTTTTTGAAATAAAAGCATCACGAGGGTCAACACGCTTTGGTGTACAACCAATCATTAACCCTTCTGGAAGTACAGCCGGCATATCTTTCATACTATGTACAGCCATATCAATTTCTTTCGTAAGTAACGCGTGTTCAATCTCTTTCACAAATAAGCCTTTTCCCCCTACTTTTGAAAGAGTAACATCTAAAATCACATCACCTTTTGTGACGATTTCTTTCACTTCAAATTCATATGGTAAACCTAGCGCTTTTAACTGATCAATAAACCAGTTTGTTTGTGTTAATGCTAATTTACTCTTTCGTGATCCTACAATAATTTTGCGCATAATTTTCTCTCCTCATTATAAATACCAAAAGTGGAAGTTGGATAAACTGCTTAATAGAAAAATATTAATTAGCATTACGAGAAATGCTCCGATGTTCCACTGCACTATTTTCTTCCCTTGCAACACATCTGCCGCTCGTAAATAAAGACCCGCACAATATACAAATAGAACGACAAAAGACCCGATTACTTTCGTATCATACCAATGGAAATTGTCCAATTTCGTATATCCCCATATGCACCCTAATAAAATAGCTAGTAAGAAAAATGGAACAGAAAATAAATTTAACCCGTAAGACATCGATTCTAGCTTCGGTAAATTTCCTAACCTTCTTAATCTTGCATTCCATTTTTTCTTTTTTAATAGGCGATATTGCAATAAATACATAATAGAAAAAATGAACGATACAGTGAACGTTGCATAAGAAATAATAGCCATACCGACATGTACGTATACAAGCTCCGAAACTAATTGATCTGCAAGTACTGGTGACATCTTTCCGAGCGGTGTAAAAATAGAAAAAGCGCTTACGCCAAACGCAACAACATTTGTAAAAAAGACTAAAAAGTCAATCCTCATAAATCGATTAATGACTAAAGACATCGTAATTAACAGCCAAACATAAAAATAAATCCCTGATAATAAAGTTAATATAGGATTCGTTTCTGAATCTGTAGCCCGAAGTAACATGAAAATAGACTGCAGAACCCATACAATCGAAAGTAACCAAAAAGCAAATCGATTCGCCTTTCGGTTACTTTGGAAATAATCTATAAAATATAAACTAATGCTACAAGCATATAAAATAATTGCAATATGATAAATAATACTGTTATTTAAAAAACTCATCCGATCATCCTTCCAAATTATAAAGATGGAACGGATGGTGTCCACGCTCTTTTATGTTCTACTTCTTCCGCACGACTCTCTACGTCTTCCATTTCTAAATCAAAAATCTTTGCAAATAACGCTAATTTTTCGTCCGCTCCCTCTTCAGCAGCTATTTCTTTCGCTACTAAAATTGGGTCTTTTAATAATTGATTAATAATACTTTTCGTATGCTTACTAATTACTTTTCTCTCACGATCACTAAGGTTCGGTATTTTTCGTTCCAAACTTTCCATCGTTTCACTTTGAATAGCAAGCGCCTTATCACGAAGAGCTGATATTAATGGAACGACACCAAGTGTACTTAACCACGTTTTAAATAAAACAATTTCCTCTTCAATCATAAATTGAATTTTCTCTGCTTCTTTCAAACGTTCTGCACGGTTCGCTTCCACTACTCCTTGCAAATCATCAATGTCATATAAGAAAGAACCTTCTAATTCATCAATCGCTGGATCAATATCACGCGGTACCGCAATATCAACCATAAATAATGGACGACCAGAGCGCATTCTCTCTACCTTTGTCATCATCTCTTTCGTAATGACATAATCCGATGCACCAGTTGAACTAATTAAAATATCAGCTTCTAATAATGCACATTGCAATTCACTTAAAGGTTTTGCATGTCCCATATATTTCTCAGCCATTACTTCAGCTTTTGAAAGCGTCCTATTCATAACTGTTACTTTACGAGCACCGCTTCCATATAAGTTTTGCAGTGCAAGCTCACCCATTTTACCCGCACCAAGAATAAGTACGTGACAATCTGTTAACTCACCGAATATTTTTTTTCCGAGCTCAACAGCAGCATAACTAACAGACATCGCACTTTCACCAATTGTCGTTTCTGAGTGAGCACGTTTCGCTAACGTAACCACTTGCTTAAACAACTCATTAAAAATTGTGCCTGTTGCTTTCACTTGCTGTGCTTCTAAAAAGCTATCTTTTATTTGTCCTAAAATCTGCGTTTCTCCAACTACCATAGAATCTAAACCGCACGTTACGCGGAATAAATGATCTACTGCACCATCTTGTTCAAAAATCGTTAAATATGGTGCAACCTCTTCTATTTCAAGCTGAAACCAATCAGCTAAAAACTTCTTAATATAATACCGTCCCGTGTGTAATTGATCGACAACAGCATAAACCTCAGTACGATTACAAGTTGATACAATGACATTCTCTAACACGCTCTTTTGATTTTGTAATGTAGTCATCGCTCGCTCTAGCTCTGCTGCCTGAAATGTGAGTTTCTCACGAAATTCTACAGGGGCTGTTCGATAATTTACACTAACAACAAGAATATGCACGCAGCATGTCCCCCTTCACCCGTTTTATCACTTTATCTACTATCATAATACAACTTTCCTCTTATGAATCTGACAATCGTGTGAACAACCGATTATTTTTTTATTTATTCTCCGTATGTAATAAAGGAGATTCAGTAAAACTAATAAAAACTTCCTACTTTATAATGATTATAAATTAATAACTCTATTTGTACGTTACCAAAAAAAGTCCTCATAATCAAGTGATGGAAACTATTCCATATGAATTATAACATCATCTTTCCTATCTTCTTTCATCATGAAGGAAAATATGTATGATTGTTCCAAATTGTAGCACAAACTTTCTCAATACAATGTATTTGACATTGTATTTCTTTTTCGTTATATTGATTTTACAAAATTAAATTGTGCACAACTTAATTAGAAAGGAGTTATGTATGACAGAGGATTCTTTACATCTAGATAACCAACTTTGTTTTTCTATTTACGCCTGTTCTAAAGAAGTCACCCGCTTTTATCGACCATATTTAGAAGAGATGGGTATTACGTATCCGCAGTACATTACTTTACTCGTACTATGGGAGCAAGATGGACTAACAGTAAAAGAAATTGGTGAGCGTCTATTTTTAGATTCCGGTACGTTAACACCTATGTTAAAACGAATGGAATCATTAAACCTTGTAAAACGTGCTCGTTCCAAAGAAGACGAGCGTAAAGTTTGTATTGAATTAACAGAACAAGGTAAAGATTTAAAAGAAAAGGCTTGTTCATTACCGACAACGATGGCTACAAATTTAGGAATTACAGAACAAGAATATCTCTCTTTATTAATTCAATTAAATAAACTAATTGAAACAATGAAAACAATTAATGATAGAAAAGGGGAATAAACATGGATAAATTATATACTGCTTCAGTAACTGCTACAGGTGGAAGAAACGGGAAAGTCGTTTCAGATGATGGCATATTAAATCTTGATGTAAAAATGCCGAAAGCACTAGGTGGTGCAGGCGGAGAGGCAACAAATCCAGAACAACTATTTGCTGCTGGTTATGCCGCATGTTTTGATAGCGCATTACAACTTGTTATTCGTACAAAACGTATGAAAGTAGAAAGTACAGAAGTAACTGCTCACGTTTCTATCGGAAAAGATACTGATGGTGGTTTTGGCCTATCTGCTGTACTTGATGTACATGTTGCTGGTGTCTCACATAGCGAAGCACAAGAACTTGTAGAAGCAGCTCACGGTGTATGTCCGTATTCGAAAGCAACGAGAGGAAATATTGAGGTTACATTAAACGTAAAATAAAAAATGTAGTAAATAAAAAAACGCGCGACATTCGTCACGCGTTTTTTGTTTTTGTCATTCTGTGAATGGCCTTCCACGCTTCTTCTTTTCCAAGTCCTGTTTCAGAAGAGAATAGAACAATTTCATCTCCAATTTCAACAGCAAGCGTTTCTTTTACAACTTTTAAATGCTTTTGCCATTTCCCTTTCGGAATTTTATCAGCTTTCGTCGCAATAATAATTGTTGGGATTTCATAATGCTTTAAGAAATCATACATCATCACGTCATCGCTTGTTGGTTTATGACGTAAATCAACTACTAATACAGCTGCGTCTAATTGCTCACGCGTTGTAAAGTATGTTTCAATCATCTTGCCCCATGCTGCGCGTTCTGATTTAGATACTTTCGCATATCCATAACCTGGAACGTCAACAAAATGCATCATCTCATTGATTAAGAAAAAGTTCAGCGTTTGCGTTTTTCCGGGTTTAGAAGAAATACGAACTAACTTTTTACGATTTAAAATTTTATTAATAAAGGAAGACTTCCCGACATTTGAACGACCTGCTAATGCAATTTCTGGTAAATCACTGTCTGGATATTGTTCTGGTTTAACAGCACTAATTACAATATCTGCTTTTGTTACTTTCATTGTTTCACTCCTACTAATGCGTGCTCCAATACTTCATCTAAATGAGATGCAAGCACAAACGTAAGGTTTTCTTTTACGCTTTCTGGAATATCATCTAAATCTTTCTCGTTTTCTGCTGGCAAAATAATTTTTGTTAAGCCTGCGCGGTGAGCACTTAATGTTTTTTCTTTTAAACCACCAATTGGTAATACACGACCACGAAGTGTAATTTCACCTGTCATCCCTACTTCTTTACTTACAGGAATACCTGTTAGTGCAGAAATAAGTGCCGTTGCCATCGTAATACCTGCTGACGGTCCATCTTTTGGAACTGCTCCTTCTGGAACATGAATATGAATATCATTTTTCTCATGGAAATTCGGATCAATCTGAAGCTCTTCTGCACGAGAACGAATATAGCTAAACGCTGCTTGTGCGGATTCTTTCATAACATCCCCAAGTTTCCCTGTTAAAATTAATTTCCCTTTACCTGGCGCTACAGACACTTCAATCGCAAGTGTATCACCGCCCGCTGCTGTATACGCTAAACCTGTCGCCATTCCAACTTGGTCTGTTTTCTCAGCTTGCCCGTAACGGAATATGTGCTTACCAAGTAAATCAACAACATTTTTCTCTGTTACTACAATACGCTTGCGCTCTGCTGTAACGATAATTTTTGCTGCTTTACGACAAACTTTTGCAATTTGGCGCTCTAGTGTACGAACACCAGCCTCACGTGTATAATAACGAATAATTTCAAGAAGCGCTTCATCACGTACTTGTAAGTTACCTTTTCGTAAGCCATGCTCTTTTAATTGTTTCGGTAATAAATGTTCACGGGCAATGTGAACTTTTTCAAGTTCTGTATAGCCAGCAATCGAAATAATTTCCATACGGTCAAGTAATGGGCCTGGAATACTTGAAAGTGTATTTGCAGTTGCTACAAACATAACTTTTGATAAATCATATGGTTCTTCAATGTAATGATCACTGAAGTTATGATTTTGTTCTGGGTCTAGCACTTCAAGTAATGCTGCTGATGGATCTCCACGGAAATCGTTAGACATTTTATCTATCTCATCTAATAAGAAGACTGGATTAACTGATTTCGCCTTTTTCATACCTTGAATAATGCGCCCTGGCATTGCTCCAACATACGTACGACGGTGACCACGAATTTCAGATTCATCACGTACACCACCAAGGGATACACGGACAAAATTACGATTTAATGATGTTGCAATGGAACGCGCTAATGAAGTTTTTCCGACTCCAGGAGGTCCTACTAAGCAAAGGATAGGTCCTTTTAATGAATTCGTTAACTTCTGTACCGCTAAATATTCAAGTACGCGCTCTTTCACTTTCTCAAGACCGTAATGATCTTTGTTTAAAATCTCTTCCGAATGAGCAAGATCAATCATATCTTCTGTTGCTTCTGTCCACGGAAGTGCTAATAACCAATCGATATAATTGCGAATGACACCACTCTCCGCAGAACTTGCTGGTAACTTTTCATAACGATCTAATTCTTTCAGTGCAGCCTTCATTGTTTCTTCAGGCATTCCTGACTGTTCAATTTTCTCACGAAGCTCTTCAACTTCCCCGCCCTTACCTTCTTTATCGCCAAGTTCAGTTTGAATCGCCTTCATTTGCTCACGTAAGAAATATTCTTTTTGCGTGCGTTCCATTGAACGTTTCACTTTTTGTCCAATTTTCTTTTCTAAACTTAGTAATTCTTGTTCATCTTGAATAATTGAAATAAGTGTATGTAATCGTTCTTTCACAGATATGATCTCTAAAATTTCTTGTTTCTGCTTCGTTTTAATTGGCAAGTGAGAGGCAATTAAATCAGCTAATCTTCCTGGCTCTTCTACATCAGCTACCGTTGCAAAAGTTTCATTTGAAACTTTTTTCGAAACTTTAATATATTGTTCGAAATGCTCTAGTAATGTACGCATAAGAGCTTTCTCTTCTAAATCAGCTTCCACTTCTTCCGTTACCGTTTTAATAGAAACTTGCACTACATTTTCCTCTTCAATAAACTCTACTACTTCTGCTCTATGTAAACCTTCTACAAGGACACGAAGCGTACCGTTCGGCAATTTTAACATTTGCTTCACTTTCGCCACTGTACCTACACTATATATGTCATCTTCTTTCGGATCATCGATATTCATTTCTTTTTGCATTGCTAAAAAGATGATATTTTCATCCATTGCCGCCTGCTCTAGTGCTTGTATCGATTTATCACGTCCTACATCAAGATGCAGAACCATCGTTGGATATACGAGAACGCCTCTTAATGGTAGGAGGGGTACGATTCTTTCATTCGTATTCATACTAGACATAGCACCTCCATAATAAAATAAACTCCTGTTCAACTATTTTATATTACAATACATCTAGATGCAATTGCAGAGATTTTCCGCAATTGTAAATCCTACGTTTTTTCTCCCTTAGAAAAAGGAAAAAAGACTCCGCTTAAGCATACAAACTTAAACGAAGTCTGGCAAATTTTATTATCGTTCATTCTCACATTGATTGTGCATCTGTCTCGTCCACAGCAGTATGTATATCAAGCTCTCGATGCATATTTTCTTGCATAAATGTTAGCTCAAATACTTCTTTTAACTTACGAACAGGGATGATTTCAATCCCTTTTATTGTGTACAAAAACGGTTGCATGTTTTCAGCAGGAATGATGACTTTCTTCGCACCTGCTTTTTTCGCGGCTTTTATTTTCGCGTACACACCACCGATAGGCTTCACTTCTCCGTGTATACTTATCTCACCAGTCATCGCTACTTCATTATTCACATACGTACGATGCACTGCTGAATATACACCTGTTGCCATCGCAATACCTGCCGAAGGCCCATCAATCGGGATACCACCTGGAAAATTAATATGTATATCGTACCCTTCTGGCAACACATCTAGAGAACGAAGTACTGTTAATACATTATCTACAGAGCCTTTCGCCATACTTTTACGGCGAATGGATTTCGTTTGACTACCAATACTTTCCTCTTCAACAATTCCGGTAACATTTACCGATCCTTTATCTTTCGCCTTGATTGCTGTTACTTCAATTTCTAATAACGCGCCTGTATTTGGTCCGTATACAGCAAGTCCATTTACAAGACCGATTCTCGGAATAGGATAAATACGTTTTTCATACTTCGGTGTAAGCTGACTAGAGTGAACAACCCACTCAATATCTTCATCTTTAATGAAAGAGCGTTCCTCATTTATTGCCATACCAGCAGAAATTTGCACAAGATTAATCGCTTCTCGTCCATTTCTCGCATACATCCCAATCATTTCAATACCATTTTCACCGATTTGCATTTCCACTTTGTCAGCTGCATTCTTCGCTACTTTTTGAATTTCTTCTGTATCTAACTCACGGAAGAACACTTCTAAACAGCGCGACCGAATAGCAGGAGGAATCTCCTCTGGTGAACGTGTCGTCGCCCCAACTAAGCGAAAATCGGCTGGTAAACCTTTTTGAAAAATGTCATGTATATACGTTGGAATCATCGTATTCTCTTCACTGTAGTAAGCACTTTCCAAAAACACTTTTCGATCTTCTAACACCTTTAACATTTTGTTCATTTGAATCGGATGTAGTTCACCAATCTCATCAATAAACAAAATACCACCGTGTGCATCTGTTACCGCACCTTTTTTCGGTTGCGGAATACCTGCTTGCCCCATCGCACCAGCACCTTGATAAATTGGATCATGCACCGAACCGATTAAAGGATCTGCAATACCACGTTCATCAAACCTTGCTGTCGTCGCATCCAGTTCAATAAATGTTGCATTTGTGCGAAATGGAGATTTTGGATTTCGTTTCGCTTCTTCTAATACGAGACGTGCTGCCGCTGTCTTTCCGACACCTGGTGGACCATATATAATTACATGTTGCGGGTTCGGACCACAAAGAGCCGCTTTTAACGACTTAATCCCGTCCTCTTGCCCTACAATATCTAAAAAGGATGTAGGACGCACCTTTTCCGCAAGCGGCTCTGTTAAAGAAATCTCGCGCATTTTACGAAGCTGTTCTAATTCTTTTTTCGATTCTCGATCAATTGAAACTTTTTGTGTTCGCTGATTTCGAAGTAAATGCCAAAAATACAATCCGACAATTACACCAAAAACAAGTTGAACAAGTAAAAATATATTTGTCCAGCTCATCATTTATTTCCTCCCGCAATGTTTTATCTCTTAGTATTTCCGCGGAGGAACATAGCTAAACATAAAGAAAAACAGCAATTATAAAAATTGCTGTTTCTCCTTCGCATTATGCAGATGTTTTTGTATCAAGTACAGTACCGTCTTGTAACACCAATTTTGGCGCTGCATTATCCGCTACTGTTTCTTTTGTAAGAACACACTTCTCGATATCTTTACGAGATGGAAGTTCGAACATTACTTCAAGCATTAAGCCCTCAATAATAGAACGAAGTCCACGAGCACCTGTTTTACGTTCAATTGCTTTTTTCGCAATCTCAATTAGTGCGCCTTCTTCAAACTCTAACTCAACATCGTCAAGCTCCAATAGTTTTTGGAATTGCTTAACAAGTGCATTTTTCGGTTTCGTTAAAATATCAACAAGAGCATCTTCATCAAGCGGCTCTAGGTTCGCAATAACTGGAAGACGACCGATAAACTCTGGAATTAAACCAAATCTTAAAAGGTCCTCTGGTAATACGTGAGATAAAACATGCTTCTCATTTACATCAGCATTTTTCTTCTCAGAACCAAATCCAATTACTTTTTCACCAAGACGACGTTTAATAATTGGCTCGATGCCATCAAACGCCCCACCACAGATGAATAAGATATTCGTTGTATCAATTTGAATAAACTCTTGGTGTGGATGCTTACGACCACCTTGAGGTGGAACGCTTGCTACAGTACCTTCTAAAATTTTCAGAAGTGCCTGCTGCACACCTTCACCAGATACATCACGTGTAATTGATGGATTTTCGGACTTACGTGCCACTTTATCAATCTCATCAATATAAATGATTCCTTTTTCCGCTTTCTCTACATCATAATCAGCTGCTTGGATTAATTTTAGTAAGATGTTTTCTACATCTTCCCCAACATATCCAGCTTCAGTTAAAGATGTTGCGTCCGCGATTGCAAATGGAACATTTAAAATACGCGCTAACGTTTGTGCCAGTAATGTTTTACCACTACCTGTTGGCCCGATAAGTGCGATATTACTCTTCGCTAATTCTACATCATCAATTTTGCTGTTAGAATTAATGCGTTTGTAATGGTTATATACCGCTACCGCTAGTGCTTTTTTCGCGTTATCTTGTCCGATGACATACTCATCTAAGATTTCACGAATTTCTACCGGTTTCGGTACATCTTTGAATTCTACTTCTTCGTCTTTCGCAAGCTCCTCTTGTACAATTTCAGTACAAAGTTCGATACACTCGTCACAAATGTAAACACCTGGACCTGCAACTAACTTTCGAACTTGCGTTTGTGTTTTACCACAGAAAGAACATTTTAATTGCCCTTTTTCATCATTAAATTTAAACATATTTTCACACCCCTTACAAAGTGCTAACCTCTTGCCTTCGTATGTACACGATAAATGTATCGTATGTAAATACATATTATGTCACTACGTGGCGAGAAATACAAATAATATGACTAGTTATGTACAAATAAAAAGTTTTTAAAACTTTTGAAATATGTATATTCGACTCATTAAGGAAGTTTTCCTTCTTCATCGAAAAGTTTTATAAATATATTTCTATATTTATAAAACAAGGCACGATTAAAATCGCGCCTTGTTATTTTATTATGCAGCGTTTTCTACTAAGAAATCTACAGCTTTACGCACTTTAAGATCTTCAGCTAAAGCGTCTACGCTTCCAAGAGCTTGCTTGATAGCGTCTACTGGCATACCGTACATTTCAGCCATTTTTTCAACTTCTGCAGTTACTTCTTCTTCAGTAACTTCGATGTTTTCAGCTTCAATGATAGCTTCAAGAACAAGGTTGATTCGTACGCGTTTTTGAGCGTCTTCTTTCATTTGCTCTTTTAATTTGTCAGCGTCAGTACCTGTGAATTGGTAGTAAAGCTCAAGGTTCATACCTTGTTGGCTTAAACGTTGCTCGAATTCACGAACCATACGATCTAACTCAGTGTCGATCATAGCTTCTGGAATTTCGATTTCAGCGTTAGCAGCAGCTAATTCTACTACTTCGTCACGTACTTTGTGCTCAGCTTCGTGCTTTTTGCCTTCTTCTAAGTTTGTACGAAGTTTTGCTTTTAATTCATCAAGAGTTGCAACCGCTTCGTCTGCTTCTTTAGCGAACTCGTCGTTTAACTCAGGAAGTTCTTTTGTTTTGATTTCGTGAATTGTTACTTTGAATGTTGCTGGTTTGCCAGCTAATTCAGCAGCGTGGTACTCTTCTGGGAATGATACTTCAACGTCTTTAGAATCACCAGATTTAAGACCAATTACTTGCTCTTCGAAACCTGGGATGAAAGTACCAGAACCGATTGCTAGAGAGTAGTTTTCGCCTTTTCCGCCTTCAAATGCTTCGCCATCAACGAAACCTTCGAAGTCGATTACAGCTGTATCACCGTTTTCAACAGTTCCTTCTTCTTTAACAACTAGTTCAGCTTGACGCTCTTGTAAAGATTTTAATTCGTTCTCTACATCTTCGTCAGTTACAGTTGTTTCAACTTTTTCTACTGCTAAACCTTTGTACTCACCTAATTTAACTTCAGGTTTCACTGTAACTTTTGCAGTGAAGATAAGGTTAGCATTTTTTTCGAACTTCTCGATGTCGATTTCAGGATGATCAACTGGGAAGATACCAGCTTCATCAATCGCTTCACCGTATGCTTTTGGTAAGATGATATCTAAAGCATCTTGGTATAAAGATTCGATACCAAAGCGTTGTTCGAATAACGGACGAGGCATTTTTCCTTTACGGAAACCTGGTACGTTGATTGTTTTTACTACTTTTTTGAACGCAGCGTCGATAGAGTTGTTTACTTCTTTAGCATCAACTTCGATTGTTAAAACGCCTACGTTACCTTCTAATTTTTCCCATTTTGCAGCCATTTATTCTTTCCCTCCAACTATAATAATGTATGCACATACCTCTATAGATTAAGATCTTCATTATCTCTTTTTTGAAATAACAAAAGTACAAATAATCCTCTAGCAAAAGCTTTCAGATATAATGTTCCAATCTACTAATTGCCTAAAAGACAACTACGGTATATTTTGTTCGAGAATAATATGAAACATATTAAGTAAGAGAATTACACTTCTCTTCTCTTACAAACAGGCAGATTTCTGCCTTTTGCAACCCTTACATTATAACATAGAATATGCTCGTTTCAAGAACCGAACGATTCTTTTTCATAATTATACGGGCAAATATCCTTCTCTTTCAACACGTAATAACCATTGATAGGCAATATGAAACTCATCTAATTCAATATTATACGCTGTCATAAGCTCTTCTTCATCAATAGTCAATCCGAAACGCTTTCTTCCAATTCTCTCTAAAACAGCAGCCCAAATCTCCACTTTATCCATTAATAGAGCGAACGGGAAAACGCTAATTTGCAATTCTTTCCAATATGTAACCATCGCTTCAAATATATCGGGATAATTTTGCTCTAATCGACTTGATAATGTATGTATAATGTTATCGGATTGCTCCTCATTATGACCTGTAAATGCTGGAATTACCTTGATTGTATTCCCAAACTTTTCTACCTCTATCTCTTCTTCTATTTGATTTTCTATCATTTTATATAAAATAGAAGTTTTCAAATAAGGGTGCTGTTTTTCGTCTATTAAAAATTTCTTTAAAATAGGTAATGCAAGATCCAAGTCTTTTAACGAAAGTTGCTGAATCGCTCTTAGCTTTTGTCCAAAGTTTTCTCCAAACATTTCATTAGTAAACTCATCTAATTCAAAATTCGAATCGACTAGTGACGTATCTACTTCATTTAACATACCTTCTGCAAATAAAGCGAGCTGTGCTAATTTTTCCTTTTGCTCAGGCATTACATCTTTCGTTTGCAACACTTTTTCAACGGTTTCAATGACACCTTCATAATCATTCGTTTGAACTAAAATCGTCACATATGTTTCCAGAATATCACCAAATAATACGGCTCCCGTTTCAAGTAACTGTTCACATTTGTCTTTCGCTTCTTCCATATGCTTTAACTCTAACAAACAAATAACCGAAGCGAGTTCCGTTTGTTCCGTTTCTGCATTATACTGACGTAATATTTCAAAGCAGCGCAATGCATCTTCGAATTTCCGCTCTTTCAGCGCTAAAAAACCTTCATCAATATATCGCTCTGATAGCTGCGGAAACAATACGACCGTATTTTCTTTTTTATCCATACGTCCGCCTCTTTTTCTAGATTTTAATTATCTTTAAAGTAAATATATCAAATGAGTAATGAGAACACAACATCCCAAAACCATTTGTTTGAAATATGAAAATATTTAATTTTTATATTTCAATATAAACAAATCCCTACTCAAAATTAAAATATGCAAATAAAAACCCTCAGCAATGAAAGCAGAGGATTTATCATTAATGGAAAGCTTTTATAATAGTGGGGTATATAACAAGGGTAATAATTTGGAGAACAATAATTGCCATAACAATCATGCTAAAATAGAAGATTGGTTTACTTCGCTTCATTAAAAACATAATAATAAGCATCGTACAAGCAAACAAACTTAAGAAGAACAAACTCGTTGTCGAACTAAGTATACCACTTGGGACAAAGAACAATAACACTACACTACAAGTACCTATAATTCCAAATAACCATTCCATTCATTCACTCATTCCCTTTCCCTCTCATGGCAGTTTTTTACTAAGCGATTAAATGTTTTACAACATCAACTACATACGTTAATTTCTCATACGCTACAAATCCAAATGCAACTGTTAAACCCGTTACGATTAATCCCTTCATCATTTCTTCCTCCTCGTTTTATCGTTGTTACCTTCATTATAGGGGATTAGCAATTTGTTACCATCGAACTTCCTTACAGTTACCTTACAGAATTGTAAGATTTCAAAAAAGGGATAAAAAACAACTTATATCACTTGAGGGGACTTCATGGAATTTCTCTATAATCACTTACAAAATCAGCTTTTTTCTCAGCATCTTTTTACATATTTTTAAATAACATTCGTTACTTTTCTCAACTTACCTTCAAATGTTTTTAATTATAAGAAAACACTTCATTAAAATCGTGTTAATATATTTTTGTACAATTAAGAATTTAAAAGGGGGATTATATATGTTTAAAAAAATGGCTGCAGATGTATTAGGACTAAGCGATGTAGGATCTGTCATCACACCGAAAGATTACGATAAAGTTGATGCTGATGATTATGTGATGCATGAAGACGGGGAGAAAATTTACTTTCTAATTAAATCAAAATCAGATGAATATTGTTTCACAAACAAAGGATTAATCCACCTAGATGGCACAAGCGCAACAAGTAAAAAACGGACACTACGCCGCTTTAGCTACAGTAAATATCCAATTAAAAACGTAGCACTTGAAACTGCCGGAACGATTGATTTAGATGTAGAAATTAAGTTCCAAATGGGCGATGAGCATTATTCAATTGATGTTCATAAAAAACATATTGAAGAATTAAAAGATTTATATAAAGCTTTACTTAAGATAGAAGAAATCTCATACGACAACGATATTACATTGCAGTATGCACATAAAAGTCTAGATATGGCCTCTAACGCTTTCAGCCGTATTTCAAACGCACAAGTAAATTTAGCAGAGCAGTTTAAAGAAATGAACGAAATCGCCTTTAACTGGCTCGTTGATACGAAGAAACAATATAATGTGAAAGATTATGGTTTTGTCTTTGAGAAGTTTATTAATAACTAAACAAAAACCCTTGTTATCAAAAGATAACAAGGGTTTTTTAGCGTCCCAGGAGAGATTTGGACTCCCACTCCGCCCATTTCCGTACTATTTTATATATTTTGATCGCAGCCTTAATATATCTTCCTCTTCGCGAATGCCTGCCGATCCCTTCCTCACATTTTTTACGACAGTCCAATCCGGGTTAGTTTCATCACCAATGTTCTGTACTGTAAAGTTGCCATCACCATATTTCCGGTGACCTTCTGCCAATTTCTCCGTTAAATCATTCTCATTTGATCTCGCCATCTTTGCGCCATCTCCCTTTTTTTAAAACCTTATTAAACCGTCTAACCAATCACAGGTCCAGTCAATTGGAGATTCTTGTTTTCCGCATCTATTAATTGTAACACACTGCCGGGGATAAGTTCCGACAATCGATGCTCAATCTTACTAGAATGGTAAAAAGTTTTAGAACATTCTAAGTAAAAAATTAGGATAATACGGATATGGATTTGAGTTCCATCATAAGCCTATTGATTCTTTAAATTAAATACTATGAGGAACAAGGCGCATAAACGGCGCTCCTTTTATTTAAGAAAAAGAATTACATATACAACTGCTTAATATCGAAGGAAAAGTTACAGATATTAAGAATGAGCTACAATTATAACCCAAACTAGACGCGAAACTTATAAGTAGTCACTTCTTGTGATAATCTTTCACTCGTATTAATTATGCTATTTTATTCCTACCCCCATCTCTTACACCAAAACATCAATTTTTACCGTCCCAAGAGAGATCCGAACTTCCGGCCCACCTATTATCTACAATATGTAAGCGATTCTTTCATGGCTTGTTTAACATACACTGGCTAATGTATAGATATGGTATAATTTTCTTGTGAAAATATTATAGGAGAAGCAGGGATGGTATGGTACAAATAAAAGTAACACCTGAACGTCTAGAGCAAGTAGCCAAGACGGTAAAGAACGTACGGTACACCTTAGAACAAATACATAATGGTTTATACAATCAAACAGAACATATTGCCGCAAACTGGGCAGGAGCAACTAGCCAACATTTCTATCAAATGTTTAACGAAGCTAAACCGAAAATGTTCACAGTTTTAACGGAATTCGATAAAATAGCTGCCGAATTAGAAAGAGTTGCGGAAAAATTCCGCACGGCAGATGCTGAGTACGACGGCAATCTAGTTGAAAGTGAGATTATAGCTAATACCCCTTCTTCAGAAAATAACAACACATCACCTGGTGCATCTTCTTCGAAAAAAGATGGTGAAAGTTTAGAGAAAGTTACTAGAGACCTGGTGGGCGAGCTATCGGGAGAATACGATGTACGACGTGTTATAGAAGGTGTTGATCCCGATACTGGCGAAAAACTTTCATGGTGGGAACGCACTGGTGCTGGTGTCATGGTTTTTGCGGGGCTTACGCCTGTTGGTAAGGGAATAAAAGTAGTCAAAGGCGCAAAAAAAGTTTCCAATGCAATAGATGCAGCAGCCACACTAGAAAAACAACGGAAAACTTTAAAAGCTAATAGCTTAGCAGGTAAAGAATACGAAACAAAAATGTTCGAGGTTATAAAACAACAAAAACCTAAATCTGAATTGAATGAACAAATAACCGTACAAACAAAATCGGGCGTACGCACTCGTATAGATATAGGAGGCAAGGACGCAAATGGCAAGATTGACTTAGTAGAGTTAAAATCTTCACCTACTGCACCTCTTACTAAAAATCAGAAAAAAGCCTTCCCTGAAATTGCGGAATCAGGTGCAATAGTTAAAAGTAGGAACAAACCACCATTTGAACATTTAGAAGAGATTCCACCAACGAAAATAAATGTAATAAGAAAAGAAGAATAAGGAGGCTTTTATATGGCATTACATGATACGGATCAAGTCGATTTAGTTTTAATAGATGAGGATAATAAAGATAATGTATACTTAACAATCTTTGATGCTTTAGAGTGGAATAAAAGCGAAGAACTTGACGATGAACACATTTTACTTTTACAAGACAAAATCAATACATATTTAGGATTCATTGAAAGTGATGAAATCTACGAAAAAGTTCCAAGTACAATAGGAAGAACACATTTCATTATACAAGTGTATTCGCAGAATGAACCTAGTTTTTACGGGAAAAAGTTTTATAATATTGTAAGTGAACAATTAGGAGAATCTGGATATGGATTTGAGTTCCATCATAAACCTATTGATTCTTTAAATTAAATAAGAGGAATAGGGCGCATAAATGGCGCTCTTTTCTTAATGTACTTCAATCCATAATAATTATCATATATTGCGTTATATTTTACACTTCTTGCACATATATCAATTTGTAGACAAACAAAAAACCTTGTTATCAAAAGATAACAAGGTTTCTTTAGCGTCCCAGGAGAGATTCGAACTCCCGACCGTACGCTTAGAAGGCGTATGCTCTATCCGGCTGAGCTACTGGGACATGGAGCGGGTGAAGAGAATCGAACTCTCGACCAGAGCTTGGAAGGCTCTTGTTTTACCACTAAACTACACCCGCATATGTTATTTTATTTTTCTTCGTTAGCGCTGTTGCCCTATCGACAATATTTATTATATGTATAACCATACATAAAGTCAACACCTTTTTTAAAAGAGGATAATTTTTCTTATCCTCTTTTAAAAACTGCTTGTTCAACTAGTTGTCCGTCTAATGTTTCAAAACGAACTTCCATTTGATTTTCATCCATTTCTAATAAAGCAAATGTTTTTTCTACACGCTGACGCGGTAATAAAACACTACCTGGATTAATAAATAAAACACCGTCGATTAATTCTGCACCTAATACGTGAGAGTGTCCGAAGCATGCAACTTGCGCCCCTACCTCTTCTGCACGGTACGCTAATGTTTGTAATGTCATTTTTACGTTATGACGATGTCCGTGCACAACTACGAAACGAATGCCATCTACATCAGTTACAATTTCGTCTTGAAAGTTAGCATAATCACAATTCCCTTTTACAACATGGAAACCTTGCAGCTCTTCATGAGCAGGCGTTAGCTCCGAATCACCGCAATGAATCATGATATCTACTTTCCCTTCATATTTCTCTTTTAACTGCTGTAATTCCTTCACAGAGCTATGACTATCGCTTACGATTAAAGCCTTCATCAATCTCTCTCCCTTATTCTCCTAAAAACCATTCAGGGATTTTTTCTTCTAGCTTACGCAGAGCACGTCCGCGGTGACTAATGGCATTCTTCTCATCTGAACTTAGTTCCGCCATCGCTTTTTTATATTCTTCCACATAAAAAATCGGATCATATCCAAAACCGTTTTCCCCGCGGCGCTGTTCTAAAATATATCCTTCGCACGTCCCGTTTACAATGACAGGCTTTTTATCACCTTCAGGGAAAGCCACTGCTAATGCACAGTAGAAGCGAGCTTTACGCTTATCAAACGCTACATCATTTAATTCTTGTAAAACCTTATCGATATTCGCTTGATCATCTTTCGGCTCTCCAGCAAAACGAGCTGAATACACGCCTGGTTTTCCATTTAAAGCATCTACAATAAGACCTGAATCATCCGCAATTACGATTGCATTCAACTGTTTGCTTAAACTATCCGCTTTTAAAATTGCATTTTCTTCAAATGTTTCACCAGTTTCCTCGACTTCTTCAATATGAGGAAAATCGTGTAATGATTTTACTTCTAAATCAAATCGCTCAAATAACTCAGCAAATTCACGTACTTTCCCCATATTTTTTGTCGCTACAACAACTTGTTTCATACTTTCCACCTCTACTCTATATGAGATACGATGTCACCTAACGCTTCTTTTTGCATGTCAATCAGTTGGAAAATACCTTGTTCCGCAGCATCAAGTAATTCATTTAACTGCGCTCTGCTAAACGTCGCTTCTTCTCCAGTTCCTTGCACTTCAACAAACTGACCTTTTCCAGTCATAATTACGTTCATATCAACGTCTGCTTTAGAATCTTCTGCGTAGTTTAAATCTAAAACAACACCTTGTTCTTCAACAATCCCTACTGACGTTGCGGCTAAATAATCTTTCACTGGAATTTTAGATACTTTTTCTGCTTGTAATAACTTTTCAAACGCTAATACCATTGCTACATATGCACCTGTAATAGAAGCAGTTCTCGTTCCACCATCCGCTTGAATAACATCACAATCAATCCAAACCGTTCTTTCACCAAGTGCTTCTAAGTCAACTACCGCACGTAATGCTCGTCCAATTAAACGCTGGATTTCCATTGTACGTCCTGTTACCTTCCCTTTACTTGACTCCCTAATTGTACGTTGTTCTGTCGCACGTGGAATCATCGCGTATTCAGCTGTTACCCAGCCCTTTCCTTCTCCACGCATAAACGGCGGGACACGCTCTTCAATTGTCGCTGAGCAAATTACCTTTGTATCCCCAACCTCAATTAATACTGATCCTTCTGGATGTTTTAAATAATTCGTATGAATATGTATATGGCGTAATTCTGTTTTCTCTCTACCATCTACTCGCATAAAAATAACCTCCTCATAACTACTTGTTAGTATAGCCAAATTTAAATGTATGATATGTATACAATAAAAGAAGGGGAACCCAAAAAGCAATTCCCCTTTCTTACTTAAGTATATCAAATTATTGGCGATTAAAAACTACCTGTATTCACGTTTTCTGGACGATCTACTGGTTTTATTAACTTTCCGCCCTTTTCATCTATAAGATTTGCTTTACCATTTACTTCAATAGAAACGCTTTTCACGCCTTTCTTTTCAGTTAAAGATAAAACTAACGACTTCAATACGTAATTTGAAATCATATTTTTATCTGGGTTTATAAATATATTTTCGTTAAAGTTTAATGTAAGATTTCCATCTTGTAATTTCGGATTCGTAATAAGTTTAACTCCTGGATTAAAATCATTCAGAAGCGATTGATGAATCGGTCCTTTTACAAGTTCATCTATAATTGCTGCATAATCATTTTCTTTTCCTTCTACAACGCGGCGTGTTACTGGCACGTAGTATTGCTGTTTATTATTATTTTGTGCCATAAAATAAAGTGTTACCGGTTTTGTATTCGTTACATCCGCTACTTGCTCATCATCGAAGTTGATACCGTTAGCACGGCTCACCCCTTCACCAAGCGGTGTACCACCAACAGGCATCTTCGCCAACTTCTCACCATTTATTTGGAACTGCACTTGTTTTACTTCTTTAAATTGTGTCAACGTCCACGCTATCGACTCAACGATTTGACGCTCTTCTTCTTTTGCATAGTTTTTCATTTCTTGTGAGAAATCAATGACTGCTGTCCCATCTTTTTTCAAATCTAAGGTCATCGACGTATTCGCTGGGATGACTGCACGGAACCCATTCGGTAATAAATTCGTTACCGGTCCATCTTTCACAAGGTACTCTAACGTTCGCTGAATAACCTCATTTGCTTTCGGAGTAGGTATAGCTAACGTTTGCGGTACAACATAGCCATTTTTATCAACAAGGTATAGTTCTCTATTCACCATTTGTCCTTGCTTCACTTTCTTAGATACTTCTTTATTTCCACCCTCTGTATACGTAACTTGTTTTGGCGGATCAATTTGTTCCGTTGCTTTCTCCTGATTTATAAAGCCACACCCTGTTAGTAAAACAGCGCTCACAGTAGCACCAACAACCCATTTAAAAGTGGATTTAGGCATGCCATTCCCCCCTAAAATCTAAGTTTGTACTATTATGTATACGAGCTGTTTCACGTTTTAGAACAAGCTATGCTTCTTACAAACAAAAAACTCCTGATTTCTCAGGAGTTCACTTATATGAATTCTACTATTATTCTTTTTCTAAATAAATATGTTTCACATTTTCAATCGGTTGGCCAAACCATTTTGATGCAATTTCTTTAAATAGACCTATTTTTCCTGTTGTTAAGAAGAGATGATCACTTTGTTCCTCTCCCTCATTCAACATTTTACTATGGTATAAAATTGTACTTACTTCGCGCGCTGTTTCATCACCTGAACTAATGAGTTGCACTTTATCTCCCATTACTTTTTTTATAACAGGCCCTAAAATCGGATAATGTGTGCAACCTAAAATAAGCGTATCAATATCGGTATTTTTCAGTGGTTGCAACGTTTCCCTTACAACTTCATACGCCATTTCACTTTCAAAATTACCACTCTCTACAAGCTCAACGAAAGGCGGACACGCTAAACTTTCTACCATAACACGGTTATTAATAGACTTTAACGCTTCTTCGTATGCACCACTTTTCACCGTTCCAATCGTTCCGATAATCCCAACATGATACGTGTTTGTCACTTTTAAAGCTGTACGTGATCCTGGGTGAATAACTCCTACCACTGGAATTGGTAATTGTTTCTGCATCTCTTCTAATACAACCGCAGTTGCTGTATTACACGCAATAACTAACATTTTGATATTTAAATCTAGTAAATGCTCCGTCATTTCCCACGTAAATTGACGCACTTCTTCTCGAGAACGTGGACCATAAGGGCAACGTGCTGTATCCCCTAAATATATAATACGCTCTTTCGGCAACTGACGAATTAATTCCTTCGCTACTGTTAAACCGCCAACTCCTGAATCGATAACACCGATTGCTCTATTCAACTTCATCACCCGTTTTCTCATTCATCATCTTATTTTATCATTATATTTTACACACTTTAAGTTCGCTCACTTAAACTGCTTCTGTATGAAAATTTTCATTTGTACCTGTATAGACTAGGACCTTTTTTATTTTGCTCCTTTTTTTCATAATTTGCAAGACAGAAAAATAACCGACCTTCTATACGAAAATCGGTTTCTTCTATATAAAGTGCGTATTTACCACGCTATTTGCCGGGCAGTAAGACCCCCGCGAAAGCAAAGAAGTTAGATGGGGATCATGCTGCCCATAAAAGCCCGATTGTTGTAGGCTAATAATTAGTGGGGATACCCCCACTAATTAAAGTTTCACTTTATTGTTCCATCTTTTTTTGGAAAGAAGACATTCCTATTAACAAGAAGAAATGAGCAGAAATTAACATGACGATTAAAATAAAATTCAAACGATAACTATTTGTAGATTCCATAATTTTGCTCGTAACAGCTGGTCCAAATGCCATACCGAAAAAGTTAATTAAATTATATAAGCCAAGACCGACTCCAACTTTAGCTGGATGTAATGTTTTCGGTATAAATGTGTTTACTGATACTTGAATAGCTGAATAACTCATAAATGTTAAAATAATCGCCACTAAAATAACCATTAAGTTCCCATCCGGAATAAGCGCTAAAATTAAAAAGCCAACGATCATAATGACAGACGCTACATAAATCATGTTCACATTTCCAAACGAAGGGACAATCTTCCCAGTAATAAAACTAGACACCATACCAAAGAGTGATGCAACAAACAATGCAATTCCAATAACGAACGGAGACAATCCGTGCTCTCTTCCTAACAGTAATGGTAATAATAATAAACTAGCACATAACGCCACATTCATTATAAATCCGACCGCTATTAAACGAAGAAATGGTTTATTTGTAAACAACTCAATATCAATAAATGGATGCTCCGCGTTCTTCATACGAACCGTGAATAAAAATAAGAAAACTACCGATAACACAAATAGCCAACTATTAATATTTACACCTAATAAAACAGTCGTAATGAATGCAAATAATAACGCCGCTCCGATGTAATCAAAATGAAACGCTTCAGCCGTATGATGCGCTTCTTCTGACATAAATTTCATAAGCAAGAAAATCCCAACTACTGAAATAATCATAAATAAAAATAAATATGGCCACCCTAATGTATTTGTAATTGCTCCGCCAACTAAAGGACCAATGCCTATCGCTAATGCAATAGAAGAACTAATCATCGCTAACGCACCAGGCTTCTTAGCAGGAACAACTAACTTTGCCACCGCAATCATACTAAGCGCAATAAATGCCGCGCCCCCACTCGCCTGCACTAATCTTGCAAGAATGGTAATCGCATAAGATTGATTCATAAATCCAATAATAGAACCTGCTGCGAATATGATAATTGAAATAATTAATAGTTTTTTTACGCTATAACGATCAGCCAGCTTCCCATAGATCATCGAACCAATACCGACAACTAAGGAATACCCTACTACAACCCAACTTACCTTCGATTGGCTAATGGATAAATCATGAGCAATATCCTCTAACGCTACATTAAATAAAACCGCATTCATCGGTCCTAATAAAACGATAAAACATAATGTGAAAACAAACCATTTTGAATGGTTACTTATATCTTTCCCCATGTGTAACACCTCTCCTGATTGTAGTAACTGTAAATAAAAATGAAAAATAAAGTTGTTTAGCTCCTCTATTACCACTAAACAACTTCATCAAATGTATACATTCATCGCGCGACAAATTGAATTCGAAACGAAACATGTACATTGTTCGATATTCATGGAACTATCATAGTTTCAGCATTACAGTTTGTCAACGAAAAATACACAAAGTAAACTGGTTTAGTGTTTTTAGTTTACTTTGTTTAAAAATTGTTATACACTAATTTCGAATCCGGTATAAGGAGGACTGCTATGGTTATTCAAGTTTGCAATTTCTAACTTAATAAAACCAAATAAATAAAAAAACTTTTATATAGAAGAAACATTACAGGAGGATTATGATGAAGAAAAAAATGTTAGTCGTATTAACGAGCATAGAAAAACATCCAAATTTAAATCGAGCTACTGGTCTTTGGCTTGGTGAAGCTGTCCATTTCGTTAAAAAGGTTGAAGAAGCTGGTTATGAAGTAGATTATGTTAGTCCACAAGGCGGCTATACACCGATTGATCCGCATAGTTTAGCAATGGCGGAGAGCGTCGATTGGGAATGGTATCAAAAGAAAGAATTTATGAATCGTCTCGGTTCTACAATGAAACCGAGTGAAGTGAACCCAGAAGACTACGCCGTTATTTATTACGCAGGCGGTCACGGCGTAATTTGGGACTTCCCAGACAATAAAGAACTTCAAATGATTAGCCGCAACATTTATGAAAATGGCGGAATCGTTTCCTCTGTCTGTCACGGAGCTGCTGGTTTATTTCATATCACATTAAGTAATGGGGAACGTTTAATTAGTGGTAAAAAAGTAACAGGATTCTCAAATGAAGAAGAAAAACTAGCTGAATTAGATCAATTTGTTCCATTTTTAACTGAAGATGAACTCATTAAAAGTGGAGGACTTTACGAAAAAGCTGCAGAGCCTTGGGAAGCTTTCGCTGTAGAAGATAATCGTGTTATCACTGGTCAAAACCCAGCTTCAGGTGGTGCAGTAGCTGCATTAGTATTACAACACGTAAAAAATAACATGTAATAAAAAAGCAGGTTTTCCATTACAATAGGAAAACCTGCTTTTTTACGAAATCATTTGCAAAATAGCAATAACTTCTTTTTCAATTTCCGAATCATCAATTGCTTCTATATACTCTGGTTTAAAAAGTTGATACTTCTTTAATTGATAAAAATCAAGTATCGCTTTCTTTAACGTAATATCGTACTGAATACAAAAAGAATGATCTATAATACGTCTTAACATCACATCATCTTGCACCATAAATAATTGTGCGTTCATTTTATTAAAGTAGCCTTGTTCCATACCAGCTTCAAAAAAGATTTGCAAATTATGATTACGATTTTGTTGTGCAGCGACTAACTGATCAGATAAGTGCGGATATGCCTCTTTCAAATCTTGTAAAAAGACATCTGAAATATACGTCACACATTTTAAAGAGTGAATAAACGTCTTTTGGAAACGTTCTGCAAAAGACATACTTTCATCTTGATTATACGCATCTCCTTCAAGAAGGTAGTTCATAAAATCTTCTACTACAGCTTCAATAATCTCATCTTTTGAAGAAAAACGTTTATATAAAGTAGCTTTACTAATATCCATATACTTCGCAATTTCATCTATTTTCAATTGACTAAAACTCGTTTTTCTAATAACAGGCTTTATTTTATTAATATAAGTGTTTGCACACGCAACTTTTCTCATTAAAAGAGCCTCCCCTTTTGTCCATACAAAATAGTATAGCAAATTCGCGATTAATTATAAATGAAGTCACTATACTCAATACATCTTTTTAGTTTAAGGGGGCATTTATCTTATAGAAAAAAATGCCCGCTACCTTTATGAGTAACGAGCACTTTTTCTATACTTTATTTACAGCTCTTCTTATAGCTTTCCCTATTTCCATACTAGACTGCGGATTTTGCCCTGTAATTAAACGCTCATCTACTACGACGTGCGGCGTAAAATTTGGAGCCACATAAAACAAAGCCCCTTCTTCTTTCAATTTATTTTCTAACAAAAACGGCACTCGCTTTTCTAAATGTACAGCTTTTTCCTCATCATTTGTATAACCTGTTATATGCTTACCCGCACTAAAAAACGAGCCGTCCTTATTTTTCACACCGACTAAAGAACTTACTCCGTGACAAACAGCCGCTACAATCCGGTTATTGTTGTACATATTCTCAATCAAATTTGCAACATATGGATTACCTGGAAAATCTACAATCGCCCCGTGCCCACCACCAAATAAAACCGCATCATAATCCGAAAAATGAACATTTGAGATCGGCTTCGTATTTCGCAATAAAGAAGCGACATGCTTAAATTCACGAGGTATCCCGTTCGGAATAGAAACTCTATCAATAGGTACTTTACCGCCCTTTATCGACACAATATCAACATCAAACTTAGCCTTTTTAAATACACGATAAGGAGCTGCAAGCTCTTCCAACCACAAACCAGTCGGGTGTCCATTCATATCATGAGCGCTTGTTGAAACTAACAATATCCTTTTCAACATATCCCCTCCTTACTACCTATTTATGTATGGAATGTTCTTATAGAACATGAAACAGACAGAAAAATAGCCGACTCTTCATTTAAAAGTCGGCTTCCTTTTTATAGTTCGAGCTCTCCCATGCGAAGAAGCTCAACAACTGCTTGTGAACGTCCTTTAACTCCTAGCTTTTGCATTGCGTTTGAAATGTGGTTGCGCACTGTTTTTTCACTGATAAAAAGTTCACCTGCAATTTCCTTCGTTGTTTTATCTTGAACCAGTAATTCAAATACTTCTCTCTCTCTCTTTGTGAGTAACGGTTTAGATTGATACGCTTTTTCCTTCAACTGGTATAACCCTCCTTGCTTAAGCCAGAGCCGTGTATGTGTAAGTTGGGTGTTTATTTAGTCAAGATATTGTATGAACGAAATGTGCGGGTGGTGAATGAAAATGGGCTTTATTTCACATGTTATTTTAGACTTTTATACAGTACGTTCACTCTTTGTATCCACTCAATTTTCAGTACGCCATATTTGTTCTAGTAATATGCTGACAACTGTACCTACGAACAAACCATTTCCGAATATATATTGCATAACAGACGGTAAGGATTGGAGCGCTCCAGACGGTAAAAACATAACGCCGCTGCCAAATAATACTGCAACGCCTAAAATCGTTACATTCCTTTCATTAAGCTCCACTTGTTTTATATTATTAAACCCAATTCCAATTAGCTGTACGAAAGAAGCCATTAAAACCGCAGAGGCGACAGCGGATGGTAAAGATGCTAAATAACGAATAATACTTGGGAACATCGACATCACGACTAATAACATACATGCTAGTAAGAACGATCGTATATATTTTTGTTTCGTTAAACGTATAAATCCTGCTGTCGCGGGTAGCGGCACGACACCTACAGTTGAAAATACAGAAGAAATGATATGCGAAATGCCTCCAACCCACGTACCATCCTTCAACTGTTTCTGTTCAATAGTCCCTTTTTGAATGGTAGCTTGATTAATTGCTATAATAGCTGCCACTGTATTAGAAACTAAAATACATACCATAACGAAACTTGATACAGCCATACCTGTATTCCATTTTGGAAGCCCCCAAGCAAATATTTGCGGAAGTTGCACAAAATGAGTTACTTGAGATGGAATCGTCACTTTTCCTGCAATTAGAAAAAGAATCCACCCACTAATTAATCCTATTAAAACCGCATAACTTTTGACAAAACCTTTCCCGAAGTTAGATAGTATAATAACGAAAAGAAATATGCTAAACGCAATTATCGCTGTAAATCCATCGATTTGAGAAGCAGTAGCAGTAATTCCTAGCATTCCTTTTAAAAATACGCCACTTAATTGTAAACATAATAAAAGTAAAAACGTCCCTGTCACAAGCGGCGTAAATAAAAATAAAATGCGTCCAATAAAACCAGTTACCCCTAATCCAATTAAAATAACACCGGAAATTATCATTCCTAATTCTAAAATTTGCAACGTACTATGTAATTGATCTTGTCCGGCCGTTGCGTAAGCAAGTACGGTAAATACTCCAACCCAAGATCCAGCTGGTCCATCCGCAATTGGTAGTCTATGTCCAAGCCACCCTTGCAAAAAAGAAGATATACCGACTACAAAAAATGTACGCTGCATTAAATAAAATATTTCTTCCGTCGTAAGATGAAATAATCCGCCAACGACAATTGGTAGTGCGATTGAATTTGCTAGTAAAAATATAAACCATTGCAAAGTTCCCATAATATGATTTTGATTATGTTGATTGTCCAATTTTTTCATCCCTTCCATACATTTCACATAGAAATACACACTATACTATTACGTAGCTTTTCGAAACAACACCTTTTGTCCCTTCGATTTCTTCCCGTATCCAAATGTTGCAATATAAACTCCACAAACGATAAAAACAGCTCCAATTATTTGAATAGCTGTTACACTTTTCTGCAATATAATATAGCCTACCACCATCGTAACGAATGGTTCTAAATTTAAAAACATTGCTGCTGTTGATGCTTGTGCTTTTCTCAATTGATTATTCCAAACCAATGTACAAATTCCATGCATAAGTATTGCTGTCACAATGAGAAGCGCCCAACTCTCTATAGAGTATTTCAACGTTATATGAGAAAAGGTAAAAGCAAGAAACGGTAGCATAATTAAAAAACCAAAAATTGAAGAAAAGAATGTAATCAAAAACATATCATCTCTGTTCCCCAATTTCCGAATTAAAACGATAGATAAAGAAAAAGATAGCATCGTTATAAAAATCCATATTAACCCTTCTGAAAAGACAAACCTCTGCCCAACACCAATTACAAAAAACACTCCAAAAGTAGCAATTCCCCCTCCTATTACTAACTTGGCTGTTAACGGTTCGTTTAAAATAAATACCGCTAAAATAGAAGTCATGACAGGAGTAAGTGCTAATATTAGCGCAGCTGTTGTTGGATCTGCTGTTTGTAACCCTTCATAAAAAGACCATTGATTAATCGCGACACCTATGATCCCAATTAATAATACACTTTTCATCTCATTCTTTTCTATATATAAGTCTTTCTTACACATAATAGCGTACGCTAGAAAAAACAAATTAATAAATAGTAAGCGAAGTGTCGTTAACCACACCGGATGGAATGTATTTACTAAAATCGCACCAAATATAAAATTACTCCCCCAAACTACTACACATATAAACAGTAATATATATGTACGTGTCACCTATTCCCCTCCTTTTCTCGTAAAAAAGAAGGATTCCTATTCTTTCATTAGGAACCCTTGAAAAAATATATATAAATTAGGGAGATACGTAAATTAAATCAATACACCTTGAACATGTTGCAAGGAACCTGCTACGATTTTTCCTTCTTTCATTACAGCTGGTCGCTTCGCTCGTCTAGCAATCGCTTCTGCTGAACATGTAGCTTGTAAGAAGACGAAGTCAGCTTTATCTCCTACTTTAGGCCAAACTTGATTTCCTTCTTGATCTAATGGCGTTTTTCCACCTGTAATATACGCTAAAGAAGAAGATAAAGACTTCTCATCAATCCAGCGATACTTTTCTGCTAAACGCCCTACTCTTTCAAAAATATCAGCATTGCCAAATGGGCCCCACGAATCAAACATACTATCGCAACCTAAAGAAACGGAAACACCTTTTTCTGTAAGTAATGGTACTGGCGGCATATTTCTGTTAATTGGTACTGTCGTAATAATAGACATTCCTCTCTCAGCTAATAGGTCTGCCATATCTGCTCCTTCTTCTTTAGATACATCGCCTAGACTAAATGCATGACTGACCGCAACACGCCCGTCCCAATTAGCCTCTTCTGTAAATTGAGCTAATTTTTTAATTGTATAAATACCTAAATGCCCTGCATCATGTAAATGCAAATCAACATCTGCATTTGCCTCTACAGCAATTTCCATCATATCAAAAAGTGATTTTTCAATGTTATTATCTACAGTAGCTGGATCTACACCACCTACTAAATTTGCGCCCATTTTCATCGCTTCTCTCATAAGAGAATGCGCTTCTGTACGAAGTAAACCATGCTGTGGGAATGCTACGATTTCATATGTAAACGCACCTTTCATATTCTCTAAAGTTTGACGGACAGATTCTAAGTTTTTAAGACCGATATACGGATCAATATTTACATGCGTTCGTATATGAGTCGAACCAGCATTTAAAATGTTGCTTAGTAATAACTCTGCTCTCTCTCCAGTTGTTTGAGCTAAAATTGGTAACTCCTGCTGTTCTAACTCTAATCTCTCAATAATATTTTTTACTGGTGTACATGCTTCCCATGGACCACCAAGTCTTGTCTTATCAAGGTGAAAATGATTTTCCACAAACGACGGAAGAACAAGCAATTCTTTCGCATCTTTCGTTTCATATTCTGTTTGAAGCGGTACATCCGCAAGTACAATCTTTTCGATCTTTCCATCCTGTATGAGTAAATGATGCAAAGCTGTTTTTGTACCTGTAACTACTTCATTATTAAACTTGTAACCTGTTTCTAATCGTACATTCGTTAACCAATACACATTTTGCATTTCAATCATCCTCTCAAACAAGATTATTTATAGCCGCTTTTTGCAAACTACCAGCAACCACATTTCCTTTATATAAAACAGCACAGCGCTCTGTTTGTCTTGCTACTACTTCGGCTGAACATGATGCTTTTGTAAAGACGATATTTGCTTCATCCCCGACTTTTGGCCATTGACGATTCCCTTGATCATCTAATATAGATTTCCCACCCGTAATAAACTGAAGTGCTTTCCCTAAAGAGCGCTCGTCAATCCATCTAAATCTCTCCGCTAGACAATTTGCCTTTTGCAACATATCTCCTGTTCCAAATGGCGACCAATGATCAGTTATACTATCGTTTCCTAGTGAAACTTTTACACCTTTACGATTTAATAGTGGAACTGGAATTACATGTCTACTAATTGGAACTGTTGATGTTATATCAATGCCTAATGCCGCAAGTCGTTCAGCCATTTCCTCTGCTTCTTCTACAGATACATCTCCAAGTCCAAGAGCATGACTAATCGTAACCCTTCCTTGCCACCCTGCTTCTTCTGTTAATGCTGCCAATCTCTTCATTGTAAATGTTCCGAGTTGGTCCGCGTCATGTAAATGAATATCAATATCTGAATCGAACTCTACTGCAATATCCATAATTGTATTTAATGATTTTTCAATATTACCGTCTACTGTAGCTGGGTCTACTCCACCTACTAAATGAGCTCCCATACGCATAGCGTCTTTTACAAGCCCTACGGAATTACTTCGTAACAAACCGTGTTGCGGGAATGCTACGATTTTTGCTGATAACTTGTCTTTATATGTTTCTAGCGCTGCAATCGTTGCTTCTAAATTTCCAAGACCAATTACAGGATCAATATTGCAATGTGTTCGAATATTTGTCGCTCCATTTTCAAGAAGTAATTGCAACATTTTCTCCGCTCTACTCTTTGCAGTTTCTAATTGCTTCGGAAGAATAGTTTGCTCCTCATGAATGCGAGTGAATATACTTTTTACTGGTGTACATGCTTTCCACGGTCCACCATAATACGTTTTATCAATATGAATATGCATTTCTTCAAATGCTGGTAATGCCAGTAAACCATTTGCATTTACTACTTCACCATCTTGTTCCGATATAATTCCAGGTAATATCTTCGTAATCTTTCCATCTTCAATAAACAAACTACAAATCTCTGTTTCTGTACTTGTAATTCGCGATTCCTCATATACGTACCCACATTCAAGTTTCACATTCGTTAACCAATATTGTGATTTTACACTCACTTTGTCAATCTCCCTTCGCAATATGATTTTTCTACTGTACAAATGAAACAAAAATAGATAAAAATTTCTATCAGTGTAAAATAATGTTTTACACTGATAGAATTTCCTATTTTACTGTAGTTCTACACCTTCCAGTCGCAAATACCCAGATGGATCAATCCAAAATCCTTTTATATTTTTCGTAGTTGCGGCAATATGATTAATCCCTCGAATTGGTACTAATAAAGCATCTTTTAATTCAATTTCTTGTAACTGTTTATACAATTCTTTTCTCTTCGTCTCATCTTTTTCTTTTCTAGCCTCTTCTATTAATTTATCTACTTCCGAATTACTATAGAAGAATTGGTTACCAGTTGCTCCGTGTGAACTAGAATGGAATAAATTATATTGATTATAGTCACCATCACCTGTTGCATTTCCCCATCCTCCAACAAACATCGCATGTTCTGATTTATTCGTTGCAGCTAAAAACGCACCATATTCCATAACTTTAATTTCTACATCAACGCCAATCCCTTTTAATTGAGATTGAATTACTTCCACTAACGCCATTCTAACCTTGCTGTCATTCGTCCAAATTGTTGTTTTAAACCCATTTGGATAGCCAGCCTCTGCTAATAATTTTTTTGCAGTATTAATGTCATACTTATATCCTTTTACGTCTTTCGTATAACCGAATACTTTAGGAGTCATTACCGAGTTCACTTCAGTCCCAACATCGTTATATACCCCTTTTAAAATCCCTTTCGTTTCAATCGCATGTGCAATCGCTTGACGAACAAGCGGGTTGTCAAATGGCTTTTTCTGTACATTAAAGCCAATATATTCTACACCTAAACCTTCATTTTCAATTAACTCCATGGATGGTGAATTTTTCACACGCTCTACCTCAGTTACAGGTAAATTCTCTGCAATATGAGCTTCACTAGTTTCAATCATTCCAATACGTGTTGCATCTTCTGGTACTACTTTGAATACCACTTCATCAATCTTTGATTTTTCACCCCAATAATTTTTATTCTTTTCAAGTCGAATTTCTTCACCTGGTTTCCATGATTTAAAAGTATATGGACCTGTCCCAACCGGATGCTGCGCTAAGCCTTTCCCTTTTTCATCAATTGCCTTCGGACTTAAAATACTTCCTTCATTACTTGCGAAAATAGATAAAAGAGGTGAGTATGGGTATTTCAATACGAACTGTACTGTGTATTCATCAATTACTTTTATTTCTTGAATCATGGAATAAACAGTTGCTCGATTTGAACCTACTTTCGGGTCTAATACACGTTCAAAGTTTTTCTTTACTGCCTCAGCATTAAATGGTGCACCATCTTGGAATTTCACTCCTTGTTGCAACTTAAATTCCCAATTTAAATCATCAATTTGTTTCCATTCCTTTGCTAACATCGGCTTAAAATCCATGTTTTTATCTCGTTGTACAAGATTTTCATACACTTTATGGTACACAACACTTGCGGAAGGGATGTTTGTAATAAAATGCGGATCTAAATTATCAGCATCTGACAGTCTAGCAATTGTTAAAACACCGCCTTCTTTTGTTCCATTGCTTCCTGACCCTTCATTTCCTGTCTTCGTATTAGATGAACACCCCGCTAGAAAAACTGAAAGACATAAAATTGTGATAAAACAAATCACAAGTCCCCTTTTGAATCTCATCGCCCTTCCCCCTCCACTTTCTTTTATCTCTACATCCTAAAGTGAAACCTTACATCTAGCTTTCTATCTCTTACTTTCTAATAGCAGATCATTCCACCACCCTTTCTTTTTCAATTTCGTCTATGTATTTGTAATTATAAATAACTTTGCGGAAAAAGTTTTTAAACATCTTTACTTCTATTTGCACTTTCTTTACTTATTGAATTTTCTGAATTATTTTGAAACATCTTTACTTCTATTTGCACTTTCTTTACTTATTGTTTTAAACTCGTTGACTCGTTTTAATTTTCTGATAATTTAATCATAAAGAAAGGGAGGTATGAAAAATGGAAGTTCGTCTTTCTAAAGAAGAAAATACTTCTTTACAAACGATTCAAACGAAGAACACATCGAAATGGATCATTAGCTATCGAAAACTGAAAAAAAATAAGATGGCATTTATCGGGGGTATTATCGTTCTTTTCTATATTTTAATAGCTATATTTGCCCCATTGTTAGCACCCTACAATCCATTTGATATTCAGTTAGTTAACAAATTACAACCACCATCTATGGAACATTGGATGGGAACAGATGATAAAGGCAGAGATATTTTAAGCCGCCTTTTACACGGGACACGCCTTTCGTTACTTGTTGGATTTTCTTCTGTATTTATTGGGGCATTGTTCGGCATTATTCTTGGTATCATTTCTGGTTATTACGGTGGATGGTTTGACACAATCATTATGCGAATCATTGATATTATGCTAGCTTTCCCTGGTATTTTACTTGCTCTTGCCATTGTAGGCGCACTAGGACCAAGTCTTGTGAACGTAATTATCGCTATTGGCTTTTTCTCAATCCCTATGTTCGCTCGTATCGTTAGAGCTTCTACATTAACAGTAAAAAAATTAGAGTATATCGATGCTATAAGAGCACTAGGGGCAAACGATTTTACTATTATTATGAAACACATATTCCCTAACATCTTATCACCTATTATCGTCCAAGCTACTTTACGCTTAGCTACAGCAATTTTATCTGCAGCTGGATTATCATTTTTAGGACTTGGAGCACAACCACCTTCACCTGAATGGGGTGCCATGTTAAGTAATGGGCGCGACTTTTTATTTACCGCACCACATATTGCAATGTTCCCTGGAATCGCAATGTCTACACTCGTAATCGGTTTAAACATGTTTGGTGACGGATTACGTGATGCACTAGATCCGAGACTAAAAAAATAGAAAGGGGCATTATACATGCTAATGTTTATATTTCGTAGAATACTACAATTAATTCCCGTTCTTTTCGGCGTTGTATTCGTCGTTTTCTTAATTATGCAAATGGTACCCGGTGACCCAGCTCTCCTTATCGCTGGTGAAGGAGCATCAAAAGAAACTGTCGAGCAAATACGCCATCAATTAGGATTAGACAAACCCTTTATCATGCAATATTTCTCTTATATCGGAAATATATTACAAGGAGATTTCGGGGTTTCAATTCGTTCTAACCGCCCAGTGTTAGACGAAGTATTAATCCGCCTTCCAATCACTATTGAACTCGCACTGTGTAGTATCGTCATTACAGTTGTAATTGGGATGATTGCTGGTATCATCTCTGCTACAAAGCAATATTCTTGGACAGATGTTTCTATTATGATTATCGCTTTGTTAGGTGTCTCATTACCAAGCTTTTGGTTTGGACTTATGCTCATTTTCTACTTCTCTGTCCAAATTCAAATATTCCCCGTTTCTGGTTGGGGAACTTGGATACACATGGTTTTACCAGCACTTACACTAGGTGCATCTGGCGCAGCAATTGTAGCACGTATGACTCGCTCAAGTATGCTTGATGTTATACGCCAAGATTATATACGAACAGCAAGAGCAAAGGGGGTAAAAGAAAGAGTTGTTATATATAAACATGCTTTGAGAAACGCATTAATTCCCGTTATTACTGTTGTTGGATTACAATTTGGTGCCCTTTTAGGCGGTACAGTTTTAGTAGAATCAGTTTTTGCTATAAATGGACTTGGAAGATTGATCGTAGACGCCATCCGAATGAGAGACTTACCAATGTTACAAGGGGGCGTATTAATCGCCTCGGTCATCTTCGTTCTAGTCAATCTTATTGTTGATATTTTATACCGTCATTTCAATAAACGTATTGAACTTAATTAAGGGGGTGCACAAAAATGAATAAAAAGGAAGAGGTATTACAAGTTAAAGATTTAAAAACACATTTCTTTACAGACGAAGGTGTAAGCAAAGCGGTTGATGGTTTAAATTTCTCTGTTTCTAAAGGAGAAACACTCGGCATCGTAGGTGAATCTGGTTGTGGGAAGAGTATCACTTCTCTATCCATTATGAGATTAATTGACCGAGAAAGCGGCAGTAAAATTAAGGGAAGCATTTTATTTAAAGGAAAAGATTTATTACAACAAAACGAAGCTGAAATGCGTGCAATTCGCGGAAATCAAATCTCAATGATTTTCCAAGAACCAATGACATCTTTGAATCCAGTATATTCTGTTGGGGAACAGATCGCAGAAGCAATTCGTATCCATCAAAAATTAAATAAAAAGGAAGCTTGGAATAAAGCCGTCGATATGTTGAAACTAGTTGGAATTCCTTCTCCTGAAAAGCGTGCAAAACAAGAGCCTCATGAACTAAGTGGAGGAATGCGACAACGCATTATGATTGCAATGGCACTTGCTTGCAATCCAGATTTACTCATTGCAGATGAACCAACAACCGCTCTTGATGTAACAATTCAAGCTCAAATATTATCACTTATGAAATCACTTCAAAAACAACTCGGTATGGGAATTATCATGATTACACATGACTTAGGAGTCGTGTCAGAAACATGCGATAGAGTCGCCGTTATGTACGCTGGAAAAATCGTCGAATATGCAGATATCGAGCATATATTTACTAGTCCAAAACATCCTTATACAATCGGACTTCTTCAATCTCTTCCAAGACTCGATACAGACCAAGAAGAGTTACAAACTATTCCTGGATCCGTACCGAGTCCATACCATATGCCGAGCGGATGTCGCTTTGCTGATAGATGCACACATGCAAAAGAACTATGTCACAATACTCTTCCAGAACTTCAACTCACGCAAGATGGAAGTGAAGTTCGATGCTGGATGTTTACAGACCTTTGGGATAAATCATCTTCAGAAAAATTGGAGGTATTATAATATGTCTACTGCTACGCAAATCAATAAACGAGAGTTATTACAAGTACAAAACTTGAAACAATACTTCCCTATAAAAAAAGGAATTCTAGGACGCTCTATTAGCTATATTAAAGCGGTTGACGATATTAGCTTTACAATTTACGAAAAGGAAACTGTTAGTATTGTTGGTGAATCTGGTTGCGGAAAATCCACCACTGGGCGTGCAATATTGCGCCTTGATGAAGCAACAAGTGGAAAAATTATTTTTCAAGACAAGGATTTACTAGCATTAAATAACTCAGCAATGCGAAAGGTTCGAAAAGATTTACAAGTTATTTTTCAAGATCCCTTTGCTTCTTTAAACCCTAGGCAAACTGTAGGGAGCATTTTAGAAGAAGCTATGGCCATTCAAAACGTATATCCAAAAGGTGAAAGAAGGGCGAAAGTTATTGAGCTGCTCGGGAAAGTTGGTCTTCCACCTGACGCAGTGAAGCGCTATCCACATGAATTTAGCGGTGGTCAACGGCAAAGAATCGGAATCGCACGCGCCTTAGCTGTAAATCCAAAACTCATTATTTGTGACGAGGCTGTCTCCGCCTTAGATGTTTCAGTGCAAGCACAAGTTTTAAATTTATTAAAGCATTTGCAACAACAATATGGATTAACATATTTATTCATCTCTCACGACTTAGCTGTCGTTCGTCACATATCAGATCGCATCATTGTAATGTACCTTGGTACCATTGTGGAGATTGCCGATAAACATTCTCTTTTTAACAATCCACAACACCCTTACACAAAAGCGCTTCTCTCAGCAATTCCTACCATTAGTGCAGGAACGAAAAAAGAGCGTATTGAACTTAAAGGAGACCTCCCCTCTCCTCTAAACCCGCCAAAAGGCTGTCGTTTTCATACTCGTTGTCCGTATGCCATTGAAAAATGCGCTACGCAGCAACCAAGCTTTCAATCTATAAGCGAAGATCATAAAGTAGCCTGTCATATCATTTGATTCGAGTCTGAATAATAGAAATATTTACAACACTTTAGTATAATAATAAAAAACAAGATTGAGGTATGTATGTTAACTTATGAAGCATTTGCTGTATTAATAACTATACTTGTCTTAGCTCCAATTTTTGGAGCTATTATTTTATTATGTTTATTTATTTTTGAAAAACGAATCGATTTACTAGAAAGTGAAAAGAAAAAAATAGCACTAGAACGAGAGTTGCAACAGTCTTTATATCATCAACTTACGCAACAAATTCAGCCTCATTTTTTATTCAATACATTAAATACAATTTTAAGCTTAGCTCGTCTACAGAGAACAGATGAAGTTGTCAAATCACTCGAGATCTTTTCTCTATTTTTAAAAGGGAAATATAAAACAACAGATTTGTTAATTCCTATTTCTGAAGAACTAACATATACGAATTATTATATTGAGATTCAAAAAATGCGATTTCGCTCAAGGCTTTCAGTAAGCATTATCTCTTCTGAAGATTTACATAATGCCCATATTCCACCTTTCGTTATTCAAACGTTAGTTGAGAATTCCTTTAAACATGGGCTAGAAAAAAAAGCTGGTCAAGCAATTTTAAATATTCATCTATACAATACAAATAACCGAATTACACTTCTAGTATCCGACAACGGTACTCAAAACGAACCATTTACTTCCCATACGGAAGAGAGCGGGTACGGACTTGAAAATATAAAACAACGATTTCAGTTATTCTTTCAAGAACAAACTACGTTCTCTTTCCTCTCTACAAAAGAGAACGGCACGAAAGTAGAAATCACATGGCCTTTCATCACAGAAAAAAACACAGAGGAGGTAATACAAAAATGAACGTGCTATTAGTAGATGACGAACCATTGGAACTGGAACAATTAGAATTTCTTATCCACCGTCAATTTCCTAATTGGACACTGCATCTAGCCTTAGATGCGGATGAAGCTTTACGTATAAATGAAAAATTCTCGATTCATTTAGCACTTTTAGATATTCACCTTCCAGGAATATCCGGCCTACAACTAGGTGAAAAATTAAAAAATAAAAACTCTAACTTGGATATCATCATCGTAACCGCATATCAAAATTTCGATTATGCAAAACAATCTATTCGTCTAGGAGTTATTGACTATATAACAAAGCCAATTATAGAAAAAGAACTCATTGATATATTACAAAAGTACAAAGGAAATTCCAATACTCCTTCCTACTCACGTATTATTCAAGATACATTAGACATCATCCATGAAACCTTTCATGACAAACTACACTTAGCAGACATCGCAGCTAAAGTACATACAAATCCGACTTATTTAAGCCGAAGGTTCCATGAAGAAGTAGGTATTTCATTTTCCGGATATATCATGCAATTTCGTATTGAAATGTCACAGAAATATTTAACGGAACACCCACATTGGTGTATCTCTCAAATCTCTGAACGATCTGGTTTTAATAGTCAGCATTATTTCAGTACTGTTTTTCGTAAAATGACCGGAATGACTCCGAAAGAATATAGAGGCGAGGGATAAATTGTGGCGAAAAACAACTCAGCTTTCACACCTTTACAATTAGGTATCGGAACTGGTACTGTTCTTTTATTATCTAAATGGGTCGCAAGTATATCAACACTCGCTTTACCTGAATCGATTATTAATTATGGGCTAATCGCTGGTATTCTTTATGCGATGATTGGCCCTTTTACTCTTATTTTATTGGGGATTTTAATAAAAAAAATACGTTCTACATTCCCAGAAGGAGAATCCATTCACGATTACTTATCTTATAAACTTTCTCACAAAGGATATATAATTGTATGCTCTTTCCTTGTTCTATTAAGTATAGAAAGTATGTTCATTCAAACGAAAGTTGCTAGTATTTTACTTAATGTTTTTTTCCATATTCCATATACATTGGGTTCTTTCCTTTTCATTACCCTTTGTACAATATTCGTAATATTAAGTAACGCTAAGCTATTTACTAAAATGGCTATTATGCAAACTGTATTAATGTTTTCTACTATGATCATTATTCCAATTTATTTTTTTGTGCAAGATGGCATTACCCATGTATACGATGGAATCCGCTTATATCACCCGTACTTGCTATTTTATGAAAATATAAACGGAATATATTTTCTTACTGCCGGTATTCTCATTGAAACAGGAAGAGTATTAATAAGCCCTGCATCTTGGGATAAAGCTTTCCGTATTCATCCTAAAAAAATTATTCCAACTTTTTTACTATCAGGATTTATATGGATTACTATCCCCTTGGCGTTCGCTTCTCTAATTATGATAGTTATCTTTAGTGGGAGCTTAGATCATTTATACGATCTTCTAGTCCAGCTTCCAAAAAAAATAGAATTTATCATTTTATTTTTTCTGCTCGTTATCGGTTCGTTAAGCGCAATAACATCTAGTTTTATTTCTTGGATGCATGGATTTACTAAACTCATTCGAGATTTTATACCGATGATACCTACAAAAATAAATTTCAAATTATATACAACTCATTTTATTTCTATCACTATCGGATTTTTAGCTTTTTTCATTACAATTACTACAAACTATACTATTTTAGAAATTATTTTTTTCTTTGGTATTCTTTATACATCTCTTATCATCACAATATTATTCGTTATTTTCAACAAGCAAAAAATCAGCATCATTATACCGCTCATCTCGATTATTGGTGCTCTTACCGGTTATGTAGTTTACTTCTTAATCGGTCCTTTAACGAGCATTTGGGTTAGTATAGCGGTTACTCTTTCACTAAGTATTTGTTATCTGTTTTCACATTGGATACATCAACAATTCAACTATAAAATGAAACAATAATATGAGGCCTTTTTGGTAGCTTAAATTTTGCTACCTAAGGCCTTTTTATTTTTATCGTAAACTATTATACTGCGCTATAAATTAGATTTATTGTTTATATGACCTCACATCTAAATTGTAAAATACGATTCACTTTATAAAAAAATGTAATACAACCTCATAGTCTTCTCATAAATTTCCATATAGAATAGAAATATATAGCTTGTCATAAAAAGGAGGGATTGGAAGATGTCAAAAAGATTATGTAAATCCGAAACTGATAAAATGCTATTTGGTATATGCGGTGGTTTAGGAGAATATTTTGATATTAGCTCTACTCTCATTCGCATACTTTGGGTCATTGCTATTTTATGTTTTGGGACGGGGTTTTTAGTTTATTTCATTTGTTTATTACTTATGCCACGCTCTTACTAATAACATTCTTTCATTTATTTGAGCATAGCGCACAAAAAATATCCTATAGAAAATCTATAGGATATTTTTTCATGAAGAATATTTCATCGTTAAATGTAATACTGCTACTTCATCTTCTTCATTCTTATAACTATGTTTCTTGTTCGCTTCAAATTGAATAGAGTCAAACTCATTTAATTCGTATACATCGCTTTCTACTTGAATCGATACTTTCCCTTTCATTACCGTTACAAGCTCAATAGCACCTTCATGATGAGCTTCTGGTTCATATATACTATTCGATCTTAAACAAGCACGGTGCATCTCCATCCCTGTTTCTTTCGTATAACGAAACATCGTTTCTAAATGCCATGCTTGTCCTGCATCTACTGCAAATCCTTCACCGCAGCGCGCAACAGCTACAGGTTCCCCAACAACCATCAATCTCGATAAAGGAATCGATAACCCTTTCGTTATTTTCCAAATGACAGCTAACGTCGGATTCGTTTCGCCTCTTTCAATCTTTCCTAATGTTAATTTACTAACCCCTGTTTTTTGAGCTAATTCTTCTAAACTTAATTTTTGTTCATTTCGAATTTGTCTTAATAACTGACCTACTTGCTGAATGACTTCTTTCGTTTGCATATCTTCATGTTCTTTCATCTATAAAACCACCTTAAAGTATAAAATAGTTTACTTTTATTAATTTTATGTATATTATACTATACATAATCATCAAATTCCGAAAGGAGTGCTATACTTCATGCGCGCAATTTTATTAGGCCTTTTATCATCAGCCTTTTTTTCCGCAACCTTTATTATTAACAGAGCGATGAATGTGTCTGGAACGAGCTGGGCTTGGACAGCTTCCTTCCGCTTTTTATTTGCTCTCCCTATTTTATTCCTTATCGTTTTATTTCGCAAAAACTTAAGGGGTTTATGGGAAGAATTAAAGAAGCATCCATTAGCATGGATCGGATGGGGTTCCGTTGCTGGTATTGGCTTCTATTCTTTATTAAGTTTCGCGGCTGTCTTTTCTCCAGCATGGCTCGTTGCTGGAACTTGGCAAGTTACTATATTAGCAGGTTTACTTTTATCACCATTATTCTTCATTAAAATAGAAACGAAATCAGGCACAAAACTTGTACGTGGAAAAATTCCACTTCGTAGTTTATATGTCGCACTATTTATTTTACTTGGTGTAATTTGTATGCAAGCAACTGCTGCAGGTCATATTACAATGACTCAGTTTATTTCAGGATTTTTACCTGTCGTAGTAGCAGCCTTCTTATATCCATTCGGCAACAGAAAAATGATGGAACTTGTTGGCGGGCGTCTGGATACGTTTCAACGTGTATTAGGAATGGCAATCGGCAGTCTTCCTATAACAATTTTACTTGGTATATACGGATTTTCTACTACCGGTATTCCAACATCCAGCCAAATGTTGCAAGGGTTTTTGTTAGCATTATGTTCAGGAGTAATTGCAACGATGACATTTTTCTTTGCTACTGACTTAGCAAAAGATAACCTCGCTCTACTTGGAGCTGTTGAAGCAACGCAAGCCGGAACAATGGTCTTTACCGTACTTGGCGAAATTATTTTCTTAAATGGTTCATTTCCTGGCGGGCTTTCCCTACTTGGAATGATTATTATTATGTTAGGAATGGTTGCAAATAGTATTTTAAACCGTTCTGTTCCAGCCGTTAAACAGAAAAAAACAGCATAAAAAAGAGTATGGTTCTATAACAAAGAACCATACTCTTTTTTCATTGTCCCCCTATTTCGCCTTATCAGAATAGTATTTCATTAGCTGTTTATACTAAAACCTATGTTATAATACGTTTCATGTGCAATATTAGGAGGTAAATTATGTTAAAAAAAGCAATCGCTGAATTTATTGGTACATTTGTACTTGTATTATTCGGAACTGGAGTAGCTGTCATCGGCGGCGGAATTGAAGGAATTGGAACATTAGGAATCGCTATGGCTTTCGGTCTATCTATTGTAGCTATGGCATATAGCATCGGAACAATTTCTGGATGTCACATTAACCCAGCAGTATCAGTAGCTATGTTCATCAACAAAAGAATGAACGCTATGGAACTTTGTTATTATGTATTAGCTCAAATTTTAGGTAGTTTATTAGGAACTGCAACGTTAGTAACAATTTTAAAATCTGCTAAAACACCTTTAGATAATTTAGGACAAAATGGTTTCGGAACTCTTGGTTTATCTGGAGCATTTCTAGTTGAATTTATTTTAACTTTCGTATTCGTATTAGTAATCGTTGCTGTAACAGGTAAAAAAGGAAGTTCTTCTCTAGCAGGATTAGTAATTGGTTTCACATTAGTGTTAGTTCACTTATTAGGAATTCCGTTAACTGGAACTTCTGTTAACCCAGCTCGTAGTATAGCACCAGCTTTATTCGCTGGCGGAGAAGCACTTTCTCAACTATGGGTATTCATCGTTGCACCAATTCTTGGTGGTATCGTAGCAGCTATTGTTGGTAAATTCATTTTAAATACTGAAAAATAGAATTTTCAATATTTCTGAACAAAAAAAGGCGAGCCCTCATTATGAGGATGCTCGCTTTTTTACTCTTTCATTTTAGACTTTAAGTTTGTAACCAATTGATCTACCGTTACATTTGCAAGTACGTTTTCCATCGCTTCTTGCGCTTGCATTAAAATAATTTCTAATACTGATTGAATATTAGCTCCTACTGGACATTCAATGTTGGGATTTTCATGGAAGGAAAATAGCTGCCCTTCTTCTACAACTTCCACTGCTTTATATACATCAAGTAATGTAATTTCTTCTAAATCACGAGCAAGTGTCGTACCACCTTTACCAGCTTGTACATCAACAAGTCCTGCTCTCTTCAACATTCCTGTAATGCGACGAATCACAACCGGATTTGTATTCACACTACCAGCAATCCATTCAGAGGTACAGCGAGAGTTTCGATCTATCGCAAGTAATGTCAACATATGAACACCTACTGTAAAACGACTACTAATCCCCATCTGCACACCCTCCTTTGTATTCATTCTATTAAAAGACGACTCTTATTATTATATACTATTTTTAATTTATACATAAAGAAAAAGCATGATTTCAATAGGAAATCATGCTTTTCTCTCATTATTGACGCTTTATAAATTTCGCTAAATCTTTAAATTTCACTTTATCTGAGTAATTCATTACGCCGTTTACGTAAATGCGGCTTGCAAGCATATTGACGATAGCGATAGTCACCAATAAAATGACTAATGTCACAATAATCTCTACAGTACCGGCTTCACCTGCTACAAGCCTCGAAAATGTAACCATAGGTGTAAAGAAAGGAATATACGAACTAACTACAGCTAATGTACTATTAGGATCAAATAATGATTTAATACTAATGAAAAATGCTGCTATCCCTAACATTGTAATTGGAAACGAAAGAGATTGCACATCCTCAATTTTTGATACAACAGCACCAACCGCTGCATATAACATTGCGTATAGTAAGTAACCCATAACAAAATACACAACAAACATACTAATTACTACAGCATCCAATTTAGAAAAGTCTAGTGTAAGTCCCACTAAAGATGCATTTTCTAAGTCTACCCAACCTAATAAATATGGTACGAGAAAACCGAAGGAGGCAATAACAAGTAATAGTAAAGCACTAGAAACAATTGCTAAAATTTTAGCATGTAGCATTGTTAATGGTCTTACTTTCGGAAGCATTAACTCCATAACACGAGATGACTTTTCAGATGCTATCGTCGTCCCAATTGCAGTTCCAAACACAATAATAAACATATATAAAGCAAACGAGAAAACATAACCAATTCCAAAGGAAGATGCATGATCCTTTACTGCCTCTTGCTTTAACGGAATTTCCATTTGTAACTGTTTTGCTACTTCAGCAGATACATTATTTTTTTCAATCATTACCGCTGTATACTGTTCCTTTAAATAACTTGCCATAAGTGTAGCCGTTGATTGGCTCGGAAAACCACTATACATATACGTCACTTCTGGAATACCATTCTTTTCTGTAATACGGAATAAACCGTCTAAATTCCCATCTTCCACTTGCTTACGTAGCTCATTAAACTTATCCTTATTTTCTACAGTTACTTTAGCAGACGGAAGTAACTTTGTTATATCACTTTCTTGCACTTTATAAATATCGCTTTCAGTTACTACAGCAAATTTATCTTTTCCTTTATCATTATCAGCTGTGAAATGATTAAAGGCAAAAAGTCCAAACACAACTAAAAATAAAATCGCACTCGTAATTAATGATTTTTTAGATAAAAATGCTTCTCTAAAATAAAATGAAAATACGTGAGAAAATTTACGCATCGTTATTTCGCCCTCTCTACAAAGATTTCGTTTAACGTCGGCTCTAACATTTTAAATTGTCGTAAAGTAACACCTTGTTCTTGTAACTGTTGTAAAATCTTTAGAGCTTCTGCATCATCTTGTACTTGCACATAAAGAAGGCCTTGTTGTTTTTCATACGATACATGAATAGCCGCTAATCCCTTCTCATTCTCTTCTGTATCTTCAATCGTTAAATTACGGAAACCGTATTCTTTTTTAATATCACTTAACTGGCCTTTTACGACTGCTTCGCCTTTTTTCAAAATACATACATGTTGGCAAAAAGCCTCTACTTGTTCCATACGATGACTAGACAAAATAATTGTCTTTCCGCTCTGTACTTGTTCTTCAATGATGCTAGCTAACATCCCAGCATTCACTGGATCAAGTCCGCTAAACGGTTCATCTAAAATGAGAAGTTCAGGATTATGAAGAAGGGCAGCAATTAATTGGATTTTTTGCTGGTTCCCTTTTGAAAGCTCTCCTGCCGTTTTAAATTTATATTCCGGTATGGCTAATCGCTCTAACCAGTGATCAATAGCAAGATCTACTTCTTTTTTCGTCATTCCTTCTAATCTACCAAAATATCGCAACTGGTCTATTACTCTACTTTTTGTATATAAACCTCTTTCTTCTGGTAAATATCCAATCGTTATCCCACTAGTCCCAAATGATTTTCCATCCCATGTAATAGAGCCTTCATTAGGCGTTAATAATCCGAGAAGCATTTTGATTGTCGTTGTTTTCCCTGCACCATTTCGGCCAAGTAATCCTAGCACTTCACCTTTTGGTAACGAAATTTGCAAGCCATTAACTGCTTTTGATTCCCCAAATTGTTTCGTTAAGTTTTGAATTTGTAAACTCAAAGTATAAAGCCTCCCCTTTAGTATCATTCATACTCTCTTTCAAAAACTATGTTTATACAAGATAAAATATAGCACTACACTTCATCCTCTTAATATGTAACATCTCCTTAATCCATCATTTGTTCTATTTAGTTAAAATTGTAAATATTATCGCATGATTTGTCAATTATTATTGTCATTTCGACAATTAAACTTGTCAAAATAATTCCCACTATTTTTCTCATCTTTCTAATATAGGACATACTACTATATATACAAAAGACAATATGCAAATGTTCATACAAAAAATATTATTTTTCGATATATAATATTAACTGATTTTCTAACATCAAGGAGGATACATATGAAGATGAAGAGGGGCATTACCACTTTATTATCTGTAGCGGTTCTATCTACATCACTTGTAGCATGTTCAGGAACACAAGAGAAAACTGTGGCGAAAGAAGAGAAAGTAAAATTAACAGACCAGCAACTCATGGCTGATTTATGGTATCAAACAGCTGGCGAAACGAAAGCACTTTATTACCAAGGGTACAATATCGGTCAATTGAAGCTTGATGCAGCTCTTGCAAAAGGGACAGAGAAAAAACCTGCTATCGTACTTGATTTAGATGAAACGGTTTTAGACAACAGTCCTCATCAAGCAATGAGCGTAAAAACAGGGAAAGGTTATCCGTATAAATGGGATGACTGGATTAATAAGGCTGAGGCTGAAGCCCTTCCAGGCTCAATTGATTTCTTAAAATATACGGAGTCTAAAGGGGTAGATATTTACTACATCTCAAATCGTAAAACGAACCAACTAGATGCAACAATTAAAAATCTTGAGCGTGTAGGTGCTCCTCAAGCAACGAAAGAACATATATTATTGCAAGATCCGAAAGAAAAAGGAAAAGAAAAACGCCGTGAACTCGTTTCGCAAACACATGATATCGTCTTATTCTTCGGTGATAACTTATCTGATTTCACTGGTTTTGATGGAAAAACTGTAAAAGATCGAAATCAAGCAGTTACAGATTCAAAAACACAATTTGGTGAGAAATTTATTATTTTCCCGAATCCAATGTATGGTGATTGGGAAGGCGCTTTATATGAGTATGATTTCAAAAAATCAGATGCAGAAAAAGATAAAATCCGCCATGACAACTTAAAATCATTTGATGCAAAATAAAAGAGGGTGGCATTCGCCATCCTCTTTTATTTTACTTTCTCTGTTAAAGGCAAGATGAATACTTCCACACGTCTATTCTTTGCCTTTCCTTCTTGTGTATCGTTTGGAGCAATCGAACGATATTCTCCATAACCAATCGCACTAAATTTTTCTGGTTGTAATTCTTTATTTTGCAGTAATACTTGCATAAAATTAACTGCCCGCTGCGTACTTAATTCCCAGTTCGACGCAAACTGCGCATTGGCAATAGGGACATTATCCGTATGACCCGATACTGTAATTTCACGAGGTGACGCTGAAACAAGTAAGCTAGACATCTCTTTTGCAATCCCTAAAGATTCTAATTTCACATCTGCTTTCCCCGAATCAAACAGTATATTCTCTAATATTGTCACCATTAATCCCTTTTCAGTTAATTTAGTTTGAAAAGAAGAGGATAATTGTTTTTCATTAATATATTGATCAATCTTTTTTTGTAATGCTTTCAATTCATCCATCTCTTTTTTTTCTTTCGCTCTAGCTTCTTCTTGTTTTTTTGCTTGTTCTGCCTCAAGGCTACTTGCTGATAATTCTTTTTCATCATTTGGCTTTTGATCACTTAAAAATTCTTTGTTACCTGTTCCACCGGCTAATTCACTTCGAAAAGCAACTGCCATCTGTTTAAACTTCGCAGCATCTATACTACTCATTGCGAATAAAACGATGAACAATGCAAATAACAACGTTAACATATCAGAATATGGAATTAACCAAGTTTCGTCGATATGCTCATCATGTTTTTTCTTTTTGCCTCTTCTATTTTTCTTACTCCGCATTTTTTTCTGCTCCTTTTTCTAGCTTTTTACGCTCAGTTGCAGAAAGTGAACCTAAAATGCGGTTCTTCATAATAAACGGATATGTACCCTCTTGTAACATTAATAAACAATCAATAATTAAACGTTTTTTCTCGATTTCAGCTGCAGATTTTTGTTTTAACTTATTTGCAAATGGATGCCATAATACATAACCTGAGAAAATACCAAAAATCGTCGCAATAAACGCACCTGAAATAGCGTGTCCTAACTTTTCAATATCAGTTAAATTGCCAAGTGCAGCTACAAGACCGATAACAGCACCTAAAACCCCTAATGTCGGCGCATATGTACCAGCTTGTGAAAAAATTGCCGCTCCTTTTGCATGCCTTTCTTCAATTGCTTCTAATTCAGCTTCTAAAATCTGCTCTAAATCTTCTGCGGATACGCCATCAATCACAAATTTCATACCACGCAAAAGAAATTCATCTTGAATTTTGTCTAATTGTTGCTCTAAAGACAAAATACCGTATTTTCTACTTTCTGATGTCCAATGAACAAATAATTCTAGCAACTGTTCATAACTTAAATCCTTTTTATTTGAACCAAAAAGAACTTTAAATAATTTTGGAACCCTTTTTAGTTGATTCATCGGAAATGCTATACATACTGCAGCAAATGTACCGATAAAAATAATTAATGCTGCGGCAGGATTCAATAAGGCTGTTACGTCAGCGCCCTTGACGACCATCCCTACTACCACTGCTACAAATCCTAAAATAAGTCCAATAATTGTTGCAAAATCCATTCCCATTCACTCCTAGTCTATACAAGAAGTTCTTTATTCTCGATAATCGCTACATCTTCTTATGTATATATATTACATAAAAAATTCATTTCATGAAAGATAAGAAATGAATTAAATGAAAAAACAATACAATTTCACACATTTTCTGACATTTTCTTTGCATTTCTATTACGTTACGACTCTTATATTTCTTTTTCAACAAACTAGACTTATAATAAAAACAATACATATTTTATTAAGAAAGGACTGTGATTACAAGGCATCATGAAAAAAATAATCATTATTTCTGCCGCTACTATTGTAATCGGTATCACTTCTTTCGCTTACTTTAGTTCTAAATCACCACTACAAAATGGGGCGAAAGCTGTCGAAAGTCAACAGCATAGTAATCACCAAAAAGAAGAGATTCCTGCTTTTCCAAAAGCTAATCATAATGCAAAGAAGCTAGACAATGATTTTTCCGTTGTAACAAATCCAGATTCTAATCTTGTCTTAGTTAATAAACATCGAAAACTACCAGACGGATACACACCTGAAGACTTAACAAGACCAAACGTACCATTTACTAGCCCAAAAGATAAAGAAAAAACATTGCTGCGCGAAGATGCTGCAAATGCGCTTGAAAATATGTTTGAAGCGGCACGGAAAGAAGGACTGGAACTTACAGCTGTATCTGGTTATCGTTCATACAAACGCCAAAAATCATTACATGATACATACGTTAGACGTCAAGGAAAAGCTGAAGCTGATTCAGTAAGCGCCATTCCTGGTACAAGTGAACATCAAACTGGTTTAGCAATGGATATTAGTTCAAAATCTGCTAAATTCCAATTAGAGCCTATTTTTGGAGAGACAGCCGAAGGAAAATGGGTTGCAAAACATGCCCATGAATTTGGCTTTGTTATTCGTTATTTAGAAGACAAAACAGAAACAACAGAATATTCATATGAACCGTGGCATTTACGCTACGTTGGAAATCCATACGCTACATACATATATAAACATCATTTAACATTAGAAGAAGCGATGGAAGACAAAAAATAAGAGAGCAACTTGCTCTCTTATTTTTCTTTCACTCTATTATTGTAGTAATTTTTTCTTCCACTCTTCAGGCCACGGTTCGCCTCTACCCGTTTTTTTCGATGCTTGCACCATCATTCCACGACCAACTAAGCAAACTTCTCCTTCTGCATTTTTTACCATATAATGCAAATCTAAAGAAGAATTCCCAACCGATCTCGCTTTTACATACACCTTCAACTGTTCATCAAAATATATTTGCTTAATAAAATTACATTGTAAATCCGCAACAACAATCATCGTTTCTGAAGATTCATGCGTCCATTCCTGCATAAATCCAAGTTCTTTAAATAATGCGATACGCGCTTCTTCAAAGTAGGTAAAGGCAACGACATTATTTACATGTCCAAACATATCTACTTCACCAAAACGAACTTTTACAGGATTGTAAAATGAAAAACCACTTTCCCATTGCTCAAAGTCTTCAATATAAGAAATCCTCTTCATTAATCCATCTCCTTTTCACCCTTATAATAAACAGAATAAACAGAAAAATAAACTTATAAATATTGCCTCTTCATGTTGAAGAGGCAATATTTATTAATAGTTATTGTCGCTACCAAAGAAATCTTTGAACGATTGAATTGTTGTATCACGGTTTAATGCCGCAATTGAAGTTGTTAATGGAATACCCTTTGGACATGATTGCACACAGTTTTGAGAGTTACCACAGTTTGCAAGTCCTCCATCTCCCATAATTGCACGTAAGCGATCTGCTTTATGCATTTCACCCGTTGGATGTGAGTTGAATAAACGAGCTTGTGATAACGGTGCTGGTCCAATAAAGTCAGATTTACTATTTACGTTTGGACATGACTCTAAGCAAACACCACATGTCATACATTTTGAAAGCTCATAAGCCCATTGACGTTTCTTCTCAGGCATTCTTGGTCCTGGTCCTAAGTCATACGTACCATCAATCGGAATCCAAGCTTTAACGCGTTTTAGAGCGTTAAACATGCGACTACGGTCAACTTGTAAGTCACGTACAACTGGGAATGTCTTCATCGGCTTTAAGCGAATTGGTTGTTCTAACTGATCAATAAGAGCTGTACATGATTGACGTGGTTTTCCGTTAATCACCATCGAACATGCGCCACATACTTCCTCTAAACAGTTCATATCCCATGCAATCGGAGTCGTGTCGTTTCCTTTTGAATCAACAGGATTACGACGAATTTCCATAAGCGCCGAAATAATATTCATATTTGGACGATACGGAATTTCAAACTCCTGGTCAAACGCTTGCGCGTCTGGCCCGTCTTGTCTCGTAATGATGAGGCGGATTGTTTTCTCAGACATGTTGTTTATCCCCCTTCTCTTCACCCTTAGCAGCTACATCATGTTTTGAAGAATAATCACGTTTACGTGGTTTAATTAATGAAACATCCACGTCTTCGTAATGGAATGCTGGTGCATTTCCTTCCCCTTCAAATTTCGCCATCGTAGTTTTTAAGAAGTTTGCATCATCACGATTTGGGAATTCAGGTTTGTAATGCGCCCCACGGCTCTCATTACGGTTATACGCTCCAATTGTAATAACACGTGCTAACTCAAACATATTTGCAAGTTGGCGTGTAAATGAAGCACCTTGATTACTCCATCTTGCTGTATCGTTAATGTTAATACGTTTGTAACGAGCCATTAACTCTTCAATTTTTGCATCTGTTTCTAATAACTTTTTATTTTCACGAACTACTGTTACGTTATCTGTCATCCATTCTCCAAGCTCTTTATGAAGAACATATGCATTTTCGTTACCATCGAGCGTTAAAATATTGTTAAATTTCTCTGTTTCGATCAATTCATTTTGCTCATACACAGTAGATGAAACAGCATCTGATGATTTAGTAAGACCTTTCATATATTCAATTGCGTTTGGTCCTGCTACCATACCACCGTAAATTGCTGATAATAGTGAGTTCGCACCAAGGCGGTTACCACCGTGCATAGAATAATCACACTCACCTGCTGCAAATAAACCTGGAATGCTTGTCATCTGCTTATAATCAACCCATAGTCCGCCCATTGAATAGTGAACAGCTGGGAAGATTTTCATTGGTAGTTTACGAGGATCATCACCTGTAAATTTCTCATAGATTTCAATGATTCCACCAAGTTTAATATCTAGTTCTTTCGGATCTTTATGAGAAAGATCTAAGTACACCATGTTTTCACCGTTAATACCTAGTTTTTGCTCTACGCAAACATCAAAGATTTCACGCGTTGCGATATCACGAGGTACAAGGTTTCCGTAAGCCGGATATTTTTCTTCTAAGAAGTACCATGGTTTACCATCTTTATATGTCCAAACACGTCCACCTTCACCACGTGCTGATTCACTCATAAGACGTAATTTATCGTCTCCAGGAATTGCCGTTGGATGAATTTGAATGAACTCACCGTTTGCATAATATGCGCCTTGTTGATATACAGCAGAAGCTGCTGTACCTGTATTAATAATAGAGTTAGTTGATTTTCCAAAGATGATACCAGGGCCCCCTGTTGCCATAATCACGGCATCAGCTTGGAAACTTTTAATCTCCATAGTTTGTAAGTCTTGTGCAACGATTCCTCGGCACACACCTTCGTCATCCACAACAGCTCGTAAGAAATCCCAACCTTCATATTTCGTTACAAGTCCTGCTACTTCGTGACGACGTACTTGCTCATCTAATGCGTATAGTAATTGCTGTCCAGTTGTTGCACCAGCAAATGCTGTACGGTGATGTTGTGTTCCACCAAAACGACGGAAATCAAGAAGACCTTCTTCCGTACGGTTGAACATAACACCCATACGGTCCATTAAATGGATGATACCAGGTGCTGCTTCACACATTGCTTTAACTGGTGGTTGGTTCGCTAAGAAGTCCCCACCATAAATTGTATCGTCAAAGTGGATCCATGGAGAATCCCCTTCACCTTTTGTATTTACGGCACCGTTAATTCCACCTTGGGCACATACAGAATGCGAACGTTTTACTGGTACTAAAGAGAACAGTTCAACATTTACTCCTGCTTCCGCCGCTTTAATCGTTGCCATTAAGCCAGCCAAGCCACCGCCGACTACTATAAGTTTCCCTTTCATGCTCTCCCACTCCTTACTGGTTTGCTAGCTGTGGATCGATGAACGCTAATAATGCACTCACACCTACATAAGATAGACCTAAGAAAATAGCTAATGTTACATAAGTAGAGATTCTTTGTGAACGTGGAGATACTGTAATTCCCCAGCTGATGCAGAATGTCCATAGTCCATTTGCAAAGTGGAAAATCGTTGAAACAACACCAACTAAGTAGAATGCAAACATAGCTGGATTGTTTAAAATATCTGCCATCATATCATAGTTTACCTCTTTACCTAACATTGCTTGAATACGAGTTTCCCAGACGTGCCAAGAAATGAAGATCAGCGTAACGATACCTGAAATTCTTTGGAAGACAAACATCCAGTTACGGAAATAACCGTAAGAAACCGCATTGTTCTTAGCTGTAAATGCAATATATAAGCCATATATAGCATGGTACAGTATTGGTAAAAAGATAATGAAAATTTCTAGCGCATACCGGAATGGAAGGAGCTCCATAAAGCCTGCAGCTTTGTTAAAAGCCTCTGCTCCTCGTGTTGCAAAGTTGTTTACAATTAAATGTTGCGTCAAAAAGACACCAACCGGGATGACCCCCATTAATGAGTGCCACTTACGAAACGTATACTCGCGGCCTTTCATGTCCCCATTACCCCCCTTGAATGATTGACTGCTGTTTTCAGATTAGTTTATGGCAATAATGTTTTTTCACTATTGGCATAAGAAAAACTGAAAAAATTATTCGAAATATTTCAGCATAATTTGATACCAAGTTCATTTTACTCCTATTTTTGTCGAAGCGTCAAGAAAACGTATACATAATTTGCATATAATTTGCCAATTCTTTTTTTCTTCTTATATATTCAGATTTTCCTAAAGAAAAATCTGTTTTTATAAATGAGAAATGTTATATAATAATCCCTATAGAAAGAGGGGAATATTGTGAGTAAAAATACAATCGATACAACATCTTTAGAAGATGTTTCATTGAACGCCTTCGCTTATGAATTGCTACGTGAAGAATTACTACCTGATTTAATCGGTAACGATTTAGATGGTATTTTATACTGGTCCGGTAGAAATCTTGCAAGAAAATATCCACTAGAAACAATTGAAGAAGTCATTCAGTTCTTTGAAAAAGCTGGCTGGGGCACTTTAAGCATTATTGAACATAAGCGTCGTGAAATGCAGTTCCAACTTAAAGGCACACTCATTGCTGAACGTCAAAAACAAAAAAGACATTCTTCTTATCAATTAGAAGCTGGATTCATCGCTGAACAAATTCAAAAGCAACGAAACGTCGTTGCAGAGTCCTACGAAGAAAAGAAAAAACGTTCAGACTCTATTACATTTCTTGTGAAATGGGATATAAAAGATCTCATTGAAGTGTAGCATTACCTACAGTCAACTAGACATATAAGTTTAGTTGACTTTTTTGTATTTTCATTCAGTTATCTTTATTTTAAATCTTCAGAAATTATACCAGAAAATAGAAGACGTTGTAAACTACAACGTCTTCTTATCCGCTAAATAAGTATAAATCGTCTCTGCGACATTTTTCGGCATACCTGCTTCGACAAATTCTGTTACAGAAGCTTCTTTCATCTTTTTTAGCGACCCAAAATGTTTCAGCAATATCTTTTTTCGTTTATCTCCAATTCCAGGAATATCATCGAGTGCCGATTGAATGACAGATTTTCCGTGTAATTGACGATGGAATGTAATTGCAAATCGATGCACTTCATCTTGAATACGCTGCAATAAATAAAATTCTTGGCTATTTCTCTCCAGCATCACAGGTTCAGGTGGATCTCCAATAATTAAATGGGATGTTTTATGTTTGTCATCTTTTACAAGCCCTGCCTTCGGAATGTATAAACCGAGCTCATTTTCTAGAATATCACTCGCAGCCGCCAAATGGCCTTTTCCGCCATCAATAACGATTAAATCTGGTAAAGGTAAATTCTCTTTCAGTGCCCTTGTATAACGACGTCTCACAACTTCTCTCATAGACTCATAATCATCTGGTCCTTGAACCGTTTTAATTTTATATTTCCTGTATTCTTTCTTAGCTGGTTTCCCATCTATAAAGGCAATCATTGCTGAAACAGGATTTGTCCCTTGAATATTTGAGTTATCAAACGCTTCAATACGATATGGTGTTTCGATTCCGAGCTGCTTCCCTAAATTCTCTACCGCTTTAATCGTTCGCTCTTCATCACGTTCAATTAAGTAGAATTTCTCTTCAAGAGCAATCTTCGCATTTTTATTTGCTAATTCTACAAGGTCTTTTTTCTTACCACGTTTCGGCTGCGTTGCTTCCACTTCTAAAAAGCGCTCTACTAACTCTGAGTCTATACTTCCTGGAACGACAACTTCCTTCGGTTTAAAATGACTACTGTTTTCATAAAATTGACCGATAAACGTTAAAAATCCCTCTTCTGGTTCATCGTAGATTGGAAACATAGAAACATCACGTTCAATTAGCTTTCCTTTTCGAACGAAGAAAACTTGGACACACATCCATCCTTTATCAACTGCATACCCAAACACATCACGATCCACTAAGTCACTCATAATCATCTTTTGTTTTTCCATAATCGCATCGATATGCGCAATTTGATCACGTAACTCTTTTGCACGTTCAAATTCTAGTTTTTCTGAAGCTTCATACATCTTTGTTTCTAATTCTGTCCGAACTTCTTTATGTCCACCATTTAAAAATTTAATAATTTCATCTACAATTTCTTTATTTTGTTCTTCCGTCACTTCTTTCACACAAGGTGCTAAACATTGACCCATATGATAATATAAACAAACTTTATCGGGCATATTTGAGCACTTACGAAGCGGATACATACGATCTAGCAGTTTTTTCGTTTCATGAGCTGATTGTGCATTCGGATAAGGACCAAAATACTTTCCTTTATCCTTTTTTACGTTTCGCGTAATGAGTAATCGCGGCTGTTTTTCAGCTGTAATTTTAATGAAAGGATATGTTTTATCATCTTTTAATTGAATATTATATTTTGGATCATGTTTTTTTATTAAGTTTAGCTCTAAAATGAGAGCCTCTAGATTTGAGGAGGTTACAATATATTCAAAATCTACAATTTCTCCTACAAGCCGAAGTGTTTTTCCATCATGTGAACCAGTAAAGTACGAGCGCACACGATTTTTAAGCACTTTTGCCTTTCCGACATATATAACCGTTCCTTGCTTATCTTTCATTAAATAACAACCAGGTTGATCTGGTAAAATAGCCAATTTTTCTTTTAAATGTTCGTGCACTCGTTACCCTCCATTTCTACATGCTTAGCATTTTTATTTTCACATGAAAACATACTATGCCAAAACACCCAACATACGTTCTTTTATTGTAACGGAAAGGTGTAAAAAAGGAAAATAAAAAAAGCTACCAAATGGTAGCCCTTTATTTTAGAAGTGTTTAGAAACTAATTCTACTAACGCTTCTTTCGGTTTGTAACCTAACGCTTGATCAACTACTTTACCGTCTTTTAATACGAAAAGAGCTGGAATGCTCATTACTTCGAATTGACGAGCAGTTTCTTGGTTTTCATCCACGTCTACTTTTACTACTTTTACTTTTTCGCCTAGTTCTGCATCAATTTCCTCTAATACAGGAGCGATCATTTTACAAGGTCCACACCAAGGTGCCCAGAAATCTAATAATACAACACCTTCGCTAGTTTCAGCTGCGAAGCTTTGGTCATTTGCGTTTACAATTGCCATTTTATTTCCTCCTTCAAGTATATTCTACCAAGAGTATATCATTAACTTATATACGTGGCGAATAATATGTATCGTTATGTATTGTAACAAAAAAGTGTTCCTTTATACTATATAAAAATACGGATAAAATACTAAAAAGATGAGAGACAGGGGATCTCTCACCTTTTTCTATATATAGGGGTACTTCACTTGGAACTCAAGGGTACTCAAATCATGAATGTACTTTTAACTTTTTAAACTCTTCTGTTAAAAGAGGTACGACTTCAAATAGATCGCCAACAATACCATAGTCAGCTACTTTGAAGATGCTTGCTTCTGGGTCTTTATTAATCGCAACGATTATTTTTGAGTTAGACATACCAGCTAGATGCTGAATCGCACCAGAAATACCACATGCAATGTATAGGTCTGGCGTAACAACTTTACCAGTTTGACCAATTTGTAATGAGTAATCGCAATACTCAGCGTCACAAGCACCACGAGATGCCCCAACAGCGCCGCCTAATACGTCAGCTAACTCTTTTAATGGCTTGAATCCTTCTTCACTCTTCACACCGCGTCCACCAGCGATAATAACTTTCGCTTCAGAAAGGTCAACACCTTCTGCTGTCTTACGGACGACATCTTGAATGATTGTACGTAGGTCTTTCACATCTACTGTAATAGAAGACACATCACCACTGCGAGACTCATCTTTTTCAAGCGTTGCAATGTTATTTGGACGCACTGTCGCAAATAAGATGCCGTCTGTTACAATCTTCTTCTCAAACGCTTTACCAGAGTAAATTGGACGAGTGAAGATAATATTTCCACCTTCAACCTCTAAAGCAGTTACGTCAGAAACTAGTCCAGCTTCAAGCTTCGCTGCTAATTTTGGTGATAAATCTTTACCAAGTGCTGTATGTCCAAATACGATACCTTCTGGATTTTCTTCAGCATATACAGCTAAAAACGCTTGTGCATAACCGTCAGATGTATATGATTTTAATTTATCATTTTCAACTGTCACAACGCGATCTGCACCGTAATGAATCAATTCATTTGCAAAAGAGGCAACGCTGTCTCCAACTAGAAGACCTACTACTTCACCGCCTTCTGCAATTGTTTTTGCTGCTGCTACCGCTTCAAACGAAACGTTACGTAGCGATCCATCACGAACTTCACCCATTACTAATACTTTACGAGCCATAGATTTTCCCTCCTGCATATATAATTTCGTATTTTATTAGATTACTTTCGCTTCTGTATGGAGCAACGATACAAGTTCTTTTACTTGATCTTGCAGCTCGCCTTGTAACACTTTTCCTGCATCTTTCTTAGGAGGCAAATAGATTTCAATTGTTTTTGTCTTTGCTTCCACATCATCTTCTTCTAAATCTAAATCATCTAATTCTAATTCTTCTAGTGGCTTTTTCTTCGCCTTCATAATACCTGGAAGCGATGGGTAGCGTGGTTCATTCAAACCTTGCTGTGCTGTTACTAAAACTGGTAATGAAGTTTCAATCACTTCTGTATCACCTTCAACATCACGCTCAATCTTCACGTTTGTACCGTCAATTTCAAGTTTTGTAATCGTCGTTACGTACGGAATATTTAACGCTTCAGCCACACGCGGGCCAACTTGTCCAGATGCACCATCAATTGCAACGTTTCCGCCTAAAATTAAATCTGCATCTTTATCTTTTAAATATTCAGCAAGCACTTTTGCTGTTGTGAACTGGTCACCATTTTCTACATCATCTTCAATATTAATTAATACTGCTTTATCACAGCCCATCGCTAATGCCGTACGAAGTTCTTTCTCACTATCTTCGCCACCGACTGTTACAACAGTAACCTCTCCACCTTGTGCGTCTCTTACTTGAATTGCTTCTTCAATCGCATATTCATCGTAAGGGTTGATGATGAATTCCGCTTCGCCATCGTAAATTGCACCGTTTTTAATTACGATTTTTTCTTCTGTATCAAATGTTCGTTTCATGAGTACGTAGATGTTCATTCCATTTACCCCCTTGTTTTTCAGAAAGATTCTATCAATTTTAATTTTCTGTTAATTTATATTAAAAAAATAATTGAACTACCTGCCACTAAATGAAGGCTTACGTTTTTCTAAAAACGCTGCTACACCTTCTCTTCCATCTTCACTCGTAAATACTTCACCAAAGATTTGAGCTTCGCGTTGTACACCTTCATAATAATGAGATGATTTCGTCGTTTGCAATAACTCTAGTACAGCACGAGTCGTCGCTGGGCTTTTTCCAGCAATCTGTTTTGCAACTTTAAGCGTATCATCTAAAAATGTTTCTTCAGCAAAAACTCCATTAACAAGTCCCCATTTTAACGCTTCTGCACCAGTAATCGGTGTACTTGTTAACATCATTTCACAAGCTTTCGCTTTCCCAACATAACGTGGTAATCGCTGTGTACCTGCAAATCCAGGAATTAATCCAAGTGTTAATTCAGGTAAACCAAGTTTTGCACTTTCAGTTGCAAAGCGCATGTGGCAAGACATAGCAAACTCAAGGCCGCCGCCAAGTGCCGCTCCATGAATTGCCGCGATAACTGGTTTTGAACATTTTTCAACGCGTTCAAACGTAACTTGTCCAAGCTGCGCTAATTCAGTCGCTTGCTTCGCTTCAGTAACAGATGTAAATTCTTTAATATCTGCTCCCGCCGAGAAGAAACGCCCTTCACCGTGAATAACAACAACACGAATGTTATCATCCTTCTCCACTTGATCAATTAATTCAGTAACGTCATGCATAACTTGTGAAGACATCGCGTTAGCCGGCGCATGATTTAACGTCGCCACTGCGATATGATCTTCAACTCTTACAGATAGGAATTTCAACATGATCCCTCCCATTATTGACGATAACCACAGGCTGCAATAAGTAGCCCATGTACCGTTTTTGAAAGTGCGACCAGATCATACTTATGATCGCTCATTACCCAATTGGTCACAACTTCATCTACTGTTCCAAAGATCATTTGTCTTGCCACGCGAACATTTAAATCCGCTTGGAATTCACCTTGCTTTATACCTGTCTCTAAAATCTCATCCATAACTTGTAAGTAGCCTTTTAATACTTCATTTATTTTTAGGCGTAAGTCTTGATTGGACTGTCTTAGCTCTAATTGCGTAACGATAGCAAGAGGATCATTTTGCGACAACAGCAAGAAGTGCGTTTCTACCAACATGAATAACTTCGATACAGCGCTTTCAATTCCTGCTGTTTTTTGACGAATTGTTTCGACAAATTCTCCCATCTTCTCTTGGAATAAGGATATTAATATATCTTCTTTATTTTTAAAATATAAATAAATCGTGCCATCAGCTACCCCAGCTTGCTTTGCTATTTTAGAAACTTGCGCTTGGTGGTACCCATTCTCCGCAATCACAATGACTGCCGCATCAATAATTTGATTGTATTTCGGTCTATTTTTCTTCACTTTACTGTCCCCTTCAAGAAGATGACTGAATGAATAGTCATTCATATTCTTATAATACTGACTATTTAGAAAAGTGTCAATCCTATTTTTTCAAAAAGAAAGGGCCTTAGCCCGTTTGCTCATCCTCATTCTTTCTTTTCTCTTCATCTATTAAGACACGGCGTAAAATTTTTCCGACTGTCGTTTTCGGCAGTTCATCTCTAAACTCATATACTTTCGGCACTTTATAGGCAGCTAAATATTTACGCGCAAACTGATTTAATTCTTCCTCAGAGCACTCCGCACCTTCTTTTAACACAACAAATGCTTTAACTGTCTCTCCCCGGTACGGATCGGGAACTCCAATCGTCACTACTTCTTGCACTTTTTCATGCTCATATAATACCTCTTCTACTTCACGAGGATATACATTAAATCCACTCGCAACAATCATATCTTTCTTACGATCTTTCACATAGAAGAAGCCATCTTCATCCATGTAACCAACATCCCCTGTATGGAGCCATCCATCTTGTAATACAGCGGCTGTTTCTTCTGGCTTATTCCAATACCCCTTCATAATTTGAGGCCCTTTTACTACAATTTCACCAATTTCTCCTGGTGGTAATGCCTCACCAGTTTCAAGCGACATAATCATTGCTTCTGTATCTGGCCATGGAACCCCAATGCTACCTGGCACTCGCTTTTCCCATAAAAAATTACTATGTGTAACCGGAGATGATTCTGTTAAACCATATCCCTCTACTAATTTACCACCTGTAACTGTTTCAAACTTTTCCTGTACTTCTACTGGCAGTGGTGCTGAGCCACTAATACAAGCACGAATAGACGAAATATCGTATCCTTTTAAAAGCGGGCTATTTAAAAGAGCGATATAAATAGTTGGTGCCCCTGGAAACAATGTCACTTTATGCTTCTTAATCGCTTCAAAAACCATTTTCATATCAAACTTTGGAATAAGAACCATTTTGTATCCTTGCATAACACTCAAATTCATAACAGCCGTCATACCGTACACGTGGAAAAATGGAAGAACACCAAGAACGACTTCTTCTCCTTCTTTACAATTATATAACCAATGAACCCCCATCAACGTGTTAGAAACGAGGTTTTTATGCGTTAACATGACGCCTTTCGGAAATCCAGTTGTTCCTCCTGTATACTGTAAAAGAGCTAGATCATTTTCAGGATCACACGGTACTTCAACATCCGTATTCACTTCTTTTTCTACTGAATTCCAAAGGTGAATCGTTTCACTCTCTGATACTTTCACAACTAAATTCGACTGTTTTTTCTGCACGAATGGATACAATAGATTTTTAGGGAAAGGTAAAAAGTCAGCAATACGAGTTACGATAATATGCTCAATTTTTGTAGCAGATTGAACATTCGTTACTCTTGGAAATACTAAATCGAGACAAAGAATTACTTTGGCTCCTGAGTCATGAAGCTGGTATTCTAACTCTCTTTCTGTATACAGTGGATTTGTTTGTACTACGATACCTCCCGCAAGTAATGTACCGTAATAACCAATTACAGCCTGCGGACAATTCGGCAACATAATAGCAACTCGATCACCCTTTTCCACACCGAGATTTTGAAGATAATTTGCAAATCTCTTCACCTTATCATGGAAGTTTGAAAATGTAATATCCTTCCCCAAAAAGTGAAGCGCTTTCTTTTCTGGATAGCGAGAAGCCATCTGTTCTACATATCTATGAAGCGGCTGAATATCATAAGAAATCGTGCTTGGAATTTCCTCTGGATAACTTTTCAACCATGGTTTTTCCACCTTCATTCCCCCTTCAAATACATAAAAAATAAATGAATGTTCATTCATGATGGTTGTGTTCATTATATTATAGTCTCCATAACGTTACAATCATAATATTCTGACTTTTGTATAACTATGCTTCACTCCATTAACTTCTTATTATATGTACAAACTCTCCTAATCTTAAAAGAATAAGAGAGTTATTATTTAACTTAACCTTATTATCGTTAACACAGCTCCTGGTGTAGTCGTTGATAATGTTGCAACAGCTAACAAACCAAATAGTTGCAAACTAATGGCACTTCCAGCCGCAAGAGTCGTAATAATTGTTGCACTAAATGATGTAGTTGCTAATGCGGGAGAATTGATCGTTCCAGCAAGAGGTGCACCATTAATTGTAATCCGCGAACTAACTAATAATGAAGCCGTTATATTAATCGTATATGAAATATAATAATTCCCAGCATTTGCAACCGTAAATACTGTATTCCCTCCAGAAACAGTAATACCTGGACCGATATTTTGATTATTCGGAAGCGGGACATTCGTTCCACCAAGAAGTACCGATATCGCTGTTCCCGACGTATTATTTGCAAAAGCGTATGTTGCCGTTATACTTGTGCCAGTTGCCCCCGTATCTCCTGTTGCTCCTGTTGGTCCCGTTGAACCTGTTATTCCTGTTGCTCCCGTCGGACCCGTCGCTCCCGTTGGACCCGTTGAACCTGTTATTCCCGTCGCTCCCGTTGGGCCTGTTGCTCCTGTTGGGCCTGTTGCTCCTGTTGGACCTGTGTCGCCTGTTACCCCTGTCGCCCCCGTTGGACCTGTTGCTCCTGTTGGGCCTGTTGCTCCTGTTGGACCTGTTGGACCTGTTGCTCCTGTTGGACCTGTTGGACCTGTGTCGCCTGTTACCCCTGTCGCCCCCGTTGGACCCGTTGCTCCTGTTGGACCTGTGTCGCCTGTTACCCCTGTCGCCCCCGTTGGACCCGTTGCTCCTGTTATTCCTGTCGCTCCTGTTGGACCCGTTGCCCCTGTATCGCCTGTTACTCCCGTCGCTCCCGTTGGACCTGTGCCACCTGTTACTCCTGTCGCCCCCGTTGGGCCTGTGCCACCTGTTGCTCCTGTTGCTCCTGTTGCTCCCGTCGGACCGGTTGGACCAACCTTAGGAACTGTCCCATCGCAACTAAAACAGCATGAATCAACATGTACACCATTTTGATTATTACACCCACAATATCCATTTACGTTATTGCTCCATGAAGACATGTTGATCACTTCCTTTACATGCAATCTTTTAAATACAATCACCGAGTTAGAAAACATCTATCTAAATAACAAAGAAATACTTTACCTATTAGGGATAAACACAGGTTTATTCCATACATTCTAGTAATTATTACATGCGATTCTCACTCCTTTTGCTTGTACTTTCGCCTTATCTCCACAGACTATTAACAATACACATTACACTATCGTACACAGCCACTTTCCCATTTAAACTTTCCACATTCGCCAATATTTTTAGTAAAGAGGCTTATTCTTCATAAATAACGACTATAATATATAAAAATTCATATAATTTGTTATTTTTCGTCAAAATTTTAAAAATATATTGACACTTAAAATACCCTCATAGTATGATTTGGGTGTTGTAATTGATAACCATTTTCACTTATGGTGCTAGTTACAAAAAACACTTTATTTGGGGGCAGAAGATGAAGAAAATTCTCAGTATTTTCATAGTAGTTCTTCTATTCGCTGTTGGATGCGGACAGCAAAAAGAGGAGAAAAAAGAAACAAAGACAGACGATAAGAAACAAGCTATAACAATTAAACACGCTGAAGGGGAAACAAAGTTAGATAAACCAGCGAAAAAAGTTGTTGTACTTGAGTGGGTATATTCAGAAGACTTATTAGCGCTTGGTGTTCAGCCAGTAGGGATGGCAGACATTAAGAATTATAATAAATGGGTAAATACAGCAACAAAACCAGGTAAAGATGTTGTAGACGTAGGGACACGTCAACAACCAAACTTAGAAGAAATTAGCCGTCTAAAACCAGATTTAATTATCACAGCTTCATTCCGTAGTAAAGCTATTAAAAATGAATTAGAGCAAATTGCACCAACAGTTATGTTTGATCCATCAACAAGCAATAACGATCACTTTGCTGAGATGACAGAAACATTTAAACAAATCGCAAAGGCAGTTGGAAAAGAAGAAGAAGGTAAAAAAGTATTAGCTGATATGGATAAAGCATTCGCTGATGCAAAAGCAAAAATTGAAAAAGCAAACTTAAAAGATAAAAACATCACAATGGTACAAGCATTTACAGCTAAAAATGTACCAACATTCCGTATCTTAACTGACAATTCTACAGCTTTACAAGTTACAAAAAAATTAGGTTTAACAAATACATTTGAAGCTGGAAAATCTGAGCCAGATGGTTTCAAACAAACAACTGTAGAATCATTACAAAGTGTACAAGATTCAAACTTCATTTACATTGTAGCGGATGATGATAACATTTTTGACACGCAACTAAAAGGGAACCCTGCTTGGGAAGGTTTAAATTTCAAAAAAGAAGACAAAATGTATAAATTAAAAGGCGACACTTGGATTTTCGGTGGTCCTGAGTCTGCAAAATCTTTAGCAACACAAGTAGCAGATGTAATGACAGCGAAGAAGTGATTACACGATGAATAGCTTACAACATACACTTCGAGCAAGTCTTGTATTCGGAGGAGGAGCATCTCTCTTGCTCCTCCTTTTCTTTATTCACATCGGACAAGGTCAAGCAAACATTTCCTATAGTATGATTATTGATGCTCTTACCTCACCGAATCAATCGCTAGAGCACCAAACTTTAATTATGCTTCGATTACCTAGAGCAGTAATTGCCATTTTAGCTGGAGGTGCCCTTGCTGCATCTGGGGTTATCTTACAAACGTTAACGAAAAATCCACTTGCTGAATCGAGTACAATGGGTATTCACTCTGGCGCATATTTCTTTCTAGTAGCGGCTACAATTTTCTTACCGAAAGGTCTGCAAATTAATTCACTTCTTTTCACATTTATCGGTGGTGCTATTACTGCTTTATTTGTATACCGTATTTCTGGTGGAAAAAAGGGAACCCCACTTAGAATGGCACTAGCTGGTATGGTCGTTACATTAATGCTTTCTGCCTTTACTGGAACAATGCAGCTTTTCTATGAAAATGAAACAGCAGGTTTATTTTTATGGGGAGCTGGATCTCTTATTCAAAATAACTGGGATGGCGTTCAATTCGCTTTTCCATTTATCATTATTTCTTTCCTAGTTTTACTAGTTATATCTCGTAAACTCAACATTCTCTTACTTGGTGATGATGTTGCTGTTTCTCTTGGTGAAAAAACAGCAGTAACACGTCTTATCGCCTTCATTGCTGCGATCTTTTTAACAGCAGTAATTGTAACTGTCGTTGGACCAATTGGATTTGTCGGCTTAGTTGCACCACATTTAATGCGCCTTATTGGCTATCGTCAACACTTTACTCTCCTTCTCTCTTCTTTCTTATGGGGAGCTGTATTATTACTTGGAGCAGATGTTGCCGGTAGATTAATAGATCCAACCGGTGCGGAACTTCCTGTTGGGGCAGTCACGGCAATGATTGGATCGCCTTGGCTTATTTACTTAGTGTATCGCATGATGAAGTCAAAACAATATATGAATGATAACGGTGCGAATGCAGCTGGAGCTAGTTCCCGCTATTATTCTTATAAAAAGGTAATCATTATATCTATCGTACTTTGCACTGTGACGATTGCTCTTGGTGTTACTATTAGTAGTAACGCTTATATCGAAAGCATTACAAATGCTATAACAGGACAATTAACACAATTTGATAAAAATATGATGATGAACCTTCGTTTACCAAGAATGCTCGTTGCCGCTATCGCTGGCGCATGCCTTGCAATAAGTGGGCTTGTTTTCCAAGGTATATTAAGAAATCCACTTGCTGATCCTTCTATTATTGGTATTTCATCGGGAGCTGGTGTTGGTGCCTTAACCGTTATGTACGTCTTCCCTGCACTTCCTGGTTTCTTCCTACCAATTGGTGCATTTATCGGCGGACTACTTGCAGTTGGCATTGTCCTCTTCTTCTCATGGAAGTCAGGATTTAGCCCAACAGCCCTTGCTTTAATAGGAATCGGTATTTCAGCTCTCGGCTCAGCGATTATTCAAATCTTTATCGTTAGAGCAAATTTGAACGTTGCTGCTGCTTTAACATGGCTATCAGGTAGCACGTATGCAAGAGGATGGAATCACTTAGAAAATATTATTCTATATCCATCACTTATTCTCGTGCTTATTATCTTTTTCTTAATAAAACAACTTGATGTTCTCATACTTGGAGACGATTTAGCAACAGGGCTTGGACAACCAGTAAATAAAACGCGCCTAGCTCTCATTGTATTAGCAACACTACTTGCATCTGTAAATATCGCAGCTGTCGGTACGATTGCCTTTCTAGGTCTTGTTGCACCACACTTAGCACGAATCGTCGTTGGTATGAATCATCAAAGATTATTCGTTTGCTCCGCACTGTTTGGAGCAATCCTTCTTTCCATTGCTGACTTACTCGGACGAACAATTGCATACCCGAAAGAAATTCCTTCTGGTCTTGTCGTTGCTGTACTTGGAGCACCTTATTTCTTATGGTTGATGAGGAAGAGTGGGAAGAAGGTAAGTTAAAAAAGAGGCTTCTTGTTAGAAGCCTCTTTTTTTTATTCGTTCTTATAGTTCAAAAGGAAACTAGCTTTTTTTCACGAATGTAACCTATGAACATAACTAGGAGGGATAAATATGTACCAAACTATTGAAGGCTTCTTGCAATCATGGACATACGAGGCTGAGTCTACTCAAAAGATGCTCGATGCATTAACAGATGAATCTTTATCACAAGAAATTGCACCTGGGCACTGGACGTTAGGCAGAGTTGCTTGGCATATCGTGACGGCAATTCCAGTTATGCTATCTGGCACCGGGCTTAAGTTTGAAGGAGAAACGAAAGATTATCCTGTACCAAGTTCTGCAGTAACAATTGCAGATGAGTATCGCAAAGTGAATGCGGCTTTTGTTGAAGCACTTCAAGGTGAATGGACTGATAAAGACTTAGCTACTATTAATGACTTCTTTGGTCGTCCTATGCCGAATTCTATATTTTTAATGACACTCATCAATCATCAAAATCATCACCGCGGACAAATGACAGTTTTAATGCGGCAAGCTGGCTTAACAGTTCCTGGCGTATATGGCCCAGCAAAAGAAGAATGGGCTGCAGCTGGAATGGAAGCTCCTAAAATGTAACTACAGAAAAAGACAAGGTGTTTACACATCTTGTCTTTTTCTGTAACTTGTTTCATGTGAAACTTTATAATACATCTTCCTTCTCTATATTTTTAATTCCGTAATATGCAATCGCAAATCCAATTACAGCAAGTGCTAGTTGAAGGGGAAGAAACGTTGCTGTAGAAAACATTGGAGTATTATTAATGGCAATGGATACAACAATGAGAGATGAAACAATTGTAGTCGGCACTGAACGTTTACGCATTCCGAAATATAATGGGATTAAGCTTATTCCCGCAGTAGCAATAGCTAAAGGAACAAGGTTTATCCCTTCTCGCGTCAATTGATCTACTGTGAATGAATTAGGAAGAATGGAAAAATAGCTATCTATACAAAAGAAAACTCCTACTACTAAAATGTTAGATACAATAACTGTTATACATGTTAATGTTGCTGTAATAACCAACTTACTAATCATCATTTTCTTCCGATTAATAGGATAAGAAAACATTAGTAGTATTGTTTTGTTTTTATATTCACCAATTATTAACCTTGCGATTAACACACTACCAAAAATAATAAATGTTGCTCTTACTAATGTACTAGCCATTAACAAAACCATCTGTGGATCTCTTATTTCTGGATCTCCTTCTATTTGAGAAACGATGCTCGTAAAGATCAGTAATACCAGTATAGCGATATTTGTAATAATCGCTCCCCTTACATACCATCCAAGCTTAAACTTCTTCATTTCTAACTTCATAAGACGTAACATAATAGTCCTCCTTCCATTTAAATTTTAATCAATATAAATCGCTCCTGTTTTACTTAAAATCTTCATTTCGTTTTTCGCATCACCGATGGTTCCTGCTTTTACCTTCTCAGTATTTTTATCTTTCTTAAGTCCATTTACATTCACCATTACGTCAGACGAATTACTTTTAGCCATAAGTTTTAAAGAAGTCGGAACCCCTTTATACCGTACGCCAATATCTCCTGATTTTGTTTCTATAAATAACGATTTTCCTTCTTTCATATCTTTCAGTAATACTTCACCGGATGTTGAAGTGATGTTCATATTTGAGTTACTTACATTTGTTATATAGTTATCACCAGTCGTAGATTTTATATTTAATTCTTGTACTGAACTATCTTTTATAGCTAACTCTCCACTTTGCGATATGAATTCACCTTTCTCAGCTGATAGTCCTACAACCATTTCATCTCCAAACTTGCTTTTTGTCACGATACTTTTTACTACTATATTACTTATTTTCACATCACCCGATTTATTATTTAATACAATTTCATCTATTTCTTTCTTCGGAATAGCTATACATATACTATTTTTCTTCCTAAACGTAAAACCATTAAAGAATCTGATTGCCTTTTGTTTTTGCTTAACTATAACTTTATTCCCTGCTTGTTCTATTTCGACGGGATCTATCTCTTTATCTACTCGTTTACCTTGAGCCGAAATGACTATTTTGTTAGCGTCTGTACCTTTAAATTCAATATCCCAGTTTTCATTGTCTACTTCTATTTCTTTTATATTATTTATCTCAAACGACTTTTCTTTCTTAAAATCTTTCCCCTGAAATACCTTAAAACCAAAAACCGCACTAGCAATTGTCAAAAATAAAATTGCAATTACTATTATTTTTTTCACCATTCATACCCCAGTTCGTTGTTGTTTTAAGCTTGCTTCACGCCACATCAATCTTGTCAATTTTACGATACGATAGATAACTAATGAAAATCCCTAATAAACAGAGCACTATTGGGATAGCTATAAAATCAAACATACTTACTTGATCGCTTCCAGCCCCAACGTTACCACTAATCAGCATACCAATTATTACTGCCGAAGTAATCGTTGTCGGTGTTGATTTCTTTCTCATCCCAAAAAATAAAGGAATTAAACTTATACCAGATATCATAAATGCACTTATAATAGTAGTTGGAACGATAGCTATTATTTCACCTATCGTAGCTGGTGTTTCAATCAATCCCATCATTGGACTCACAAAATATACGAGCAAACTAATAATGAAAGTAGCGATAATCGTGCTCACAAAACAAAAACAAAAAACAATTGTTAATTTCGCTCTCATTAACATTTTCCTTTGCAGTGGGTACATAAATGATAGTTGTATCGTTTTGTTCTTATACTCATCAATTACTAAACGTGATAAAATGACTGAACTAAAAATAATGAATGTTATCCTAATAAAAACATTTGCTAAAGCCATGTTCTGTGTGAAGTTAGAGAAGAGCACGTCTCCCTCGGCTTTAATTCCTAATGCCATAAGGCTTACTGCAGCGAAAATTGCTATAATACAAATTGCTACACTTTTAAAGTAACTAGATAATCGATGCTTTTTCCACTCAAGCTTCATTAATCTAAGCATACAAACCACTCCTCCATTCTTTATATAACTATCTCTACGCTGCTAACATCCTAACTCCAGCCGTAACTACGCTTACTATTCCTACCACTAGTAAAATTAACGGCCATTTCCTCTCAGGTTTTCTATAATATAAAAACCCACTTATGAATATTACGATCAATCCACTTACTAAATTCACTAACAATCCATTAAGCATGAATGCCTTCTCCATCCATTACATTTAAGAAATATTCTTCTAAGGAACTATGTTTCTTATTAATACTTTCAATTTCTACATCGTTCATAATAAGTGCTTTTGAAATAGCTTGCTGCGTCGCCTTCAATTCATACACACGAATCATATTCCCGCTCATTATTTTGTAATTTTTTATACCAAGTTTATCTTCTAAAATGTAAGCTGCACGTTTCACATCAGGAACAGTAATTTCAATGTACTCTGTTTGTTTTCCGTTAATACTCTTCATTGAAACTTCTTTTATTAGTTTTCCATTTTGAATTACACCAATTGTATCCGCCATTAGTTCCATCTCACCTAAAATATGACTAGAAACTAATAACGTAATCCCATATTCTTTGCAGAGCATTTTAAATAAGTCTCTTAATTCTTTAATACCAATTGGATCTAAACCGTTAATTGGCTCATCTAAAATGAGTAGTTCTGGCTTTGTCATGATCGCCCTTGCAATACCAAGTCGTTGCTTCATCCCTAATGAAAAATCTCTTACTTTTTTATCATCTATACCGTGCAGTTTCACTAAATCTAAAGCATGATCAATTGCGTTCTTGTCGTAATACCCCATATATTCACAATGTAATTCTAGGTTTTCCTTCGCCGTTAATTTATCATAAAAGATTGGATATTCGATAATTGTCCCCATGCGCTTTAATAATTCATAAGATGTATCCGTTAACTTCTCACCAAAAATTTCAATATCACCGCTCGTCGGTTTTATTAAATTTGTGATCATTTTCATAATCGTTGTTTTACCTGCACCATTCGGTCCTAAGAAACCGTATATCTCTCCTTTTTTCACATGCATGTTAACGTTAGAAATAACTTCTTTTCCTTTAAACACTTTCGTTAACTGATTCGTTTTTAATATATATGTCATATCATTTTCCCCTTTCGCAATACTTTATATTTCTATAATAGACAATGGAAATCTCTTTTTTCTTACCCGTTCCTTACAAATTCCTTACGCTGAAAAAAAGCTTGTAGAATCTAATCCTCTACAAGCTAAAACAGCATCTTTTTTAATACAACTGTAAAAATCGTTTTTTCATATGGCTTACTAGAAAGATGTATTTTTCCGTCCATCGCTTCCACAAGCCTTTTCGTAATCGTTAACCCTAAACCGCTTCCTTGGTACAATCTATTTCTGGAATCTTCAAGTGTGTACATACGCTCAAACACTTTATCAATATGAGATTCATCAATTCCTTTTCCTGTATCCCATATATCTATATACACACTCGTTTCATCATCTCTTAACTTCACACCGAGTGTCTTTCCATCGTCTCCATATGTAATTGCATTTGATATTAAATTATTCAATACTCTACCTAATACTTCTACATTTCCAAGTGCATATATATTTTTTTCTGGTATATTAATATGAACTTGAAAACCTTTCGTCGTCACTAAATCATAAAAAGATAAAATTTTCTCGCGACAAACTTCATTCATATTTACTTTTGTCATTTCGATTGCTTTGTCACCAGATTCTAGTTTTGCTAAATCAAAAAACTTATGAATCAGTTCCATTACTTCTATTGTTTTCACATGCACCTTTTCAAGTAATATTTGCTGTTCTTCTTTATTCATCGTTTTATCCTTATTTAACATTTCTGTATATCCAAGAATAACTGTTAGTGGCGTCTTTAAATCATGTGAAATATTTGAAAGCATTTTTCTCATCGAAATTTCTACTTTTGCATGATCTGCATTCGTTTTCTGTTTTGCATTTAATAATTGATTAATTGCCACTAATAATTTTTGCAATTCTAGATCATCTGTCATAACGAGTAACTTCTCGCCTGTTTGTTCATTTACAATACTTTCTAATTTTTCATATGTGTATCGTAAATTTTTGCTACTGTTTTTCCTCATTTTATACTGTATGTAAATGACACATAACAATATAAAAATAATACCTATTAACAAATTGACCATATTACATCACTTCCAACTTATAGCCAATGCCCCATAACGTTTTAATATATTCTGGATTAGATGGATCACTTTCGATTTTCTCACGCAATCTCCTCATATGAACATTAATAACGTTATCATCACCGTAATACTCTTCATTCCAAACTAACGTATATATTTGTGCTTTTGTAAATACACGATTTTGATTTTTTACGAACAGTTTTAAAATATCAAATTCTTTTAAAGTAAGTTTGAGAGACTTCCCGTTTTTTTCTACGGTAAAATTAATTGGATCAATTGTTAGATCACCAATTTGAATCATCTTTTCTTCTGTTGATTCTGTAGCCGAGTATTTCGTAGATCTCCGAATACCTGCCTTTACACGTGCAGCTAATTCAATCATAGAAAATGGCTTACAAATGTAATCATCCGCTCCAAGTCCCAATCCAACAGCCTTATCAACATCTGTATCTTTTGCTGACATCATTAAAATCGGAACGGCACTTTTTTCTCGAATGATTCGCACAACCTCTAAGCCATCTAGCTTTGGCATCATAATGTCGAGAATAATCAGATCAAATGAACCTTTTAAATATGTGTTCACGCCTTCTTCTCCATCAGACGCAATCGTAACTTGAAAACCTTCCTTTATTAAATACTTTTCCACCATCTCTTGAATTGAAATATCATCTTCAACTAATAAAATATGATGTGACATATGTCTATCCCCTTTTTTACAAACATTAGCATTTTAATTGTATCGCAACGAATGAATGCTGGAAACAATTATATGAATTTTCAAACCAACTTCCCTTCCTTCCTTAACAATGATATGATGAAATTCACTACGATTGTTCATAATTAACTTTATATAAAGGAGACTTATCATGTCAGAAAACAAAAAAGTAAGCTTAGCTGATTTAATGCGCGAACAACTTGCAAAGAAAAAGCAAGGGAACGGTAATGGTCAAAATGCTAAAAACCAAAGCCAAGAAACAAAAAAATTACAAAACCAACAAACGAAGAAAACAAACAACCAACGTAGACGTACAGGTGTATAAATGAACGGTCAAAAACGTTCTAATATCGCACCCGGCCTTGAAGTTGATATTGTATTAAAACAAGATCAACGCACAGGCAAACTAACACGTGGAATTGTAAAAGATATTTTAACAAACTCTCCTTCCCATCCGCATGGCATTAAAGTACGATTGCAAGACGGGCAAGTCGGTAGAGTACAAAATATCGTTCAATAAGAAAAGGAGCTCAAGTAAACGCGAGCTCCTTTTTCTTTATTACCCTTTAATTTTCTCGATGAAAACTACTTTTAAATAGTCTCCTTCTTTAAATTGATCAATGGTACGAAAATCTTCTGGTAAAGAATGTTCTTCTAATATTTTATATTTGCCATTCATTTCTTTAAATGCCGTATCGATAAAGCCTTTAAACTTTTTCATATCGAACGCACTACAATTTGTAGAAGCAACGATAATCCCGTTATTTTCTGTAATGGCAATTGTTTCTTTTAATAAGTTTTTATAATCTTTCGCTGCACTAAATGTATATTTCTTTGAGCGTGCAAAGCTTGGAGGATCAAGTACGACCATATCAAATTTCATCTTTTTCTTCGCTGCATATTTGAAGTACAGAAAGACATCTTCTACAATAATATCTTGCGCTTCATAATCAACTTCATTTACACTAAACTGCTCAATCGTTTTACTTAAACTACGATTTGCAAGATCCACACTCGTCGTTTTGCTCGCTCCACCAAGCGCTGCAAATACGGAGAAAGCACCTGTATAAGAGAACATATTTAAAACGGTTCTTCCCTTTGCATACTTATCACGAATTTGTTTTCGAACGTTACGCTGATCTAAAAATACACCAACCATCGCCCCGTCATTTAAATAAACAGCAAAGTTCACACCATTCTCTTTTACGATAAGCGGGAACTCACCACGCTCTCCTGCTACGAAATCATCGCCTTCAATGTATTTCCCTTTCGTATCAAAACGCTTTTTCTCATAAATCCCTTTAAAGTTTGCTACTTTTTGAAGAGCTGCAATAATCTCATCTCTGAAAGTATAAATCCCTTCACTATACCAACTTACTACATAATAGCCATCATAATAATCGATGATTAAGCCTCCAAGACCATCACCTTCACCATTCAGGACGCGGAATGCTGTTGTATCACTTGATTTGTAAAATTGCTTTCGTTTATGTAAGGCAGATTTTATTTTACTTTCAAAGAAAGTTTGATTAATTTGTTCACTCTCTTTTCTCGTTAAAATCCAGCCGTATCCTTTATTTTGTTTTCCATAATAGCCTTTTCCGATGAATTGGTTCTTCTCATCTACCACTTTAATGATTGTTCCTTCTTCCTGAACATCATTTAAATTTTGAATCGCATCTTTTAAAATAAGCGGATATCCACTTTTAATTTCTTTTATAAATTTCGGTTTTATTTTTACAGTTACTTCTGATCTCATATAATAACTTCCTTTCCATTTGCATGCTTTCTAATTCGTAGGAAGCATATAAAAAACGAGGCTAAAAAATAACCTCGTTTCACTATACCATATTATTGCTTTGCTAGTACAACTCGCTCATTCTCTCGCTTAACTGCCACCTATTTACTACATTTCGAACTGAAATTCTTACTTTCCAACATAATAGAAAAAATACTTATATATTTCACATTTACCATTGACAATGATAATGATTTTCATTATCATTTAATGTATATGAGTTCTCGAAAATAAAGGCTACATTTAATAGGAGGAATAAACATGATTATTGTTACAAATACAGCTAAAATTACAAAGGGTAATGGACATAAATTAATTGATCGTTTTAATAAAGTAGGTCAAGTCGAAACAATGCCAGGCTTTTTAGGATTAGAAGTGCTTCTAACACAAAATACAGTTGATTATGATGAAGTAACAATTAGCACACGCTGGAATGCAAAAGAAGATTTCCAAGGTTGGACGAAGAGCCCAGCATTTAAAGCTGCTCACTCACATCAAGGTGGAATGCCAGATTATATTCTTGATAATAAAATCTCGTACTATGATGTGAAAGTTGTACGTATGCCAATGGCTGCAGCACAGTAAACATATCTCTTTTTTAAAGTATAGAATATGAGGAGCGTTACCACTTCTCATATTCTATACTTTTTTATTTACTGTCTTTTTACTAGTTTCGCATGCACAACTAACCTTCCTGCTTCCGGATCAAGCGCATAGTCACATGTAGAAAGTGTTATAATTTCATCGTTAGCCGCCAATTCCGTATCCGTTTTGTAAAGTGATTTATCTTGAATTTGCTTTAAGAACGCTGTATACGCTGCATCGCTTTCAAAATCCGTTTCAATGTAATAAAAATCCGTCGTTGTCGTATATACTGAAAACACTTCAACATCGTATCCTTCAAATAATGTATCGTAATACAATTTACGATGGGACATGAAGAAATCTTCATCCAACATCTTTTTTAAGCTTCCAAACATAGAACCGTCCTTCATACGATGACCATATAAAATTGTATTTCGATTTTGAGATTTCACATCATTACGATAATCCATAAAAATACTTCCCGCTCTCATATCCTCGCCTTTGTAATTACGAAATAAATAGTAATCATTATCCTTCGCTTGAACGATTGGATAATTGATTTGTGTATCATCCATCGTAATCCATCCAACTATTTCTGGATTCATTTTTTGGAGAGCTTGAAACTGTTTACGTACTTCCCCATCTTCTGATTTTTCTTCCATTGGACTTCTCTTATAAATATGTTGCGCTTCAGCCATTACTTTACGATTTTCATAATAATCCATGAAAATCCCACCCAATTCATACATTGAATAGAAAAAGATTCCTAAAAATACAATTGTAAGTATTCGTTGAAAAAAAGAATTCTTTTTCCGTTCTTTCTTACTATTCAAATTATCACCTCAAAACGGATTATGCTCAGCCTTTAAATTCCCATTGGGACCATATACAACCCTGTATCTTCATCTTGCTTTACAACGACATCTACACCATATATTGCCTTAACCATTTCTTCTGTTATTACATCATTAGGATTGCCTTTCGTAACAATCTCCCCATCTTTCATAACAATAATATGATCACTGTAACGAATAGCTTGATTAATATCATGTAGTACCATTACAATCGTTAATCCATACACTTCATTTAACTCTTTCACTAACTCTAATATTTCTAGCTGATAATAAATATCTAAATATGTTGTCGGTTCATCTAAGAAAAGCATTGGTGTACTTTGAGCTAATGTCATCGCAATCCAAACTCGCTGTCTCTCTCCGCCCGATAAAGCATGAATTGGCTTTTCACGTTTACTTTGTAAGTTCGTACATGTTAGTGCACGCTCAATTGCTTCTCTATCTTCATCAGTTTGCGAAGAAAAAACATTTTTATATGGCATACGTCCAAAGCTTATTAGTTTTTCCACTGTAATATCTGCTGGTGCCTCATTTTGCTGATGGACAACAGCTAACTTTCTAGCAAACTCTTTCGGCTTATACTCACTAATCGCTTTCCCATCAAGTATTACTTCTCCACTATTAGGAGCATGATTTCTAGACATAACACCAAGTAATGTTGATTTCCCGCAACCATTTGGACCAATGATTGTTGTAATTTTTCCAATTTCTATTTCACTACTAACAGACTTTAAACGATTTGTTACATTATCGTATGAAAAGGTTACATTTTTAATTTCCATGAACTTTATCACTCTTTCTAAGCAAGAATATTAAGAATGGCCCACCAATGACCGCCATAATTGTTGCTGCTGGAATTTCATTCGGTGGCACAATTAACCTTCCAATCGTATCCGCCGTCAAAATTAATAACGCTCCTGCAAGTGCAGAAAATGGAATCAACACTTTATGGTCTGAACCAACTAGCTGTCTTGAAATGTGCGGAACAAGTAAGCCAACGAAAGCAATGACTCCTGCAATCGCTGTTGATACCGCCGCTAAAAGTACTGCAATAGCAGAAATAATAAGACGAACTCTCGTCACGTGCAAACCTAAATTTTTCGCAGTTTTATCTTGTAGCGATAATAAGTTACACCAAGCTCCTACAAACAGAGCAAGAATAAGACCAATTGTTCCATACGTAACCATTATTTCTACATCGCCCCACGTCTTCATCGTTATGTTAGAAGTCGTCGTTTGCTTAATACTCTTAATGAAATATCCGCAAATCGTAATGAACGATTCATTTAATCCAGTGAACATCGCATTAATCGCTATACCCACTAAAATAATGCGAAGTGGACTTAACCCTGACTTCCATGAGAATGCATAAACGAGATAACATGCAAACGCACCACCTAAAAAGGCGAATACCGGTGTCCAGAAAAAGAATTGCGGGAATAACGTAATAATAACAAGCGTCATAAAACTTGCTCCAGAAGATATCCCGATTACTCCAGCATCAGCAAGTGGATTTTTCATAACAGCTTGAAAAAGCACACCCGAAACAGCAAGAGCTGCTCCAGTGAACAGTGCAATAATAATACGCGGGAAACGTAAATCTTTAATCACTTCAACGTCTTCATTAGCCCCTGTAAATATCCCTTGTACAAGGTCCACTATCCCTATTTCTAAACTCCCTTTCATCGCTGACAATGATGTCATAACAATAAGCAATGCAGTAACACTGAGGAAACTCCAAGTTTTTTTATTCATTCCACTCTTCCTTTATATTAAAATGCATCACGGATACATCATTTTTTTCAATTCATCTAACGCTTCAATTGCTGCTAAATTACCTGTCGTCCCAAATAAACGCTCTTCTAAATCGTAAACACGGTTATTTTTAACTGCAGCGAAGTGTTTCCAAATGTCATTTGTTTTAAATTCTTTATCGAACATTTTTACGACTTCATCAGGCATACCATGAGCTGCTCGTAAAATAATGTCTGGATCTGCTTTTTTTAAATACTCTGTATTAGAGGCTAAATACTCTACTTGCTCACCTTGTACAATGTTTTTACCACCTAATTGCTTCACTAAATCTCCAATGTAAGAATGCTCTGTCGCTACTAAATAACTCCCCGGCACACCTAATAAAATAAGTACTGTCGGTTCTTTCTTTCCTTTTACTGCTTTTTTTATATCTGCAATCTTATTATCTAACTTCGTTACAACTGCTTCAGCTTGTTTTTCACGCCCATATTGCTTACCTAAATTACTAATGGAATTCTGCATATTTTTTAAGCTAGTTAAGTCTACAAAGTTTGCTTTCATACCTACACCATCAAAAACTGGCTTTAATTCATATTCAAGTGTTGTCACAGATAATACTTCTGACGGCTTTAATGATTTTACCTTTTCCATATCAGGACTCATCGGATTCCCGACTTCAGGTAAACCTTTATATCTCTTTGGTAAATCTTTCGTACTTGTCGGAACACCAACTAAATCTACTTCTAACGCATCCATAATTTCAGTAACAGCAACTGTCGTTGCAACAATTCTCTCTTTACTCTCACTCTTCACCTGTTTTGCTGCTTCTTTTTTGGGCGCCGAGCATCCAGCTATACTCACTAATAAAATGATAGCCATTAGTACACTAGCAATTTTCTTCACTCTCAATCACCACTCCTTTCTAAACAATATGAAACAAGTCTTGATGCACACGAACACGCATCAAGACTCCAAAAATTACAATCTACCTGCTCTATATTTACGAACTAGTAAAGCAAGTGACCCTAGCAGTAGCACCATGTATAAACCTAGTTGTGCTGTATCTGCCGTTTTTGAGTTTTTCTCTTTTTTCGGATCATTTTTTTGGCCTTCTTTTTTCTTCTTATCATCTGCATTTCGGTTAAAATCAGGCGTATCTACTTTTTTCACATTATCTACTTTCGGTGTAATCACTGGATTGTTCGGATCATTTTTCGGATCTTTTGTTGGATCCTCTTTAATCGTTCCTAATGCACCAATATTGTTTGTATCAAATTGAATTTGGACATCGTAGAAATGGTGGTAGTTCATTTCGTTGATATCTACTTTTACTTTTGCATTTAATTTTGCAAATAAATCACTTACTTCAAATTGCACTACTCTTGTATTTGCATTTTTATCTTCATTCACTAGTTTTGCATCAGCAAATAAACCATCTTTTTCTGTTTGGAATTTCGTAATCCACGCACTATTTTTCAGCGTCATCTCAATGTACTTTTTACCATCTTTAACGATTAATTTTGCTGGATGTACAGTATAATCATGCATCTTTGAAAGCTCATTTGTTTTATCTTTTAACACTTTAAATGGAATATCATATTGACCATCTACTAAATTTTTCGGATCAACGATTACTTTCGGCTTATTATCTCCGCCTTCGTTATTGTTTCCACCTTGGTTATTGTTTCCGCCCTGGTTGTCATTTCCACCTTCGTTATTGTTTCCGCCTTGGTTGTCATTTCCACCTTCGTTATTGTTTCCGCCTTGGTTGTCATTTCCACCTTCGTTATTGTTTCCGCCTTGGTTGTCATTTCCACCTTCGTTATTGTTTCCGCCTTGGTTACCTAAAGCTTTAATACTATTTTCATCAAATACAAATTGAACATCGTAGAAATGGTGGTAATTCATCGCATCAATATCTACTTTTACTTTTGCATTTAATTTTTTTGATAAATCATCTACTTCTATTTCTACTACCTTTGTGTTTTTCTCTTTGTTTTCGCTTAGCGCTTTCGCGTCAACGAAAGAACCATTTTTTTCATACTCAAACTTCGTAATCCACGCACTATTCTTTAATGTAAACGATACATACTTCTTACCATCTTTTACTTTTAATACACCTGGATTCTTTGTATATGTGTTCATGATCGAAATTTCATCGGTTTTATCTTTTAACACTTTAAAACCAATGCTATATTCACCATCTTTAAGAGCTTTTGGATCAATGGTTGTGTTATCGTCCTGGTTGTTGTTGCCACCTTCGTTATTGTTTCCACCTTGGTTGTCGTTTCCGCCTTCGTTATTGTTTCCACCTTGGTTGTTGTTTCCGCCTTCGTTATTGTTTCCACCTTGGTTGTTGTTTCCGCCTTCGTTATTGTTTCCACCTTGGTTGTTGTTTCCGCCTTCGTTATTGTTTCCACCTTGGTTGTCGTTTCCGCCTTCGTTGTTGTTTCCGCCTTCGTTATTGTTTCCACCTTGGTTGTCTACTGGCTGAATGCTATCTTTATCAAATGCAAATTGAATATCGTAGAAATGATGGTAGTTCATTGAATCGATATCTACTTTCACTTTTGCATTTAATTTTTTTGATAAATCTCCTACTTCCACTTCCACTACGCGTGTATCAGCTTTCTTATCTTCACTTAATACACTTGCATCAATAAACGAACCATTTTTCTCGAATTCAAACTTTGTAATCCAAGCACTATTCGTTAACGTAAATGACACATACTTCTTACCATCTTTTACTTTTAACACACCTGGACTTTTCGTATATGTGTTCATCATTGAAAGTTCATCGGTTTGATCTTTTAACGCTTTAAAGTTAATGCTGTATTCGCCATCTTTAATTGTTTCAACATTCGGCTTCTCTACTTCTGGTTTTTTATCACCGTCTGGTTGTTTCTCTTCGTCTTTAATTTGCTCAAGTTTTTCTTGATTAAATTGAAGTTGTAACTCATGTGTTTGTTTATAATTTCTTGATGCCACTTCAATAAATACTTTTGTATTTATTTTTTTAGATAAATCATCTACTTCGAATTCTACAATTCTTGTATTTTTTTCTGCATCTTCACTCACTACTTTTGCATCAACAAATGCACCGTTTTTTTCTGTTTGGAAATTTTTAATTGATGAGATATCTTTTAATGTTACAAGTGCTTTTTTCTTACCATTTTCTACTTTTAATACCGCTGGACTTACCACACTATCTTTCATTCTAGATTCTTCATCTGTCTTATCTTTTAACACTTTAAATGGAATGCTGTACTCTCCATCTTTAATTGTTTCAACTTCCGGTTGTTTCTCTTCATTTTTAATTGGCTCAAGTTTATCTTGATTAAATTGAAGTTGTACCTCATGTGTTTGCTTATAGTTTCTTGATGCCATTTCGATAAATACTTTTGTATTTAACTTCTTAGATAAATCATCTACTTCAAATTCTACTATTCTTGTATCTTTTTCTTTATCTTCACTCACTACTTTTGCATCAGCAAATGCGCCATCTTTTTCCGTTTGGAAATTTTTAATTAATGAACTACTTGTTAGTGTTACAATTGCCTTTTTCTTACCGTTTTCTACTTTTAATACTCCTGGATTTACCATGTAAGTATTCATCTTAGATTCTTCATCTGTTTGATTTTTTAACACTTTAAATGGAATACTGTACTCTCCATCTTTAATTGTGTTAGAATTTGGTTGTTGATCTGGGTCAGGCTTTTGGTCGGGCTTCTGACTTGGATCCGTAGTTTCATTAGGATCTGGCTTATTAGCTGGGTCCTCTTTTTCATCTGGTTTTTCTACATGAATTGGTGTAATGCTATTTTGATCAAATGCAATACGCACATCATAGTCATGATGATAATTTAAAAAATCTATGTCTACTTTTACTTTCGCATTTAATACTTTCTCTACATCATTCACTTCAAATTCTACTACTCTTGTATCTTTTTCTTTATCTTCACTAATTACATTTGTCGCAACAAACTGGCCACTTTTTTCTGTTTCAAACTTTGTAATCCATGAACTATGTTCTAACGTAAAGGATACCTTCTTCTTCCCATCCTTCACTTTTAAAGTTCCTGGACTTACAGAGTATTGATTCATCATAGATTCTTCATCTGATGTATCCTTAAGAACTTTGAAACCGATTGAATATTCACCGTCAGCTAGTTGACTTGCTGCTTGAACTGCAAGTGGTTGTAATGTTGATACGAATGTAAATACCATTAAAAACATAGCAACAATAATTTTTACATACCTGTTCAATGGAACGACTCTCCCTTTTGAAAATTTTGTATTTATTTAACACTGTTCCCATCAAATACAAAACGAATATCATATGAAGCATTATAATTAATAATTGGAATATTAATTTTCACCTTGCCATTTAGTTTTTTTGACAAGTCAGCAACTTCAAATTCTACAACTCTAGTATTCTCTTTTGTATTTTCACTTAACACAGTAGCTTCTACAAGTTGACCATTTTTTTCTACTTGTAAACTTTTAATAGAAGTACTATCTTTCACTTTGAATGAAACATATTGTTTTCCATCTTTAACTGTTAATGTTGCCGGACTTTCAAAATAATTATTCATTCTAGATGATTCATCTTTATCGCCTTTCCATACAGTAAAAGCAATATTATACTTTCCATCAGCCAATTTTGTAGCAGCCTTCGCCTCTTGTAAACCTAGTGTTGCTATAAACGTAAATAAAACAGCAAATACGGCAATAATCATTTTAAATTGTTTAAACATATATTCATCGCCTTTCAAAATATTTATTTACTTAACTTCACTTTACGAATTAAGAAAACACCTGAAATAAGAATTAACGCTGCAAATAATCCGATGCGTGCTTCATCGCCTGTTTTTGGGTTATCTGTTTTTTCAGCTTTACCACTTTCATTTGTTCCTTTGTTCGCCTCTTTATTTGCTTCTTTACTCTCTTCTTTCTTCACTTCTTCTTTTACTTTTGTATCTGTTTTTGTTTGATCATTATTCTTTGTTACAGTAGTTGCTTTATTTTCTCCACCTACCGCTTTTACGTTTGCATCAAACGCAAAGCGAATTGTGTAATTATGATCATAATTTACATTTGGTACAACAACATGAATTTTTGCAGCTGCTGGTTTAGATAAGTCGTCTATTTTAAACTCTACCGTTCTTTTATCTGCTGATTCATCTTTACTAACAACTTTTGCATCAACAAAATTCCCATTCTCAGGTGCTTTAAATTCTGTAATCCAAGCACTATGATTCATCGGAATTTGTACTCTCATTTCACCATTTTTTACAACTAACTTAGCTGGTTTTTCAAAATAATCATTTGCCATTGAAGCTGAATCATTTTCCGCTTTTTGAATGACATAGTTAATATCATACGTACCGTCAGCTAGTTGCGCTGAAACTTTCCCATATGGCATGACAAGAAAAGCTAGCATACATACGAACGTTATAATAAAAGCGGGTAATACAGAAATCTTTCTCATTTGGCTTACTTCCTCCTCGTTTATCCTTCATCCATACTTTTTTGAAAATGATAATTATTCTCATTTTACAAGAAAAAAATAATAATCCTCTATCACTATTTAATTGTAATTTATTTATGTAATGTAGATATTATTGATTATCATTCTCACTACATGTTAAAAATAATATCCCTCTCTATTCCTTATAAAGAGCGATTCATATTTTCACATAAGTCCCTATCTCTTTCGTTGATTATCATTCTCAATGCAACTCAAAAAAAATAACATTCACCATTCTCGTACTCTATCACCTCTATCTACAAAATGATATCGTTATAGAAAACCTTATACCTTTCACTCCTCACTTTCCTTCCAATATTTCCACAACTAAGTCAATCTTAGCCTAATGCTAATTTTTTTGTCAACTATATTACGTATAAAATTTTTAATATCTAAATTTCCCTATATGCAATTTTTTCTACAAAAAAAGAGGCTTTCTTTCATAGAAAGCCTCTTTTCACTATTTTTCTACAGCAACTTCTTGCTTTTGAAACAAAGAAATGACATATCCAATTACAATACCTACTAGAGCAGGAACTAACCAACCAATCCCTACACTATATAACGGAACTTTATTTAAAATAGGTACTAATGCCGCAATTTGAAGATTCGCATTGTGCAATCCATCAAAGAAACTGATCATGAATGCTCCTACAATACCACCTACATACATTACTAAAGGAAGACGAATATAGTTTTCAACAAGTGATAATACAATCAGCACGATACCAATTGGGTAAATTGCAATTAAAATCGGTAATGCTAATGCATTTAACTGAGTTAATCCAAGATTCGCTACCATAAATGCTAATATACAGAAAATGAAAACGACTTTTTGATAAGAAAGCTTTGGTAGTAAGGAAGAGAAATATTCTCCACAAGCTGCCACAATACCTACAGAAGTTGTTAAACATGCTGCTGAAATTGCGATTCCTAGTAATAGAGTGCCGTAGCTACCAAATAAATGATTTACAACGTTTGTTAAAATAATTCCCCCATTTGCTCCCATTCCAAGAGATACACTAGAAGCTCCCAGGTAAGCAAGCGCTAAATAGACAAGTAGTAAACCGAGCGCTGCAATAAATCCTGCAAAGATTGTTACTTTCGCAATGCTGTTCTTATTTGTAACACCTTTTGCTTTTAAAGCGTTAATAACAACATTCCCGAATACTAGTGCTGCAAGTCCATCTAAAGTTAAATATCCATCAATAAAGCCTTTAAAGAGCGGAGCACTATATGCTTCTGTCGGTGCACCAAATTCTCCAATTGGTGTAATAAGTGCTTTCACTACAATAATTGCAATAACAGCTAATAAAATCGGAGTTAATACTTTACCGATGCGGCCCACTAATTTCGATGGGTTTAAAGCTAAATAGAAAGTTACGGCAAAGAAAATGAATGTAAAGATAACAAGTGGATACGATTGACCAGCTATCTCACTTGGTAAAAACGGTGCAACACTCATTTCATAAGCAACAGTTCCTGTACGTGGAACACTTACGAATACGCCTAAACATAAATAAATTGCAGTGATAAAAACTAATGCGAATATAGGGTGCACACGTCCTGCTAATTCATTAATATCTCCCTTTAGAGCGATAACGATAACTCCTAATAAAGGCAACCCAACACCTGTTACGATAAAACCAAACAACGCAATCCATACATCTGTTCCAGCACCTTGTCCTAACGCTGGCGGGAAAATCATATTACCTGCACCGAAAAATAGTGCAAATAACATTAAACTTATTGCAAACATCTCAGAAAACTTTAAAGATGATTTCATTTCTACTAACCTCCTAAATGTTTTATTAACAAAATATTCTGAATCAAAATCCGTCATATGTCCTCTTTCAAGCATACTTCCCCGTAAAAGAACGCAAAAAACACCCGTCCCTAACAAAGGGACGAGTGTTGAAATCGTGGTTCCACCCTTATTCTAATAAAATGAATTTATAGCAAAATAAGCTCATTTTATAGCTCGTGTAAATTGATAACGGTTTTATCCGCCAAGAATTACAATGCATCATGCAGTTCACTCTTGAAGTTTAGAGGTGGTAAGTTTGTCTTTCCGTATTAGGAAGCTCACAGCCTAGGCTCCCCTCTCTGAGAATCGTCAAAAACAACTCATGTCCTCATCATTACTTTTATAAAATATCTTGTCGAAACTTGTTGTTTTTTATTATATGGGCTATTTTTTAAAAAATCAATAGTTTTATTTTTTCTGACAAAAAAATATAGGGAGAAAATTTTTCCTCCCTATAACTGTCCTATTAATATTTCTAATTCTTTAGCTGTAATATCCCGCCACTTTCCAGATTCCAGTCCATTTATCTCTACATTCATAATACGAACCCGCTTTAACTTTATTACAGTAAACCCGAAAGCGCGGCTCATTCTACGAATTTGTCTGTTCATTCCTTGCGTTAAAACGATCCGAAATGTAGATTGATCCACTCTCGTTACTTTACATGGCTTCGTCATTCCATCTTTAATCTTTACACCGCTAGACATCTCATCAATAAACCAATCTGTAAACGGCTTATCGACAGTGACAACATATTCTTTCTCGTGCTCATGATCACCATGTAAAATTTGATTCGCAATCCCGCCGTCATTCGTTAATAATATTAGTCCTTCCGATGCTTTATCTAATCGCCCAACAGGAAAGATCCGCTCTGGATAATTGATATAATCAATAATATTATCTTCAATATGATCGGCTGCTGTACAAGTAATACCAACTGGTTTATGAAAGGCGATATATACCCTTTCTTTCTCTTCTTTTGCAAGAACCTGTCCATCAATCGTTACAACATCACCATCATTAACAAGTGCACCGTGCGTACATATTTCACCGTTAATAGCCACACGTCCTGCTTTAATGGTGCGGTCTGTTTCACGTCTTGAGCAAGAATTTGCTTCGCTTATGTATTGGTTGATTTTCATAGCTTATTCCTTTTCACATATATTAAAAGCGTCAATCTATGGCAATATCATTATGCCACGATTGACGCTCGTTTACTTCGCAAAAACAACTAAATAAATAACCCCAATCACCAAAAATATTCCGCAACAAGCTAACAATACTTTTGCAAGTTTGTCCATAAACATATAATGGTTTCCCCTTTGTTTCGTTGTTTTCTATTTTAATTCGACAACTGTTACGCCTAGGCCTCCCTCGCCCATGTCACCGTAACGGAAGTTTTTCACACCTCGGTGCTTCTTCAAGTAATCTTGTACACCTTGGCGAAGTGCTCCTGTTCCTTTACCGTGAATGATTGAAACGCGTGGATAGCTTGCAAGCTGGGCATCGTCTAAATATTTCTCGACGCGCACCATTGCATTTTCAAATCTTTCACCACGAAGGTCAAGTTCTAATGAAACGTGGTAGTCTCTACCTTTTACTGTTGCAACTGCTTTTTTCTCTGTTTGCTTCGGCGTATTAATGTATTCCATGTTAGACTCTTTTACTTTCATCTTCAGAATACCGATTTGTACGCTCCACTCTGTATCACTTACTTTTTCAAGTAGTTGACCTTTTTGACCGAATGTTAGTACTTTTACTTCATCACCTGCGCGTAACTGTTGTTTCGGCGCAGTGTTTTTCACGTTTACTTTTTGTTTCTTCACAAGCTCTGGCGCTGCGCCTTCTAGACGGCTCTTCGCTTCAATTAGCTCGTGATCTTTCACGTTTGCAAGCTGTGCCTTACGCAATTGACGAAGTTCTTGAATAATGCCTTCTGCCTCTTTCTTTGCAGCTTCGACTTTTTCTTCCCCTTCTTTTTGCGCTTTTAATAATCGTTCATCACGATCTTCGTTAAATTCAATGATTTGACGTTGTAAATCGCGATGCAATTTTTCAGATTGCTTGCGAAGTGCTTCTGCTTCGTTCCAGTCACGCTCTGCGTTCTTTTGACTTTCTTCTAACTTCGCAATCATATTTTCAATTTTGTTTGTATCTGTACTAATGTGATTACGAGCTTGATCAATCACGCGATCAGATAATCCAAGGCGTTTCGAGATTTCAAAGGCATTACTACGTCCTGGTACACCGATTAATAATTTATACGTTGGGCTTAACGTGTTCACGTCGAACTCAACGCTCGCATTAATTACTTGTTCACGGTTATATCCGTATGCTTTTAATTCTGGGTAATGCGTCGTAGCAACAACGCGAGCACCGCGATTACATACTTCATCTAAAATTGAAATTGCAAGTGCAGCCCCTTCTTGTGGGTCTGTTCCAGCACCTAATTCATCGAATAAAACTAAGCTTTCAAAATCAGCTTTTTCTAAAATATCAACAATGTTCACCATATGTGAGGAGAACGTACTTAAACTTTGTTCAATCGATTGCTCATCACCGATATCAGCAAAGATGTTTTTAAATACACAAATCTCTGACTCATCCATTACTGGAATGTGAAGGCCAGATTGCGCCATTAATACACAAATACCAACTGTTTTCAGCGTAACTGTTTTACCACCTGTATTCGGTCCTGTAATAACAATTGTCGTGAAATCTTTACCTAACATAATGTTATTTGGCACGATAATTTCTGGATCAATAAGCGGATGGCGTGCTTGTCTTAAATCCATGTAACGCTCGTTGTTTACGATTGGTTTCGTTGCTTTAATACGCTTCGCATAGAAAGCTTTCGCAAAGATGAAATCAAGATTTGCAACTACCTCTACGTTTGATAAAACGATATCCGCTTCTACTGCCACTTCTTCTGTTAACATCAATAAGATGCGCTCGATTTCTTGTTTTTCTTTCACACGTGCTTCTTGCAGTGCGTTATTTAATTCTACAATGACTTGCGGTTCAATAAATAACGTTTGTCCAGAAGCAGATTGATCGTGAACAATACCGCCATATACGCCGCGGTATTCTTGTTTTACTGGGATTACGTAACGTTCGTTACGAATCGTTACAATCGAGTCAGACAGCATCTTTTGCGCATTGGAAGAACGCGTCATGTTTTCTAACTTTTCACGAATGCGGCTTTCCGCAGTACGAATTTGAGTACGAATACCACGCAGTTTATCACTTGCGCTATCGACTACTTCACCACCATCACCGATGCAATTTGTAATTTTCTTTTCTAAATCATATAAAGATACAATTTGAGCGACATGCGTTTCTAAAATTGGAAGCTCGACACCATTATCAACCATATCTTCAATGAAACGTTTCATATTACGACTACCATACATCGTATTGGCAATATCAAGTAGTTCATTTGGGCTTAACATACTTCCAATCTTTGCACGCTTCACATTTGAGCGAATATCCGTAATACCACCTAATGGTGCACTACCTTTTAAACGAATGACTTTCGCTGCTTCATCCGTTGTATCTTGCATCTCTACAATTTCTTCAAAATCTGTGCTCGGTACTAAATGCTTCACTTTATCACGACCAAGTGAAGAAGCTGTATGTTCAAGTAATTGTTCTTTTACTTTATTGTATTCTAATACACGCAACGTTCTTTCTAACATGTTGCAGGTCCCCCTTGTGTTACTTATTACGTTTAATATAGTCTAATAAACGTTCAATATCCCACGTATTAATCACGTTATCTTTTTGAATCCAACCTTTACGTGCTGCTGCTACACCTGTTTCCATATCTTCTAACATTTCAAGCGTATGAGCATCCGTATTAATCGCTACTTTTACACCAGCATCTTGTGCTTGTTTTAATAATTTCGCGCTTAAATCTAGACGGTTTGGATTCGCATTTAATTCTAAAACTGTATTTGTTTCTTTTGCGAGTTCAATTAATAAATCTATATCTACATCATAGCCTGCGCGTCGTCCAAGAAGACGTCCTGTCGGATGAGCAATCATCGTGACATGCTTATTCTCTAGCGCAGCACGAAGACGTTTCATAATCGTTTCACGGTCTTGTGAGAAGCTAGAGTGAATCGCTCCGATGACGTAATCTAATTCTGCTAATACTTCATCATCAAAATCAAGCGAGGCATCCGGTAAAATATCCATTTCAATTCCGCGTAAAATTGTAATGTCTGGATACTTTTCATTCATGCGTTCAATTTCTTTCGCTTGCTCGCGAAGGCGCTCTTTCGTTAAACCATTCGCTACTTTTAAATATTGAGAGTGGTCGGTAATTGCCATAAATTTATAACCACGAGCACGACATGCCTGTACCATTTCCTCAATTGAAAAAGCACCGTCACTCCACGTTGTATGCATATGTAAATCACCTTGTATATCAGAGAACTGAATTAAGTTTGGATACTCTTTAATTAATTCAATTTCTTTTCCATCTTCACGCACTTCTGGCGGGATAAACGGCAGTCCGAAATGAGCAAAGAATTCCTCTTCTGTTTCAAATGTCTTCACTTCACCTGTTTCTAAATTTTCTACACCGTACTCACTAATTTTCTCGCCTTTATCTTTTGCGATTTGACGCATTTTTACGTTATGGTCTTTTGATCCTGTGAAATGGTGAAGAGTTGTAATAAATTCTTCTGGTTTTACTAAACGGAAATCAATTGAAATATCATATTCATATTGAAGACGAACAGAAACTTTCGTATCTCCGCTCGCGATTACTTCAATCATATTATCAAATTGCAGTAAATGCTCACGTACTGCTGCTGGTTCTGTCGTTGCAATGATAAAATCTAAATCTTTCACCGTTTCACGAACACGGCGCAAACTACCAGCACGAGAGAAACGAATTACTTCAGCAATATTCGACAATTTCTCCTCTATTTCCCCGGCAATAGGCAATACCATCGCGATTGGTAAACGCTCTGGACGAGACCCTACTTGATCGATTGCTTCTAATATTTTCTCTTCTGTCTTCTTACCGAAACCTGCTAAAGCTTGTACTTTATTTTCCTCACACACCGCTTTTAGCGATTCCATATCAACGACACCAAGTTCTTTATATAACTTAGCTACCTTTTTACCACCAAGGCCTGGCAATTTTAATAACGGCAATAAGCTACTCGGCACTTCTTGTTCAAGCTCTTGTAATACTTCAGATGTTCCCGATTCTATATATTCTTGAATAACTGCTGCTGTTCCTTTTCCAATGCCCGGAATCTTCGTGAAATCTTCAATCTCAGAAAGACTACGATCATCACTTTCTAATGCTGCTGCCGCTTTACGAAATGCAGATATTTTAAATGGATTCGCGCCCTTTAGTTCCATAAACAGGCCGATTGTCTCTAATAATTTAATAACTTGTTTTTTATTTACTTTCATCATTGCCCCGCCTTTCTTTCATAGAAAAAAACTCCTCTTTCCGAAAAAAGAGAAGTTATACTCTGCTACCTGTCTGCCATAGTTCCTTCACCTTTTCAGAGAGAATAGGTGTATCGTCTACAATTATTTTGCTAATTGATGATTGTTGTAATGGTGTTTGTAGTTGTTCAATCGGAAGAATGTTTCCAACGATAATTAAAACAAACAAAATAATATACACTTCTAAAAATCCGAGGATTGCCCCCGCAAACGCATTGACTTGCTTTAAAACCGGTATTTCTGCAAACATATTTAACAAATTACCAAGTAATGAAAGTGCGATTTTTGTAATAATAAACAATATGATAAACGCAAGCGCTTGATAAAATACTGTTTCAATATTATTTGCATCAATCCATTCTGGAACAGATACGTTTTTATCAAATGGATACGGAATAAATTTCGCAAGTGCTGGCGCTAAATCTTTACAGTACCAGTATGCAACAAGGTATGCGATAATAAAGCTTGTTAACTTTACAAGTTGCAGAATAAACCCTCTGCGTAAGCCGAGGAAAAATCCCATAACAAGCAGTAAAATGATAATAATATCAATCATGTTATTCCATTCCTTTTTTTGTCATACTTTCTTTCAATTTCTCATGTTCTTCTTTTAATTTTATGTAATCGTGTATGACGTTTACCGCCGTCAATACCGCTAGTCTACTCGTGTCAAGCGAAGGATTCTTGGCATTGAGTTCGCGCATTTTATCATCCACAATCGCTGCTACCATGCGGATATGACTTGTACTTTCATCGCCAACAACTGAATATTGCTGACCATAGATTTCTACATTAATTCGACTTTTCTTTCCCTTTTGTTGTGACAACTCACCGGCCTCCAATCACGTACAGAATCCTAAAGTTTATCATACCATGAACCTTCATAATATGGAAACAGAAAGAACAATCCGATATGATAAAAATAACAATATAAAAAAAGGGGTGACCATTATGTCAAATTCTATCGTAATTCAAACAAATTCTACAGTAATTGAAGACATGAAACAACAATATAAACATTCGCTTAGCCCAAAAATTCCACAAGGCGGAATCTTCATGGCAAAAGTACCATCTTGCACAATTACAGCGTATAAATCTGGAAAAGTAATGTTCCAAGGTGGACGTGCTGAAGCAGAAGCTGCCCGTTGGCAAACTGTCTCTCAAACACCGAAAACAGCTGTAAAAAGATCTGTTGATTCACACCGTTATGCACCGCCTGCTTCCATCGGTACAATGTCTATCGTAGGGTCAGATGAAGTTGGTACTGGTGATTTCTTCGGACCGATGACAGTAGTTGCTGTATATGTGGATGCGAAGCAAATTCCACTACTAAAAGAACTTGGTGTAAAAGACTCTAAAAACTTAAATGACCATCAAATTACTGCCATTGCGAAACAACTTCTACACGTTGTTCCTTATAGCTCTCTTGTCCTTCATAACGAAAAATATAACGAGCTATTTGATAAAGGAAACAACCAAGGTAAGTTAAAAGCTTTACTACATAATAAAGCTATTACAAACTTATTAGCAAAGATCGCACCTACAAAACCTGAAGGCGTCTTAATCGATCAATTCACACAACCTGATACATACTACAAATATTTAGCAAAACAAAAACAGGTACAGCGTGAAAATGTTTACTTCGCAACGAAAGGTGAAAGCGTTCATTTAGCAGTAGCCGCTGCTTCTATTTTAGCTCGTTACTCATTCGTAAAACAGTTTGACGAGCTAAGCAAAAAAGCTGGTATGCCACTTCCAAAAGGTGCCGGTAAACAAGTCGATATCGCCGCTGCTAAATTAATTCAAAAGCTTGGTAAAGAACGATTACCTGAGTTTGTGAAACTGCATTTCGCTAATACGGAGAAAGCGTTTCGCTTACTAAAATAGTATCGACAAAAACAGGAGCCTACAAACTCCTGTTTTTTGTTTCACTCTACTATTAACCTTATATTTTTGTTAAAATTTAAATATACAGATTATTCTAACGCAGGAGGAGATTCCCATTGCTACTTCTACAAATGATTCTAAATATTTTACTAGGTGATCCACACGAAAGACAGTTTGAAATTAGAGAAAACATTCAGCTACTAAGTGAACAACCAGCATTCAACGATTTAATAGAGCGTTACGGCCGGTCTTTCTTATTAAACTTTCGGATTCGAAGATTTATCGGGAAACACGATGCCCGGTTGTTAATACATAATCCAGTAAAACTACAACACTTCTGTGAGGAACTTGAGTTTATGATTAGAAGAAAAAGATTGTTTACATAAGGAGGGAATTCATATGAACGCTGTAAAAATTAAAAAGTTATTATATGTTTTCGTACACCTCGTGGGCCCACTTTCTTACCTCACTATTTCTATCATTTGGGGAGCTTTTTTCACTACTAAATCCACATTCGAAAATATATCTGATAGTCTTGGTGTGATGGCCATCTATTACGTGTTCATGAGCTTACTGTGGTTTTTCTATTTAGATCGATTAGACAAAGATGTAGATACCATTACAAAAGAGATTCATGATAACAAGATATAATACACAAAAAGGGAGAGCCACCAAGACTCTCCCTTTTTATGTTAGCTTCGTTTCTGCTTCTTATTTGATGAAGATACTTTATGAGAACCCGTTTCATGTGTCGTCGTTCCTTGTCCTTCTACTTCTGGAGAACCAAGGCTTGATCTTGAATGATCTTTTTTCACTTTTTTACTCATTTATATTCACCCCTTCGCGTTACTTTTTGCTATGGGGCAATAAACTATGCAAAATAAAAAGCGAGAGGAAAGCCTCTCGCTTTTTTCACATTTTAGAATTCAGAAGAACCTGGAGTTCTTGGGAATGGAATTACGTCACGGATGTTAGCCATACCAGTGATGTACATTAGGAAGCGCTCGAAACCTAGACCGAATCCAGCGTGTTTTGTACCGCCGTATTTTCTAAGTTCTAAGTACCACCAGTAGTCCTCTTCGTTCATACCTAATTCTTTAATTCTGTCTACTAAAACGTCCATTCTTTCTTCACGTTGGCTTCCGCCGATTAATTCGCCGATGCCAGGAACTAGAAGGTCAGTAGCAGCTACTGTTTTTCCATCTTCATTCATACGCATGTAGAACGCTTTAATGTCTTTTGGATAGTCTGTTACGAATACAGGGCGTTTGAAGATTTCTTCTGATAAGTATCTTTCGTGCTCTGTTTGTAAGTCAATACCCCATTCTACTGGGTATTTGAAGTCAGCACCTGACTCTTGAAGCACTTTAATTGCTTCTGTATATGTGATACGACCGAAGTCCGAGTTGATTACGTTGTTCATGCGCTCTAGAACTGTTTTATCAACGAAGCTGTTGAAGAATTCCATTTCTTCTGGTGCATGCTCTAGTACGTATTTCATTGCATATTTCAGCATATCTTCTGTAAGATCCATTACATCGCCTAATTCAGCGAATGCAATCTCAGGCTCAACCATCCAGAACTCAGCAGCGTGGCGAGTTGTGTTTGAGTTTTCTGCACGGAATGTAGGTCCGAATGTGTATACGTCACGGAATGCTAATGCATAAGCTTCAGCGTTCAGCTGTCCACTTACTGTTAAGTTTGTTTCTTTGCCGAAGAAGTCTTTTGATTCATCAACTTGTCCGTCTTCGCCTTTTGGTACGTTGTTTAAATCTTGCGTTGTTACGCGGAACATTTCGCCTGCACCTTCTGTATCACTACCAGTGATGATTGGTGTGTGAACATGTACGAATCCACGCTCTTGGAAGAACTGGTGAATCGCAAATGCTGCAACAGAACGTACACGGAACGTTGCAGAGAATGCATTCGTTCTTGGACGTAAGTGAGCGATTGTACGTAAGTATTCAAACGTGTGACGTTTCTTTTGAAGTGGGTAATCAGAATCTGATAAGCCCTCGATATCAATTTTTTCTGCTTTAATTTCAAATGGTTGCTTCGCTCCAGGCGTTGCAATTACTTTACCTTCTACTTTAACTGAAGAGCTAAGCGGAAGTTTTGCAATTTCTTTGAAGTTTTCTAACTCTGTATCGAAAACGATTTGAACGCTTTTGAAGAAGCTACCGTCGTTTAATTCGATGAAACCAAATGCTTTTGAATCACGTAAGTTACGAATCCACCCTGATACTTGTACTGTTTGACCTGCGTATTTATCTGTATCTCTATACAGACTTTTTACTAATGTGTTTTCCATAGTGAAATTCTCCTTTGCTGATATATTTAAATACAAAAAAACCTTTCATCCATAAAGGGACGAAAGGTTAAACTTCGCGGTACCACCCAATTTGTCATAAAGACCAACTTTAACTCGTATGTAATACATACTTCCCGGTTTGTAACAGGCCGGATTCCCGTCTAAGTCTACTCTTGAATACAAGATTCAATTTCGGTTAGCAACTCCAAGGTGTTCTTCACATATACCGCCTCATCAGGCTCTCACCGTCCCTGACTCGCTTTGGATTATAGTATATACTACTTTTCCTTATCATCGTCTTTCATTTTGTTAAACTAAAATTAATGTACTACATTCGAGAGAAAGATGCAAGACGCCAAAACATATATCGGCGATTTTTAAAATATATCAACCGTAACTCCAAATATATCAGCGATTTTCATAATATATCAACCGTAACTTTAAATATATCGGCGGTTCGACATAGAATATCGACCTACCGACACTTTTCGACAATCGTGCCATAAAAAAATTGCCGGAATAAATCCGGCAATTTCTTATTACTTACGTAACTCCGCACCAAATTTCTCTTCTACCGTTGTTAATACACGGTTGTGTGCTTCTGTTACTTCTTCGTCTGTTAACGTACGTTCTGCATCGAAGTAAGTCATAGAGAATGCAAGTGATTTCTTGCCTTCTTCCATTTTTTCACCTTCGTATAAGTCAAATAGTGTTACGTCTTTCAGAAGTTCTCCACCAGCTTCAGCAATAACTTGCTTCATTTCGCCAGCTTTTGTTTCTTTCGTTACGACAACAGCCATGTCACGTGTCATAGATGGGAAACGTGGAATTGCTGCGTAGTAAGTTTCTTCAGCGTCTGCACCGAATACTTTTACAAGAGATAGTTCGAATACGAATGTATTTTTCACATCTAATTGTTTTTCTGCTTCTGGGTGCAATTGACCGATGAAACCAATTACTTCGCCATCTAATACGATGTCAGCTGTACGACCTGGGTGCATACCTTCACGTTTTGCTGGTGCATATGTGATTTGGTTTGAAACGCCAAGTACGTCGAATAGTCCTTCTAGTACACCTTTCACAACGAAGAAGTCTACTACTTTTTTCTCACCTTGCCATGCATGGTGAAGAGCAAGACCTGTCATAACACCTGCAAGATGTTGTTCTTCTTTCGGAAGTTCTCCTGCTTCTGTCGGTAAGAAGATAGAGCCTACTTCGTATAAAGCAACGCTGTCGTTTTTACGTGCAACGTTGTATGAAACTGCTTCTAACAATTGTGGCACTAGGCTTAAACGAAGTTGGCTGCGCTCTTCACTCATTGGAAGTGCAAGATTTACAGGCGCCTTTTCGTTTGGCTCAACCATATATTGTTTCGCTTTGTCAGCACTTGTTAACGAATACGTGATTGCTTCATATAAACCAGCACCTTCTAAGAAGCGGCGTACTTTACGACGTTTCGTTTGTGCTGATGTTAATTTACCACGAGTCATTGTTCCAGAAGGTAATGTAACTGGAATGTGGTCATAACCGTATAGACGGCCTACTTCTTCTACTAAGTCTTCTGAAATTGTAATATCAGGACGACGTGCTGGTACATTCACATGGAATGTTCCTTCTACTTCTGTGAATGGGAACTTCAAGTTTGTGAACATTGTACCCATTTCACTTGCAGAAATATTTGTACCTAATACACGGTTTACTTTTTCAGCAGTAACAGATACTGTACGCTCTTGTACTTGTAAGTTATCAGCTTCTACTACACCTTCAAGTGCTTCTCCGCCAGCGTATTTCGCCATTAAAGCAGCTGCGTGTTGAATTGCTTCAAACGTACGCGTTGGATCGATTCCTTTTTCGAAACGTGCACTTGATTCACTGCGAAGACCTAAGTCTTTTGATGTACGGCGCACGGTTTGACCTGCAAAGTATGCAGATTCAATTAGAACGTTTACTGTCTCATTTGTAACTTCAGAATCTGCTCCGCCCATTACACCAGCAACAGCTAAAGCTTTTGTTCCGTTTGTAATTACAAGATGGTGATCTTGTAACGTACGCTCTTGATCATCTAACGTTTCAATTTTTTCGCCTTCTTTTGCAAGACGAACAACGATTTCTTTTGAACCTAATTTATCGTAATCGAATGCGTGTAACGGTTGACCGTATTCCATTAAAATGTAGTTTGTAATATCAACTACATTGCTAATTGGACGAATGCCAGCTGCCATAAGGCGCGTTTGCATCCACATTGGTGATGGACCAATTTTTACGTTTTTAACCATTTTTGCAATATATAATGGATTTTCTTCTTTCGCTTCTACACTTACAGAAATGTAATCAGCAGTTTTTTCTGCTGTTTCTTGTAAGTCGATAGCTGGAAGTTTTACTTCGCGGCCGTAAATAGCAGCTACTTCATACGCAACACCTAACATGTTTAAACAATCTGCACGGTTTGGTGTTAAACCAAGCTCAAGTACCTCATCATGTAAGTTTAAAATTTCAAGTGCATCTGCACCAACTTCAGCGTCACTTGGGAAGATGAAGATACCATCTGCGTAGTCTTTCGAAACTAATTTCCCATCAATACCAAGCTCTTGAAGAGCACAAACCATACCGTGAGATGCTTCACCACGTAGTTTTGCTTTTTTAATTTTGAAGTTGCCAGGAAGTACAGCTCCAACTTTTGCAACTGGTACTTTTAAACCTTTTGCAATGTTAGCAGCACCACAAATAATTTGAACTGGTTCTTCTTCACCGATATCGATTAAGCATTTGCTTAATTTATCAGCTTCTGGGTGTTTTTCACATTCTAATACGTGACCAACCACAACACCTTTTACACCTTTATTTAATACTTCAACACCTTCTACTTCAATACCACTTTTCGTGATTTTGTCTGCTAGTTCTTGTGCTGTTACATCTTTAATATCTACATACTCTTGTAACCAACGATATGATACGAACATACTTATCCTCTCCTTCCCTTACGCTCGTTTGAATTGTTGTAAGAAACGTACATCATTTGTATAGAAATGACGAATGTCATCTACGCCGTATTTCAACATTGCGATACGCTCTGCGCCCATACCGAATGCGAAACCTTGATATTCTTTTGAATCATAACCGGCCATTTCAAGTACGTTCGGGTGAACCATACCTGCGCCTAAAATTTCAATCCAGCCAGTTCCTTTACAAGTGCCGCAACCTTTGCCGTGACACATCATACAAGAAATATCCATCTCTACAGATGGCTCTGTGAATGGGAAGAAACTTGGACGAAGACGGATTTCACGATCTTCACCGAACATCTTTTTCACGAATACTTGCAATGTACCTTTTAAGTCACTCATGCGAATGTTTTTATCAATTACAAGACCTTCAATTTGCATGAACTGGTGTGAATGCGTCGCATCATCGTCATCGCGGCGATACACTTTACCAGGACAAATAATTTTAATTGGGCCTTTTTCTTTATTATTTTCCATTGTACGTGCTTGCACAGAAGATGTATGTGTACGTAGTAACGTCTCTTCTGTAATGTAGAATGTATCTTGCATATCACGCGCTGGGTGATCTTTCGGTAAGTTTAATGCTTCGAAGTTGTAGTAGTCTTTTTCTACTTCTGTTCCTTCAGCTACTTCATACCCCATACCGATGAATACATCTTCAATTTGTTCCACAACAGCTGTTAACGGATGGTGACAACCTGTTTCAACAGGACGACCTGGCAGTGTAACATCAATTGTTTCGGTAGCTAACTTCGCTTCAATTACTGCTTTTTCTAAGTTACCAATTTTGTCGTCTAAACGTGTTTGAATCGCTTCACGTACTTCATTTACTAATGCTCCCATACGCGGACGCTCTTCTGCTGATAATTTTCCCATGCCGCGTAAGACTTCTGTAATTGGACCTTTTTTCCCTAAATACGCTACGCGTACGTCGTTTAAACCCTTTAGCTCTTTCGCTTCTTCAATAAGCTCTAACGCTTTTTGCTTTAGCTCTTTTAAACGTGCTTCCATTTGGAACCCTCCTAATTTTAAAAATAAAAAAACCTCGCTCCCAAAAAGGGACGAGGTAAATTCGCGGTACCACCCTAAATTGACAGAACATGTCTGCCCACTCATTAGTTATAACGATCAATTCTGACCGGAACGCCTTTACATATACATGGTCCTGGCGTCAACTCCAGAGGTGAATTCACTTCCGTCTACCATAAGAATGCTTTCAGTCTAAGGCATTCTCTCCCTATATGGCGATTTTGTAAGTTACTCTTCTCTATCAACGTTTTTCGTTATTTAACTTTTAATATAATATACTTCAACTTATTATAAGAAGTTTTTTATTTGTTCGCAACTGGGCTTTGCAAATAATACGTTAAAATCCCTGCTGCAACCGCAACATTTAATGATTCTGCCCCGCCGTAAATCGGAATATACAAGTTTTGATCCGTTTTTGCAAGAATTTCTTGGCTTACGCCGTTTCCTTCATTTCCTACAATTAATGCAAAACTACCAGCTGGTGTTACTTCACCATACGGAACTCCATTTTCAAGTGCTGTTCCATATACAGGAACGTTATGTTCTTTTAGCTTGTCTACCCATTCCTCTAAGTTACCTTTTACAACTGGTAAATGGAAAATAGAACCTTGTGTAGAGCGAAGTACTTTACTATTATATGCATCAACGCATCCTTCTCCAAGCACAACGGCATGAATACCAGCTGCATCAGCTGTACGAATAATTGTCCCTAAGTTACCTGGGTCTTGAAGGCCGTCTAATAAAAGAAACTTCCCATCTGCAAGAGCTACTTCACTCTCGTGTTTCTCACAAACAGCAAATACACCTTGCGTCGTTTCTGTTTCACGAAGTACTTTTACGATTGCTTCAGGTACGATATACATTTCCACATCATTAACTGTCCAATCTTTCGGAAGGTCTGTCTGATCTGAAACGATAAGTTCTGTTACAACTCCTGCTTTTAAAGCTTCCTCGACTAAGTGGAATCCTTCTACAAAAAATAAACCTTTTTTATCGCGCTCTTTTTTCGTCTGCAGCTTTTTCCACTGCTTCACACGCGGATTTTGTACTGAATCAATGTTTTTCATAATATGTATTTCCCTCTCTTCTTGTCTTATCATTATAGCCTATTTTTCATACATATTTACATAAAAAAGAACAAAAACTAACGTCAGTTTCAATTCTGAAGAAGAGGTGAAAATAATGAGTTTTAATTTACGTGGCGCTGTATTAGCAAATGTATCTGGAAATTCACAAGACCAATTACAAGAAACGATTGTCGATGCAATTCAAAGCGGTGAAGAAAAAATGCTTCCAGGTCTTGGTGTTTTATTCGAAGTCATTTGGAAAAACGCTGATGAAAATGAAAAGCACGAAATGTTAGAAACGCTAGAGCAAGGATTAAAAAAATAAGCAATTTGAAAATCACCTTCGCATAAGCCAAGGTGATTTTTTTACGAAAAAAATTTTCCCTTCTCCTAAACATTTCTACTTTACTAACGCTACCCGGATGGAGTACAATGTTCAAAATACATTTAAACCGATCGATTTTCTTATAGACACCATTAGATAAAAAGGAGTGAATGTTTTATGCATCGTATTACGCTTGAACAAATTTTTAAACACCATATTACACAAAAATACGTAAATCGTTCTGGGATGGTCCACGCGATTGCTGTCGCTTACCATGCGTTTCACTTAGCTAAAAAGCATCACGCCTCAGTCGATGCTGCAACAAAAGCCGGTTTCCTTCATGATATCGGACATCATACGTGGTACACAGGCGGCGAATGGGACTATGACTTGTATAAAAAGAATGATATCCATGCAATTAAAGGAGCAGAAAGAGCTCATAAATTGCTTATTAGATTAGGAGAACATCCGAAACTAGCAAAAGAAATTTCTATCGCGATTCTTCTTCATACAGATTCTTTCTTAGTACAGCAAGAAATTGAAAGAACATCTCTTCAAAACATTATTAAATGGGCGGATGAAGCAGATGAAGAACCAGGTGGAGCGCACCATTATCGAACGATTTCTTATGAAAAAGCGCTAAAGGCAATCCAACAGTTAGATCGATTAGTAGAGCGTGAATTGCAAATAGAGCAATCGAAATCGAACAACAAGGCAGAACATAGTTATCAATGAGAAAGAGGCATCACTATAGAGTGATACCTCTTTTATTATTTTATGGAAAATACACCTTTATATGTAATATTTAAATGTTACATATAAAAATAAAATACTTTATAATTAAATATATAAATATAAAGAGGTGATTTTACAAATGCAACCCGCTACACAACTTTCTAATGAACAGAAATACTCTATGTCATGGGGACAATTTATTAGCTCCGTTTTATTCGCTTTTTTCGGAACTGGACTTATTACTGTGTTCCTCGCAATGCCCTTAACAATTTATACAGCAGGTCTTACAGATAAAAAACAAATCGCCCTGTATGAATCTATTGCTAATACTGCAAGTATCGTATTACAACTAGCCGTGTTGTTATTCTTCATTTTTAAATTCGAACCCGCAAAAAAATTACTACTAAAATCATTTAACTTTACAGCACTTAAAGAATGGCGTACATACGTATACTTACTTCTTTTCTTCGCTATAAACATTTTACTCAATTACATCTTGTTAAATTATATGTTCCAAGACGCAACAAAGCAGCAATCTTCCGCATTAAACTTAGATGTTTTTAAGCAATATCAAATATTATTACTTCTCGGTTTCGCTATACTTACACCAATTTTTGAAGAGCTTATTTTCCGTGGCTTTATACTTCGCTTCTTCTCAGAGCGCTTTCCATTTTGGATTGCAGCCATCATAACAAGTTTCTTCTTCGGTATCGCTCATACATACTCACTTGGAGTCATGGTAATTACTTTCTTCATGGGATTATTAATGGCTATTTTATGTAAAAAAACAAAATCCATTATTCCAGCTATGTTATTTCATATTATGAATAATATGTTGGCATTCTTGAGTTAAAAAGAGGTATCATCGCGATACCTTTTTTCACTCTTTTATCACAACTTCAAACTCTTCCATTTGCACAAAACATCAATGTAAAATCATTACTGTCTGTAAATATTAGCTTCAAAATATCATTTTTACTACACTGATGACTTTTTTGTATAAATATTCTATAATCTTTATATATAACTATAAAATAAGCAAGGATAGGTGATTCACTATTATACAAGCCACGCAACTAACTTACCCACAAAAACACCCTATGTCACTCTCACAATTTCTATTTTCACTCGTTTTTGCGATTTGGGGAACAGGATTTCTAGCCGATCTCTTTATAGGTCTTCCTACCGTTATTTATACAGAAGGTTTAACCGATCCAAAACAAATTGCTTTAACAAAATCACTTACTACTTTTGGGAGGCATTTATTTGTATTGTGCATTTTATTAATTTTAATTTATGCATATAAGCCATTAAGAAATTTAATTGTCCCAACACTAAACTTTACAGCATTAAAAAAAGTAAGCACATACATCTATATCATTCTTTTTTATGGACTACATATCATTAACGATATATTTATAATTAATAATATTTTTCCTGATGCGGTAAAAGAGCAGTCATCCGCTTTAGACCTAGAAATGTTAAAACAATACAAACTATTATTGCTAATAGGTGGCGCTATACTTGTACCTATTTTTGAAGAACTTATAGTCCGCGGTATTATTCTTCACTTCCTCCAACAGCGCTTCCCATTTTGGATTGCAGCGTTTGGGTCTAGCTTCCTCTTCGGAATAGGTCATATATACTCAACTGGTGTGATGTTTAGTATGTTCATCATGGGTCTATTTATGGCCATTTTATGTAAAAAAACAAAATCCATTATTCCAGCTATATTACTTCATATTATAAATAATATGTTAGCCTTTTTAGGATAAAGAGAGGTATCATCACGATACCTCTCTTTACTCTTTTATAACAACTTCAAACTCTTCTTCCTTTAGCACTTTTCGATAATCCGTTTTCTTTTCTCCTTCTTCACCAGAAGTTAGGACAGGTGTCAGTATAATTTTCGTTACATTATCCTCTAGTTTTTCAAACCGCCAATAACTATTTTTCGATAGTGTATGTCCTGAAACCGGTTTTAGCTCTTTCCCATCTTGATCTTTTCCGATAAATGTTACATCTAACTTTGTTCCGTTCAACATCTTATAGTTCAACTTCGCGGATATAGGAGAAACTTTTAAATCTTCCACTTCTATTTTTTGACCATTTTCTAATTTAAAATGTTTATGGATTGGGATTGTTTTCGTTTCTGCTTTTAATTTGTCTCCAGATGCTTTAAAAGAAAAGCCCCATTCTCCTTTTATTGATTTTTTACCTTTTAACGGCATAAGTCTTCTATATACAATTTGTATATCTAGTTCCCCATCCAATTCCATTGGATTCATTTGTGAATCTTTCAAATTTGTAGTAGTAAAAAATGTGTATGTATAATCATTTACTTTTTGTTTACCTCCACCACCACTACCATTTAACTCTTTTCCATTTATATAAACATCTGGGTGCGGTAAAAAAATCCCCCCTAGATTAACACTGTTAGATTTAAACGTACTATTAACAATAATCTGCCCTTCATCTATCATCACTTCATCTAACCGTACTTCTACACCGTTATCATAAACTGTTTGTCCTATTGTCGTTTTATATTCTTTTAAAGGTTCCCCTCTACTGTTTACGTAGTCTTCCATTTTACTTCCGATTAACGGTATATCCGCAATCATCCTTCTCATATCTACAGTCATCATCATAATAAATAATGCCGCAGCCGATGTTACAATCGCTACATTCCGTTTCGTATGAGCTTTGTTCTTGTTTATTTTTTTACGAACTCGCTTTTTTATTTTCTGTTTCTCTATATGAGTTAAGTTAACCTCTTCATATTCATTCTCATCCATTTTTATATCATTTAACATTTCATATGGATCTTTCATTTTCTTCACCTCTTTTCTTATTTATTTCATCCGGTTATGTAAAAATAATGACCTTAACTTCTTTCGCCCTCTCGATAGACGATTGTATATAAAAGAAGTTTTCACTCCCATTTTCTCTGCAATATTTTCTACACTATCTTCTTCCACGTAATGCTTCATAAAAATTTCTTTATCGTTCTTCTTTAAATGGTCCAATATATGTTCCATATCATTACTAATTTCATTTTTAGTCGTATCGGTATGCATCGCTATTTCACCTATTTGATCTAACCCTTTTTCATTTACTATTTTCGCATATTTCCTTGCATAATCGATAGATTTGTATTTTGTAATAGCCGCGATCCAATTTTTTAAAGTATTTTTCTCTTCATCATACTTTTCAATATGATTCCAAATCGCTAATAACACATCATCCATACATTCCTCTTGTACATCTTGAAACGAAGCTAAATGCTTCTGAATAATACTTTTTATAAGTCCACCGTACTGGTCGATAATAAAGTATAATGCTTTTTCATTCCTTTTCCTTAGCTGCATTGCAACGTTCTCTTCTGTAATTTTCATATGCACCCTCCTCTCTAACGTTCTCTATATCTATTAATTCGTATCATTACTTCTCATTTCTATCAATTTATACATATTTATTAATAATATCCAAAATAAACCTCATGTAGTAAAATATAACTCATTACATAGAAGGAGATTATATATGTTTAGCTTACTTTGGGTTGTTTATATGCCATTTCTTGTTTTATGCGGATTTTTCGGGGGTATTTTTTTAATTGTTACTAGCATAAAACATCGTAAATTATTTGTTAGTTTACTGGGGCTACTTACCCTATCCTTTGTCACGCTACCTTTTGTTTTTTGGGGCATGGGGGTGAATAGTAATACAATCCTCCCTATTTCAACTACTTTATATTGGATACTATTTTCTTTAACTGGATTATTAGCAGGGATAAGTGGATTACAAGCAAAACTTAAAAGTATACATAATATGGGATTCATTATTTTTACCGCTGGAATATTAGGGGTTATTTTCTGGGTACTCATGTCTGTAGGTGATTCATTTTATATATAACATTTTTTGAAAACCACAAATCAGGGGTAATACAGAAGTGTTCGGAATATTAACTTGAATCATTTTAGCTCTTACTTTCATGTTATGCGAATTCATTGTCGGCGTTTTTTAATTATTGCTAGCATGAAATATCGTAAATTACTTACTATTATAGCTGGTGTAATTAGCATATTACTTATCGTTGTTCCTATCATTTGTATAGGTTCTGGAATAGATTTAGAGGGGATGGTTCCAATTTCGGGAACTTTATATTGGTGTTTCTTCTCTTTAGCTGGACTATTAGCCATTATAAGCGGCAGACAAATATCGAGTATTCGTTCTACGGGAACGATTTTGTTTATAACAGGGCTGTGCTCCGTAACTAGTTATCACCTTTTATATGTAACTGCATAAAAAACAAAAAAGCAGGGAAATTAATTCCCTGCTTTTCTATTTGGTTTGTTGCCTGATGGTAAGAAGAACGATAACACCCAAGCAATCCCTGCGAGTATCGTTGCAATTAAGAAGGCATCGTTAATACCGTTAATTGCAGATAGCTTTGAAATTTGTCCATATAATAGTTGCGTGCTCATCGCATCTCCTGCTTGCGCTGATCCAGCTAAGGCCGCTAAACTTTGCCCCATACCGTGTACTTTATCAACTAATATTGGGTTTGACGTTGTTAACATATTTCCGTAATCTGCTACGTGGGCAGTCGTTTGTTGCGTCATAAGTGTAATTAAAATCGCCGTTCCAATTGAACCAGCTACTTGTCTTGATGTATTTTGCGTTGCTGTACCGTGAGAAATTAATTTCATCGGCAGTGCGTTCATACCAGCTGTCATAATTGGCATCATAATGAATGACATACCAATTGAACGTATAATATAATCCGTCATAATAACGCTATACGGTGTATCCATCGATAATTTTGTAAATTCATATGTCGCATACGTCGTAATTGCCAATCCAATTATTGCTAATGGACGAATGCCATATTTATCGAATAATTTACCCGCTACTGGTCCCATGATTCCCATAATTAATGATCCTGGAAGAAGTAGTAAACCAGATTCAATTGGCGTAAAGCCACGAATATTTTGTAGATATACTGGAAGTAATAGCATACCTCCGAATAATGCCATCGTTACGATTGCGTTAATTACTAAAGTGAAAGTAAATACTGGATATTTAAACACTTGTAAATCAAGCATTTTATTGTCCGTTGTTAACTCTCTCCAAATAAATAACGCTAAACCAATTACACCGATAATAAGTGAAATAATGACTTCTGCACTAGTCCAACTATTATTTCCAGCTTCACTAAATCCATACAATAAGCTTCCTAGTCCAATACTTGAACTAACCACACCAAATATATCTAATTTCGTTTTAGACACTGGCTGAGCTAGTGTAAAGAATTTTAAAGATAGGAACGTAATAATTAAACCAATAATAAACATCGCATAGAACATTAAGTTCCAGCTGTAATTTTCAATCACCCAACCTGTTACAGTTGGTCCGATAGCTGGTGCTAAAATCATCGCTACACCTAGTAATCCCATCGCTGCTCCGCGCTTATGAGGCGGGAATAATGTCATGAAGATATTCATACCAACCGGCATTAAAATACCCGCACCAACCGCTTGAATAACGCGGCCCGTCATCATCATTGTAAAGTTTCCTGAAATAGCACAAATGATAGATCCTACAGTGAAGAATAACATTGCTGCTACGAATAATTTACGATACGTAAATCGCGAAACTAAAAAGGCACTAATCGGTACTAAAATACCATTTACAAGCATGAAACCTGTAATTAACCATTGCGCTGTTGAAGTTGATACATTAAATTCATTCATTAACGGTGGCAATGCGACGTTAATGATTGTTTGGTTTAAAATAGAAACGAACATGCCGAGAATTAATACAGCTACAACTGCTTTTACGTTCACATTCTCTACAGGCGTAGACATTTGCTTTTTCGGCACTTCTTTTTCTTTTTTTACTTCTTCTTGCTTGCCTGTTTCTAACTCAACTACATTAGAAATTTTTGATTCTTGCTCTCGTTCAATTTCTTTCTCTTCTGTTTCTACCTTACTTACTTCTATTTTATTTACGGCTGGGACTTGTTCTTCTCCCACGTTCGTTTTTTTCTTTCGTAAAAGACGATTTACAAGGAAGAAGACGATTATACAAAATAGTGCATATCCTACAATTGCAATTGAGGACATCTCATCTCCCCCTTACTTATGAATACGAACTGACACATTCATTCCAGGAACAATATTTACTGATTTACTATGATCTAAAGAAATTTTAACTGGTACTACTTGTGTTACTTTCGTATAGTTCGCTGTTGCGTTGCTTGATGGTAACATAGAGAATGTGTTCGCTGTTGTTAATCCAACTTGCTCTACTTTTCCTGATAACGTTGTATCTGGGTATGCATCTACATACACATCTACATCTTGACCTTTTTGTACATCGTCAACATCTGTTTCTTCAATGTTTGCTGTTACCCATAAATTGTTCATATCAAATGCATAAGCAATTGGGCTACCTGCTCCAACGAAAGCATTTGTCGTCGCGTTTGATTGTACAACTGTTGCATTTTGTGGAATTGTTACATCTACTGTTTGTTCTCCATTTGCTGCCGCTACAGTAACAGCACCTAATTTATCGTTCTCATTGTAGTTCTTACCTACTTCAGCTTTCCAGTCCGTTAATTTACCTGCTACTGGTGATGCAATCGGAATTACCTTTCCATCAATTTTTGCATTGTCTGTTTTTAAGTAATTTTCCGCTTGATTGTAATAGTAGTAACCGCCAATACCGCCGCCAACTAGTACAATTAATGTGATAATGTTAATAATCACCATTCTTCGAAACTGATTCATTGCATTCCTCTCCTTATATCGCATATAATTTTTTTCTAAACTATTTACGTCCTTATTGTTTAGATTGTTTAATTGTTAATTATATTAACCTTTAAACAAAAAAATCACACCATTTACAGCGTAAACGAGAATATGTCTACCTGCGAGCGGTGCTGATTTCTGAAGGACTATCGTTTATAATTATAAATAATTATTTTGAAACTACAACCGACAATTTTCGTATGAAATGTCGCTTAAACAACAATATAATACCATCGTGTTGTTTAAGTATAAAAAATTAAACGAGGAGAAGTAACAATGTCTATTAAAAATACAAATGATCCACGTGTAAAGCGGACGAGACAACTCATACAGGATGCTTTTGTCGCTTTAGTAGGCGAAAAGGGCTTCGAAAATGTAACTGTCCAACATATCGCAGAACGCGCTCCTGTAAATCGTGCTACGTTTTATAGCCATTACCATGATAAATATGACTTATTAGACAAAAGCATTGAAGAAATGTTAGAGAAGCTAACAGAAGTTATTAAACCAAAAAATAGAAATAAAGAAGAGTTTCAACTTACATTTGATTCACCAAATCCAACCTTTCTAGCCTTATTCGAACATATCGCAGAAAATGCGAACTTCTATAACGTTATGCTTGGTGATAAAGCTGCTGGAAACTACTCTTATAAAATGATGAAAACAATACAAACTCATTTAACATTAAGCTTATCTATTTCACAGCCAGATGATAAAGATCTTATGGTTCCTCGTGATATTTTAATTAGTTATGTGACAGGGGCTCATATTGGGATGATCATGTCATGGCTAAAAAGAGGAATGATATATACCCCGCATTTTATGGCCATGCAATTAACTCGTTTAATTATTTTAGGTGCTCATACTGCTGCTGGATTAGAAAGACCTTTTTAAAACATAAAAAAGCGAAGGATAATATCCTTCGCCTTTTCTATTAATTAAATGTAATGTTATGTACAGCCTCTTTATCAAGACGTTTAATAACTTCTACAATTAACTTCACTGCATTTTCATAGTCATCACGGTGTAACATTGCCGCATGAGAATGAATGTAGCGCGTTGCAATCGTAATTGCCATAGACGGGATACCATTTACAGCAATATGAATGGCACCTGCATCCGTTCCTCCGCCCGCTACCGAATCATATTGGTATGGAATTTCCAATTCATCAGCAACATCAACTACAAAGTCACGTAAACCTGTATGTCCAATAACAGAAGCATCATATAAAATGATCTGTGGTCCATCGCCCATTTTGCTTTGCGCTTCTTTTGCCGTTACACCTGGCGTATCTCCAGCAATACCAACATCTACCGCAAACGCGATATCTGGTTTAATATAGTTTGCAGATGTTTTCGCACCACGAAGACCGACTTCTTCTTGTACAGTACCTACGCCGTATACAACGTTTGGATGCTTCTCATCTTTTAATTGTTTTAATACGTCAATTGCAATTGCACAACCGATTCGGTTATCCCATGCTTTTGCAAGTAACATTTTTTCATTTTTCATTACTTGGAATTCAAAGTAAGGTACAACTTGATCTCCTGGTCGTACGCCCCACTCCATTGCTTCCTCTTGGCTAGAAGCACCAATATCGATGAACATGTCTTTAATATCAACCGGCTTTTTACGTGCTTCTGGAGGTAAAATGTGCGGTGGTTTTGAACCAATTACACCTGTTACGTCTCCTTTACGCGTTACAATTGTTACGCGCTGTGCAAGCATAACTTGTGACCACCAGCCACCAACCGTTTGAAAACGAAGGAAGCCTTTGTCATCAATTTGCGTAATCATAAAGCCAACTTCATCTAAATGACCTGCAACCATAATTTTCGGGCCGTTTTCTTCCCCTACTTTTTTTGCAACTAAGCTTCCTAAATTATCAGTAGAAAGTTCGTCCGCAAACGGCTCGATATATTTCTTCATTACTTCACGTGGTTCACGCTCATTACCAGCAATACCACGTGCATCTGTTAATTCTTTTAGCATTGTCAATGTCGCGTCTAATTTTGTCATTGCCAACACCCTCCTTTTTCTTCAGTCACTTCATTATACAATAATTAAATTGAAATATTCAAAAATTAAATTAGTATCCTTGTGTTTGACGCTGATGATTTACTTCATTTTTGTCTAAATACGCTTTTTCAATCTCTTCTTGTTCAAATTCAAGCGCTTGTCCAAGTCGAAGATAGCTTGTAAATAATTCAATATAGTTCGTAATAGATGGTTGATCTGTAAAACGAATCACCTTCGCATATGTGTCTAAGAAAATTTCTACTTGTGTTTTATTCGTTTGTGCACACTTATAGAATAGGAAGTTTTTATCAATACCTAAATCAATTCCGATTGATAAAATAAAATGCAAACCATCTACGTATTCTTCTAGTATTACTTCACGTTCTGATGCTGGTTTGTTGCTCCAATATTTAAAACAACGCGTTTCATTTGCAAGTTCTCCAACTTCTACAAGAAGAGCTAACATTTTTTCTTTTAACAACTTTTTCGGTTGTAAACCGTGTTCCTTCGCAATACGGTCATCTAATTCTTTTTGTAATTTAAATAGTTGTAGTAAGTCCATTCTATTGTCCTCCTCCAACATCGCATTATACGCAACAATGTTGTTTCATCTCAAAGTTCATTATTATTTTTCGTTTCTTATTAATAAGCCAGCCATTTACCTCTTTACAAAATAGCTTGTCCTTAATTTACAAATACGTTTCAATCATCACAATTAGATTGTTCACTCCGATTGGTGATAGTTAATCATTATACGTGGATTGCCCACTAATAAAAAATATTATTTTATCTGATGAAAGTTCCATATCATCTTTCCATTATAGCAGTGTCGTTTCAGGTAGGAAAGATACTCTTCTTTCCAAAGGAGTATAATTGAAAAAAACCAGGAGGATTCTCCTGGCTTCATATGTATATTCTTCTATATTGCTATGGCTTTTATATTGATTTTGTCATATCGATAACGACATATCTCTCTTTGTATACAAACAAAAAACCTTAGAAGAAAAATCTTCTAAGGTTTCAACTAATTAATTAGTTAATGTTGTTTTTTGCAACTGTTGCTAATTCAGCGAAAGCTTTTTCGTCATGAACAGCTAAGTCAGCAAGCATCTTGCGGTTAACTTCGATGCCAGCATTTTTAAGACCGTGCATTAAGCGGCTGTAAGAAAGACCATTCATACGAGCTGCTGCGTTGATACGTGTAATCCATAATTTACGGAAGTCACGTTTCTTTTGACGGCGGTCACGGAATGCATACATTAGAGATTTCATAACCTGTTGGTTAGCAACCTTGAATAATGTATTTTTTGAACCGTAGTAACCTTTTGCTAATTTAATTACTTTTTTACGACGTTGACGAGTAACTGTACCACCTTTTACTCTTGGCATAATATTACCTCCTAATTGTTCTATATATCAGCCGAACTTATTTTAAGTTGTCAAGCATTTGACGAATGCGTTTGAAGTCACCAGCGCTTACTACACCAGCTTTACGTAGTTTACGTTTAGCTTTTGTAGATTTGTTAGCGAATAAATGGCTTGTGTAAGCGTGAGAACGTTTCAGTTTACCTGATCCAGTCTTTTTGAAACGCTTTGCAGCGCCGCGATGAGTTTTTTGTTTAGGCATAGGTATTTCCTCCTCTATCTATTACTTATCGTTTTTCGGTGCTAAAACTAAGAACATACTGCGTCCTTCCATTTTAGGCTTAGATTCGATTGTACTAACTTCAGCACAAGCTTCTGAGAAGCGATCTAAAACACGTTGACCGATTTCTTTATGAGTAATGGCACGTCCTTTAAAGCGAATTGACGCTTTAACCTTGTCGCCTTTCTCTAAAAACTTGATAGCATTACGAAGTTTTGTGTTAAAGTCGTGTTCATCAATTGTTGGACTTAAACGAACTTCTTTCATGCTAATTACTTTTTGATTTTTGCGCTGTTCTTTTTCTTTCTTCTGTTGCTCAAAGCGGAATTTACCGTAGTCCATAATGCGGCATACTGGCGGTTTCGCATTTGGAGCAACTAATACTAAATCAAGATTAAGATTTGCAGCTAAGTCTAAAGCGTCATTACGAGACTTGATTCCAAGTTGATCGCCATTTGCGCCAACTAAACGTACTTCACGTGCACGAATTTGCTCGTTAATCATCATATCCTTGCTAATAGTAAGCCACCTCCAAGGTTTTCTCAGAACATAGTTTGTAGTCATAGAACCCGACAAAAAAAGTGCGGGCATACGACACCCACACTTGTAAAATCTTAAGTAAGAAATACATTTACCTGTAAACTGCGAATGCGTCCATCAGGTGAGAAGCGGGTGCTTCTACTTGTTCCACAAAACAATATTCTATTATCCTTGATGAGTTTATCATAGGACATGACGTCTGTCAAGAAGACGCGATGTGTTTTACTAACAACAAGAAATATTGTAACAAACAACTAACATACTTGCAATACTTTTTTATGATAAGTGTTACATGGTTATTTTTTCTAATTTTTCTCACTTATATTACATAGAAAAGCCGCGGTGTACCGCGGCTCTGTCTTATCGTTTTCCTTCTACTTTAATCATATCAACAAAAGCATCTAATGCGATTGTTTCTGATTTTTGTTCACCGTATTTACGTACGTTTACGCCGTTTTCAGTTACTTCATTGTCACCTACTACAAGCATGTACGGAATTTTTTGCATTTGTGCTTCACGGATTTTGTAACCAATTTTCTCTTCACGAGTATCTAATTCAACACGGATACCAGCACGGCGTAATTCATCTTGTACTTTCTTCGCATAGTCTAAATGTACTTGTGGAGAAACCGGAATTACTTGCGCTTGAACTGGAGCTAACCAAGTTGGGAATGCCCCTTTGTATTCTTCAATTAAGAAGGCTACAAAACGTTCCATAGTTGATACAACACCACGGTGAATTACAACTGGACGATGTTGTTTACCATCTTCACCAACGTAAGCTAATTCAAAGCGTTCTGGAAGTAAGAAGTCTAATTGTACAGTTGAAAGTGTTTCGTCTTTTCCAAGAGCAGTACGAACTTGAACGTCAAGTTTTGGACCGTAGAATGCTGCTTCACCTTCAGCTTCATAGTAATCAAGACCCATTTCATCCATAGCTTCTTTTAACATACCTTGTGCTTTTTCCCACATCTCATCATCAGCATAGTACTTTTTAGTATCAGCTGGGTCACGATAAGATAAACGGAATGAATAGTTCTCTAAACCGAAATCTTTGTACACTTCTAGCGTTAAGTTTACAACACGTTTTAACTCTTCTTTAATTTGATCTGGGCGAACGAAAATGTGCGCATCGTTTAAAGTCATTCCGCGTACACGTTGTAATCCAGATAACGCACCTGACATTTCATAGCGGTGCATTGTTCCAAGTTCCGCAATACGGATTGGTAGTTCACGGTAGCTGTGAATATCGTTTTTATAAACCATCATGTGGTGAGGGCAGTTCATTGGACGAAGAACTAACTCTTCATTATCCATTTCCATTGATGGGAACATACCATCACGGTAGTGATTCCAGTGACCAGAAGTTTCATAAAGCTCTCTGCTTCCTAGTACTGGAGTGTATACGTGATCATAGCCTAAGCTTGCTTCTTTATCAACGATGTAACGCTCGATAATGCGGCGGATTGTTGCACCCTTTGGTAACCAAAGTGGTAAACCTTGTCCTACTTTTTGGCTATTAGTAAATAGTTTTAATTCTTTACCTAATTTACGGTGATCGCGCTCTTTCGCTTCTTCAAGCATACGTAAGTGCTCATCTAATTCTGCTTTCTTAACGAATGCAGTACCGTAAATACGTTGTAGCATTTTATTATTGCTATCGCCGCGCCAGTAAGCACCCGCAACGCTTAATAATTTAAATACTTTAATTTTCCCTGTAGATGGAAGATGAACACCACGGCAAAGGTCGAAGAATTCACCTTGCTCATAAATTGAAATAACCGCATCTTCCGGAAGATCGTTAATTAAATCTAATTTTAACTCATCGCCGATTTCTTCAAAACGACGAATTGCTTCTGCACGTGGTACTTCATGACGAACGATTTCTAAGTTCTCGTTCACGATTTTTTGCATTTCTTTTTCGATTTTCTTGAAGTCTTCAACTGTAATTGCTTCTTCCATATCAATATCGTAGTAGAAGCCATTTTCAATTACTGGACCAATACCAAGCTCAACCTTAACATCTTTATATAAACGTTTTAACGCTTGTGCTAAAAGGTGGGCTGTTGAATGGCGTAAAATGTATAAGCCATCTTCAGAATCTAATGTAATAATAGAAACTGCACCATCTTCTTCAATTGGTGTAACAAGATCGATCATCTCATCGTTTAATTTTCCAGCCACAGCTTTTTTCTTTAAGCCTGGGCTAATAGAAGCTGCGATTTCTTCAGTTGTTACGCCTTTTGGAAACTCCTTCACAGCTCCATCAGGGAAAGTAATTTTAACTACATCTGCCATCACTGGTCACTCCTCTTTTTTTTCAAAATAAAAAACACTCATCCCGTAAAAAGGGACGAGTGTTGAATTCGTGGTTCCACCCTTGTTCCAATTAACCTTATTGTTAATTGCTCAAGTTCAACATAACGGTGTTGCCCGTTAGCAATTACTAGAAAAAACGTTCACTGCTAAAGTTTAGAGGTGGTAAGTAATAATCCCGTACTAGGAAGCTCACACCCTAAGGCTTCCCTCTCTGAAAATCGTAGAAAACTACTCATGTCCTCATCATGACATTTCAATATATTTCATTTATGTAGGTAATTATATGCTCAAAAACTTAGAAAATCAAGGGCGTTACCTTTATTTTTTAAATTTTTCACATTGCGCTCAAACTCATGTAATCCATGTAATTGTACCCGTTCTTGAAATACATTTCGCAAAGTAATAATCATATTATGGTCTTGTTCTTTCGTATATAAATAAATTTTTTTCGGCGAAATAGAAAGAAGTGGCGCAATTACTTTCGTATCAATATATACATCCTTTTGCTTCAATAATTCCTCATCTATATATTGAACCAATTTCTCCTGTTTTAAACGTCTACCTTTATCATCATAGAAAATAAAACTTTCATCAAAAATAAGGTGCACACAGGACAAACGTGATTTTCGGCTGCGTACTTGTTGCCTTAGCGTCTCAATAAACATTTGATATTCTTGTTCCAACTTATACTCATCAATCGCCACTTCAGCAAGCTTAGCTACCATTTCCCTATATGTACGAAGACGAAAACGAACATATGATGAAAACGAGAATGAAAGTGGATCACAAAGCCAGTTATTTAAAGAAGTTTTAATATATGATTCAAATGTGTGACGTGTTAATTCACGAGCAATCCCTTTTCTTCTTCCTTTTAAAATCTCATGTGCCATATGCAGTATTTGATGACATTCTTCCTCTTCTTCATAAAAAAACTTCTCTTTTAAGATTGTATATATCCACTCATTTTGTTTCACATTCACAATGAAATATACCATTACTGGCAATAAAACCTTTTCAATATAATTCGATTCACATACTGGTATATGAATCACCACTTTTTGTTCCTGTAAATACACACTCGTTTCCTTATATAACAGTTCCGCTCTTTTCAGTAGTTGTCTATATACGTGCACAGCATCATTTTTTTCTTCGAAGCAAATTTCAATCACTTTTGTCCCCCCTTTTATCCCTGCTCTAAAGGACTGTATCTATACGTTACAAATCCTATAAGAGTCCGTCCCGCGTGAAAGTTCACTCTTAGTAGAATTACATTTCTTATCGTTAGAAAATCCACTCGATATGGCTTGCTAATTTTATATATATTAAGGGAGGGAGAAAAAAATGATACAAGCTACAATGAATTTTCTATAAGAACTTTTCGTTTTGCAATTCACCTAGTCTGAAAAGTGTTCAAAACGAAAAAAAGAGCAAGCTTCTCAGCTTACTCTTTACTTATGACGTCGGTTTTTCCCGCCAATTGGAATTGGCTTCGCTAAATATTTAATTCGTTCCATAATACGCGCTGCTTTCATTTGTTCTGCTTCACCGCGTTGTGTGTAAGTTAAATGATGTTCCAATTCCTTGAAATCAAAGTTAGACGTAAAGAACGTCGGTAAGTTTTCTAACATACGGAATTGCAAAATCGCACCAAGCACATCATCACGCACAAAGCTTGACATCGCTTCTGCTCCGATGTCATCTAACATTAAAACTTGTACGCGTTTCACCGCATCAATCTTTTCCCCAATTGAATTATCTTGAATCGAACTTTTAATTTCACGTAAAAATTCAGGGAAGTATACGAGCATCGAACTTATTTTCTTTCGAGCAAGCTCATTCGCAATTGCTCCTAACAAATACGTTTTCCCTACACCAAATTTACCGTACAAATATAAACCTTGTACTTTTTTACCAGGTTCATATGTATTTAAAAATTCATTAGCTGCACCAATTGCATCAATACGTGCATCTAAATCTGAAGGATCTAAGTTTTCCATTGTTGCCTGTAAAATGTCAGTTGGCATATATACACTTTGAACGAGCTTTTCATATTTCTTTCTCTCATCATATGCTACTTTTCTAACGCAACGATCGTATTGAATATCGATCATCTTCCCTTGGATAACGAGCTTTGGCTCATATCCTTGCAGCATGTTTTTACACGAACCTAAATCCGGACAATCCGCGCAACCTACACTTTGTCCAATATATTCGTATAATTTTACAAGACTGCGCTCAATCATAGAAGTTGTTACTTCACCTTTATGTTCGTCTATAAATTCTTTCACACGCGGATGTGCCATTACTTCCGCCTTTAATACTTCATATCTATTTTTAAAATTTTCATTTTCCATTAACTTTGCAAATGAATTTTGAATATGCTCCATCTTCTCACCTCAAAGAGCGTTCATTCTCTTCTATTAATCACGCTTATATTTTTTTAACACTTCTTCTAGTCGTTTTCGTTCATCATCTAACGTACTTGCATCTTTTTTCTTACTTACATCTTTCTTCACTGTTTCTTTCGATTGTTCTTTCGGCTCTTCTTTCAGCCAATCTGGTACCATTTCTTGTCGTACCGTTTTCTTCGACGTACGACCTTTTTTCTTCGTCTCAGCCCACTCTTGATATTGACGATTCTCTTCTTTCGCTAATGCCATTGCTTCAGCTACTGTACCTACCTTTTTACGTGCCCAATGCCCAGCAATCTTCTCCACATACGTTTTCGCAAGTTTCATATCCGAGCGTAGCATAACGTAATAAATAAGTACATTCACAACACCTGGCGCTAACTTTTGATTAATCATTACATCTTCAACAATTTGCAAGTCAGCCTTTGTCGCCTCTGCACCGCCAGAGATTTCTTTCAGTAGTTGTTTTGGTGAGATTTCCTCTAGCTGTTTGATTAACATCTCTTCTTGCGTAGAAGGCTCTTTCTCTTTCATCATACGTGCAGCGTGAGGCTGTACTCTTTCACTTAATACAGGTAACGCTTGACCGTTTTCGAACTGATACCAATCACGTGCTCCTTTTCTAAGCCTTTCGACATCAATTGTCTGCATCTCTGTCATCGCACCAAGAACGATATTTTGCATTGATAACACATCTACATCATACACGTAAGCAAGTGTAATGACACATTCTCGCACTTGATCTGTAATCGCCTTTTTAGGGACAAGAGCCGACAAGCCATCTACAAATAAGGAGAAATCAAAGAAATCATTCCAAACTTTTGGAGCGTCTCCCTTTTCATTACTTGGCATTGCTGTCGTTTTTGGAATACGAAGGTCTTCCTGCGCATGCTCAAGCTGTCCTGGATTAAACGAACCAAACACATCATTAAAAGAACGCGTCACATTTTCATAAGATACAAAATCAAATTCTTCTTCTAAGAAATATTGCTTTACTTGATTATATTTTGTCCGACTCAATCGATTGTATAAAAAGATACTTAAAACAATGTCATCAAAAAACTGCTTCGGAGATAAAGGTGGTTGCAGCTCATATATAAACATTCGAATATCTTTTTCTTTCTTAATATATACTTTCAAAAGCCCAATTGCCTCTAACTTTACTCGTTCCTCATATACTTCGGGAAGTTGCATTTGCATGGTCACCATAAGGGAATGATGCGTATTCTCTTTTCCAAACACACGGTCTTGCTCTAACTCTCCCCATAGCGTCATGTACAAGCTAAAAGCTCTACTACCTATTAACGGCTGATACAACATCGTTAACACTTTTCGGTCGTAATTATGCAATAACCCTTTCGCACTTACTTTATAACGATCAATTGGCAATAGCTCCATCCATGACTGTTTTTCCATTCTTGCTTTTCCTTTCCTCTCATCCAATCTATCCTCTACTTCATTCGTTCTATCTTCATTATATAATTCCTTAGCGAAAAAGAGCTATTAGCTTACGCCTCTAGCTCTCTTATCTCATTACTTACGGTATGTAAAGAGAATACAATACAGCTTCTACTCTCTTTCTTTTTGCAGTATATCTTTTAATTCTTCAATAAATACATTTAAATCTTTAAATTGGCGATATACAGAAGCAAAACGCACGTAAGCAACATCATCGATATCACGCAGTTCTTCCATAACAATTTCACCAATCATATCACTTTTCACTTCTGATATACCTAAATTACGAAGTTCACGTTCCACACTTTGAGTTACTTCTTCTAATTGTCTTAAAGATACCGGTCTTTTTTCACATGCTTTAATTAAGCCACGTAAAATCTTTTCTTTATTAAACTCTTCTCGTGTACCTTCTTTTTTTACAACGATAAGAGGTGACTCTTCTACTCTTTCAAATGTCGTAAAGCGACTTAAACAGCTTTCACACTCTCTCCTTCTTCGAATAGAGCGCCCCTCGTCTACCGGACGCGAATCTAACACTCTTGTACCATTATGAGAACAGGATGGACAACGCAATATATTCACTCCTTTACACTATACTCTTTATTTTTTCTCTACTTACTTCATCTGACAATATATATACATTATTATATAACTCATTCTAACTCTCTTACCACTTTAAGTTGAAGCGCATTATTTTATCATCTCGTTTTCAAAAATAAGATGGTAGATGAAATGCTGCCTTATTCGTAAGAGGTCCATTTATTCAACTAACGAGTACGTTATATTTTCCCTTTTTTATAAACTAAAAAAGAGGTGCATTATACACCTCTTTACATTTTAAATCAATTATGTTCTTTTTTAAAGAGCTTTTGTTTCTCTCTGCTTAATTTCGAAGCTACCAGTGCCTCGAGGAAGCTCGATGCTCTCACGCGTTTTCGCGTTTAAACCTTCTGCAATATATTCTGCAGCAACATTTGGATCAATACGATCCCCACAAGTATAAACATCAATACTTGCGTAACCGTGCTCCGGAAAGCTATGAATTGTTAAATGTGATTCCGAGATAATTACTACTCCACTTACACCTTGTGGTGCAAATTTATGGAAAGCAACCTCACGTACTTCAGCACCAGCTCTTAGTGCTGCATCCACAAATAATTGTTCAATATACGGCATGTCATTAAGCTTGTCGAAATCGCAATCCCAAAGTTCAGCGATCACGTGACGACCCATCGTATCCATAGTATCCATTCTACAGTTCCCCCTTGTAAATTTATTCTAACTGTTCGAATTGAAAACTAATTTGCAATTTGGCTTGCTCCACTACCACGGGGGAAAGTTAGTCCAGAGAGGTCCTAACCCTTTAAGTAGTGACTACGTACCTCAGCTCTTAAGTTTACGAGTGTTAGTATACTTTGTTTATTTTCATTTTGCAACAACAGTTTTTTCGATTTTCTGTCATATTTTCCTCTTTACTTTTCCCTAAAAAAAATAAATGATTCACAAATACAGTAATCCCAACGTTTCGTGGTATGTCCACTTCCGAAAATATACTCCTATAATTTTTTTCCTTTTCAGAAAAAAATAAAAAAAAGAGGGCAAATATTCCCTTGCCCTCTCCCTTATTTACTTAAATATGTTGCACATTTTTTTGTTTCGCTAATTCGTCAACAACTAACGTTACAAGATCTACAACACGACGAGAGTAGCCCCACTCGTTATCATACCAAGCAAGTACTTTCACTTTACGATCACCCATTACCATTGTAGATAAACCATCAATGATAGCTGAATGTGTATTTGTATTAAAGTCAATAGATACTAAAGGCTCTTCACTGAATTCTACAATGCCTTTTAACGCACCGTTTGCAACAGTTTTGAATGCTTCATTAATAGCTTCAACTGTCACATCACGTTTTACATCTACTACTAAGTCAACAAGAGACACGTTTGGTGTTGGTACACGAAGTGCCATACCATGAAGTTTTCCGTTTAAGTGCGGAAGAACTTTTGCAAGCGCTTTCGCAGCACCTGTCGTTGTCGGAATGATTGATTGTCCGCAAGCACGTGCTCTTCTTAAATCTTTATGTGGGTTATCAATATTTTTTTGGTCATTTGTATAAGCGTGAACAGTTGTCATTAAACCGTTTTCAATTCCAAACTGCTCATCTAACACCTTAACAACAGGCGCTAAACAGTTTGTTGTGCAAGATGCATTTGAAATAACAGTATGTTTTGTAATATCTAATTGGTCTTCGTTCACACCAACTACAATTGTTACATCTTCATTTTTACCAGGCGCTGTTAAAATAACTTTTTTCGCTCCAGCTTCAACATGAAGAATTGCTTTTTCTTTTGAATTAAATTTACCTGTTGCTTCAATTACAACTTCAACACCTAAATCTGTCCAAGGCAATTCCTTTGGATCGCGGTTGTTTAAAAGGCGAATCATTTTCCCATCAACTAATAAATGATCTTCAAATGCTTCTACTGTTCCGTCAAACTTGCCGTGAACTGTATCATATTTAATTAAATGTGCTAACGTTTCAGATGGATAGCTTGCATTGATTGCTACAATTTCGAATGCGCTTTCTTTTATTGCCTGACGAAATACCATTCTCCCAATACGTCCAAATCCATTAATTGCCACACGAGTCATAATATGTTATCCCCCTTGAATGCGTTATACTATTTATCTCCAATCCCAATAATAGTATAACACAAAAAGGGGATATGTCACTAAGCATTTTCATTAATTTCACAATTTTTTAGTCAATAATGTTCCAATTCTTTAAAATCACCTGTAATTGTGTTTTCGTTCCCATAATTGTGCCATCATTATTTATCACTTCATCTGCATGTTTCACTTTTTCTTCTAACGGCATTTGAGATTGAATACGAGCTGTTGCTTCTTCTTCTGAAAAATTATTTCGTTTCATTAAACGTTCTAATTGCGTATGCGGCTTAACTGCTACAACTAATACGCGGTCAACAAGACTTGTTAAGTTGCTTTCAAATAAGAGAGGAATATCTAACACAACCGCTTGTGCACCTTCTTTTATGTACAGTTCCTTTTGCCTATTCATTTCCTCACGAACTGCAGGGTGAACAATTTTGTTTAACTGCAATCGTTTTTCTTCATTATAGAAAACAACACTTCCTAATTTTGGACGATCCAGCTCTCCATCTCCTTGTAATACTTCCGCTCCAAACACTTCTACTATTTGGTTATATGCTGGTTTTCCTCGCTCTACAACTTCTCTTGCAATAATATCCGCATCAATAACTGGTATACTCAGTTCACGAAACATTTGAGACACTGTACTTTTTCCACTTGCAATGCCTCCTGTTAATCCAATTACTACCGTCATCATAATCCTCCTCGCAATATAAAAGGCGCGAAACTAATGTTCCACGCCCGTACTTACATTTTCCAAATTCCAATAATAATGAGTAATACCCCAGGCAGGAATGTAAATTTTTGTAACCATTTCATATTTGATAAAACCGTTCCAAGTTTCATTCCAATAAATAAAAACAAAGAACTCATAACCGCAACTAATACAGCCATCATAGCAGGGGCATATCCTAATAAAGATGCACCAATTCCGGCACCGAACGAATCTATAGAAAGAGCGATACCAAGAAGCAATGCTTCTCCTGCAGAAATAGTGCCTGATTTATCAAAATCCGCCACAGTCGGTTTCCGTAAAATTTGAATCACTAGCCCGAGTGAAGCAATTTCTAATTTCCAAACTTTCTCCTCTTGCTTCGGTTCTTCTTTTTTCTCACTTCGAAAAAATTGGTATAATACCCAAATTCCGATTCCAATAAGAACAAGCCCACCGATACGCGTTGCGATAACAGGTGAAAATACTTTCGCGATCATATGTCCAATTCCCATTGAAACAAGCATAACAGCCGCTGAACACATTCCGATAATTATAATTGATCTTAGTGGAATTCTTACACTTCTCAAACCATATGTTAGCCCTACACTACAGCTATCTAAGCTTAATGTAAAAGCTAATAAAATAAGAGATAAATAAAGGTACATCGGTAAGCTCCTCCCTTATACATAGCTCTGCTGTATGTATATGACAAATGCCTATCCGATGTTATCTCTTTTCTATATTCTTGGCTGGCAAATCGGGCAGTAATGCGTTCCTCTTCCGCCAACAACTGTTTTTTCTAATATCGTACCGCAAGTTACACACGGTTCTCCTTTTTTTCCGTATACATTTAGAAGTTCCTGGAACGAACCAATTTGTCCTTGCGAGTTAATATACGTTCGAATTGTACTACCGCCACGCTTTACCGCTTCGCCTAGCGTTGTAACAGTCGCCTCATAAATTCGCTCGATTTCTTCTGCCGTTAAAGACGATGCTTCTCGCTCTGGGTGAATTTGTGAACGGAATAAAACTTCATCTACATATATATTTCCAAGCCCCACTAAAAGACGTTGGTCTAATAATACGACTTTTATTTTGCGATTTGTTTTTTGCAATCTCTCTTGTAAATACTGTGGTGTCAATTCAGCATCAAATGGCTCCGGACCTAAGTCAGCAAGAGGCATTTGATTCAACTCTTCACCTTTTTTAAAGAGATGCATCGTCCCAAACTTTCTCACATCTTTATAATGTAATTCCGTTCCATCTGTAAATAAGAAACGGACGTGCGTATGCTTATCAATTGGCTCATCCTCTTGATGCAGTAAAAACTTACCTTCCATACGCAAATGTGAAACAATAACATAATTCGTTACATATAAAAGCAAAAACTTTCCTCTTCGCTTTATATTTTCAATCTTCTCGCCTCTAAGCATTTCTTTAAAGATTTCTACATCATCCGGTCGTTTTACTATTTTTGGATATGTAACAATAACATCTTCAATTGTTTTTCCTGTTACAAGATTTTCAAGTGTCCGTCTGACATTTTCAACCTCTGGTAATTCAGGCATTTCATCACTTCCTTATTTTGCGTCGTACCAAGTTGGACCGTAAGAATAATCAACTTTTAGCGGAACTGCGAGTTCAATTGCATGCTCCATTACTTCTGGTACAAGCTTCTCTAATTTTTCAATTTCTTCTTTCGGCGCTTCAAATATCAATTCATCGTGTACTTGCAGAAGAAGACGCGCTTGTAATCCTTCTTCTTCTAAACGATCTGCCATAATAATCATTGCTTTTTTAATAATATCTGCTGCAGTACCTTGAATTGGCGTATTCATAGCTGTACGCTCAGCAAAGCTGCGTAAATTGAAATTACGACTCGTAATTTCCGGAATGTAACGGCGACGATTTAATAATGTAGCCACATATCCTTTTTGCTTCGCATCTTTTACGATGTCATCCATGTATTCTTGTACACCAGGGAAACTTTCTAAATACTTTTCAATAAATTCCGCTGCTGCTTTTCTTGTAATTCCTAAGTTTTGTGAAAGACCATAATCACTAATACCATACACAATTCCGAAGTTAACAGCTTTCGCTTGTCTTCTCATATTTGAAGTTACTTCATCTTTTTCAACACCAAATACATCCATAGCTGTTTTCGTATGAATATCCATGTCATGTTGGAACGCGTCAACTAGCCCTTTATCATTTGCAATATGAGCTAATACACGAAGCTCAATTTGTGAATAATCCGCCGCGTACATAATCCATCCTTCTTCTGATGGAACGAATGCCTGACGAATCTTTCGTCCTTCTTCTAATCGAATCGGGATATTTTGCAAGTTTGGATCCGTTGAACTTAATCGGCCCGTTTGCGTTAATACTTGATTGAAACGAGTATGGATTTTAGATGTGTCTTCATGTACAACTTTTAATAAACCTTCAATATACGTTGAGTTTAGTTTCCCTAATTGACGGTAATGTAAAATGTTTGGAATAATTTCATGGTGATCCATCAGCTTATCTAGTACATCAGCTGACGTAGAATAACCTGTTTTCGTCTTTTTAATAACTGGTAAGTTTAAGTTCTCAAACAGAATTACACCAAGCTGCTTCGGTGAATTAATATTAAATTCTGTTCCCGCAAGCTTATAAATTTCCTGTTCCATTTCCTTTAATCTACCTGCAAGTTCTTCTCCCATATTACGAAGGCGCTCTGTATCAACTTTTACACCTTTTACTTCCATATCAGCTAATACACGTGCAAGTGGTAATTCTAACTCGGTAAACAGTTCATATTGCTCATTCTTTTCTAACTCTTCAACGAATGTTTGCTTTACATCGTATAATACATGTACTTTACGAGCCACATGCTCCGCTACTACGTCTAGCTCTGGAACAGCACGCTTCGCACCTTTTCCGTAAACTTCTTCATCAGATTTCACAGCATGCGTTTCTTTCATTTTCGCTACAGTACGGAAATCTTTATCCGTATCAGCCGGGTCAAGTAAATAAGCAGCGATTAATAGATCAAAGTCAATCCCTTGCATATCTATATCGTTCCATTTCAGTGCAACAATCGCACGCTTCGCATCAAATGTATGCTTTCTCATTTCTCCATCTGCAAGCCACTCTTTAAAAGCATCTGATTTAAGAGCAATGTCTGTCTGAATAAAGTAACAGCCATTTTCATTTTGAATACCGAAACCTTGAATATCTGCTTTATGATAATTATCTTCTTGTACTTCAACGATAAGCGCACTATCTTGCTGAAGCATTTCTTCTGTAACTTCTTCTACAATATCAAATGTAATATCATCTAATTCAGCTGGAGCCGTTTCTTCTGGCGTAACACCTAATTTGTTTAAAAGAGATGTAAATCCTAAATTCTCGAACATTGGAATGACATCACTTGCTTCATATCCTTTATACTCCATATCATCCACATTCACAGTAATCGGTGCGTCTGTAATAATGGTTGCAAGATCTTTACTCATAAGAGCTTGGTCTTTATTTGCTTCCAGCTTTTCTTTTAATTTCTTCCCGCTTACTTGATCTATATTTTCATACACTTCTTCAACCGTTCCAAACTGTGTTAACAATTTAATCGCAGTTTTTTCACCAACCCCTGGTACACCTGGAATATTATCTGATTGGTCTCCCATTAAACCTTTCATATCGATAATTTGCTTTGGTGATAAACTGTATTTCTCAAATAAAGCTTCTTTCGTATATTCATCTACTTCCGTAATCCCTTTTCGAGGAATACATACAAGCGTGTTTTCAGAAACAAGTTGAAGTAAATCTTTATCTCCTGAAATAACTTTTACATTTGCCCCTTGTTCACTCGCTTCTTTTGCTAGCGTTCCCATAATGTCATCCGCTTCATAATTTTCAAGCTCATAACGCGGTACGTTGAATGCATCAAGCATCTCACGAATAAACGGGAATTGCTCTGATAATTCAGGTGGAGTCTTTTGACGTCCTCCTTTATACTCACTATATGTTTTATGACGGAATGTCGTTTTCCCCGCATCAAACGCTACTAACATATGCGTCGGTTTTTCTTCCTCTAATATTCTCATTAACATCATTGTAAAACCGTAAATTGCGTTCGTATGTATACCTTTGTCGTTATTTAAAAGCGGTAGTGCAAAGAAAGCACGATACGCGATATTATTACCATCTACTAATACGACCTTTTTTTCCAAATCAGAAACCTCCCCATGCAAATTTGAAATGGTTTTTTTCACAGAAAAAAACCGTTCCTTTCCTCTCTCTATATTAACATGACTAATAGAGAGAAGAAAAATAACGGCTATTTTCTATCATATATAAAAACGTTTACTAATATAAAAGGGAAGTGACGAGAACAGCATAACTATTCTCGTCCAAAATTACTCCTTGGATGAAGGGGTTTTCATGTATTATATTAACAGAGCTTTATTAATATTTAATTAAGCCATTGTTAATATATTGTAAACATCCTTCATCCTATTTTTCAGTTGCTGATTTTGGTAAAACAACTGTAAATGTTGTCCCTTCTCCAACTTCACTATCCACTGTAATCGTACCGTGATGCGCCTCGACTAAATGCTTTACAATCGATAATCCAAGGCCTGTACCACCAGTATTTCTACTTCTCGCCTTATCCACTCGGTAAAAGCGTTCAAAAATACGCGGAATTTCATCTTTACTAATACCAATTCCAGTATCCGAAACTTTTATATAAGCATTATATTTATCTTCTGCTAATTCTACAGAAACAACGCCTCCAGCCGGCGTATATACGATTGCATTATTAATTAAATTAATAAAGATTTGCTTCAAACGACTTGGATCTCCAATGACAGAGACTCGTTTTAGCGTATTTACTTGTAAAGAGATTTCTTTTTCTCCCGCTTTATTATCAAGCACCATATGAATGTCTTCAAGAAGTCCCTTCATATCAACGGTCCCCATACTCAATTTAAATCCTTGTTGCTCAATCTTTGATAAATCTAATAAATCTTCAATTAACCCTTGCATACGTTCACTTTCTTTTAAAATAATATGCAAGAAATGTTCGCAGAATTTTTTATTATCCATAGCGCCGTCTAAGAGCGTTTCTGAAAAACCTTTAATAGAAGTAATCGGCGTTTTTAGTTCATGGGAAACATTCGCTAAAAAGTCTTTTCTCATTTGTTCTAACTTTTTCAGCTCAGTAATGTCATGGAATACAAGTACAATCCCTTTCCATTCATGGTTCGTCCCGATAATCGGTGCTCCATATACCTCAAAATGCTTTCGCTCAATTCCAAGCGGCAATAACATTTGTTTGCGCACTTTCACTTCTGTCATAAAGATTTCTTCCACAAGCTCTATAATTTCTGGATGATGAAACGACTCATAATATAAACGATCTAAATATTCTTCATCTGTTACATGGAAAGTTTCCTTATACGAACGATTCACAAGGTTTATATAACCGCGGCTATCAATTAAAATCATTCCACTTCCCATATTTTCAATTAACGTATGCAGACGATCTTGTTGCATTTCTTGCTCAAGTGTCATCTCTTGCAAATTACGAGCTAAAATATTAATCGCCTTACTTAGCATTCCTGTTTCATCCGAATGACTTTCGTAAGCGCGCGCTTTATAATTGCCCTTCGCTAATTCGATAGCAACTTTCGTAACGGATTCAATCGGCCTAATATATTGCCCTGTAATTTTCATACCTAAAAATACGACTACAAGACACGCAATAACAAATCCGATAATTAATAATCCCCACGTTTTTTGATGAACAGCTTTCAAAGGCTCAATTGTACTTTTTACCAAAATGTACCCTTGTTTCCCTGCTACATCTTGAACGAACACCGCATGATAAAATTCATTATTCTGATCTGTTTCTTTCGTAATGACTTTATTTCTTTGTTTCGTTGTTTCAGAATAAAGTTCTTTCATTACCCCTTGGCTAAATGCAGACTGTTCTCCTCCGCTATATTGAACGTTCTTTTTTTCATCCAAAAATATAATAGAAGCTGATATTTTTTCTTCTAACTTTTTAAATACGTACGGATTTTTTAAAACATCATCAAAACCTTGTTCTTCTGCTAATACCGCAACATACTCTGTCTCTTTTACCATTCTCTCTTTCGCATGATCTATATAATAGTTTTCAAACATGGTTTCCAGCAATAAACCGAGTCCGACTAAAATAAAAACAATAAGAGAAACAAATGTAAAAAGAAGCCTGGAACGAAATTTATTCATCCCCTTTTGGCTCCTCTAATTTATATCCTAAACCACGTATCGTTTTAATGTACGTCGGTTTTTTCGTATTTTGTTCAATTTTATCGCGCAAATGGCTAATATGAACGTCAACAATTCGTGTATCACCAGCGAAATCATAATTCCATACAGCACTTAATAATTGATCACGCGTTAATACGCGGCTCTTATTCTTCGCAAGATAAACAAGTAATTCAAATTCTTTTGGTGTTAATTCCAGCTTTCTTCCTTGGAAATAAGCTTCATAAAACTCTGGTAAAATTTTGAGTTCAGCAATCGTGATGCTCTCTTCATCTGACGTTTCTGTAACTTGCTCTTCTTGTTGTAATTTCGTACGGCGTAAAATTGCCTTCACACGCGCGACAACTTCCCTTGGGCTAAATGGCTTTGTCATATAATCATCTGCCCCAAGTTCAAGACCTAGCACCTTATCAAACTCATCATCTTTTGCTGTTAACATTAAAATTGGCGTCATAACGCGCTGCAATCGTAATTCTTTACACACTTCCATACCATCCATTTTTGGAAGCATTAAATCTAATATAATTAAATCTGGACGTTCTGTTGTCGCTTTTTGAAGCGCCATTTCTCCATCCATCGCTGTTATCACTTCAAAACCAGCTTGTTGTAAATTAAATTCGATTAAAGTTAAGATAAACTCCTCATCATCAACTACTAAAATACGATTGTTCATTCTTTTCCTCCAAGTTATAGACTTGAAACCTTCTTCATCCTAGTATTTTCCCCGTTATTCTCATCATACTAGAAAACAAGGTCCCTCTCAATATAATTGTCTATTCATGGAGTTCGTTTGTGTAGAATTGAGAAAATAGACGTAATTATATCTCGCCTGCAGCTACACAGGATTTTGCCAAACTCTATAGATTTCTCTCTCTTCTTTAAAACTCACTTCTGTATGAATTATAAAATCTTGATTTTGTGCTAGGAAAAATGAAAGAGCATACGCTATTTTATAATCTGGTGTTTCATATCCATCAAATACTCTCCCGTACATTTCATTCGCAACCGCGTCCGCCCACACTTCAGCTTCTCTTATCGTTTCAAAGATAACGTCTTCTCTTTTCCACCTCATCTTAAAAACCACTCCTTTCATTGACTTATATTAACAATCTATATATCATTAATTAAAATATATAAATATTAATAATGTGGAGGTCTATTATGCGACTAGTACTACCTATTCTATCTTTAATAGTAACGTGTATTCTTACATTCAACGCCCCAAGCTGGGATACGATTAAAACAGGTTGTTCAGATTTCGCCGAGGGATTCACACAAGGATTCTTCAACTAAAAATAGCGCTAGCCCCTTATAGAAAGGTATGCTAGCGCTATTCACATTTTCATGTTTTAAAAATTATCTAATGCTTTTTCCATAATAGAGACTGATTTATAAGGTGGCGTTACTGTTAATGAGCCTTTCACAACAGTATCCCCTTTTTCATCATGAGCAGATACAAGCATATCAATTGTATGTTCCTCCTCAGAAACAGCCACAACTTCAAAGTGGATTTGTAACGTTTCATAATGGTGAACATGCTTCACGAATGTAAGGTCCTTTCTCGTAATATGACTACCTGGACCTGGTAAATATTTCGTAACTGCCGTTGTAATCATTCCAGTTAGCATTATGCTTGGTACAATCGGCTTTTCATACGGAGTTTGGGATGCGTAATCATGCTGAATATATAATGGATTGGCATCATTCGTTAACCCTAAGTACAATAACAAATCTTTATCCTCAATTTTTTCAGTGATAGACAATTTCTCTCCTACTGTAATTTCATCCATTTTACGACCAATTTGAACTTTTTTCTTTAACATGTTACAACCCCCTCCGATTTTTTCACCTTATTATCCTACTAAAAGCGATACTTGATCCGAAATTTACTATGATGAGGGCAATGTATAGTATAAATCTATAGTTCCGTTATAGGATACACCAAATGATAGCGTTTTCATATTATTTCAAAAAAACATTTGTATAAATAGTAGAAAAAGATCCGGGGCCCCGAATCTTTTTCTACTTCTATTTCATTATTAAACAAGAACCTTCATAACATTACGTACAGATTCTACAGAGCGATCTAACGCTTCTTTTTCATCTGCAAGAAGTTCTAATTCAATAATTTTTTCAATTCCGTTACCACCTAGAATTACTGGTACCCCTAAGTAAAGGTCACTATAACCATATTCACCTTCAAGGTACGCAATAGCTGGTAATACACGGCGTTGATCTTTTAAGATTGCTTCTGTCATTTCAACTAAAGAAGCAGCTGGTGCGTAATATGCACTACCGTTTCCTAATAAGCCTACAATCTCGCCGCCACCTTTACGGGTACGTTCTACAATTGCTTCTAAACGCTCTTTCGGAATTAACGTTTCTAACGGAATGCCACCTGCATAAGAATAACGTACAAGAGGTACCATATCGTCACCGTGTCCACCAAGAACAAATCCTGTAATGTCTTTCACAGAAAGATTCAATTCTTGTGCGATGAATGTACGGAAACGAGCTGTATCTAATACGCCCGATTGACCGATAACACGCTCTTTCGGGAATCCTGCTTCTTTAAATACAGAATATGTCATTGCATCAACTGGATTTGTTAATACAACAATAATCGCATTTGGTGAATGTTTTGCAATGTCGCGCGTAATACTTTTCATAATTTTTGAGTTTGTTGCTACTAAGTCATCACGGCTCATACCAGGCTTACGCGCGATACCCGCTGTAATCACAACAACGTCAGAATCAGCAGTATCTGCGTAATCAGATGTTCCAATAATGTTAGCATCAAAACCTTGTACTGGGCTCGCTTCTAACATATCTAACGCTTTCCCTTTTGTTGGATTTTCCAGTTGTGGAATGTCCACTAATACAACATCTGCAAGTTCTTTTTGTGCTAATAAGAATGCTGTTGTTGCTCCTGTAAATCCTGCACCGATGACTGAAACTTTCTTGCGTTTGATTGTCATAATTTACCCCCCGCTTTAATTATGCGTTTTTGATTATCGCTACATCCATGTTTTTAATAAGTTCATTAGCGAACTCAGAACATTTCACTTCTGTTGCACCTTCCATTAAGCGTGCGAAATCATAAGTTACTACTTTTGAAGCAATTGTTTTCTCCACTGAAGCAGTTACTAATTTCGCAGCTTCGTTCCATCCTAAGTGTTCTAATAATAATACACCAGAAAGAAGAACTGAAGATGGGTTTACTTTATCTAAACCTGCATATTTTGGAGCTGTGCCGTGCGTAGCTTCAAAGATAGCATGTCCAGTTACATAGTTAATGTTTGCACCAGGTGCAATACCAATTCCACCTACTTGTGCAGCAAGTGCATCAGAGATGTAGTCTCCGTTTAAGTTCATTGTTGCAACAACATCGAACTCACGTGGACGAGTTAAAATTTGTTGTAAGAAGATGTCTGCAATAGAATCTTTTACGATGATTTTTCCAGCCACTTCAGCGTCTGCCATCGCTTTATTCGCTGCATCTTTACCATCTTTTTCAACGATACGATCATATTCAGCCCAAGTAAATACTTTGTCACCGAATTCTTGTTCCGCAACTTCGTAACCCCAGTTTTTGAAAGCACCTTCTGTAAATTTCATAATGTTTCCTTTATGAACTAATGTAACAGAAGAGCGTTTTTCGTTAATTGCATATTGAATTGCAGCACGAACAAGACGCTTTGTCCCTTCTTCTGAGATCGGCTTAATACCAATACCAGATGTTTCTGGGAAGCGGATTTTATTAACACCCATTGCTTCTTTTAAGAAAGCAAGAACTTTTTCTGCTTCTGGAGATCCTTGTGCATATTCAATTCCAGCATAAATGTCTTCTGTATTTTCACGGAAAATAACCATATCAGTATCTTCCGGACGTTTTACAGGTGAAGGAACACCTTCAAAGTAACGAACTGGACGCAGACATACATATAAATCTAATTCTTGACGAAGCGCTACGTTTAGAGAACGAATACCACCGCCAACTGGAGTTGTAAGTGGGCCTTTAATCGCGATTAAATATTCACGGATTAAATTTAAAGTCTCTTCTGGTAACCACTCGCCTGTTTGGTTGAATGCTTTTTCCCCTGCAAGCACTTCTTTCCAAACGATTTTCTTCTCACCATCATAAGCTTTTTCAACTGCTGCTTCTAGTACGCGAGATGCAGCTGCCCAAATATCAGGACCAATTCCATCTCCTTCGATAAATGGAATAATCGGATTGTTTGGTACATTCATAACACCATTAGTTACAGTAATTTTTTCACCTGTCGTCAATGTGATAACCCCCATGTTTGAAATTTCATATGTATGAAACTGAGGGAATAACCCCTCAGTTCAAACCGTTAGTAAAATTAAAATATTCTAATCATTACATCTTCCCGAAAAAATCAGACTTTTGAAAGCGTATTTTCACTATCAAAATAGTGTTTTTCGCTTATCGTTGTGCAATTGGAACATACACTTGATGTGTTGGTCCATTATAATCAGCACGCGGACGGATTAAACGGTTGTTTTCATATTGTTCTAGAATATGAGCTAACCAGCCTGACATACGGCTAATTGCAAAAATAGGTGTAAATAAGTCATGGTCAATTCCTAAACAATGGTATACAGAAGCTGAATAGAAATCAACATTTGGTGGAAGACCTTTTTCTTTTGTTACAATGTCTTCAATTTTGATAGACATATTATACCATTTGTCTTCTCCTAAAAGCACGCATAATCTCTTAGACATTTCACGTAAATGTTTTGCACGTGGATCACCATGCTCATATACACGGTGGCCAAATCCCATAATTTTCACTTTATTTTGAAGAGCATTATGAATATATGATTCTACATTTTCTTCTTCGCCAATTTCAGTTAACATCTTCATTACATTTTCATTTGCCCCGCCGTGAAGAGGACCTTTTAATGCACCAATTGCTGCTGTAATACCAGAATATACATCTGAAAGTGTAGCTACGCAAACACGCGCAGTAAATGTAGAAGCGTTTAACTCATGATCCGCATGAAGTACAAGCGCCTTATCAAAAGCTTCAATTTCAACTTCATTTGGCTCGCGGTCATTTAACATGTACAAGAAGTTTGCAGCTAATGATAAATCTTTTCTCGGCTCAACAACATCTAAGCCTTTACGGATTCTTGCATAAGCAGCAATTAAAGTTCCTACTTGAGCCTGTAATTTAACCGCTTTCAAATAATTGGACTTTCCATCCATAATTTCAGCGCTCTCATCGTATAATGATAGCATGGAAATTGCAGTTCGTAAAACAGACATCGGATGCGCAATTTTTAAATCTACTTGTTTCAAATATGTTAAAATCTCACCCGGAACTTTATAGTATTCAGATACAGTGTCTTTAAATTCCGCTAGTTCTTGTTCGTTAGGAAGCTTGCGGTGCCATAATAAGTATACTACTTCTTCAAATGTAGCATTCTCAGCTAAATCATCAATATTATACCCAACATAAGTTAATGTATCATCAATAATAGAGCTCACAGATGATGTTGTTGCTACTACCCCTTCTAAACCTCGAATAACAGTCATGACATTCTCTCCTTTTCCTGAAAATTCTCCCAACCTTGCTCCTTATATCTATTTGCTCCCCTTATAAATTATGAACGCCCGTTCACTCTTTAGGCAAGCAAAATGCACGATCATGCAAATTTTTTGCGATGTTCCCCTCTTAATGTCCATTACCTACATGGAAAGCATGAGCGTGAATGTCTCCCCGAATCCTCACGCTCAAAACAACAAGTTAGTGAGGAAAATGAATTCCGAAGAGTTTTATGATAAAAACAACATAAAACAATATCATTATAAAATTGTTTTATGTTGTTTTTATTTTATCTGGTGTAAAGTCTCTGCTGTTATGTAACTTTTCAAAGTTTCTAATCCTATTATAAACAATTATCTGACTTTTGTGAACAGAAAGAATTCAAAAATTTTATATTACTATAAAATTCCTTATTTAAACATCTGTATAATACTCATGACTGCATAGGCAATTCCAGCCCCAATTAATGGACCTACAGCAACCCCATTAAATAAAGCAACCGCTATAATTGTCCCGAAAACGAGCGCAGTTGTAATATGAGGATCTGTCGTTAATAATTGCACACCGCCTTTCGCTAACAAAGCAACCGCTACCCCTGAAGCTAAAGCAATCCATGCATAATACGATTTCGCTGCTTCTCCAAGTTGTTTAAACCCTATTTCCCCCGTCGCAATCGGTACGAGTACTGCGATTGTAATAACCGTAACACCGAGGTTAATTCCTTTCGTTTGCAAATAAGGAAAGACCTTATCTCCTAGAAACGTAAATTTCAATAAAAATAACACACCAATAGCTACAGTAAGCGATTGATTTTTGGCAATAAGTCCTATAATAAGTAGTATGAATAAAAATAACGTTGACTGACTAATCATGTCTGCACTTCCTTTCTGAAAATAATGAACTCATTTCCAAACAAAAATACCTTTAAACCTATCGTTATACATGATATACGGATGCCTATTTATCGATAACACCTTCAATTTTTTATGTATTTTAAAATGAAAAACCGAGACTTTCACACAAAAAAATTAAAGCATGTATACATGTTTGAAAACGGTCGTCTCTTCTTTCTTTTCTAATAAGAAACAGGTAAAATAAAAAGAAGAGAAAATGAAGTTTTTACCATATAGTAGAAGCATCATCAACAAGCTTTCACAGTCATTCATGTACTGAAAAAGCAGGCTAAATCCATCATTCCACTATAACATAAAGTGAAACTTTAATCAGTGCATCACACTCGTTATAAGTTGAACGAATTAGGATAATCCAAATTGGAATGGGAGGTATACATCTTTGAACCGAAACTTACTATATATGATATTGCGACTCATATTTGTCATTGTAGCAACGGTAGCCGGGTTCTATGCATTACTATATATGTCAGGACTTATCTACCCTTTTATTATCGCTTTCGCATTTGCTTATTTGATTAATCCTGTCGTCAATTTCCTTAATCAAAAACTACAATTTCCTCGCGCACTCGCAGTACTCGTTAGCTTAATTCTCGTATTCGGAGCTATCGTCGGACTCGTTACATATCTTGTAACAGAAGCAATATCTGCCACAACATACTTACTACAACTTGTTACAGTTAAGTTTCCGGATATCGTTGCATTCGCTCAGCAATTTGCACTTAATCATATTATGCCTCTCTATGATGATTTAATTTCTAAATTTAATCATCTTGGGGAACCACAGCGTTATACGATTACACAAAACATTCAAAACTTAGGAACCGAAGCAACGACACAAATGAAAGAACTTTTAACTGCAATTATAAGCGGGTTAACAAATTTCATTAGTGCATTACCAACAACTTTAACTGTCCTTGTATTCGTTTTATTAGCCACTTTCTTCATTAGTTACGATTGGCACCGTCTTGCTCAGAAAGTAAGAAAATTTTTGCCTAATCGTGTTCATGGCTATGGAAAAACTATTTTTGTCGATTTAAGAAAAGCTTTATTCGGTTTTGTTAAAGCACAACTTACACTCGTATCTATGACAACTGTTATTGTACTAATCGGACTGTTAATATTACGCGTACCATACGCCATTACTATCGCGATTATTACAGGGGTTGTAGATTTACTCCCGTATTTAGGAACAGGCGCTGTCTTCGTTCCTTGGGTTATATACGTATTTTTCACTGGCGACACTGCTTTCGCCATCGGTCTTCTCATCTTATACATCGTCGTGATTGTCCAAAGACAAATTATGGAGCCTAAAGTACTTTCTTCTAATATTGGCCTCGATCCATTAGCAACACTGATCGCTCTATTTGTCGGCTTTAAGCTTTTTGGCTTTTTAGGATTAATCATCGGTCCAGTCACCTTAGTACTACTTAATACATTGCACAAAGCTCGTGTATTCCATGATTTGTGGAAATATATTAAAGGCTCACCTTCAAAATAATAGTTTCTAATTCATATACAACAAAAAACTTACATGTAATCAGTGGGAAATTCCCACTGATTATTCCTTGTACTTATTTTTTACACTCATTACATACAACAAGAGAATTGGCCTAAAAACAGGATAATTCTCTTGTTTTTTGCATAAAAACGTATATTTCGAGGTATTTTTACATATTTATTCTATTATTTTCATAAATATTACTTACATTTATTACTTTTTATGGAAATGGATAAATATACAAAACAACATAGAATTAGACGTAAACCAAGCTTTTTACTCCTCTCATTTAACTTTTCCACACTAATTAATTCTTTTCATACACGAAAACAAGCTTAAGTTTAGAAATTTTCTCTTACAATACTTTCATTAAGAGCTAATAACTCCTCTTATCACATATCCAACCAAAAAATACACAACAAATAAAACTTTAACGTAAGGATTTTGTCCCCCACTCATAATCTTCACCAACCAGATTTTTTATCGACAGCCCTTTAACCATCCAGTCATCCTTTTTGCAAACAAAAAAATAGTGCTTAGATCGCTATAATCTAAGCACTATTTCTGCACAATAATAGTAGAGTTCTTTCTAAACTTCCATTCCATCCACTTCATAACAATTGGCTTCAACAAAGCCCTTGTCACAGGGATAACAAAGATAAAACCCATTATATCCGTTACATATCCAGGAAGCACTAAAAGAATACCTCCTACAAAGATAAAAATACCATCCAGCACTGCTCCTCCTGGCATTTCCCCTCTATTCAACTTAGATTGAATCTCTCCAAGCACTTTAAACCCTTGCCTTTTCGCTAAATACACACCTACAACACCCGTAAATACAATCATAGCGAACGTAGACCATAAACCTATTACATGACTCGATCCAATTAAGACTGTAATCTCAATCGCCGGTATTAAAATAAACAACAATAGTAACCACTTCATAGTTCTACACTCCTCTCATATGCGATCACTTTAAACGCCCTCACAACGCCCCTATACACCACATTAAAATCAAATACACTTTCTTATCAAACTTCCTAATAAACAGCTTTTAAAAGCAATTTCAGACGCCTCAAGCTAGTTATATCTCATTTTTGTGTAAAAAAAAGAGAAGGACTCCGATCCTTCTCTCCGTATTACTTATAGCACTTCCGCATGTCCATTATAAACAATTCCGCGTGCTGCATCAACTGTTACTTCTTGGCCATTTTTTAAAGTTGCTGTTACGCCGTTTACACCAACGATAACAGGAATACCGATTGATACACCTACAACAGCCGCGTGGCTTGTTAAACCGCCTTCTTCTACAACTAGAGCAGCAGCTTTTTCGATTGCAGGAATCATATCTTTATCAGTGCTTGTTGTAACAAGGATATCACCTTCGTTTACGTTCGCTACAGCTTCAGCAGCTGTTTTCGCTACGACTACTTTACCTTTTGCAGCTTTACGACCGATTCCTTGTCCTTTAGCAACTTCTTCGCCAACAACGTGGATTTTCATTAAGTTTGTTGTACCAGTTTCAGCAACTGGTACACCAGCAGTGATTACTACAGTGTCTCCAAGTCCAATTAGACCTGCATCCATACCTGTTTGAATTGCTGTATCTAACATTTCGTCAGTAGAAGCTGCGCGCTTCTCAGCCATAAATGCTTGTACACCCCAAACAAGTGCAAGACGGCGTCCCACTTGCTCGTCAGATGTTACAGCTACGATTGGAGATTTTGGACGGTATTTAGAGATCATTTTCGCAGTATATCCACTTTCTGTTGGAGCTACGATTGCAGCTACATCAAGAGCAAGTGCTGTATGCGCAACAGATTGGCTAATTGCATCTGTAATTGTTGGAGTGAACTCTTTAATACGTTTTTTGAACATATCTTCGTATTGTAATGATTTTTCAACACGTACAGCGATGTTAGCCATCATTGTTACTGCTTCTACTGGGTATTGACCAGCAGCTGTTTCACCTGAAAGCATGATTGCATCTGTACCATCGAAGATTGCGTTAGCTACGTCACTTGCTTCCGCACGAGTTGGACGTGGGTTACGTTGCATAGAATCTAACATTTGTGTTGCAGTAATAACTGGTTTACCTAACACGTTACATTTTTTGATTAGACGTTTTTGTACTAATGGTACTTCTTCTGGTGGAATTTCTACACCCATGTCACCACGAGCTACCATTAAACCGTCAGAAACTTCTAAGATTGAATCGATGTTGTCGATACCCTCTTGATTTTCGATTTTTGGTACGATCTGGATGTACTGAGCGTTATGCTCTTCTAATAATTCGCGAATTTCTAATACGTCAGATGCTTTACGTACGAATGAAGCTGCGATGAAATCAACTTTTTGCTCGATACCGAAGATGATATCTTTTACGTCTTTTTCAGTGATACCAGGAAGCTTAATGCTTACGTTTGGTACGTTAACACCTTTTTTATTTTTTACAGTTCCGCTGTTAAGAACTTTTGTACGGATATTTCCGTCAGCTTTCTCGATTACTTCTAGCTCAATAAGACCGTCATCGATTAGAATGCGAGAACCTGGGTCTACATCGTCATAAAGACCAGCATAAGATACAGAGAACTTCTCAGCAGTACCTAATACTTGCTCAGTAGAAAGAACTACTTCTGCACCTGTTACAAGCTCAGCTTGTCCGTCTACGAAGTCATGAGTACGGATTTCTGGACCTTTTGTATCAAGTAAGATACCAACTGTTTTACCAGTTTTCTTTGAAGCTTCACGAATGTTTTTAATACGAGCGCCGTGCTCTTCATGGCTACCATGAGAGAAGTTTAAACGAGCAACGTTCATACCTGCTTCGATTAATTGCTCTAATTTTTCAATACTTTCACTAGCAGGACCTATAGTACATACAATTTTAGTTTTACGCATATTGCACCTCCGAAAATTATGAAACCGTTCCCAAATATCCGACATTACGCCGATTAGATGGATAATTCTTTAGATAATTGATACATATCTTTATCGATTGTATGCTTTTGAGCTAACGCTTCGATAATGTCATGATCAACAAGTTTATTATCTTGAATACCTACACAACGTCCACCTTTACCAGCAATTAATAATTCAACTGCTCTTGCGCCAAGACGGCTTGCTAATACACGGTCTTGTGCACTTGGTGATCCACCACGTTGTACGTGACCTAATACAGTTACGCGAGTATCAAAGTTTGTTGCTTCTTCAATGTGCTTACCGATGTCAATTGCACTTCCAACACCTTCAGCCACAATGATAATACTGTGTTTTTTACCACGTTCACTACCGCGCTTCAGACGAGCGATAACATCTTCCATGTCATACTCTTCTTCTGGAATTAAAATTGTTTCAGCACCATCAGCTAAACCAGCCCATAATGCGATATCTCCAGCATGACGTCCCATTACTTCGATAACATATGTACGTTCATGAGATGTAGCTGTGTCACGAATTTTATCAATTGCATCAATAACAGTATTTAAAGCTGTATCGAAACCAATTGTGAAATCTGTTCCAGGAATATCATTGTCGATTGTACCTGGTACACCAACACATGGGAATCCTTGTTCAGTTAATTTTTTAGCACCTTGGTAAGAACCATCTCCACCAATAACAACAAGTCCTTCGATACCGTGTTTCTTTAATTGCTCGATACCTTTTAGTCGTACTTCTGGATCTTTAAACTCAGGACATCTTGCTGTATATAATTTTGTACCACCACGGTGGATAATATCGCCAACAGAACCAAGTTCTAATTTTTCAATATGACCAGAAATTAAACCAGCGTATCCATGGTAAATACCATATACTTCAATATCATGGAAAATCGCTTTACGAACAACTGCACGAATGGCAGCATTCATACCAGGTGAATCTCCACCACTTGTTAATACACCAATACGTTTCATTTGTACTCACCTCATAAAGATTATTTGCCTTATAATAAAATAACACGAAAAAATATAAAAACACAATGGAGAAGATGTGTCTTTTCATAATAAAAACGTGCATTCGCGAAGAGGAACGCACGCTTTTCTTATTTTATCCCAATGGAAGCGTTTGAAAACGAAACTTGCCCAATTTTCATATATTTTTCATAACGTTTTTCGATTAATTCATCTTTCGAAATTCCGTTTAATTGTTCAAAAGTTTTTCTAATCATTAAGTCTATATTTTCTGACTGTTTCAAAACATTACGGTGTGCTCCACCTTTTGTCTCTGGAATAATTTCGTCAATTACACCTAATTCTTTCAAATCTGCCGCTGTAATTCTCATCGCCTCTGCAGCTTCCTTTGCTTTTCCTGCATCTTTCCAAAGAATTGCCGCTGCACCCTCTGGTGTAATAACAGAATAAGTGGAATTTTCTAGCATATGAATGTAATCCCCTACCCCAAGACCTAGTGCACCACCACTACCACCTTCGCCGATAACGATACAAATAACAGGTACTGTTAATCCTGCCATTTCAAATAAATTGCGAGCGATAGCTTCACTTTGACCACGTTCTTCAGCAGCTTTACCAGGATAAGCTCCTTTCGTATCAATAAAACAAATAATTGGACGATTGAACTTTTCCGCCTGCTTCATTAAACGAAGTGCTTTTCGATATCCTTCTGGATGAGGCATCCCAAAATTACGGCGAATATTTTCTTTCGTATCTTTTCCGCGTTGATGCCCAATTACAGTTACAGGCATCCCTTTATACTTCGCAATGCCGCCGACAATCGCTGCATCATCGCCAAATAGACGATCTCCATGACATTCAAAAAAATCAGTAAATAAGTGCTCAATATAATCGAGCGTTGTCGGTCGTTCTGCATGACGAGCAATTTGAACACGGTCCCATACTTTCATATTGCCGTATATATCTTCCTCTAAATTTTCTAGCTTGTCTTCCAAAATACGAATCTCCTCACTGAAATCCATCTGGCTGTTTTTCGTATAGTCTTTCAGTTCACGAATCTTATTTCTTAGCTCAACAACTGGTTTCTCAAATTCTAGCTCTGCCATACAGCCATTTCCCCTCCTTGATGAACTTCTAAAATCTTGCGAAGCGATTCTCTCATATCATCACGATGCACCACAGCATCTAATTGACCATGTTCTAGTAAGAATTCTGCCGTTTGGAAATCTTCTGGTAGTTTCTCGCGCACAGTTTGTTCAATTACACGTCTACCAGCAAATCCGATTAGCGCTCCCGGTTCTGCAAGATTATAATCACCAAGTGAAGCGAAACTCGCTGAAACCCCGCCCGTCGTTGGGTGAGTCATAACAGAAATAAATAATCCTCCTGCATTACTATGCTTTTTCAAAGCTACGCTTGTTTTTGCCATTTGCATTAAACTTAATATCCCTTCTTGCATACGGGCACCACCCGAAGCAGTAAAGATAATAAATGGAACTTGTAAGTCGTATGCCTTTTCAACCGCACGGGCAATTTTTTCTCCTACAACAGAGCCCATGCTCCCCATTCGAAAACGAGAATCCATTACTGCAACAACAACAAGCATGTCATCAATTGTTCCTTCACCAGTTACAACCGCTTCGTTCAATTCAGTCTTCTTACGATCGCTCTCTAGCTTCTCTTCATATCCTGGAAACTCGAGTGGATTTAATGAAACCATTTCTTTGTCATACTCACGGAATGACCCTTCGTCCAATATACTATCAAGACGTTCCCATGCATTCATAGGATGATGATATCCACAATTCACACATACTTTTAAATTCTTTAGAAGCTCTTTCGTATACATGATTTTTTTACATTTCGGACATTTTGTCATAACGCCATCTGGTACATCTTTTCGTACTTGTTCTGAAGGTATTGCAGCGTACTTTTTCTTTTTCACGAATAAATCTCTTAGCACAATTTGACCCCCTTCGTTGAGAGCTAAGGTTAGCGTAAGAAGAAAATTGGGCTAACACCAAATTTTGATGTTAGCCTTATCTTCTCAATCTGTCTAATAACCTCACTCTTTACGTTTAACTTTAACCGCTACGCGATAGAATGTTTGTCATAACGTGTCATGGTCATTTCGACAAATTTTATACATTACGAGTGAAACTGTATATTCTCTACTAATTCATCGTAAATTTTTAATGCATCATTTTCTTGTTTTCCTTCCAAAGTAGCGTAAAGCTTTCTATACATATCGATAGAATCCCCTGAAACTTTACAAGAAAGAGTTGATACGTAATCATTTACGATCATCCAAATGCGATATAGTAAATAATTATCGACTTGTTCAATAAGTGTTTTAAAGAACGTTTGATGAAGCGTCGGAATCGAATTTTCATTTCCTTCAAGCACTTGATGTAATTTACTTAGCACTTTAGAAAACGTTTCTTTCGGTAAATTACATACAACTCGAATCATATCTTTCTCAAGCAATCGTTTTGTTTGTAATAAATCACGAATTGTTTTCTCATCTTGCAGCAAAAACGGAGCAATCAATTGTACAAGACCGTTATCGTAAAAGTTTCGAATAAACGTCCCTTCACCACGTCTCGTTTCAATTAATCCTACCAGTTCTAAAGCACGCAACGCTTCTCTTACAGAGGAACGCCCCACATTTAAACGTGAACTTAACTCACGCTCAGACGGCAAACGATCCCCCGCTACCAATCCATCCTCTTCCATAATGGAACGGATTTTTTTTACAATTTCGAGATATACTTTTGTATTTGATGATGTCAATGGAAATTCCTCGCTTATTCTTTACCAATCAGCGCTAATTGTTTTGTTTTCTCAGCAACTTCATTTGGATCTACTTGACGGCGAGCTACTCCTGTCTCCATTGCAGCTTTCGCAACGTAAGATGCCACTTGAGGCGCTACACGCGCGTCAAACGGTGCTGGAATGATATAGTCTGCATTTAACTCATCTTCTGCTACAAGCTCAGCAATAGCCTGTACAGCTGCCATCTTCATTTCTTCATTAATTTGTGTCGCATGTACGTCAAGTGCACCGCGGAAAATACCAGGGAACGCTAGTACATTATTTACTTGATTTGCGAAGTCAGAACGACCTGTTCCAACAACAGCTGCGCCCGCTGCTTTTGCCAATTCTGGCATAATTTCTGGAACTGGATTCGCCATTGCGAAAATAATTGCATCGTCATTCATTGTACGAACCATCTCTTCTGTTAATGCACCTTCTGCAGATACACCAATGAATACGTCCGCACCTTGTACAACATCAGCTAAAGAACCTTCGATACGATTCTTATTTGTATATTTTGCAACTTCATCCTTCACCGGATTCATACCTGTAGGACGCCCCTCGTAAATCGCGCCTTTACGGTCACACATAATAATGTCGCGTACACCATAGCGATATAAAAGTTTAATAATTGCAATACCTGCTGCACCTGCGCCATTTGCGACAACTTTAATGTCAGACATTTTCTTTCCAACTAGTTTTAGCGCGTTCACAAGACCTGCTACTGTTACGATAGCAGTTCCGTGTTGATCATCATGGAAGATAGGAATATTCGTTTCTTTTTTCAAACGTTCTTCAATAATGAAGCAGTTTGGTGCTGCGATATCCTCTAAGTTAACGCCGCCAAAAGTTGGCTCCATTAATTTTACAGTTTCAACGATTTTATCTACATCGTTTGTATTTAAGGCAATTGGGAATGCATCTACACCAGCAAAGCTCTTGAATAGTACAGCTTTACCTTCCATTACTGGAAGAGATGCTTCAGGTCCAATGTTACCAAGACCAAGTACAGCTGTTCCATCAGTCACAACTGCTACCATATTTCCCTTCATCGTATATTCATATACCTTACTTTTATCGTCATAAATTTCTTTACAAGGTTCTGCAACCCCTGGAGAATATGCAAGACTTAAATCTTTTGCATTTTCTACTTTTACTTTTGATACAGTTTCTAATTTTCCTTGATGCACTTTATGCATGTGAAGTGCTTCTTCACGAAGTGTTGACAAACTATCCACTCTCCTCAAATTATTCTAGCTGATATCAATTTCTCCAAGTGGTCTGACCACGAACACTACTACTATAATAATCGAAGTGTAGGGAAATTGTCCATTATATTTTCACAACTACATTTTCTTCCCCGACAATTTCACGAAGTGCTCCTAAACATTCTTCACTTGGATGAATCGATAAACTTCGAGATAATTGTACCATTTTATGTTCCTTTTCATAATAAATTAGTACTTTCGCAAAACCCGAATAGTCAAACAATATTTTAGTAACCTGATTTAACAACTTTTTCTCATATTGAGACGGCAATTTCACGTAAACAGATGCGTCTTTTTTTTCTTCATACACATCCATTTCCTCTAACGGATATAGTCCATTTACAATCCATTGCAACTTATGATTTCTAAGCTCAATCATGCCGTCAACTAAAACAATTGCTCCTTCTTGTAACCTATCTGAGAAATGTATATACGTTTCAGGGAAAAGAACTGCTTCCATTTCATCATTTTGATCACAAAATGTAATAAACGCCATCTTTTGCAACTTTTTCGTACGAATCACTCTTACGCTTGTTATATACACGATCGCTCTTTGTACCTTTTTCTTATGTCGCATCGCCTGAGCGAGAGATGGAATTTCTAATTCTTTCGCTAACTTCACATACTGCGCTGTCGGATAGCTTGATAAATAAAAACCTAGTGCTTCCTTTTCTTTATTTAACTGTTCAATAAATGAGAGCTCTTCTCCTTGTACGTATTTTGATTTTGGAACAGCATCTCCTAAATCACGTGCAAGATTTGCGTACTCTACCGCTCCTTTAAGGCTTTTCCACAAATTCGTTCTCGAAACACCAAAATCGTCAAAACATCCAGACCAGACGAACGCCTCTAAATTTCGCTCTGTTACAAACTTTGACGGCATGCGAAGACAAAATTCAAATAAATCTTCAAACATTTTTTTCTCTCGTTCTTCGATTAATGCTGTCACTGTAGCCATTCCGATGTTTCGAATGGAGAGTAAGCTGTAGCGTATCGCATTACCTTCTATTTGGAAATTGTAACCACTTCTCTGAAGAGATGGCGGCAAAACGTGAAAACCTTTCCGCTTCGTTTCTCGTATATACTGCACAATCTTATCTTCATTTCCAATTGCACTCGACAATAGTGCCGTCATAAATTCCAGCGGATAATTCGCTTTTAAGTAGGCAAGTTGATATCCAATCATACTGTAAGCTACCGCGTGACTTCGGTTGAAACCATAATTTGCAAATCTTACAATTAAATCATAAATTTTCTCCGCAGATGTCTCGTCATAACCATTTTGTAAACAACCTTGCACAAAATGCTTACGTTCCTGATCTAAAATATCACGATTTTTTTTACTCACTGCACGGCGTAATAAATCTGCTTCTCCAAGCGAGAATCCCGCTAACTTCGATGCAATTTGCATAATTTGTTCTTGGTATACGATTACACCGTATGTTCTTTCTAAAATCGGCTTTAAGTCCGGATGTAAATATTCAATTTTTCTTTTTCCATGCTTTGATTCAATAAAGGTCGGAATTTGTTCCATCGGTCCTGGTCTATATAACGAGTTAACAGCGACAATATCTTCAAATTCATTCGGCTTTAACCCGCGAAGTACATTTCGCATACCACCTGATTCAAGCTGGAATACACCTGTTGTATCCCCTCTACCTAACAATTGGAACGTTTTTTCATCTTGAAGTGGTAAATTTCTTATATCAATTTGTGTTCCCGTTTTTTTCACGATAAACTTTATAATATTTTCAAGTAACGTTAAATTACGTAATCCTAAAAAGTCCATCTTGAGCAACCCAAGTTCTTCTAATGCATCAGCTGGGTATTGCGTAACATACACATCGTTATGCCCTTCTTGAATCGCAACACTCCCGGTTAATGGCTCTTGGCTCATAATAACGCCAGCTGCATGAATAGACGTATGACGTGGTAAGCCCTCTACACGTTTTGCAATTTCAAACACACGCTCATGCAAAAGATTCCCTTGTATAAACTCACGGAGTGATTGCGATTCCTCATATGCATCTTTTAACGTTATACCAAGCTTTGATGGAATAAGTTTTGAGAATATATCAATATCTCGCGGCGGAAGCCCCATCACACGCGCAATATCTCTAATTGCCGCTTTCGCTGCCAGCGTCCCGAACGTTACAATTTGAGCAACACGAAGCTGACCATATTTATCTTTCACATACCGAATCATCTCATCACGTCTTATATCTGGAAAATCGATATCAATATCTGGAAGTGTCACACGTTCGGGGTTTAAAAATCTTTCAAATAATAAATCGTATTCAATCGGATCAATATCTGTAATTTCTAATACATAAGAAACGAGTGAGCCAGCCGCCGATCCACGGCCTGGTCCTGTTAAAATATGATTTTCATGCGCATACTTCATAAAATCCCATACGATGAGGAAATAATCACTAAATCCCATACTAGAAATCACGTTTAATTCATGGTTCAAACGCTTTATATGTACTTCTTTCGGCGTACCATAACGTTTCCCCAATCCTTCTTCACAAACACGTCGTAAATACATATCATTCGTCTCGTTAGCTGGAACAGGAAATTTCGGTAATTGATTTACATGAAACGGTATTTCTACTCTGCAACGTTCTGCAATTTCTACTGTGTTATAAATCGCTTCTTCTACGTGAGAAAATAGTGCTTCCATTTCATCTGATGATTTTAAATAATATTGATCTGTTTTCAGCCTCGGCCTATCTGGATCCGTCATTTTCGTTCCACTTTCAACAGATAATAAGCATTCATGAACAAGTGCGTCACTTTGATTAATGTAGCGTACATCGTTTGTTGCAACGACTGGAATATTTATCCTACTCGTAAATTCAGGTAATTTCTCTTGCAGAAGCAGTTCATCTTGAATCGCATGATGCTGTAAACTCATATAAAAATTACCGAACATACTTTGATACATGCGAGCTACTTCTTCAGCTTGACTCTCTTTGTCTTCTAATAATAATTGTTCTATTTCCCCATTTTTACCTGGTGAAATAGCAATTAATCCTTTCGCATAATGTGCAAGCCATTTCTTAGGAATACCTTCTTTTGACTTCGTCATAATGCTACTAGAAATCTTTAATAAATTTTGATAACCTATTTCATTTTCAGCAAGTAAGACAAGCGGATAAGACTTTTCTTCTTCTTCACTAAAAATAGCAGCTGTTAAGCCGATAATAGGATGTATACCATGTTTCTTACATGCTTTATAAAACGGAATAACGCCATACATAACATTTTCGTCCGTAATAGCAAGTGATGAATAACCGAGCTCTTTCGCCCTAACTACAAGTTCATCAATTTTACAAGCACTTTTTAATAAACTAAAAACGGTTTGACATTGTAAATGCACAAACTTCACTGTTGTACCCTCTCTTTACCTATTTGACTACTTTTATTATAGGTGAAGAGGAAAGCGGAAATCAAAACATACTTCTTATACTTTGTCCATATATATGAAGAAGAAAGGGGAATGACGATGGATGTAAGAGAACATACTTTTTTCTCTCTGCTTATTATTAGTTATTTTATTGCCTTTGGGGTTATACTTGGCGGTTCATTAATTGGTGGATTTGGTGCATTTCTTATCGGAAAACCAACTCTAACTTACATTAATCAATTCGCCCAAAATTTAAGAATTTGGGCACTCGTTGCAGCGATTGGCGGAACATTTGATACTTTTTATAGTTTTGAAAGAAGTTTCTTTGGCGGGGATATGAAAGATATCGTAAAACAAATTCTCCTTATTTTTTTCGCAACGGGTGGTATGCAAACCGGTCTTATTATTATTAAATGGCTAACGCAGGAACATGTATGAGAGTACCAAGTGCCAATACAGCAAAAAGATGGTATTTAGTTTTAGCTGGCGCTGCTGTTGGAGGCGTGTTGAGCTGGTTTATTTTTTTGTACATATACGGTGTTTTTCAAGAAGAACAAGCTAGTAAAATAGCAGAACAAAGAGAAATTATCGAAAAACAAGAAGCAAAGCTCCACGTCCTTCTCGAAGATCAAGAAAAATTGAATACTGAAAATAAACGGCTCTTAACCATTCAAGAGATTAAAATAAAACTTATAAATCGAGAAAAATACGATTTAGACAATCTTACACTCGAAAATATGACTACATCTATCCATAATGACCTCCAGCATCTTTTAACGAAGAACATACAAAGTATCGCAAAAAATAAAGACCTACTCAAAAAGGTAATTGAAAACAAGACGTACAAACATTACGATCGGCTATACCGTTTTAAAGTCGATACGATATCTTTTGATACAGTGCTTGAAATTAGCATTACGATAGAGAAAGAAAAATAAAGAAGGAGGGCTTTAGCGCCACTCCTTCTTTTCGTTTTCATATATAATCTCTTATCTACACAGCTCACGTAAATCAGCAAAAAGACGATCCGCTTCTTCCCAAGAAGATGCTTTTGCACCAGAAGCCATCGGATGTCCTCCACCGTTATATTGCATTGCTAATTTATTTATCACTGGTCCTTTTGAGCGAAGACGAACACGAATCACGTCATCTTCCTCTAAAAATAGAACCCACGCCTTTAATCCATCAATATTACCAAGTGCTCCAACAACACCAGATGCCTCAGAAGGAAGTACATCAAACTTTTCTAATACTTCTTTCGTTAATTTAATGTAAGCTGCTCCTTCTTCTACCATCGTAAAGTTTTGTAAAATATAGCCGTTTAAACGAGCAATCTTTTCTTTTGTCTTATACATTTCGTTGTATAAATCTGTGAATTTCACATCCATATCAACAAGCTCACTCACGTAACGAAGTGTTTTTGCTGTTGTATTCGGGAATAAGAAACGACCTGTATCCCCAACAATACCTGCTAAAATAAGACGAGCTGCTTCTTTCGTTATCTGTAATCCTTTATCTTTTCCATAACTGTAAAACTCATAAATCATTTCACTTGTAGAACTTGCTGTCGTATCTACCCACGTAATATCTCCGTACGGATCTTCATTCGGATGATGGTCAATTTTAATTAACATCTTCCCTTTTGCGTAGCGTTGATCGTCAACACGTTCTTGGTTCGCAGTATCACATACAATAACAAGTGCATTTTCATATACACTATCTTCAATATCATCCATTACTCGTAAGTATGCTAGTGACGGTTCATTGTACCCAACCGTATAAATATTTTTCTCTGGAAACGATTCTTGTAGAATTGTACTAAGACCGCCCTGTGAACCTAACGCATCTGGATCTGGACGTACATGACGGTGAATAATAATTGTATCAAACTCTTTAATAGCTCCTAAAATTTGCTCATGCATATGTATAATCTCCTTTTCACTCAACTTCTTCACTTTATCTTCCATTATAACGGAAAGTATTTCATACATGCGAACAATTGCTTTATAATAAAAATTAGAAAGTTTAGATATTTCTTTTTTCTCCACTATTATTTTTCATAAAGCGATGGGAGTGTGCATTATGCCAGTATTAGTCTTCTGTATTATCGTCTCATTTATGTTGTACCTCTTCTACAAAACAAAATACTTTCGTACAAACCGCCCAATGGAGAAAGGTTGGCTCTCAGGAAAATCTGCAATGGCACTCGGTTCATTCGTCTTATTCTTCGGGATAAACCAATTCTTTTTAGACCTTTCAACCGCTCGTATTATCGTTGGTGTCTTATTTGTTTTATTTGGTAGTGCAAGTATATTTAATGGATTTCGCCAATATAAATATTTCTTACCATTAGCAGTGGAAGAAGCTGAATCTGCCTGAAGAAACGTAAAAAAGCATCAACATTATGATGCTTTTTTACGTCCTCTAACTTTTAAAATCATATATGCAACAAACGCAGAAGGGATATTGAATGGGTTGCCTTGCACATGAAGGTGTAATTGTTCTTCCCCAAAAGACATTTTTTCATATAGCTCTCGCTGAGATAATCCTGTTTTTTTCTTTTTTTCATGTAAACCTTGTAAGTATAAATATTGAATCGGTATCATCACAAGAAAGTAAAATAGTGCGATACTACCAAAAAAGAGTACTGTTGATGACATAATGCATACCACCTTCCAGAAATCCATTTTCTTACAATATAATCATACCATAATATATAACCTAAATGAATTACTATTCTGTCTTTTCTTTATATAACTGTTTCTCCACATAACTCTTTTTCAGCATATTGAACATATCGCCGAATAAAAGCGCCAGGATCTTTTCTAATAGGTTCGATATCAAGTCTTAACGGAATCTTTCCCGCCATATAAAAAATTCTCGAAGCAGTCCCAAGTCGAATGGTTGCTTCCGAAATATTTTCCCCATATCCCATCATGAAATTCCCCCATACGTCTTCTAACTGTCCCGAAGCAATTAAATGTAATCTTGGAACACCAATATCAAACTCTTTATACCCAAATCCACATTCATCAAAATCAAGTAAATACCAATCCTCTTTGTCTACAAGAACATTACCAAAATGCATATCCCCATGAACAAATTGTTTTTCTCCTAGTTGAGTTGAATTTGTGAGTTCTTGTATTCTTTCTGCGATTTTCATGCATTTATGCTTATCCGCATGCGATAGAAATGAAGCATGTAGTAATTGTTGTAAAGGCTCGTGGATTATCTTTTTCTCACTATATATAGGCCTTTCGTAACCTATCCAAGTTCGCGGCACTCTTTTGAGCACTTCATTTGTTTTTTCATGAAACATGCGCATGAATGACCCAAGTTTTTCATAATCCCTATCCCTTGGTTCTAAAATTTCACTTCCGCTTATAAACCTAAAGACAACAAAATACTGAATACTCCTCTCATCTTTCATAATAGGTGTGATCCAATCACCATTTTTATTTGCAACTACTTCTGGTACTAACATTTGTTTTCGCATCGCTATTAACCAATGTATTTCAGCTTCTATTTGCTCGGCTGTATAACGTCCTTCTCTATACTGCCTCACTACAAATTTATTTTTGTCCGATTCGAATATATATGTTTGATTTTCTCCCCCATGCAACAATGAAACTTCCGTAAGACTATTTAATTTATATTGCTTACATAACTGTTTTTTAGTGTAAAAATCCATTCCTATCCCCCTAGTTCGTATAGTGAAGCATAGTAGTAATTAGTAGCTTAAACTCCTTATCGACTAATCACCAATTTTCTATCCGTACCAATACATATCCTGCTATTTGTTCACTTCTCTACCCAAACTCTTGCGTAGCTTAAATAATAATTTCAAAACCAAATAAAACAAAATAAAGTTAACAAAAAAGCCTAATGGATTAAAAGAAATTTCCCATCCGCCATAATAAATGAAATTTTCTGCTGGTATACCAAAGTAAAGAAAATCACTCTTATTTTCTCCAGTTGTAGGGATAAAGGAACAAATAATAGCAAAAACCAAACTTACTACATACAATTTCTTTTTATTTGCATCCATTCTTCTATGTGTTAACACATGAAAAGTTATTGCAAATACTACCCCTAAAAAGAGAACTATTACTCCCATTCGACACCTCCACAATTATTGTTCAAGCATCTTCAAGTGATTGCGTGCCCTATTTATAAATATGAAGCAAAACGTGATAGATTCAGTTGCTAACTAAATTTACAAACTCCCTACTGTAGCGTTCTTAAAAAAAATGGAACAAACCAAAGCGGCTTGCTCCATCTTTTTATTTATCGATCAACTGCACCATAAGTAATGCTTTCCCGACAACATTACCTTCATGATGTACTTCTACATCCACCTTACCAAATTTACGTCCAATTTCTAATACTTTCGGATGGACCGATACAACATTGTCAATTTGAACTGGTTTTACGAAATAAATTGTTAAGTTCTCAACAATTAAATCACTCTTCTTTTGCGCACGAATAACGCGATTCGTTGCTTCCGTCACAATCGTTGCGAATACACCGTAAGATAACGTTCCGATTGAATTCGTCATTTGTGGTGTCACTGAAAATTGATATAGATGTTCATTTTTTGCTTCTTTCGGCGTCATAAATTGATTCGTTACAATATCATCGATTGTTTCCCCAACTTGTGGTTGACGCTGAATCATTTGCAACGCCTGAAGTACATCTTGACGGCTAATAATACCTTGTAATTTATTTCCTTCATCAACAACTGGAAGTAACTCAATACCTTCCCACACCATCATACGTGCCGCAGCTGCGACAGACATTTTTCCATTTACCGTAATTGGATGCTTTGTCATTACTTTGTCAATTGGTGTTTCTTTCGCAACACCAATCATATCTTTTGAAGTTACAATACCTAATACTTTTTTATTTTCATCAACAATCGGATATCTTCCGTGCATCGTCTCTTCATTATACGCATGCCATTGCTGCACTGTATCATTTGGCTTTAAATATAACGTTTCTTCAATTGGCGTTAAAATATCTTCAACGAGTACAATTTCTTTCTTAATAAGCTGGTCGTAAATCGCACGGTTAATTAACGTTGCAACTGTAAATGTATCGTAACTACTTGAAATTATCGGCAGTTTTAATTCATCTGCTAATTTCTTCACATGATCTTCCGTATCAAATCCGCCCGTAATTAACACCGCAGCTCCAGCTTCTAGCGCTAATTGATGTGCATTCGTACGATTACCGATAATAAGTAAGTTTCCTGCTTCTGTATAGCGCATCATCGCTTCTAATTTCATTGCCCCGATTACGAATTTATTTAACGTCTTATGTAATCCTTCTCTGCCCCCAAGTACTTGACCATCGACAATGTTAACGACCTCAGCGTATGTCAGCTTTTCAATATTCTCTTTCTTCTTTTGTTCAATTCGAATTGTTCCGACACGTTCAATCGTACTAACATATCCTTTATTTTCTGCATCTTTAATTGCACGGTAAGCTGTCCCTTCACTTACACTCAAATCTTTTGCAATTTGCCTTACAGAAATTTTATGCCCTACTGGCAGGCTATTAATATGTTCTAAAATTTGGTTATGCTTGGTAGCCAAATGGTTTCACCATACTTTCTTTTCCCTAAATTCTTCATGTGTTGTATTTTCAGTATACTATATTTTCAAAACTGTTACACTCTCTCTTTATATATCTGTACTATTTTTTTTATAACAAAATACGCCTTACATTACACCACTGCTTCCATTACAACAATGTAATGGTATTGTCATCTCGTTCGATAGTTTGTCCAGCCGCTCCAATATACAATGAAGACAAGAAATGAAACAAAGGAGCGAATACATGATGAAAAAATTATTAGAAGTTGTAGGTGCTGTATTTTTAGCTTTCGTAGACGGGAAAAGAGTTGCAATGGAATTGAATGAAACACCTGAACAGCCACTTCCAAAAAGAAAAGAATCATCAAAACAAGTACAACCTTTACAAGCTGTCCTACACACGTAAAAAACCCTTCACTTGTCTTTTCAAATGAAGGGTTTCTTTTCTATAGTGTAATACTTTCTCCAGCTTCTAATACTTTCCCTGTACAATTTTGTAGCTTTTCTACAAATTGATATGGATCTTGTTCAATTACTGGGAACGTATTGTAATGCATCGGCACAACAGTTTTCGCCTGAATCCATTTCGCTGCTAAAACAGCATCTTCTGGTCCCATTGTGAAGTTATCACCAATTGGTAAAAATGCTACATCAATGTTATTTAATTCCCCAATTAATTTCATATCAGAGAATAGAGCAGTATCTCCTGCATGGTACATAGTTTTTTCTTCTGCTGTAAATAAAATACCCGCTGGCATGCCTGTATATGTAATCGTCTTATTTTCTTCATCAATATAACTAGAACCGTGGAATGCTTGTGTAAATTTCACTTTTCCGAAGTCAAATTCATGCGAACCACCAATATGCATCGGATGTGTATTCACACCTTGCCAACTTAAAAATGTCGCTAGTTCAAACGGTGCCACAACAACTGCGTTATTTTTCTTCGCAAGCTCTACTGTATCTCCAACATGATCACCATGTCCATGCGATAAAAGAATCACATCTACTTTTACATCTTCAGCCTTTAAATCTGTTTTCGGATTGCCTGTTAAAAATGGATCAATTAAAATTACTTTTCCATTCGTTTCAATCTTTACAACTGAATGCCCATGATAAGATACTTTCATTATTACATTCCTCCCCTATTCACATTCTCACTTTTTATTCTACATGATTTTTCAATTCCCTGTCTTTTCTAACATCTATTTACTTGTCATAACGCTTTCTTCCGAGTTAAAGTTATATTTGTAATTAAATATCTCGGGGGTGCCAATCGATGAATGCTAGATTAGAAAATTTAATGCAATGGCTAAAAGAAAAAAACGTAGAAGCTGCGTTCTTAACTTCTACACCAAACGTCTTCTACATGACAAACTTCCACTGTGAACCACACGAAAGACTTCTTGGTATGTTTGTATTCCAAGAAAAAGAACCTATTTTAATTTGCCCTAAAATGGAAGAAGGCCAAGCACGTAACGCTGGCTGGGCACATGAAATTATCGGATTTACTGATACTGACAGACCATGGGATATGATTGCAAAAGCAATTAAAGACCGCGGTATCAATGCAAACGCAGTTGCGATTGAAAAAGAACATTTAAACGTAGAACGTTACGAAGAATTAACAAAACTATTCCCAAATGCAGCTTTCAAATCAGCTGAAGAGAAAGTTCGTGAACTTCGTTTAATTAAAGATGAAAAAGAACTTTCTATTTTACGCGAAGCAGCTAAAATGGCAGACTATGCTGTTGAAGTTGGTGTAAATGCAATTAAAGAAGATCGTAGCGAACTAGAAGTATTAGCAATTATTGAACACGAATTAAAAACAAAAGGCATACATAAAATGTCATTTGATACGATGGTATTAGCAGGTGCAAATTCTGCTCTTCCACACGGTATTCCAGGTGCAAACAAAATGAAACGCGGCGACTTCGTACTATTTGATTTAGGCGTAATCATTGACGGTTACTGCTCTGACATTACACGTACAGTAGCATTCGGCGACCTTTCTGAAGAACAAACTCGCATTTACAACACTGTACTTGCTGGACAATTGCAAGCAGTTGAAGCATGTAAACCAGGTGTTACACTTGGCGCAATCGATAACGCAGCTCGTTCTGTTATCGCAGATGCAGGTTACGGCGACTTCTTCCCGCACCGCCTTGGTCACGGACTTGGAATTAGCGTCCACGAATATCCAGATGTAAAAGCTGGTAACGAATCTCCATTAAAAGAAGGTATGGTCTTCACAATCGAGCCTGGTATTTACGTACCAAACGTAGGTGGCGTTCGTATTGAAGATGATATTTACATCACAAAAGACGGATCAGAAATTTTAACGAAATTCCCGAAAGAATTACAATTTGTGAAATAAGAAAAAAGGCAGCGTGATTGCTGCCTTTTTCTATTTCTCTACTATTTCAAATTTAACACCATCTTCTCCTCATACTTATCATCCCATTTAATCACAACCTCTATCGGTTCATCTTTAGATAGAGGCGCACAACTGACACAAGAAGATTTCATTTCAACCTTTGCTCCTTTATGAACTTCTGACGTTTGTGTCATTGTGCTAAAGACTCCATTAATAGCAATCTCTAAATTCTTAAATTCTGTATTCCCATCTCCACCCTTGTACTGAAACGTAAACACTCCATCTTCACTGTCGTCCTTAATATGGCCCTTATATTGTCCCATCCAACTTTTGCTCTCGCTAGAAAAAGTAACATACCAAATCGAACAACTTCCTAAAAAGAAAATAGTAATAAAAAAGAATAATACTCTCTTCATCATGCCCCTCCATTCAAAAGCACTTATTTATTGTCTATTTCTTCCTCTTATTATATTATAAAAAATACAGAATTTTCTAAAATAGGAGGTTTATATGTTACAAAAACAGTTAGAAGACATTCGTAATAATAATTACATAATGGATAATACTCTTAACATTGATTCTTTAAGCTCCAATATGCTTGAGCATATCGGTGTGACCGATAGCTATTTAAGAGACAAACTTATTTACTCTACTTTTTATCATCTCATCAACAAAGACTACATTTCACATACACACTTACAGAAATTATTATTAGAAAGCATTAGCGAAAAATATTTATTGTATAACATTCATTCGGATGACGAAGATGCGGTATTTACCCGCGCATTTTCAACATTATTAATCGCGCTCATTATTGATGCTGATACAAAATATAATTTCTTATCACAGAATGATATTTTAACTGTAAAAGATCAATTAATTATATATATGAACCACGAGCATGATTTCCGCGGATATGTGCAAGACCACGGCTGGGCACATAGTATCGCTCATGCTTCCGATACATTTGAAGCGCTTGTTCGTAGTCCTAAACTGGAAACTTTACATTACGAAGAAATATTACAAACTTTATTAAACAAAGTTTGTGTCCATTCGATTTACTACCAATATGAAGAAGACGAGCGTCTCGTTTATCCAATTGTCGCAATGCTACAACGTGGTCTAAAGGAAGAAACACTCATATTAGCCCTTCATGATTTAGTAGCTCAATTACCCTTCCAAAAACAAACATTACATATTGAATCATACGAGTTTCTATACGGAAATATAAAATCTTTCTTATGCAGCTTATTTTTCAGACTACGTACACTGTCTATATGTAAAGAAACAGAATACGAAATTGAAAAATTGCTACGAGAACTTCCAAAATATTATTAAAAAAAGAAGGCCACTCAAAAAGTGCCTTCTTCTATTTCACTAATATTTAATTGAAATTTCACGATCCAAACTGAGAAAAGGTGGACAAGAAGCGCAAACGCCATACATGCTCCGCTTAAAAAAGTTAGTATAGGATGCGAATACACGTGCCCTAATCCATAGGATATCGCCACGAAAAATATTGTTATGTAAATATAAATTGCTCCATGTATTTGCCTCATATGAACCTCCTTTTCCCATATTATAACATAAATTTTCTGATTATTCACATTAATCTCTTGTGATCAATATTTCTCAACTGTTACACCTCTAACAGCAGCCTTAATATATGGTGACCCTTGTAAACTTTGTAAATCCTCTGTTTTGCCTGTTACAACTACACCGTATATTGGTAGGTCTTTTGATTTCGTGTTTTTTATTTCTTTATACGAATCTTTCGCATCATCCATATATCGTTCATCTTCTGCTAATGTTTTCATTGCTCCTATAAATTCTTTTGAATTCCTCTCAAAATCCATTTTCATTTCCTCTTCTTTTTTTGCATGACTTCCCGTAAATCCATAAACCCGATTAGACATTATCGCATTTAAAACTGCACCTGTTGAGTCTATTAAGCCAACATATTTATCCGCTTTCTTTTCATCATATGTATCAACCCAAAACCAAACTGGTTGTACATTTTTTGGTAGTATTCCCATAATTTCATCCATCGTATACGCTTTATCAAACGATAGGGACACTTCCGCAACTTTATTTTTCAAATCCCCAATTTGTTTTAAATCATTCACGTAATTTTTATATTTCGTGAAAGGCAAGTAAAACCTCATTTCGCGTTGCATCGTTTGTATATTGTAATCCGGCAATTTCTCAGCTGCGTCTACATTAAATCGCTCTTCCTCTAAATGCATATTTCCATTATGACTTCTTGACATATATCCCCACACATCATATTCATATATTTCATCTATCCACTTAACTGGTTGACCCGAAATATTTTTATATGAACTATACATAATAGAGTCGCTCATTAAACCCATATTTAATTTTCTGTGAGAATAAAACTTTATGTTGGGACCCTTTACAGTTTGCTCTGCAAATACTCTTCTTTCCATCTCATTAAAGTTTTTTTGTTTTAAATATACTATTAAAGTGAAAGATCCAATAATCACTAAAGTAGATGCAAAGATTGAGATGATAAAATTTCTAAAAAACTGTTTCCTTTTTGCTCTCTTCATCAAAGTCTTCATCTGCTTATCATCCATATTCAAATCAAAGTCCTTCCGACTCATCGTTTCTCCTCCTATACAATTTTTTAAATTGATTTCTTGCACGGTACAAACTTGTTTTCACTGTTTCTTCTTTCATACTTAATAAAATGGCAATTTCCTTATAAGATAGTTCATATTCATATTTCAACAGTAAAATATGACGATAATCCTCCGTCATCGTCTCCAATGTTTTTTGTACCTCACCTTGTAATTCACTTGTTAAAAGCACTTCATCTAACGACTTTTGACCAATAAGAACGACAGATTCAATCGCAATGGGATTTAGTCTTTTTTCTTTCCTGTGTAAATCTCGGTGCTGATTTATCGCAACTCTAAAGAGCCACGGTGTTAAATGCTCTAACGGTATTTCCTCCATAAGTAATAAAGCTTTGTACAACGTATCTTGCACAATATCCTCTGCTTCTTTTCTATCTGCTCCAATCTTAATTAAATATCCAAACACAGCTTTTGACTTCTCTATTAATAATGTTTCAAACGTATCATAGCTCATCCTGCTCTCCTTTCTATATACTCAACGTTTGAGAGCGTAAAATGTATACAGCTTTTCTATAATTTTTTTCAAAATAAAAAGCACATCTATTTTGATGCGCTTCTCTCCAACATACTATTCTATTATTTCATCGCTTCCTTCACAACATCTTGAATCATAACAACTTCTGTTTTCATATCAACAGACTGTACTTCTTCATCAATACATTCATACCAAAACGCTAAGTGCTTTTTATCAATTTCATGATGAGAATTTTCGACAAGAGCCCCAGCTTCTCCTTGCACAGAATACCAATATAAGTACTCTTCTCCATCTCTTATTTCCCGGAAAATTGTCTCAACGTACATCTTTTCGTCGTTTAATGTCAAAAGTACTTCTTTCATATTGTCATTCAGAAGCTGCATCCATTCATCTACACGATGACTTTTACCAGGCTTCACTTTAAATCTCGTTAATTCTACATTCATTTTTATTCCCCCGTTTTCTTACGTACAAACAATCTATATTCTATTGGATTATGAAAACTTAATTTACTAGCTAATTGTTGCGAAGGAATATTGTCTACATAACAATCCCAGCACGGTTTAATATCATTTTGCATGCAATGTTCAATAAACCGTGTTGCAACAGCTTGAGCTAATCCTTTCCCTTGATATGCTTTATGCGTCGCAATATCAATTTCAGCAAATCCATTCCCATTAAATATCGAAACACATTCAGCTACAATTATCCCATCTTGTTCTATACAAAATCCGAAACCACTGTTCAAAAATAGCTCTTTTGACCCCCAATATTCTTTATAGTACTCCTCTGTAAATTCATTGCTTCGTTCTATATCACTTTTATCAATACGCTTCACTTCATATGTATTTTTGTTTGCATCTTGTTTTCTCTCTTCAAAGATTTCTCTTTGGAATTTCATTCGTGGCATATTCCGAAGTACATTACTAAAACGCCCTTCAATCATCATTTCCCACTCTTCACTTGAAGCGAAGAGTGTAAATCTCTTCTCTGTTTTTTCAATAGCCATTTTTAAATACGCAAATAAATCTTCATTATAATTTTGATCATCCGTATCACCAAATAAATAATAGATACCGTTAGCTGTACGAATTAATCCTGCTGTTAATTTCTCGTTTGTAAAAACCTCACCATCTATCATTTGATCACATACCGCATAAGCAAACGTCGTCGTTTTTGTATGACTTTCTAAAATCGGAAGAATTTTTCTATACTCAACTACAGATAACTTTTTCATAATTGCTCCACTTTAATCGTATCAGCTTCTATATTTTCAAAACAAAGATTTACCGTTCTCTTTAACGCTCTCGTTCTATGAATCGTGCATGCTGGAATTAAGATAGAATCATTTGGCTTTAAAACTGCCGTTTCTCCATCTTCAAAATCGATAAGTAATTCTCCCTCTAGTACAATAAATAATTCATCCGAATTAGAATGATAGTGCCAATCATATTCACCAATAAATACAGCGATTCGTAAGCAATGACTATTTACATTTGAAACGACGAAGTTTTTATGCTGATCTTGAATGTCCTTTGTTAATTCTATTAAGTTCACAGTTTCCATCTTTCGTCTCATCCTTTCATTAGTCGTTCTCCTGAAAAACTAGCTTAGTCTCCTCTACCATCACTTGATGAACTTGAAGCATATGAAGATTTTTTGCTCATTTTTCTTTGCTTATCTTTCTTACTTTCATGACTAGGCCATACTGTATCAAAAAATATAAAGAATAAGACTAATTCTATTGCAACAAGGAGAAATTCTAAAATACTCTCAATAATATTAGGAGTTATCTCAAAACTATAAAACAATCCAAATGAATACATACACAAAATTACATACAGAGCCATACAAATATACCGAAATGTTTTTTCTATTATAAGGACTACTTTTTTTGAAAGAGGTATGTTCTGTTCCTGTTTTTTCTTTATATATTTTTGTCTTTTAGCTTGCTTTTGCTTCCTCTTTTTACTCCCCACCGAATCCCCTCTTTTTTTATTATATAATTCTAAATTATCATAATAAAGATCGATTAACATCAATAAATACCCATTTTTACATGTTATTACCCATAAAAAAAGACCCTCCCCATAAAAAGGAAGGTCTCGCATATATCTCTATTATGATAAAGCAGGAGCTTTTTCAAGTAGCTCTTTTGCATCAGCGTATTGTAAGCCGTGAGCTTCTGCAACTGCTTCGAATGTTACATATCCATCTAATGTGTTAATACCTTTTAATAATGCAGTGTTGCCTAAGCAAGCATCTTTATAGCCTTTGTTCGCAATTTGTACTGCATATGGTACTGTTACGTTTGTTAATGCAAGAGTTGATGTACGTGGAACCGCACCTGGCATATTAGCAACTGCATAATGAACAACGCCATGTTTTTCGTAAGTTGGGTTGTCGTGAGTTGTAATACGGTCAGTTGTTTCGAAAATACCACCTTGGTCAATCGCGATATCTACAACGACAGAACCTGGTTCCATTGATTGAATCATTTCTTCTGTTACAAGTTTTGGCGCTTTTGCACCTGGAATTAATACCGCACCAATCACAAGGTCAGATTCTTTTACAGCTTCTGCGATGTTGTATGGATTAGACATTAACGTTTTTACTTGGTTACCGAAAATGTCATCTAGTTGACGAAGACGTTCTGCACTTAAGTCGATGATTGTTACATCTGCACCTAAACCTACTGCAATCTTCGCTGCGTTTGTACCAGCTTGACCACCGCCGATAATTGTTACTTTGCCGCGTTTTACCCCTGGAACGCCTGCAAGTAAAATACCTTTACCGCCTTTGTTTTTCTCAAGGAATTGTGCACCGATTTGTGCAGACATACGACCTGCTACTTCACTCATAGGTGCAAGTAATGGTAGTGAACGATTGTCTAATTGTACTGTTTCGTATGCAATTGATACAACTTTGTTATCAATTAATGCTTTCGTTAATTCTGGTTCTGGAGCTAAGTGTAAGTATGTGAATAAAATTAAACCTTCGCGGAAATAGCCGTATTCACTTGCAACTGGCTCTTTTACCTTCATAACCATATCTTGATTCCATGCTTCTTCAGCAGTTTCAACAAGTTTCGCACCAGCTTGTACGTATTCTTCATCCGTAAAACCAGATCCTAAACCTGCTCCTTTTTGAACAAAAACTTCATGACCATTTTGTACTAAATGTACTGCTCCCGCTGGCGTCATTGCCACGCGGTTTTCATTGTTTTTAATTTCTGTTGGAATACCGATACGCATTATTAGTTCCCCCTTGAGTTATGAAATGACCCCTGAATCATTTTTTAAAGCGCTTTCTACGCTCTTATATTTTAACATAATATCTCAATATTTGACAAAAAATAATACAAGTTTTCCGATAGATTTAATTTTATATTAAAGGACAGTATTATCCACAACTATCAGCATAAAGGATAAACTGTCCAATTATTCGAAACTTCACTTTATTTCATTCTATCGATGTCTATGAATAACATCTACTGCACCCGTTACTTCAATAATTGTACCGGTAATCATATCGGAATCTTCCTCGCATAAAAACGAAATCATTCTTGCGATATCTTCGCCTGTTCCAGATCTACCAATTGGTGTTTTACGTTCTTTCAACTGACGTGCTTCTTGAATTGTCGCTTCTTTCATTTCACCAATAATATCACCAGGACATACCATATTTGCAGTAATTCCATATTCTGCTTCTTCGTAAGCAACTGTTTTCGTTAATGAAACAAGTCCTACTTTCGCTGCTGCAAAAGCTGAACGATAAATCCATCCCGGTGCACTATCTGCACCTTGGAATCCGTAATTAATAATACGGCCAAAGTTCTGTTTTCTCATAATCGGAACGACAAGTTTCAACAAATGAAATACAGCTGTTAAATTACCCTGAATCATCTCATTCCATTCATCTTCTTCATAATCGACTAACTTTTTTCGTTCAAATACATATGGACCAGCATTATTAATTAAGAAATCAATTTTGCCAAAACGGCTTATCGCTTCTTCTACTATTTTATGTAAATCTTCCTTTTTCGTGACATCCGCTTGCACGAATTGTAGACGTTCTTCCATATTTTTACATGTTTCTTTCATCGTTTCCATAGCCGTTATATCGCTATGATATGTTACTGTTACTGCATATCCTTTTGCCAATAACTTTTCTGTTACTTGCTTTCCTAAACCTTTCGTACCGGCTGTAATGAGCGCATGTCTCACAAAACTGCCTCCTTTTAAATTGCTATACTTCATATGTAACAAGTTCTCGCACCAATTACAACTAAAATGAATTGAAACAGAGTTTTCAAAATTCTGTAACGTTTCCGACAAGCACATTACCAAAATTTGTTTTATAATAAAGTTGTAAACGGTAATAAAAATGATTGGGAGGAATTTACTATGAATAATACATATACAAATATTTTAATCGCGGTGGATGGTTCTAAAGAAGCAGAAAAAGCCTTTAAAAAAGCAATTCAAGTCGCAAAACGAAACAATGCAACATTAACAATTGCACATATCGTTGATGTAAAAGCATACTCAGCAGTAGAGGCTTATAGCCGCGCAATTGCTGAACGTGCAAATCTATTTGCAGAAGACTTATTAGAAGACTACAAAAAAACTGCGCTTGAAGCTGGCCTTGAAAAAATTGAGACTGTATTAGAATTTGGTAATCCTAAATCTAAAATTTCAAAAGAAATTGCTCCAAACCATAAAGTAGATTTAATTATGTGTGGTGCGACTGGTTTAAATGCTGTTGAGCGTTTCCTAATTGGTAGCGTCTCTGAACATATTATTCGCTATGCGAAATGCGATGTCCTTGTTGTTCGTGGTGATGAGGAGCAAGGTGATCTTTAATTTATAAATAAAACACCAAGTCCACATGGGCTTGGTGTTTTTCATTTCACATATTTTACTAGAAATACAAGACAAGCTATAACAACAACGGTAATTGCCAATACATAAGGAGGTAGAAACTTCAAAGACCATAACGCCATCATAATCGTAGCTACCGTTAAATAAGATTGCCTTGCATCTTCTGTCATTGTTTTACGAAGGCAGAATACATACAAATAACCAATTGGCGGCGTAATAAAGCAAAGAACATATATGATTTTGGACTTCAAATACCATTTTTGTTCTCCAAGGTTTTGTATATCTTCTTCTATTCTCTTATGTTCTTGTTCTCTCGCTTCTTCTACAAGCGGATCTTCCTCTTCTCCTCGCTTTTCTTTCATATAAGGAAGAAAGTGCATGAAAAAATAGTATGCAAATACGAATGCTCCAAATCCAATATTTACTCTTTCTAATGGAATATGCTCACTAAAAAAAGCAGCAGTAAGTACTAAAGCTAAACAGTACGTCATCATCCAAAATGAACGTTTTCTCTTTTTTCGTTCCATTTCTTTTTTATCTTGTACATGTTTTCTTTTCGAAAGCCATATCGAAATACAGCAATCTACTACAAATAGCATAAAGATAAATATCCCAACGTGTACTGTTTCTACATCCTCAAATGAAAAGATATTTGGGAATGCAACGTGTAATACAATTAGCGTGTACAAAATTAGCGCTATAAAATAAATACGTCTCATTTTCCATTCCTTTCTTATTTTCTAACATTAGGTTAACATACATTTTTTAGGAATAGACGGACAAAATATACATGTTTACAAAAGGAGGTTGCTACATGGATGATTCTGAACGTATTATTTTAGATGTGAATGGGAAAGAAATCGAAATGTTACATACGATCCGTACACATTTTAAAGAGAAACATGGTGTGGAACTAAGTAACGGTGCATTACTACGAGATTTAATGGATATTGAGTTTATTCGAATTACGGAAGATCGACATAAGTATGATTAATTGATACATTGTAAGCCTAGAGCAAAATGCTCTAGGCTTACTTACATCCACACGAAAAATGTTATAATTAGGAAAACCGTGTGGAGGATACGAAAATATGAAATCTGAAAATATCTCAATACATTTTCATACATTACATGTACAAAGAAACGAGTTCCTTCCTCATCTCCATTCACTCTCACAAGAACAACTATGGTATAGGAAAGAGGACAAAAAATGGTCTATTGGTGAACACTTTTATCACTTATATTTAATTGCAAAGATGCTCAAAGTAGCAATTAAATTCTCTCTCACTCTTATCCCTTATGCAAAGCTAAGAAAAAATGCCCCATTTGCAACTGACATACATGACATTTATGCCGAATATAAAGAAAAGCATGGTAAAGGAATGAAAGCTCCTTGGATTTTAATTCCTTCAAAAAAAATCTATCACTCTATGAATGTAACTGGATTAGAAGAATTACTTGCACATGAAACAGATGAAATAAAAAAGCTCGTTCAAAATATAGTAGAAAATATTGCAGGGCATATCGTATTTTTAGATCCAATTGCTCACTACCCTAATTTGATTCAATCTATTCAGCTATTAGCGATACATGAGAAACATCATTTTATGATTATGAAAAATAATTATGAAATGATAAATACTCCTGTAAAAATCTAAATACCAAAAGGTAAGGTGCTTTCTATAAAAAGCACCTTACCTTCTATATACATCATTTAATTCCTACAAACTCTCCAACTAATCCTTTCGCCTTCTCCAAAGCTTTTTCAATCTGTTCAAACCCAGTCCCGCCAGCACTGTTACGACGCTTTACAGCTGCATATGGTGAAAGAACTTCATACAAATCTTCTTCAAATAACAAGCTCATTTCTTTATACGTTTCAAGTGGTACATCTACTAAATAAATTTCTTTTTGTGTACAGTGTAGCACTAGCTTCCCAACAATTTCATGCGCTTGACGGAATGGTAGTCCTTTACTTGCTAAGTAGTCAGCAATTTCTGTTGCGTTAGAGAAATCTTGCGTTACAGCTTGCCCCATCTTTTCTTTGTTGACAGTCATTGTCTCTAACATGCCTGCCATAATATGAAGGCAGCCTTCTACTGTTTTTACTGTATCAAACATTCCTTCTTTATCTTCTTGTAAGTCTTTATTGTACGCGAGCGGTAATCCTTTCATGACTGTAAGTAAACTAAATAAATTACCGTACACTCTGCCTGTTTTACCGCGGATTAGTTCCGCCATATCTGGATTTTTCTTTTGTGGCATAATGCTGCTTCCCGTTGCGTATTGATCGCTCATTTCAATAAACTGAAACTCTTGGCTACTCCATAAAATAAGTTCTTCGCAAAAGCGTGATAAGTGCATCATGAGCATAGATGAGTTACTTAGGAACTCCAGTATGAAATCACGATCGCTTACTGCATCTAAACTATTTTCATAAATTCCATTAAATCCAAGTAGTTCCGCACTATATTCTCGGTCAATCGGGAATGTTGTCCCAGCTAACGCTCCTGCTCCTAACGGTGAAATGTTAATACGCTTTAACGAATCTTCATAACGATTCACATCGCGCTCTAACATCCAAAAGTAAGCGAGAATATGATGTGCAAATGAAATCGGCTGGGCACGCTGTAAATGCGTATAACCAGGCATAATCGTTTCAATATTATTTTCTGCTTGATGAACAAGAACAGTTTGCAATTGTTTTGTAGCTTTTATAATATGTTCTACTTTTTCTTTTAAATATAAATGCATATCAGTCGCTACTTGATCATTACGACTTCGGCCTGTATGAAGTTTCCCTCCTACTTCGCCGATTTGTTCAATTAACATTTTTTCAATGTTTAAGTGAATATCTTCAGCTTCAACTGAAAAATGCAATTTATTTTGTTTCGCTTCTTCTAATAAATATTGAAGCCCCGCCTTTATTTTCTCTGCTTCTTCTTTCGTAACGATGCCCTGCTTTGCTAGCATCGTTACGTGTGCAATACTTCCGTTTATATCTTGATTTACTAATTGTTGATCGAAGGAGATGGATGCTCCGAACTCTTCAACCCATGCTTCCGCTTCTTCTGTAAAACGTCCGCCCCAAAGTTTGCTCACGCTTCCACCTTCTTTTGATTTACTTGGCTGTATACTTTCGTCGGTAAACCGAATAATGAAATGAATCCAACTGCTGCATCATGATTGAATTCGTCCTGAGCAGTATATGTTGCTAGTTTTTCATCGTATAAAGAGTACTCAGATTTACGTCCTTCTACAATCGCATGACCTTTAAATAATTTCACACGCACTGTACCTGTTACATTCTTTTGTGTTTCTTGTAAGAAAGCGTTAAGCGCTTGTTTTAAAGGTGAGAACCATAAACCGTTATAAATAAGTTCTGTTATTTTCTGCTCAATCATCGGTTTAAAATGCGCTACTTCTTTTACAAGTGTTAAATCTTCAAGTTCCTTATGCGCCGTAATTAATGTCATCGCTGCTGGGCATTCGTATACTTCACGCGATTTAATACCAACAAGACGATTTTCTACGTGATCGATACGTCCAACGCCATGTTTTCCAGCAAGTGCATTTAGCGTTTTAATTAATTCTGAAAGTGGATATGCAGTGCCATTTAAAGTAGTTGGCACGCCTGCTTCAAAGCCGATTTCTACAAACTCTGGTTTATTCGGTGTATCTTCTAATGCCAATGTCATCTCATATGCATCTTCTGGCGGTGCTGCCCATGGATCTTCTAAAATGCCACATTCATTGCTGCGTCCCCATAAGTTTTGATCGATTGAAAATGGGCTATCTAAATTAATCGGAATTGGTACGTTATTTTCTTTTGCATAAGCAATTTCTTCTTCACGTGACCATTTCCATTCACGTACAGGTGCAATTACTTCTAGGTAAGGATTTAACGCTTGAATAGAAACTTCAAAACGAACTTGATCATTCCCTTTCCCTGTGCATCCATGCGCAACTGCAGTCGCCCCTTCTTGTTCTGCAATTTCTACTAATTTCTTCGCGATAAGCGGGCGTGATAACGCTGAAACGAGAGGATATTTCCCTTCGTATAACGTGTGCGCTTGCATCGCCATCAATGCATATTCATTTGCAAATTCTTCTTGAACATCAATCATATATGATTTAATTGCACCTACTGAAAGTGCTTTTTCTTTTACAAATGCTAAGTCTTTACCTTCCCCTAAGTCTAAACAAAGCGCGATAATATCATAATTCTTCTCTTGTAACCATTTAATTGCAACGGAAGTATCAAGACCTCCGGAATATGCTAACACAACTTTTTTCTTCTCCATTTTTGCATCCCCCTAAAGAATAAATATTCATTTTCTTTTATAATAATTCACACTTTAACACCTTTTACAAAATGTATCAAGAGTCATTTTCAAATTTTTTCAAACAATTTCGTCGAACTTCTTTCTTTTTTTATGTAAAATAGAGGCAGGAAAATGGAGGTGTATCTATGGAAAAATATTTTATATACAATGAGCATCTAGGAATTGCAGTGCCGAATATACAAGAAGAATGGGATGACATCTCTGAAAAAACACAGCACGCTATTTTACTAAAATGGGAACAAGTTCGCGGCAAAATTCCTGATCGTATAAAAGAACTCGAACATTATATTAATGCAAAACAACATCATTTAAATAACGAAGAAGACTTTGAAGTTTCTTGCAAACTGAATTCAGAAATTGCCGATCTCGCTTCCATCATCAATGACCTTTGGCTTTGGTATCGACTCACTCAAAATGTATCTGAGGGGAAGGCACACCAATGAAAAAAGCATGCCCCTCAATTACTTTGGGTCATGCTTTTTTGCCGTAACACGATTTACAATATATTTCTTGTGCTGTTTTTGCCAAACATACATCAAACGGACCAACTAATATACTTCTTTCTTTCGGCAACTTTACAAAAGCAACGAGCTCTTCTTCATATTGAATCTTTTTCTGACATGAAACGCATATTAATTCTTTTCTTTTGAACATGTCTTTTAGCATATGCTCACTCTCCCCTTTATCTATCTATATTAATATAATCTCATAATAGTTAAGAGTTGTAAAAAAATGACACATTCCAAAACGAATGATTCATATACTATGTACAAAAGGAGGTTCAAACTTATGCGCGCTTTCGTTATTATCGCTTTAACTTTTTTAAGTGTAATTAGCTGGGATGCGTTTTTTAAAGATAAAAGTGATGATAAAAATACAACTGAATAAAAACTCTTCTTTTTTTACTTATTGGACAAACTTTAAAAAACTGTCCAATTCTCCGAAATAACTTAGGCTTTTCTACAAAAATATTTAAACATAACAATTTTTGTAGATTTCCTTCGTTTATTGTCGGTTTCCATCCGCATACATTTTTTGAAAGTATGATATAATAATATAAATCTTGAAGGAAGGGATTTTGATATCATGATCGCTCGAAGGAGCATGTGGCATCGTATTGACGAATCATACACGTAGCGTATTTTTCAGCTCAGATACTTTAGTCTAGCGAAAAAAATACGAGAGTGGGGAAATTATGATTGCCCGAAGGATAATTTGGCAAAAAAAAGACTCTTCTTACACATAGCGTTTTGTTTAGGACTTAATTGTTACTAGCTAAACAAAACAAAGAAGAGCAGGATTGCTAAATGAAGAATCCTACTCCACGTTTTGTTTAGTCGTTTTAAGACTTAAACTAAAACGAAGGTAGGGAGAATTGATGGACGAGAGGATTATTCGTTATTTCTTCAGCGACATATAGCGTAGTTAGTTTTTTTCGTAAACTAACTGAAGCTACATGTGAGCTCGTAGTTAGTTTACAACACAAAAAGGACTACTAACTACGGAAAGAAGGAATAACGATGAGGAACATCCAAAGTCGACAAATTATTAAAGAAATTTTTATGGTTTTAATCGGTTCATTTATTTTAGCAGCAGCGCTATATCACATTCACTTTCAAAACCACTTAACAGAAGGTGGCTTTGTAGGTATCGCACTATTCATCCAAAATTTTTATGATATTTCACCATCTATTTCAACTGTAATGATGGATATCCCAATTATTTTACTATGTGCTTCATTTTTAGGTAGAAAAATGGTTGGCTATTCATTCCTAGGTTCGATTTCATTCGGAGTATTTTATTCTCTTATGGAAAATTATTCTCCATTTACGGTCGATTTATCAAACAATTTATTTATAGCTGCAGTAGTTGGCGGTGCATTAGCTGGTATTGGACTCGGTTTTATATTGCGATTTGGCGGTGCAACCGGCGGAGACGACATTTTAACAATTGTGTTAAGTAAACGAACTCGTTTTACAATTGGGCAAATTTTCTTCGTCTTTGACGCGATTGTTCTTGCGCTTTCATTATATTATTTAAATTGGACAGAAATTGCTTTTACTATTCTTTCAATTGCTGTACAGGCAAAAACATTGGATTTAATTTATTATCCAAAAACAGAAAAAGCAGAAGAAAAGCAACCAGTATCTATTCCAATGTCCAAAAAGCATGCAACAAATTAAAAAGCGAAAGGCTTCGGCCTCTCGCTTTTTTTTACGCTCTTTTTTCCTTCTCAACTATGTGGCGCACTTGATAAAATCTATTTGCAAATTCAGTAACGTTTCTCGTTAAACGATAATTTACAGTAGACCCGATTGCCATTCCAATAACCGGAATTCCTTGGAACAATTTGCGACGAAGAGCATAAATCGAAAATGTTTTTAAAATTTGTTTTAACACAACTTCAGTAGAAGCTGGTTGTAACACCGCTTCGTCTCCTTCATAGAAGAACGAATCCTCTTGCTCTAGTTCTTGTAGTAAATTGTACCATGCGTATTGCTGAAGTCTTCCTGGTAGTAAGGACGCATGAAAGACCTTTAATGCAAGCATCATTTCATAAGGCTTGTTCACATCATGCCCAAATGATGTGGCAATAAGTTGGACAGCCTTCACATTTAACGCAATCATAACCGGAAAATCAGCTGTTAATAATAATAAACCTCCAGCACCCGTTGCTCCGCCTTGTACGAATGAATATAAACGATGTCGTGCTGTTTGCTGCTCTGCTATGTATGTTAATTGATCAATAGATAATTCTTTTAAGTCCTCTAGTTGCTCAATCGATTCATCAAATAATCTCGACGTTCCTAAAATACGATTACGCGCATCTAATTGTGATTGTGAACTTTGAATGAGTGCATGCAAATGAAAGAGCCATCCATCTGCTTTCGTAAAGAAATCTTTTCGTTTTTTCTCAGGTAATTTCGCAATTGTAGTATGTACCCATTTATCAAACATTTTTTGAAAATCTGTCGCTTCTTGCTCAACCAATTGCGATTCCCATTCTTTTATATTGTCTAAAATGGCTTGTTCTCGCTTCGATCGCATCGTAACAACCACCTCGTTCGATTTTTTTCTATTGTAACATATTTCTGCTTATTCTTTGCATATATGCTTGTCTATCTTTATTCACATACCATTTTTTCATGACATAAAATATTAACAAAAAGGATGAGATGAGTCACATGAATCTATCCGATATAAAAAAAGAATATAATGCAGTATTCAGCTTAGGACAAAACTGCTGGCCTGCTTGGGCTTTATATCAATTCGAATTATCACCATTTTTTGGTGTTATCGATTTTATGCTAAGCCCTTCATTAGAAAAAGTGAATGTATTATTACAAAATCGATTTGACCGTTTTTTACATTTCGAAAACCTATCTTTCATCTCATTTTGGGATGATGATGCGAAATTAAGACTAAGGGACACCCTCTATGAAATCGACTCTTGTCACGACTTTAAAACAGATGTAAACACACCAGCTTCTTGGCCTTCTTATACAGAGATTAAGTTAAACTATGAGCATCGAATTCATCGTTTTCTAACAACAATTGAAACGGCACAATCCACATTGTTTATTCGAACTGGAGGAACATATGAAGAAGCACAATCTCTGGAACAAATTTTATCTCAAATAGTCAAACATAATTTTTCTGTCCTATTACTCATTCCTGCAGATGTACCAACTGTTGTAGAAGAAGATTGGGGATTACAAAATATTTGCGCTATAAAATGCCCTATTATGGATGTATTTCAATACAATGAAGCATTTTGGAGTGACTTATTTGATGGAATTACAATTAGACCACATTCTTAAATACACGACCCCTTTTATTGCAAAACACATTATAATCATCCTTATACAAAAGAAATAAGGAGTAGTTGTATATGTATCCACGTGCAAAAGCCTTTGGCATTGCTACACATTACGGTCGTCTTCTCGTACAAGAATATCATACAGCCGATGAAACATATTACCGACCTCTTGGCGGTTCAATTGAACTTGGTGAAAGATCAGCAGATACCGTTATTCGAGAATTTACCGAAGAACTTCATACAGAAATAGAAGTTACCGATTATTTAGGGTGCTTAGAGAATATTTTTTATTCGGGTGAGGAAATTGGTCATGAAATCATTCAACTATATTCTTTGCGTTTATTAGACACATCTCTTTATGAAATGGAAAAAGTGAAGATACAAGATGAGCAAACAGTATCGTATGCGAAATGGATTCCCATTACAACATTCATTCAGAAGAAAAAAGTACTATATCCAGATGGAGTTTTAAACTTTATACAAAAGAAAAAAGACGAAATCCTATAGGATCTCGTCTTTCTTTTCATATAGTATATTAACCAATATCTCCAAGACGTAGTACGTCACGAGCGATCATAACTTCTTCGTCAGTTGGAATTACGATAATTTTTACTGGAGAGTGTGGGAAGCTGATAAATGCTTCTTCACCAAATACGTTATTACGTTTTACGTCGAAGTATACGCCCATGTACTCAAGGCCTTCTAATACGCGCTCACGAATAATTGCACTGTTTTCCCCTACACCAGCTGTGAAGATGATTGCGTCTACACCTTTCATACGAGCAGTGTAAGAACCGATGTATTTGTGGATACGGCTTACGAATACATCAAGTGCTACTTTCGCACGGTGGTCGCCTTCTTCTTCTTTCGCAATGATGTCACGTAGGTCACTAGAGTAACCAGTAAGACCTAACATACCACTCTTCTTGTTTAATACGTTAACTACTTCTTCTACTGTTTGGCCTGTTTTTTCCATGATGTATGGAATTAACGCAGGGTCAAGGTTACCAGAACGTGTACCCATTGTTACACCAGCAAGTGGAGTGAAGCCCATAGAAGTATCGATAGATTTACCGCCTTCTACTGCTGCGATACTTGCACCGTTACCTAAGTGACAAGAAAGTAAGCTTAAGCTTTCAAGTGGACGACCTAATAGTTCAGCCGCACGCTCAGTTACGTATTTATGAGAAGTTCCGTGGAAACCGTATTTACGGATGCCGAATTTTTCATAGTACTCATATGGTAAGCTGTATAGGAATGCAGATTCCGGCATTGTTTGGTGGAATGCTGTATCGAATACTGCTACTGCTGGTACGTTTGGTAATACTTCTTGGAATGCTTTAATACCAACAACGTTTGCTGGGTTATGAAGTGGTGCTAAATCGCTTAATTCTTCGATATCAGCTAATACTTCAGCAGTAATTAAAACAGAGTCAGCAAATTTTTCGCCGCCGTGAACAACACGGTGACCGATACCGCCAATCTCGTCTAGAGATTTAACGATTCCGTTTTCAGTTAATTTTTTAAGAAGCATATTAACTGCTACTGCGTGATCTGGAATGTTTGTAATTTCTTTTTGTTTTTCGCCATCTACAGTAATAGTGAAGATACTATCTTCTAAACCGATACGTTCTACTAAACCTTTTGTTAATACTGTTTCACTTGGCATTTCAAATAATTGGAATTTTAAGGAAGAGCTTCCTGCGTTAATCGCGATGATTTTTGACATCTAGTCTTTCGCCCCTTTTTCTCTTGGTAGTTGTGTGGATCTGTCCACAAACCGCTCGATTTTATCTGATCAAATTTACTACATATGAAAACGTTTCATCATTAGCAAATTTTATACTCACGATTTTAATTTAAACATCGTCCGACATATATTTCAAGTGAAAAAATTGTAACACCAAGAAAAAATATATATTACAGATTTCAAAAAAATTCAGTTTAATCTAGTATATATTTAAAAATATGACATATCATATAAAACTGTACTACATGAATTACTAATCCTGTTACATATACCTATCCTTATTTATGCGTTGCAAACCAAGTATTTAATTGGTCCATAATGTCCTCCATCGCCTTCATGTTGGAGAATTTAGGTAACTCCACTAATAACGCCTGTTTTGGCATCGTTACACTAGGACCTTTCTTTTGGAGAACAAATATACTTTTTGCATTTTTCTCGTTTTTAAACATGGAAACAGGTAGCTGTAATAACCCCTGAATAAAGCACGTTTCTTTAATAAATGCATGTAATTTAGGTGCTTGATCACTTTCAAAAATGAAGTTCGGTACTAAGAAGAATAAGTAGCCACCTTCTTTCGTATGTTTCACACTTTGTTCAATAAATAGGTGGTGGGCATACGACATTCCTTCATCTGCTTTTAACTTATATTCGCTTGCACCAATTTCATTTGGATAGTAACCAATCGGTAAATCTGAAACGACTGCATCAACCGGATCGATATAAAGTGGTGCTAGTCCATCTTGATGGAAGAATTCGATTGCATGCTTTTGTAAATTCGCATTTACTAAAGCAAGCTTAATTAGCACTTCATCCACTTCTACACCAAACCCACTCATTGTTAGTCCTTCTTTGGCGCTATTAAACACTGTAGTCATTAAGTTACCTGTTCCAATTGCAGGGTCTAACACAGTAATTTCTGCTTTACCTTGCATAAATTTATGGAATAAATAGCTCATGAACATGCCAACTGCATCAGGCGTCATTTCGTGATTCGCTTGTACGCCTTCTTTCATTCCTTTTAAGATGGCTAACTGAAATGCTTTACGAATTTCTTCACCTTTATATGTTTCTTCATTAAACGTACTATATTCACGATTCAGCCTTTCAATTGCTGATTCTGATAATTCCTCTTGTAAAATCGCTCCTTCAAACAAGTTATCACCTGTTTCTACAAGCGCCTCTAAATATGTTACATCTAATTCTTTACGTAAAACTACCGCAGAAGAATCAAAAATAGAAAATAATGTTTCTACTGTCTGACTCACGTACATTCCTCCTTCTCTCTTTTACACATAACTTATATCATACCACAAAGTGTTTTTTTCCAAAAAGAAAAAGCGACCTCCTACAAAGAGCTCCCCTTTAAGTTATATATGATATAACGTTTTTTCTCATATATCGGTACCTTTACGAAGCAATATATGAGAAAAAACGACCTCTTTATAAGAGGTCATTTTCTTCACATTACTTCGCAGATTTTGCTGCTTCTAATGCTGCTTCATAGTTTGGATGGCTTGTACCTTCGCTTACGTATTCTACGTAAACTACTTTGTCGTTGCTATCTACTACGAATACTGCACGAGCAAGTAAACGAAGTTCTTTCATTACTAAGCCATAAGCTTCACCGAATGAAAGGTCGCGGTGGTCAGAAAGTGTAACAACATTTTCTAAACCGTTTGCTGCACACCAGCGTTTTTGAGCGAATGGTAAATCAGCGCTAATTGTTAATACTTTCGCGTTTTCAATACCTGCTGCATCTTGGTTAAAACGACGTGTTTGTGCATCACATACACCTGTGTCGATTGAAGGTACAACACTAATTAATTTTACTTCGCCTTTGTATGTTTCTAAACTTACTGGAGATAAGTCGTTTGCTAATACTTGGAAGTTTGGCGCTTGATCGCCAACTTTAACTTCTGTTCCAACTAAAGTCATTGGATTACCTTTAAAAGTTACGTTTGCCACTTGAAAATCCTCCCTTATTTAAACAAAATATGTACAATGTAAATGATAGTTTGTCCCTATCGATAATGCAAATAAAATCGCTTTATTTACAAAAAAATTAAAGAAGCTAATCTATTGATCAGCTTCTTTATCCGTTAAATTTGAAATTCAGGATCGTCTTCTTTTCGTTTATCCATCATTTCCTTCACTTTATCAACAGCTTGTGGCGCTAATTCAATTATTTTATCGATGACATGTGTTTGCTTATCTAAATGCAACACTTTTACACCTTCGCCATTTATAACAAGAAAAGCAACAGGATTAATAGAAACTCCTCCACCACTTCCCCCGCCAAATGGATGACGGCCTGCCTGTTCTTTACCAAATTCACTTCCACCAGCGGCGAATCCGAAACTAACTTTCGAAACGGTAAGAATTACACTTCCATCTGCCGCTTTAATTGGGTCACCAACAATTGTATTTACATCAGTCATTTGTTTCAAATGCTGCATTGCGGTTGTCATTAAACCTTGAATTGGATGGTCCATTCTATATCCCCCCTATGCTTGAACAGATTTTTCTGTCACATCAGATTTTTGCTTTCTCATAAACATGAGCAATTTCACTGCTGTTTTTACAGTGCGGAATATACGAAAAGATGCTGTTAACTCACATCTTGACGCAAATCCTTTCCCTTGAAAAACAGGGGTAATTTCAAATTCTGGTACATCGACAATATGCATATATTGTCCTATGACTCCAGCAGCCATTCCTTTTGTCCCCCATGCATATCCAGTGACAATTCCAGTGCTAGCTGCATCACCTGCACCAATTTGCGTGTGCCATTTCCAACCATTGATTTTCACTCGTTTGAGAAAATCTTTAACAATAGTATGAACTTCTTGCAGCTTTTTTATCAGCTCCCCCATACTATCCAGTTGCGCTATAATTTTATTATCTAATCCGCCATCCTCTTCAGCTTTCTTGATCTTTTGTCCCGTCTTTTTCTGTTGCTTTTCAATTCTTTCCAACACATCGAATGTATATCGAATCATCCATATTTTCACTTGAAACAAACATTGCTTTTCCATTTCTGAATATAAAAATGTCACTTTAAGCTTTATTTTCGACAATAGTATAAGCAAAATAAAAAGGAGAAGAATTATTATTCCAATTACGAACCACTTCATACGTATCATCCTTTCACTCCGTACCCATTATCGACAAGTTTATTCATCATTAAACAGAATCTCATAAGATTGAATATAAAAATTTTTCTAAAAATAAAAAGGTATTTTGACATTTTATATCGAAATATATTATTTGAACATATCTTCAAGAAGGTATGTAGCACGAAGAACAGCAAATTTAACTGCAGTGGAGGGATACATAATGGCAGATCGTCGCAATTTATTTTTCTTTTATGGTGATGACAAAGCAACGCTCGTTGAAAAAATGAAACCAATCTATCGTATTTTAGAAGAGAATGGATTTACCATATTAGATCATCCAAAAAATGCAAACGCTATCGTCAGTGTTGGAGATGATGCAACTTTCTTACAAGCCGTTCGTAAAACTGGTTTTAGAGAAGATTGCTTATACGCAGGGATTTCTACGAAAGATGAAACTTCTTTCTACTGCGATTTCCATATTGATCACGTTGATACAGCCCTTCAAGAAATTACAAAAAATGAAATTGAAGTGCGAAAATATCCAACAATTCAGGTAGATGTAGATCACGGTACATCTTTCCATTGTTTAAATGAGTTCTCATTACGTTCTAGCATCATTAAAACATTCGTTGTAGATGTTCACGTTGATGATCTATATTTCGAAACATTTAGAGGGGACGGTTTAGTCGTTTCTACTCCAACAGGAAGTACAGCTTATAATAAATCATTACATGGTGCGGTTGTTGACCCGCTTATCCCATGCTTCCAAGTAAGCGAATTAGCATCATTAAATAACAACACATACCGTACGCTCGGTTCACCATTTATCTTAAATCATAAGCGTACATTAACTTTAAAACTAAGACCAGACGGTAACGACTATCCTGTTATCGGTATGGATAATGAAGCGCTTAGCATTAAACAAGTGGAAAAAGCTGTTGTACGCTTAAGCGATAAACAAATTAAAACAGTTAAATTAAAAAACAATTCCTTCTGGGAAAAAGTACAGAGAACGTTTTTATAGTATTTAAAAACCGTCGCATTATGGAGATTCCATAATGCGACAGTTTTCTATTTGTAGACAGTTCCGCTTATTATTCGGCCGCTATTCTTGTTAGTTTTTGTCGGTCAATCGACATATTTTCACGCTTCTTTTTTATAAACAATCTTCCCATCAATAACGGTCATCTCTGCTTGTACTTCTTTTATTTCTTCTGCCTCTATTTCAAAAATATTGCGGTCTAATATCGTAAAGTCTGCTTCATATCCTTTTGTAATTTGCCCTCGCTTCGCTTCTTTTCCAATTGCATAGGCACTTCCTGTTGTAAATAGATTAACAGCGTCATATGCCGTTAATCTTTCCTCAGGCATATAACATACACCGTCAATAAAACTTCTACGTGTAACAGCGCTATATATGCCTAGAAACGGATTCACTTGCTCAATCGGAGCATCTGATCCCCCGTTACAGTGTAATCCTGCCTCCAGTAACGTCTTCCAAGCATACGCATAACGAAGACGTTGCTCGCCTAGTTTTTCAATGACTGATGGAAAATCCGATGAAACAAAGACTGGTTGTATATCAATAATGGCTTGTAAGTTTTTCATTCTTTCAATCAACTCTTCACGAGCTAGCTGACAATGAATAATGCGGTCACGTAATCCTTCTGCTGGCGGATACAATTCAAGTGCATCAATGACATATTCAAGCGATAAGTCACCGATAGTATGAATCGCAACTGGCATATGTAAATCTCGTGCTTTCTTCACTAATTCCGCAAGTTCTTCACGTGAGAAAATCGCAACCCCATTCGTTTCCTTCGCATCTTCATACGGTTCACTTAATAATGCGGTTCTTCCGCCAAAAGAACCGTCAGAAAAAATTTTCATTGCCCCAAATTCAATATAATGCTCATTTTCATATTCCTTTCGTTCATGTGCTACTTCATGGTGAACGAGTAAATGTGCTTTAAATGGCATTTCCTTTATGACATGAGAAAACGCATTATGCGTCTTTCTAAAACCACCGTAATAATTTAAATCTTCCGTATGTCCACCAACGAGTCCGTATTGCCAACAATCTTTAATCGCTGTTTGCAAAGCGCTTTGTAAATAAGCTTCATCAATTTCAGGCTGCACATGTTTAATTAACTCTTGTCCTTGTTCATATAAAAGCCCTGTTAACATATTTGATGAATCACGGCCAATTTTCCCGCCTTTTGGATCTTCTGCCTTTTCTGTTATATTCGCTTCTTGCAGTATGTATGAATTCACCCATGTAACGTGACGACAAACTCTCTTTAATAAAATGGGATGTTCTTTCGAAATTTCATCTAAATCACGCGCGTGAACATCTTTCGTATCTGTAAAGTTATTCTCATTCCAGCCTTCTCCAATAATCCAAGAACCTTTTGGGGCTTTTTCTACGCGCTTCTGAACGAGAGTAAGCACTTCGCTATATGATGTGCAATTTGATAAATCTAGACGAAGTAATCTCTCCCCGTGACCAATAAGATGCATATGGCTATCAACGAGACCTGGAATCATTGTTTTGCCTTCTAAATTATGCAATGTAACCGCAGCATATCGGCTTTCTAACTCTTCTTTACTTCCAACATCAACAATCATACCGTTTTCAACGTAAACGGCGTCCACTTTTTCATTTTCTTCTCTCATCGTGTAAATGGTGCCGCCATACCAAATTTCTCCCATATACTCATCCCCCTTTTCCCTTTAGTCTACGAAATTCGTTCGTATAAAAAAAGCACCATTTCGATTAAAAACGGTGCTTTTCCAAAAATTATTTTTGTTCAGTAGTAGACGTTGTAACTTGCCATTCAATGCTAAATTTATCTTTTAGTTGTCCGTATGCTGGGCTCCAGAACGTTTCTTGAAGAGGCATAATAACTTCGCCACCTTCTTGTAACTTACTGAATACTTCTTTCGCTTTTTCCGCGTTACTAATTTGAATTGCAATTGTTACTTGAGATCCAATTGCATGCCCTTGACCTGGGAATGTATCAGAAATCATAAGATCCGTATTCCCAACTTTTAAAGTAGCGTGTAAAACGCGCTCTTTCGCTTCAGCTGGAACCGGGTATTCTGGATTTTCAGGCATATCACCAAAAGTTTGCATGACTTCTACTTTTGCATCTAACGCCTCTTTATAAAACTGTACAGCTTCTTGCCCACTGCCATCTAAAACTAAGTACGGATTAATACCTAAAATCATACGGACACCTCATTTTTTTAATTTATAAAATCGAACTTACGTTCGTTTTTATGATATCATCGTTTTGCATCTCATTCAACTATTTACTTCACTATTTTCAAAATTATTTTGAAGGAATCTCCATCTCTTGTTTTCTAAGTTCAATACGGCGAATTTTTCCGGAAATCGTTTTTGGTAGTTCATCTACAAATTCAATTTTGCGAGGATATTTATATGGTGCAGTGAGTTCTTTGACGTGTTGTTGGAGTGCTGGAATTAATGTTTCTTCGTTCTTGTCTATATTCTCTCTTAATACGATAAATGCCTTCACGACACTTCCGCGAATTTCATCCGGACTTGCAACAACCGCACATTCTCTTACGTAAGGATGTTTTACAAGTGCATCTTCTACTTCAAACGGTCCGATTGTATAACCAGAGCTAATAATGATATCATCACCGCGCCCTTCAAACCAGAAATAGCCGTCTTCATCTTTCTTCGCTTTATCACCTGTAATATAATAATCACCGCGGAATTGCATCGCTGTGCGCTCATCGTCTTTATAGTATTGTTTAAAGAGGGCTGGTGTTTCCATGTGGACGGCAATATCACCAACTTCTCCTACCTGCACGGGAATCCCTTCCTCATTTACGATATCAACATGGTTGCCTGGCGTCGGTTTCCCCATTGATCCTGGTCTAATGTCCATCCCTTTCATTGTCCCCACAAGTAATGTGTTTTCCGTTTGTCCATAGCCATCTCTTACTGTAATATCGAAATACTTTTGGAACGTTTCAATGACTTCTCTATTTAACGGCTCACCCGCGGATACAGCGCTATGTAACGCTTCTAGGTTGTAAGTATTTAAGTTTTCTACCTTAGCCATTAATCTATACTCAGTCGGCGTACAACAAAGCACGTTCACTTTATTATCGTCTAATAAATTTAAATACGTTTTCGGTTCAAATTTACCGTGGTATACAAATCCTGTCGCTCCTGATCCGAGAGTTGCTAAAAACGGGCTCCAAATCCACTTTTGCCAGCCTGGACTAGCCGTTGCCCATACAACATCATTCTCTTCAATACCGAGCCAATTTGGAGCGCTCGTACGTAAATGAGCGTACGCCCACGCATGCGTATGAACAACACCTTTTGGATTTCCTGTCGTCCCTGACGTATAAGATAAAAAGACCATATCTTCTTTATCTGTCTTCGCCATTTCTAACAGGTCACTTTCTGTTTCTAACGCTGTTTTTAAATTAATCCATCCATTCACTGACTGCTCGCTCAGAACGAATTTTTGAAGAGATTCCATCGCTTCTATATCATCAAACTGTCCAATGTATGGCTCATAACTTACGATTGCTTTTACTTCCCCGTGCCCAATACGATATTCGATATCCTTTTTGCGTAACATTTCCGAACTCGGAATTACGACAAATCCTGCTTTAATTGCAGCGATATACGTCATGTACGCTTCAATTAAACGCGGCATCATAATGAGAAGCTTGTCCCCTTTTTGCAGACCACTCTTTATAAAAGCGTTTCCAATTTTATTCGCACCTTGCATAAGCTCAGCGTATGTAACTTCTCGTCTATTCCCTTTATCATCTTGCCAAATTAAAGCAAGCTTCTCTTTATCCCCTGTATATTTCTCTATTTCAGAAACTAAATTATAAGACGGCGGTGCCAACAATTCTTCTCTCTTCATAAACATCCTCCTTTTTTCTTTATGCCTCCCTTATATAATAAAGAATTTTCTGTCTATTTTGAACCCTCTTCTTTTGACAAATTTTTTATATCTATGTCGAAATAATCGTATAACGATGCAAACGACAAAAAGAAAGAGCGGGAGAACCCGCTCTTTCTAAGCCATCATATATGGGATTATTTTTGGTAACCGCCTAATTGTTGCTCAGCTAGTGAAACTAGACGTTTAGTAATTTCGCCACCAACAGAACCGTTAGCGCGAGCTGTTGCATCCGCTCCAAGTTGAACACCAAACTCTTGAGCGATTTCGTATTTCATTTGGTCTAATGCTGATTCAGCACCAGGAACCGCTAATTTATTTGTGCTACGTGCCATGTTATATCACCTCCTTGTGAGTATAGAGTGTGATAAATAACATGACTTCATACACGTTTTAAATATGGTAATTTATGGTTTTAGAAAAGTTCTTCGAATTTTTCTTCTTCCGCCACTACTTCTACTGTTTGTAATACCATTGTTTCTTTGTTCGCTACAGCTTCATCGATTAATGGTGTGAAATCATATTTCGCTTCAAAACGATTTGCTTTTTCACGCTTCGGCTTCGTCGCTGGGCTTGCTGGTGTGAATACTGTACAGCAATCTTCGTACGGACGAATTGAAATATCATATGTGCCGATTTCTTCAGCAATTTTAATAATTTCTAATTTGTCCATCGTAATAAGTGGACGAATAACCGGATAGTTTGTTACCTCGTTAATTGTATGCATACTATCTAACGTTTGACTTGCTACTTGTCCAAGACTTTCACCAGTCGTGATTGCTAGTGCGTTACGCTCCTCTGCGATACGCTCTGTAATACGCATCATCATACGGCGCATAACTGTCATTGAATAGCTAGATGGAATTTCTTTATTGATCGTTTTTTGCACTTCTGTAAATGGAACAAGGTGAAGTGTTACACGTTTACAGTATTTCGTTAATTCTTGTGCTAAATCGATTACTTTTTGTTTTGCACGCTCACTTGTGAACGGTGGGCTATGGAAGTGAACTGCTTCCACAGATACGCCGCGTTTCATCGTTAAGTACGCTGCTACTGGGCTATCGATACCACCAGAAAGAAGTACCATTACTTTTCCGCCAACACCAACTGGTAAACCGCCAGCTCCCATACGCTCATCGCACATGATGTAACTATAACCACTGCGAATTTCTACACGTACATTTACATCTGGATTATGAACATCTACTGTAATATCTTCAGTATTTTCTAGAATGTGTCCACCAATCTCAGGTAATAATTCCATCGTTCTCATTGGGAAATGCTTATAAGAACGGTGTACAGTAATTTTAAATGTTTTCACATCGCCTTTTACTTGTAAGAAAGCTGCTAATGCACCTTTTTTAATATCTTCTAATTCTGACGGTACTTTCATCGCTAAGTTAAACTTATGAATACCGAATACATCTTTCAATCTTTCAGAAATCGCTTCATGATCTTCACCATTTAATTGGATGTACATACGGTCATGCGTTGCATCGATTTTAATATTTGGGAATTTTTTCAATTTGAATTTTACGTTATCTTTTAATGTGCTTACAAACTTAGAACGGTTCTTACCTTTAGTCGTCATTTCTCCATAACGAACTAAAATATATTCATATGTCATCATATTCCTTTACCTCATCACTTCATATAATTTTGGCATTGTTTCTTTCACAATACCTTCAAATTGTTTTACTTCTTCCATCGTGTTTTCTGGTGCCAAACTAATGCGAATCGCACTTGCAGCAGCGGCATGCGGTACTCCCATTGACACTAACACTCTGCTCACTTCATTTGCTTTTGAAGAACAAGCAGACTTCGTTGATACATATACACCGTGTTCTTCTAAAGCATGAACGACCACTTCTGGTTTTAAACCTACAAATGATACATTTAAAATGTGCGGTGCTGCGTATGCAAGCGACGTATTGATCGTTACGTCTTCCATCTCTTTAAAGAAACGGACAAGCTCTGTTTGTAAACTTTGCAAATGAGCTACCTTTTCTTTCACTTGTTCCATCGTCATACGAAGTGCTTTCACCATCGCTACAATGCCAGGTAAATTTTCTGTACCAGAGCGATACTTCAGCTCTTGTTGACCACCTGATAAAATTGGATCTAACCTTACGCCATCACGTACATAAAGAAGACCTGTCCCTTTTACACTGTGGAATTTATGTCCAGATATTGAGCAAAGATCAATATGAGAAGCATATAAATTAAGCGGTACTTTTCCTATCCCTTGTACATGGTCCACATGGAATCTTATTTTCGGATAATTCGATAATAACGTTCCAATTTCGGCAACAGGCTGAATTGCTCCAGTCTCGTTGTTTACGTGAATAATTGACACAAGAATCGTATCTTCACGAAGTGCTCGTTTTACATCCTCTACCGATACAATACCATGCTCATTAACCGGTAAATATGTTACATCAAAACCGAGATCTTCTAATTGTTTATATGCTTCAAACACAGACGCGTGTTCAATATTTGTTGTAATGATATGTTTACCGCGCGAACGATTCCTCATCGCTATCCCTTTAATCGCAAGGTTATTCCCTTCCGTTCCACCTGATGTGAAAATAATCTCAGAAGGTTTAACGTGAAGAAGCTGCGCTGCAATCGTTCTTGATTGTGTTAATAGACGCTCTGCCTCTCCTCCAAGCGAATGAATAGAAGAAGGATTCCCAAAATATTTCCCCGCAACCGTTACGTACGATTGAAGAGCTTCTGGATATGGCTTTGTCGTCGCACTATTATCAAAATAGATCATCGTTCTTCCCCTTTCAGCGCTGTCACATCATATAATCATATCACAAATACGTGTCATTACGCTAAGACTACTAAAAGGTTCCGTTATATTTTAAAACGAATAACCTTACTGTATTCCGCTATTCATTATAGCAACATCGCCTACAAATTTACACAAAAAAACAAACCCTTATGAAAGGGTTTGTTCATTGTCTACATATTCCGCTATTTTTTGAACAACGCCAGGCTCAAGTTGCTCTAGTATAGAAGCCGCTTGTTCTAAAGCTGCATCGTATTGATATTCACGGAATAATTTCTCCGCATAATTTAAGCTCTCTGCAAGGCTCTCATCATGACTACGGTAACGATTACCGTATTGAATTAATTTTTCAACTAAATACGCTTGTCCAATTAACTCTTCTGTCATTTCAGCTACACCATTAACAGTTTTGTATGCTTCTTCTAAACTGCTATTTACAGCGTTCATATTTAACGGCTTCACTTCTAACTGTTCATATACAGCTTGCATTGCCATTTGTCCTCTTTTTAAATCTTCCATAATGCTCTCTGGAAGACCTGGCAAATTCGACTTTTGCATAAAGCGTTTCGTTTCAAAAATAGTATTTCGCATTTCTTGTAACTTCTCACGTGCTTCAAATTCTTCTTTACGCATCGTTTGCAGCATTTCTTTATATTCTGCATGAAGTACTTTTAACGTTTCACATTGCTCATAAACCTCTTCTAGTTCCTCACGAATAATAGAGAAGGCAATATCTTGTTCAGCAACGCGTAATTGCAACATTTCAAAACGTTTCATTAAAATGTGCATTTGCTTTTCAATTACTTTTTGAGACTCAATGTCCTTATCTTGTAACTGATAACTTTGTTTCACAAGTTGTGTTTCTGCTTTTGTTTCAATCGTTTCATTACGAATTTCTTCTAAGTCTTCATAAACAGAAAGTGTTTTTTGCTCCACATAATGTCTCGCATGTACTTCTTGTTCCAGTTGATCGTAGAAGCCATCTAAGCGTGTTTTTAAGTTTTCTACTTTTTCAGCCGCTTCCGTTATATGAAGCTCCTGTATATCCATTAAACATGTTTGTAGTTGTGTCGTCATATCACGAACTTCTTTAGGGACTTCCAAATACTCTAATACATAACCTTGTCTTACCATATCATTATGTCCGTGCAATAAATCTTCCAACTGTACTGGTAACGTCGCTTGACACTCTACCAATAAATCTGGAATTTGGTGAATAATGATTTCTAAGCTTGCCAAACCTTCTTCTAAACTAATAACAATTTCTCTCGCTTTTAAATAGTCACCATTATCTGTTGCCTCTTCAAAGCTTTTAAATTTATTAGATTCAGCGTCTAGCATCTCTTCAATTTTCTGCTCTGCTGCTCCGTACATATGTCTATGAGCAAGAACACTCTTCTTCATACTACGATATGTATCACGTAACTCTTCAATTTCCGAGCTATTCTTTTCATGGCTTTCTAACAATTGCTGTAATTCATTTAAAATATCTGTAATACGATTATCAGCGTCATCTAAACCACTTATGGATTCATTCATCGCATGCTTTGCTTTTCGGAAGGAGAATTGCGAGGCGAATTTTCGCGCTTGCGCTAAATCTTTGTCAGCTTTCGGAAGGGTTGTTGATACAATTTCATCCCATTCTTCACGCCATTTACCAAACAGCTCTTCTGTTTGACCCGTCATATTTAAATCTTTTACCCGTTTTAGTTCATCTGCCACAGGTTTATCTTTTATCTCTTGTTTCCACTGCTCCAGTGCTTCAATATCTTTATATGAACGATTTCTTATCACAAGCTCTATCATGAGCAGCACTAGAATAGAGCTTACTACAATGATAACGATCGTCAGGATAGAATCCATGCAAAAAAGCCTCCTAGTTATATCTCTTTTTTTGTCCGTTCCGTTTATGAAATGGAAGGCATTATGTATAAAAAGGGAATTCCCCTATATTTAACAACTAACAATGTACTAATCATACCATGTAATGGCTTGTTTTTGACCTAGTTTTTTTTAAAATTTCATGTTTCTTTCAATGCAATTGTAATCTTTCTCAATATTCCGTTTGGATTACCTCTCATCATGAAATGAATGTAATAAAGGGCCTTCTTCCATATGAGATGCGAAATAAATTTTGCGCACAAGTGGTGGTTCAATAGAAATCGCATGCACATTTCCTTGCCTTACCGGTTGCCCTACTGACATTTCTGGAAGTAACGTGATACCAAGTCCAGCACCGACCATCGCAAGCATCGGTTCTGTATAAGAAGTTTCAAATGCAATGATCGGTTTCGCACCTATCCCATGAAACGTATTCGTAATCATTTTCCTTACATCACAAATTTCTGGATATACGATTAACTTTTCATTTTGTAAATCTTCCATTCGGATTACTGTTTTCTCTTTATAAAGATGATCATTTGAAACGACACAAACAATTTTTTCTTCTCGTATTTCTTTTATACACGCAGCGCCTTCTACTACTGAGTCGATGAACATTGCTTCAATCTTCCGTTCTTTAAAGAGCCCCATTAATACTTTCGTATGCTCAATTTTCCATTCTACTTCGAACCCTTCACCTAATACATCATTACATTTTGATATATAATGCGCTGCTAAACTTGGCAATATGCCTATAGAAATTTTCCGCTTCTCTTGAAATTCCTTCATTTCTGCTTTCACTTCATATATGTGTTCCAAAATCGGTAGCATTCTTTTTATAAATAACTCTCCTGCCTCTGTTAACTCCACTCCTTGCGAGGAACGCTTCAGTAAAGTAACCTCTAAATCCGCCTCTAACCTTTGAATTTGTTTGCTAAGCGCCGGTTGAGAAATATGTAAAATCTTACTCGCCTTCGATAAGCTTCGCGTATTCTTTACTTCAATAAACGATCGTACTGCCTCTAAATCCATCGTACACACCTCTAACAAAAAGTTATAACTGTCATAAAAAATCGATATTTCCTTCTATAAACCATTACTCTTTATACTTATTTCATCAACTTACTATAACGAAATGTAAAGGGGAAAGATACTCTTGGATAAAAAACAAACGCTACTCGGATCCCTCCTATGCCTACTTGCCGTAACAGCTTGGGGATTTATGTTTCCTGTCATGGCAAATGCCCTGCAGTTTATCGACCCGTTCTTCTTCACAACTATCCGGTACGGATCAGCAGCTATTATTTTTCTTATTTTGCTACTCATTTCTGAAGGAAAAACTTCACTCCGCTTAGAGAAAAGAACACTTTCTTTATTCTTTTACGGAACTGTCGGTTTCGCTGGATATGGTTTTCTCATTTTTTACGGTCAACAACTTGCCGGACCTGCTGGAGCCATCCATGCCGCGATGATTCAATCTCTTATGCCGCTCATCGCTTTACTATTGCAGTGGGTAACAAAAAACAAACGCCCACAAAGCTACACCTTCCTTTGTATGTTCGTTGCATTGCTCGGTGTTATGCTTGTCATTTCAAAGGGAAATATGCACTTATTATTTGGAGCTGCTAGTCACTTCTCAACAAATATACTTATGCTATGCGGCGTTACTTGCTGGGTCATTTACACGAACGGCGGTACTCGTTTTCAATCGTGGTCACCACTTAGGTACACGACGTTAACTTGTTTATTCGGCTCCATTTCACTAAGCGCTATTGTCACCTTCTTCACTTATACAAATATCGTTACTATGCCGTCACTTCGTACAATTATGAGCGTTCGTTTTGAACTCTTATATATGTCGATCATTGCAGGTGTCATTGCTGTATTTTGCTGGAACACAGGAAATCGCTATATTTCATCTATTAACGGCATATTATTTATGAATTTAGTTCCTGTACTTGCACTTATCGGTTCCATCTTTCGAGGTTATACAGTCGACAAAATCGAAATTGCCGGAGCTTCATTAACAATTATCGCGCTATTATGCAACAATGTTTGGCAAAGAAAAGAAAGCACAAAAATCCCCACCTTAGTTCGTTAGGTGGGGATTTTTCACATATGAACAGCTCTTGGCCATTCTTGATACATATTCGTTATACATAATGTTTGTTCCATCCATTGCTCAATTTCTTTCGTGTACATTTCTAAGAAAAATGTCTCAGATGGAAAAGAATGCAGCACCTCTGATATATATTGCGGATATAAGAACGGCATATTTATCATGCCTTTTAATTGCGTCATAAACATTGTAAAAGATACTTTCTTAAACTCTTGTTTCATTTGTCCCTGTCTAATTACTTGCTCTATATAATATCTTTCTTTAGAAAAATAAACGGTCATCACTTCGCGAATTAATGTCGTATCAAGCGACAGCTCTCGGTAAAAAAAACGTGTCAGTTCCCTATTATCAAATTGATATCGTAAAATTCTCCGCACCATTTGCACCATCACATCTTTAGCCGACAAATATTCTCTCTGTTCAAAGGACGTTTCAATCACATGAATATACCCTTCTAAAAAATCAGTAATAAGCTGCTCTAATAGGCCTTGCTTTCCAGCAAAATAATATGAAATATTCGCTACATTCACATCCGCTCGCTTTGCAATGTCTCGCACCGACGTTCCATCATAACCTTTCGTATTAAACAACGATATTGCCGCATCAATTACTTTTTGTTTTGTCTGTTTCATGCGCTCACTTCCTCTCACTGAACAGCTATAGTTTAAATTTCTTGACTTTTAAGACAAATTCCTTTAATTTTCTATCGACAAAGTCATGTGAAATACATCGTATTTTGCTAATTTTTTACACATCTCGATAAAAAGGAGCTGTTTCCATGTTTACTAAAGAAAGTTATGCAGGATCTCGTGAAGAACAATATGAGACAGTAATTAAACAACTGGATGCATTATTAACTGGCGAATTAAACGTAGTCGCAAACTTATCAAATGCGTCCGCATTATTAAACCAATTTTTAGACCGTGTGAATTGGGTTGGCTTTTACGTAACAGAAGGAAATCAGCTTGTTCTAGGACCATTCCAAGGAATGCCTGCTTGCGTGCGCATTCCATTTGGACGAGGCGTTTGCGGCGTTGCAGCTGAAACGAAAACAACACAGCTTGTAGCAGACGTTCACCAATTCCCGGGACATATCGCATGCGACAGTGCTTCAAATTCAGAAATCGTCGTACCAATCGTGAAAGAAGGAACTGTCATTGGTGTACTTGATATTGATAGTCCTGAAAAAAATCGATTCGACGAAGTAGATCAGCACTATTTAGAAAAGTTTGTGGAAACACTCCTAAAACATATGTAAAAGGAAAAGAGCTAGTTATCAATTGCGTACATCACGTACGAAACCGATAGCTAGCTCTTTTTTATTGATTACTAACAGTAGATATTTTCTTTAACGCTTGCTCTAAATCCGAAACGATATCCTCCCACGATTCTAAACCGACAGATAAACGTATTAAATTATCATAAATACCCATTTCTTGTCTTAGCTCAGCTGGAATCGCAGCGTGCGTCATCGTTGCTGGGTGCTGAATTAACGTTTCTGTATCCCCTAAACTTACGGCAATTGTAATAAAGTGAAGGTCATTAATAAACGCTTGCGTCTCTTCTTTTCCGCCTTTTACTGAAAAAGAAATCACACCGCCGCCTCGTTTCATTTGGTGAGATGCTAACTCTCCTTCTGGATACCAAACACCTTCTACCGCATCATGATTTTTCAGGAACGATACAATTTTTTCTGCATTATCACAATGGCGGTCCATTCTTACCGCTAGTGTCTTTAATCCGCGTAACAATAACCACGCATCAAACGGCGCCATAATACCACCGATATCTTTTCGCATCGGGCGAATTTTTTCAGCTAACGCTTTCGTTTTACAAATCGTTACACCCGCTACAACATCGCCATGACCGCCAATATATTTTGTCGCACTATGCACAACAGCGTCACAACCAAGCTCAAGCGGTCTTTGTAAATAAGGTGAACAAAACGTATTATCAACAACGACAAGTAAGCCATTTCGCTTCGCAACCCGAATAACTTGTTTTAAGTCGATTAATTTCATTGTTGGATTAATTGGTGTTTCAACGAAAATAACCTTTGTATTTGGACGGATTTTATTTTCGACATCAGCCTCTGTCTCCATCTCACAAAACGAATGCGTAATCATAAATTTCTCTTCTAACACTTCTAAAAAACCGTACGTGCACCCGTATAATCCATTTGAACAAATAATATGATCTCCAGCTTTTAGAAAGCCAATTAACGTTGCTGAAATAGCTGCCATTCCTGATCCGAAAGCAAGTGCTTCTTCCCCTCCTTCTAACACCGCCATACGTTCTTCAAATAATTTTACAGTTGGATTTCCAAGTCTTGAGTAAATATAAGACGGATCCACTCCCGCAAAACTCGCCTCCCCTTGCTGCGCAGTCTCAAATGTAAATGTAGACGTTTGAAATAAAGGCGGTGTTAAACTTCCTTTATGTTCCTCTGATGTATACCCGTGATGAATTAACGCTGTCTCCATATGCTTCTTTTTCATAAAAACATCCCCTTTTATGTTTTTACTGCCGCATATTCATCAACAAAAAATTAATGAACATTTTTTACTACATTTTATGTAAGCGTTTTATTTGTGTTTCTATCACTTCTTTTATCTCGTTTTAAATTCCTTCTTGTTCATTTCCAAAATTTATATGCATAAAACAAAAACGCACTTGCTTGACGAAACTCTGGGTAAAAGATATAATAGCGTTTGTGTAAAATAAAAAGGCAGCCTTGTAATGTGAGTTTATCGTTTGTATTTTGTTCCTCTACGGAGGTGTATCTCGTAACTCCCTGCTGCTGGAGCGAAGGTACATGAAAACAAAATGCCCGTAAATATCGATTACGTCTGTTTTTATTTTACGTAAATAAAAACATTTTTAAAGGAGGAGTCAACTATGGCTCGTTATACAGGTCCAGCTTGGAAACTGTCTCGTCGTCTTGGAATCTCTCTAAGCGGCACAGGAAAAGAATTAGAAAAACGCCCTTACGCACCAGGTCCTCACGGTCCTAACCAACGTAAGAAACTTTCAGAATACGGTTTACAATTACAAGAGAAACAAAAACTTCGTCACATGTACGGCATGACTGAGCGTCAATTCCGTCGCACATTTGACCAAGCAGGTAAAATGCCTGGTAAGCACGGCGAAAACTTCATGATCCTTCTTGAAGCTCGTCTTGACAACTTAGTTTACCGTATGGGCTTAGCTCGCACTCGTCGCGCAGCTCGCCAATTAGTAAACCACGGTCACATCATGGTTGATGGCGCTCGCGTAGATATCCCATCTTACCGTGTAAAACCTGGTCAAACAATCAGCGTTCGCGAAAAATCTAACAACCTTGTTGTTGTTAAAGAAGCGATCGAAGTTAACAACTTCGTACCAGAATACTTAACTTTCGATGCTGATAAATTAGAAGCTACTTACACTCGTCACGCTGAGCGTTCTGAGTTAGCAGCTGAAATCAACGAAGCATTAATCGTAGAGTTCTACTCTCGTTAATGACAAAAAGCCAATCCTGTGGATTGGCTTTTTTCGTTATATATAAAATAAAATTATTTATTTTCCTCTTTCTGAACATATACATAAGCATCTTTCTGCTCTTTATGTACATCAACCTTCGAATTCTCTGCAAGCTGACCCGCGTTTAGCAAAGAAAAAATAATGAGCGCTTCTAGTGACATTTTGTTTTACCACTCCTTTCTAGTTGTTATACATTTATCATACCGCTTACATGTGATTTCCGTATGAATTCGAAAAGGAGATTACAACAAAAAGGTTACAAGCATACGAATGCACGCTATAATAACCATAAAATAGGAGGTGGATTCTTTTTGACAATAAACCAAATGGTTCAGTTAGGTAGTGCATGTATGTTCTTTATTACTTCCGCGCTTATTAATTGGTATCAGGGGAGTAATTTAATAGATGATCCTGATGAATGGAAATATAGCGCTAAATTTACGAATTACTTTAAAGGCAGCGTTTCAAATTACGAAGATATTTATCAAATCGATTTCTTTATATATGCGGCAAAATTTTATCCAACAGCATTTGTCATTATGCTCATTAGCTTACTTTATATGCTCGTATTAATTCTTTATATTCTATTTACAAGAACTCGTAAGGTAATCTAAATTCATACATAAAAACCCCGAATCATAAACTTTTCAGCCTACAATCCGGGGTACTATTTGTTTTATATTCGTTTCTGATTAGTAACGAATTAAGAAATATTTCTTTTTACCGCGGCGAATGATTGTGAATTTACCTTCAATGCGGTCGTTTTCTGTTACAACGTAGTCTAACGCTTGTGTACGTTCACCGTTTACGTAGATTGCACCGTTCGTTACATCTTCACGTGCTTGACGTTTTGATGGAGAGATTTTGCTTTCTACAAGTAAGTCGATTAATACTGTATCTTCTGCAGTACGTTCTACAGATGGTACGTCTTTGAATCCTTGCTCGATTTCGCTTGCAGTCAGTTCTGCTACAGAACCGCTGAATAATGCAGCTGAAATTTTAATCGCTTGCTCTAATGCTTCTTCGCCGTGAACAAGTTTAGTCATTTCAGAACCTAAAGCTTTTTGTGCTGCACGTTTTTCTGGTGCTTCAGCTACTTGCTTTTCAAGCTCAATAATTTCTTCATGAGATAAGAATGTGAAGTATTTTAAGTATTTAACAACGTCGCGGTCATCTGTGTTAATCCAGAATTGGTAGAACTCGTAAGGAGTTGTTTTCTCTGGGTCTAACCAAATTGCGCCGCCTTCTGTTTTACCAAACTTCGTACCGTCAGATTTTGTAACTAGCGGAATTGTTAAACCGAATGCTTTCGCATCTTCTTCTGATTTACGGATTAATTCAAGACCAGCTGTAATGTTACCCCATTGGTCACTACCACCGATTTGCAAGCGGCAATTATGGTTTTGGTATAAGTTTAAGAAGTCGTATGATTGTAAAATCATGTAACTAAACTCAGTGAATGAAATACCAGTATCTAAACGAGATGCTACTGTATCTTTTGCTAACATATAGTTTAAACCGAAGTTTTTACCGATATCGCGTAAGAATGAAATGACATCTAAGTTACCAAGCCAGTCATAGTTGTTAGCCATTGTTGCTGGGTTGTCCACGTTTTCAAACTCTAAGAAGTTTGAAAGTTGGTTTTTAATGCTTTCTGTGTAGTAAGCAACTGTATCTTTCGTATTTAATGTACGTTCTGCTTTTTTACCACTTGGGTCACCGATCATACCAGTACCACCGCCAACAAGTGCGATTGGTTGGTGACCAGCTAATTGGAAACGACGTAACATTAATACTGGTAACATATGACCGATGTGTAAGCTATCCGCTGTCGGGTCGAAACCACAGTATAATTTAACGCTTTCTTTTTCTAATAATTGCTCAAGTCCCTCAGCATCTGTTTGCTGATTAATTAGACCGCGAAATTCAAGATCTTGTAAAATACCCATATCCTACATACTCTCCTTTAAGTTCATTACTGGCGTGAAGGTTGAAAACATAAAAAAATCGCCCCTTCAAATAAGGGACGATTTTGATTATCGCGTTACCACCCTAGTTGCAGGCCAAAAAAGCCTACCACCTTATTTACATAACGGCTTAGCACCGTCTTTTCCCTTTTGAATACAATTCAATCGAAAAAAGATGCTCTAGGGGCGTAATTCGCGATCATCTATGTGCTGATTTTCACCGGCCATCAGCTCTCTAAAACAGGGAAATGATCACTACTTCTCCCTTTCCACGCTCAATTATTCATATACTTTTCTTTATACCATCATTTATATAGGCGTGTCAAATAGAGGTAGGTGTTCTCTTCTTACCAATCCTTTACAACGCCATAAAGAGTATCGTAATAAGAGAAAGAATTGGAACTCCAACTAATAACGATACATGAAACACGACCGATAAATCATTTCCAATCGTCGCCTCCACAGGATCTTTCGCTGGAGAACCAAGAAATCTGATTAATCGGTCAAAGCGACTTACCGTTTTTGGAAATTCTGGTATTTCTACATGATCACTATCTAAATGCTGCTTTAATTTATATTCACTCTTAAAGGGATTTTCGCTCAATTTCATCCACCTCCAGCAATTGTTTCAATTTCTTTATTCCGTTATGAAGTCTCGATTTTACTGTTCCAATCGGAATGTTTAATATCTCTGCAATCTCTTTTTGCTGCATATCATGATAATAAGAAAGAATAAGGACAGCCCGCTGTTCTTCAGGAACTTTCAAAATTGCCGCTCTTACTGTGAGCCGATCTTCGTGAGAAAATTCTTTTTCCTGAATCGGCACTAAAAATGGCAAAAGCGTACGCCACTTTTTTCTTCTATTTAATTTGTTAATCATAAGACGATAACCAATTTGGAATAAATACGTTTTTATTTTTCCTTTTTCAGGTTCATACATATGTTTCTTTCGTTCTAGCATCAAAAACGTATCTTGCACAAGGTCGATACTTAATTGTTCATCTCGGTTAAATCGATACAAAAATGTATAGAGCGCTGGTTTGATTAAAACATATAGTTTTTCTCCCGCCTGTTTATCTCCACTTTGATACGCAAGCATGAGTTCCTCCTCAATCCCAATCTGCGCCATGATTTTTGATCTCCTTTATTCCTTTTAACGTTAATGAAATACGGGAAATTAAATAGCAACTTGCGACAATAATCCATACTTGTGATTGATTCGTAAAAAATTGAACATACGGGTTTTGAATTGTCTGTCCAGTTGAAACTAAAATATTTAATGCTTGCACACATATACATGCATACACTGCAAGACAAGCCGAAATCGTATCAAATACATTCCAGCGAAAATACACTTTTGTTTTTGTAAAATCAATTTTATATCCATTTTTCCGTACTATATGTTTTCTATCAAACGGAATAATGATTGAAAACATAACAATCATCATGACCCCAGCTGTAATCATTGATACTTTAAATCCGATTGGCATCGGTAATAGCAAACCACAAGAAAATACGACTATAATTCCAATTACAGCAAAAGTAAGAAGTAATTTATTAGACATAAAAAAGCCTCCCTCATCTATTCTTTCATAAATGTATACAGACGAGGAAGGCGCTTCGTTCAAATATTATTTTATTTTTTTAATAATCTTCGCAGGATTTCCGCCAACTACTACATTGTCCGGCACATCTTTCGTTACGACAGCACCAGATGCGATGACCGCATTATCTCCAATTGTTACACCTGGATTAATAATCGCTCTTCCGCCAATCCATACGTTATCGCCAATTGTAACTGGTTTTCCGTATTCTGATCCGCTTATGCGCTCTACCGGATCAAGTGGGTGTGTTGCTGTATAAATGTGAACACCTGGAGCTAACATACAGTTCACTCCAATTGTTACTGGACATACATCTAAAATGGTACAGTCAAAGTTCGCGTAAAAATTTTCGCCAGCGTGAATGTTATAACCGTAATCACATCTAAAAGAAGATTCAAGATGAATGTTATCTCCAGTCGTTCCGAATAGTTCTTTTACGATTTCGCTACGCTCTTTTAATTGTACTTCTGGCGTTTCATTTAATTTTCTCGTTAATATACGAGCTTGCTCCCTCTCTTGAACTAAAACTGGATCAGCTGGTATGTACATTTCACCTAGTATCATCTTTTCTTTTTCTGTTTTCATTTTATCATCCTCATTAACTTATATATATAAGTTAATGATATCACAAAAAAGAAAGGTCTGAACATATTACTTGTTCAGACCTTCCTCTCTTAATCTTCCATCGTTGATAAGTCACCTGTTGGTAAGTTTAACTCCCACGCTTTTAATACGCGGCGCATAATTTTACCACTTCTCGTTTTCGGTAATTTATCTCTAAATTCAATTTGTCTTGGCGCTGCATGAGCTGCTAGGCCTTTCTTTACAAATTGACGAATTTCTTCTTTTAATTCTTCAGATGGTTCGTATCCCACGCGAAGCGCGATAAATGCTTTAATGATTTCTCCGCGAACTGGATCAGGAATACCAATTACACCAGCTTCTGCAACAGCCGCATGTTCGATTAATTTGCTTTCTACTTCAAACGGACCAACGCGCTCACCTGACGTCATAATTACATCATCAATACGCCCCTGGAACCAGAAGTATCCATCTTCATCCATATAAGCAGAGTCACCTGATACGTACCAATCTCCTGGCATGAAATAAGACTCATACTTTTGCTTGTTATTCCAAATACCACGCATCATCGCTGGCCAACCTTTACCAATTGCTAAGTTGCCCATTGTGTATGGAGGAACTTCATTTCCTTCATTATCAACAATCGCTGCTTTCACACCTGGAATTGGTTTACCCATTGAACCTGGACGGATTTCCATACAAGGGTAGTTACAAATAACTTGTCCACCTGTTTCTGTCATCCACCACGTATCATGAATACGAAGTCCAAATGCGTTCATACCCCAGCGAATTACTTCTGGATTTAACGGTTCACCAACGCTTAATACGTGGCGTACTTGTGATAAATCATATTTTTTAATTGCGTCTTGTCCAGCACCCATTAACATACGGAACGCTGTTGGTGCGCTGTACCAAACTGTTACACCGTAATCTTGCAGTGCTTCATACCATGCTTCTGGACTAAAGCGGCCACCTAAAACAACATTGGATGCCCCAACTAACCACGGTGCAAAAATACCGTAAGCTGTTCCAGTTACCCAACCTGGGTCAGCTGTACACCAATATACATCGTCTTCTTTTAAATCTAATACCCATTTCGCCGTTTGATGGTGCTGAACCATTGCGTTCTGCGCATGTAGAACACCTTTTGGTTTACCAGTAGAACCAGACGTATAATGTAGAATCAAACCGTCTTCACGGCCTAGCCATTCAATATGTAATTCTTTTGAAGCTTGTTCGAATAAAGGATTGAACGCTACCGTTTTACCGCCTTCTTCTACATTATCTCCAACAAGGAAGACTGTTTTTAAAGCCGGTAAATCATTTAAGGGTACGCGCTCTAACAATTCAGGCGTTGTAATTAACACCTTCGCTTCGCTATCTTCTAGACGATCGCGAACTGCGCCTTCCATAAATGCTTCAAATAGTGGACCAACGATTGCCCCTAATTTCACTGCGCCTAAAAGTGCGAAATATAACTCTGGGGAACGCGGCATAAAAATAAAAACGCGATCGCCTTTTTCTACATCGCCATAATTTTTCAGGACGTTTCCTGCTTTATTAGAAAAATCCTTCATTTCCTTAAATGTATACTTCTCTTTTCGTGATCCATCTTGATAATAAAGGGCTACTTTATTCTTTCGATCGGATTTCGCATGCTTATCAATTGCCTCATACGCCATATTTACTCGGCCTGTCTCATTCCAAGTAAAGTTTTTATTAACCTCTTCCCAGTTAAAATTCGCGTATGCCTCATCATAATTCGGCAAATTATTTTCTCCTTTAATGACAGGAAGCGTTTCTACTTTCATACTTTACATCCCCCTCCTATGTATTCTATTATCTATTATAATGACATTATTTAAAATTTTCAGTATATTTGTTGATTTTTAGACAAATTTTTAATGACAAATTTCGATTCACATCGCATATATTATAAAGTACGATATGAATAGATTCACAAACCCTCAAGGTGGTGAGCAATACATTGATCCATAAAAAAATATATAATGCTAGAAACTTGAAAACAGCGAAAGGCACTTTAATTATTGAAGGTCCTGTCTCTACACATAACTTAGAAATGTATGAATTTCATCCAGATTTAGTTGCGTTTCGTCCTGCCGAGCAGCAATATAAAGCAATTGTCGAAATTTCTAAATTACCAGAAGCTCGTCTCATTATTGCTAGACATGACCAAACGATTGTTGGATATGTTACATACTTGTATCCTGATCCACTTGAACGATGGTCAGAAGGAAAGATAGAAAACTTAATTGAACTCGGGGCGATTGAAGTTGTCCCTGCCTTCCGCGGCTGCGCTGTCGGAAAGAACTTACTAGAAGTTTCAATGATGGACGATTATATGGAAGATTACATTATATTAACGACTGAATATTATTGGCACTGGGATTTAAAACAAACAGGCTTAAATGTTTGGGAGTACCGAAAAGTAATGGAAAAGATGATGAATGCTGGTGGATTACAATGGATGGCTACAGATGATCCTGAAATTTGTTCGCATCCTGCTAACTGTTTAATGGTCCGCATCGGTAAACGCGTTGATACGGATTCTATTCAAGCATTTGATCGTCTACGTTTTCACAATCGTTTTATGTACTAATAAAGGGGGCAACTGGAATGATTGTAGAAGAAATTATGAATCAAGATGTGGTGACACTACATCCAAACGATACAATCGAAACAGCAATCCGAACGATACGCACGAAAGGCATTCGGCACATTCCAATTGTCGATCAAAATAATCATGTTGTAGGCATTATTTCTGATCGGGATGTAAGAGATGCAAGTCCGTCTATTTTAGATGAACAAGTTTCACTCGATATGCTGAAGCAACCACTTGAACTGATTATGAAACATCCTGTTATGACTTGCCATCCTCTCGATTTTGTTGAGGAAATTGCTACTTTATTTTTTGAAAATAAAATTGGCTGTCTTCCTGTTACAAAGGCTGGAAAGTTAGTTGGAATTATTTCTGAATCTACTGTGCTGCACACGTTAGTGAAATTAACAGGAGCACATCAACCGAGTTCACAAATTGAAATTCAAGTGAAAAACGAACCTGGTATTCTCGGAAAAGTCGTTGCTATTTTTAGTGAGTTACAAATCAATATCGTGAGCGTTCTCGTCTACCCAGCAAAAGATGAGAATGATAAAGTACTCGTTTTCCGCATTCAAACGATGAATCCGCTAAAAGTGATTGATGCACTTGAAGCAGAAGGCTACCGCGTATTATGGCCGAACATTATGGGGATGCAAGCATGAGTAGCGCGTTTATTTATTCGGATGACTTTCGGGGCTATTCGTTTAGCCCTGATCATCCTTTTAACCAACTGCGCGTCACACTCACGTATGATTTATTACAAAAGGGTGGTTTTATCTCTCCTTCTCAAATCATCTCACCACGGATGGCTACAGATGAAGAGATCGCCTACGTTCATACAGAGGAGTACATAAATGCGGTAAAACGTGCTGGAGAAGGAAAGTTAGAAAAATCAATTGCGATGACATATGGACTCGGAACAGAAGATACACCAATGTTTCCAAATATGCACGAAGCAAGTGCATTACTCGTTGGCGGTACATTAACTGCTGTCGATGCTGTTCTTTCCGGGAAAGTAAAACACGCGCTTAATTTAGGCGGCGGCTTACATCACGGCTTCCGCGGCAAGGCATCTGGTTTTTGCATTTATAACGATAGCTCTATCGCAATGAAATATATTCAGAAGAAATACGGTTTACGTGTTTTATATATTGATACAGATGCTCATCACGGTGATGGTGTACAGTGGTCCTTTTACGACGATCCTAACGTATGCACCATTTCACTACATGAAACCGGTCGTTATTTATTCCCTGGAACTGGCGCTGTAAATGAACGCGGACAAGGGAATGGCTATAGTTACTCTTTTAACGTTCCACTCGATGCTTTTACAGAAGACGAATCGTTCTTAGATTCTTATCGAACTGTCGTAAAAGAAGTTGCCGCATACTTTAAACCGGATATTATTTTAACGCAAAACGGCGCTGACGCACATTATTACGACCCACTTACACACCTTTGCGCAACGATGAATATTTACCGTGAAATACCGAAGCTCGCTCGTGAAATCGCTAACGAATATTGCGAAGGTCGCTGGATCGCTGTCGGCGGCGGTGGCTATGACCACTGGCGCGTCGTCCCAAGAGCTTGGGCACTCATCTGGCTCGAAATGAACAACATCCAAAACATCTCAGGTTATCTCCCTCCAGAATGGATTGACGCTTGGAAAGGACAAGCTGAAACAGAACTTCCCCTCACATGGGAAGATCCAAACAACATGTATAAACCTATCCCCCGTAAACCAGAAATTGAAGAAAAGAATGCATTAACTGTAGCGAAATCCCTTGAAATTATTCGGAATAATATGACAAAATCTTTGTACTAAAGAAAAAGGAGGCTCGTTTTTGAATAGCCTCCTTTTATTTGTATAATTACTACCCATGTCGTTTTTTGTTGGTAAATCGATATTCTGTGTCGAATCGCCGATATAGTTCGAGTTGTGGTCGATATATTCGAAAAATCGCTGATATATTTTAAGTTACGGTCGATATATTCGAAAAATCGCCGATATATTTTCATTTAGTAACAGTCTGGCCCAATTTTTATGAGGAAAGGTCGTGAAATTATGTGGACACAACAAATGATCCACACGAAACGTGGTACATTCGAACTCTTCATAAAAGGCAGTGGCAAACCGCTTTGTATTACACATCACTATTCGCAATTTAATGAGACTGGTGATTACTTTGCGGATGTTTTCACTTCTACGCATCGTGTATTCCTCATTAATTTACGAGACGCTGGTAACTCTGCAAAAGCCCAGGTAGAAAACGAATTAAGTATGATTGAAACCATTCACGATTTAGAAGCTATACGAGAAGCATTACAACTTCCAACATGGCATTTCGCCGGTCATTCAACAGGTGGTATGCTTGGACTTTTATATACAATTACCTATCCAAACTCCTTACAATCATTAGTCGTGGTCGGAGCCGCGGCAAGCAACTACACCGAAACACCCTTTTGCATTTATCATCCGGAACATCCTCAGTTTCATTATATGCAACAGCTCATTGAAAACTTAAAAAGCCCCCATCTTACAAGTGAAGAACGGAAAGCACTATCTACTAAACGAACAAAATTATCTTTATATAAACCGGAAAACTACAATGCTTATTTTCATAAGCCAATCCAAAAAACAATGTCTGCTAACCGAATGAATGCTTTTTCTCACGAATATCCAGCATTTAATTTACGAGAACATTTACATTCTATGAAAACAAAGACACTTATTATATGCGGACGACACGATGTGCAGTGCCCGATTCAGTATTCTATCGAGATGCATGAGGGCATACGTAATTCTATTTTTGTGACATTTGAAGAGAGTAATCATTATCCTTTTTTAGAAGAAGCTGCTCCGTTTACTTCTACCACTCAAACATTTTATAAATCGTTACACTAGTACCGTTATTATTAAGGAAAGCTCACAGTCTCTATAAGACTATGAGCTTTTTTCAAAAGAAGTATTTCAACTAGTAACAATTAAAAGAAGAACACAAAAAGTCACTAAACCTAAATCAATGAATATCGACTTTTTATCTCTTTCTTTTATACTCATCATAAAACTAGAAATTATTTTAATTCCAAAAAAAACCATCATAAATAACCCACCGAAATAATCATTTGTAGGGTCTTCATCATAAAACATTTGTATTGCACCGATAATTAATAAAATAAGTATGATATTCGTTCCAATCTTTAAAGCCTTGTTTGATTTATTATTCTTTAATTCCGCCCCCAAGATCTAGCACCCCCCTCAAACTATCGTGCGTGTTAGCAAAACAAAGATGTTTTATCTATATATACCTTAACATAAATTACCTATTATTTCCTTTTCATTCAAATAACATAAAAAACCTGCCAATTACTCGGCAGGTATATTACACATTAAAACGATAACCAGCTCCCCACACTGTTTCAATGTATTGCGGGTGAGCAGGGTCTCTTTCGATTTTTTCACGTAGCTTTCGAATGTGAACAACGACAGTGGCTAAATCGCCAGCTGAGTCTAGTCCCCAAATACGTTCAAATAACTGTTCTTTATTTAATACTTGGTTTGGGTTTGTGACAAAGAATGTTAATAAATCAAATTCCTTCGTTGTAAACGCGATTTCTTCATTGTTTATAAAAACTTTTCTTGCCCTTTGATCAATAGAAATTCCGTGAATGTATAACGTATCGCGTTGCTTACTTACATTTCCTGATAATCTTTCATAACGAGAAATATGAGCTTTTACTCTTGCTACTAGCTCACTCGGGCTAAACGGTTTCGTTATATAATCATCTGCTCCTAATCCGAGTCCGCGAATTTTATCTATATCTTCTTTTTTTGCTGAAACAAGTAAAATCGGAATGTCTTTTATAGCACGTATTTGTTTACAAATTTCAAAACCATTCATCTTAGGAAGCATAATGTCTAAAATAATTAAATCATAATCTTCCTGCAAAGCCATTTGTAAACCTACCTCTCCGGAATGCTCTACATCCACTTGAAAATCACTAATTTCTAAATAATCTCGCTGTAATTCTGCAATACTTATTTCATCTTCTACTAGTAAAATTCTCTTCATTCTACTCACCACATTCCTGTACTTTTTTCAATGAGAAGAAAATAATTGTACCTTCGCCAAGCTTACTTTCCGCCCAAATTTCCCCGCCATGTTCTTCAACAATTTGCTTCGCTATCGCTAAGCCAAGTCCACTTCCACCTGTACTCGAATTTCGCGATTGCTCTGCACGATAAAACCGCTCAAATATATACGGCAATGTATCAGCTTCTATACCTGATCCATTGTCCATTACTTTCACAATAACTTTACTTTTATCATTCAATACTGTTACAGTAATTTTCTTATCTTCTTTATCCATATACTTCACACTATTATGAATTAAATTCGATATCACTCTATTTATCTTTTCACAGTCGGCAGTTACATAGAGTGGTGATGAATGTAATTGTAAGTGAACTTCTATACCTTCCTCACTTAAATCCATTTGCATCTCTTCTAATAATTCCTGCATAAACACGTTTAATTCTATCGTTTCAAACTGAAAGGGAACTCGATTCAAATCAAGCTTTGAAAACAAAAAGAGCTCATCAATGAGTGTATCCATATGTTTTGCCTTCGTATGAATGGTCGTTAAATACTTATCCATTTTTTCTGGCGTATTTGCGACTCCATCTTTTATGCCTTCTACATATCCAATAATAGATGTAATCGGTGTTTTTAAATCATGAGATATGTTTGAAATGAGCTCTTTTCGATTTTCTTCATACTGTGTTTGCACTTCAATCGATTCTTTTAACTTCTTCCTCATTTCCTCAAATCCTTGATTTAATTGCCCGATTTCATCGTGCGACGTAACTGGAATTTGAAAATTTAAATCCCCTTCTTTAATTCTCCCAGTCGCATCTTTCAATACAAAGATTGGCTTTATCACGCTTCTTGAGACGAAATAGCTTACTAACCCTATAAGTAAAATAGCTAACAGTAAAAGCGCTACGAACAAAATCGGAAATAACTTTTGTGTAAGATCTACAAATGAACTTTGCTTCTTTAATACAAATATACTCCCCTCTTCTTCCTGAGGAAAATAAAAATCAAACTTTACATATCGATAAAATGTATCGCCTAATTCCGTTGTACCACGACTATTAATATTTGCTGATTCAAATTTCGGAAGGGCTTCCTTTAAAGCCAAACTTTCAAATACTTTTGTAGCATAAGAAATGGTTTCTCCCTTTCTTACAACTATTTTCACCCCTTCTTTTTCAAGTGATGAAACGAACGATTCATCTAATAGTTGCGATTGATGTTTCTTTGCTGCCGTCTTTAACTCAATATACGCATTCTCTTCTTCTGACGTAAGCGGCTTTTGAATATAGGAACTTTTATAGAAATTTTTCACTGATTCCAAGTCTCCTGTTATGGAAAAAACAATTAAAAATCCCGTGACTAATATGAGCGTGATGGAAACGAGAATAACAGCGATATAAGAGAATAAAAATCTTGTTTTAATAGACATATGTTACACCCTCACTTTACCAAACCTTATTATTCCTAAGCATAAAAATATATGATCAAATACTCAAGCGATTTTATAGTAATTTTAGCGCCAGTTTATAAAAATTTAATGTTCTTATTTTACAGTTGAAATGAGGAGGTTGAGATTCCATGTTCAAAAAAACAGTAAGCATGATATGTTGCGTAATTTTTTTGCAAGGTTGCTCGCAAGAACAAGAAGTTAAAAAGGAGATGACAAACATGGAGACAGCACTACTAACAGCTACTGAGAAACAAGAAACGAATACCGTTATATCTTTACTCAAAAAAGGGGCTGACATAAATATAACAGATGATAAAGGACGTACTCCTCTTATGATTGCTACATACAAAAATGATGTGAAAACCGCAGAAGCGCTTATCGACGCTGGAGCCGACGTAAATATCCAAGATGATATGAAAAACAATCCCTTTCTATACGCTGGTGCAGAAGGTTACTTAGACATTTTAAAATTAACAATTGATGCTGGCGCAGATCCATCGCTTACGAATCGATATGGCGGTACAGCTCTTATCCCAGCCTCAGAACATGGCTATATTGATGTTATAAAAGAACTCCTCATGCGAACAAATATCGATGTAAACCATGTAAATAACCTCGGATGGACAGCTTTGATGGAAGCTATCGTACTAAGTAACGGAGATGAAACACAACAACAAGTCATCCGTCTTCTTATTGAGCACGGTGCAGATGTAAATATTCCAGACAACGATGGTGTTACCCCGCTAGAGCATGCTCGCGCTCATCACTTTGAAAAGATAGAGAAGATTTTGCTAGAAGGACATAAGTAAAAAGCTAATTTTTGCCTTCCTCCCCCGCCCTATGCTACATTTAAGCCGTTACATCAATATGAATAGGGTGGGAATACACATGAACAAACCTAAAATTGGGATGATTGGACTTGGAAGTATCGCACAGAAAGCCTATCTTCCAACACTTACTAAAGAAACAGATTGGAATTTTGTAGGGGCATTTACACCTAACGCGGAGAAAAGGAAACAAGTTTGCCAGCAATACCGCATTCAAGACTTCCATTCTATTGAAACGTTAGCTTCAGAATGCGATGCAATCTTCGTTCATAGTTCAACTGCATCGCATTATGAAATCGTTTCTGAACTTCTGAAAAAAGGAATCGACATTTATGTTGATAAGCCGCTAGCAGCTACAGTAGAACAAGCTGAGAAACTAGTCGAGTTGAGCGAAAAGCATAACCGAAAATTAATGGTCGGATTTAATCGCCGATTCGTTCCTATGTATGTTGCAGCAAAAGAGCAAGCTCATCATATTTCATGGATTCGAATTGAAAAGCATCGTACAAATAAAGTCGGGCCCTATACATACGACTTTACGATGTTAGATGATTACTTACATATTGTAGATACTGCTCGCTGGTTAGCTAACGATGACCTTAACGTCGTTCATAATATGATGCAAACTAATGAAAAGAATGAACTTCTTTACGGACATCATACATATACAACGCCAAGTGGACTGTTGCTTTCTACAGCAATGCATCGCCATGCTGGTACAAATTTAGAACAAATTGAACTTGTAACGACAGGGAAAATCATTCGCGTAAAAAATATGAACACATATGAAGTTGAGCAGGAAAATGCAGTTTCTCAGATCGGCTCCCCATCATGGGATACGACGTTAAAACAACGTGGTTTTGAAGATGCTGTTCATCATTTTATCGAATGTGTACACGGAGATACAAAGCCTGTTGTAGATGGATTAGAAGGATTAAAAACACAGCAACTGCTGCAATCTCTACTAGATAATGTAAATAAAAATTAAAACGGATACATTTTTCAGAATTTACTTTCATTCCCATTTCCCCTTTATTTCTGTCGCAAATTTCTATAGAATATGTTGATAGGAATTATAAATTTCATATTGAATCGTGGAAAGGATGGGATTAACACATGTGGAACGAGTTTAAAAAATTCGCCTTCAAAGGGAATGTAATCGATTTAGCTGTCGGGGTTGTAATCGGTGCTGCATTCGGTAAAATCGTTAGTTCTTTAGTAAAAGATATCATCACACCATTACTTGGTATGGTATTAGGTGGCGTTGACTTTACAGATTTAAAAATTACATTCGGTAAATCATCTATTATGTATGGTAACTTCATCCAAACTATTTTTGATTTCTTAATTATTGCAGCGGCTATCTTTATGTTCGTTAAAGTATTCAACAAACTAACTTCTAAAAGAGAAGAAGAAGAAAAAGAAGAAGAACTTCCAGAACCAACAAAAGAAGAAGAACTTCTTGGCGAAATTCGAGACTTATTAAAACAACAAAATTCTTCTAAAGATAGAGCATAATTGAACGGATAAAAAGGCATGTCCCAAGGGGACATGCCTTTTCTATATGCTATAACGTTTCCGAATTCATATGAATAAATAAAATTATACCTGCAACCATAAGTACCATAATACTACCTGCAAATAGTGTAATACCGATGAACATGAAACTCGTGCTCATGTCCACTGATACACTTTCAATAAAAATAGAAATTACATACGTGATAAGGGCAATTCCTGCAAGAATACTTCCTGGAACTAATCGCTTTAAGCCATTTTGTTTTAACGTCATATATGCAAAAATAGCAGTCATACAAAGCGTAATTATCCAAAGAACGATCATCTCTTCTCCCCCCTCACAAGCCTTTTCTTTCTATTATACATGACATTGCCCTATAATAGTTGAATTTGCACTTATGTGACATATAACAAGGAATCATATTATTTTACAGCGAAGTCACCAATAGGCCATATACTGAGGAGGATTTCAATTGGAAGATGATATTGTAGAATACTTTAAACAAGTAGAGCGATTCGATTATATTACAATCGACTTAGACAAAAAGTTTTTTTATATCGAAGTTGTGCAATTAGAAACAAATATAACTTTGCTACAAATATCCATTAACTTAGAAAAAGATGAAACTATTATTGCTGGCAATGTAAAACAATATGATCCTTCTCGGTTAGAACCGCTAATACAAAGTTTTAAACATACTGCCCAAACATGCCTTGCACATAATTTACGAAATCCTGAAGAACTTTTTGCATTTTGGAAAGAGAATTAACCCCCTCTAAAAATGGTTATTTTTTCTATTAATTGATATAATTATCATATACAAATATTCTTTATAAGGGAGTGTTTCATAATGATTTGGATTTCACTAATCGTATTAGCCTATTTCATCATTCTCGTCCCAATACAGTATAACTATATTAAAATGCTCAAGACAAAGCAGAAAAAAATGAACATGTCACAAAACGAACTATACGACAATATGTCTTATGAAGAATCTCAAATACACTATCATTATCAAAGTAACGTATTTACAATACCTGCTTCACTTGTCGCAAGTATTATTTATAGAGTGAAACATGCAGCATAATATGTACGCTGTAAAGTTATTGTTTGAATCTGTTCATTCTGGTGAGCCTGATCCTACGAAAATTGATGAGCATTATGAAGAGAATTACGATACACTTTTTGAAGAAAGTATTATTCTTGTTAAAGCAAAAAGTTTAGAAGAAGCTCATGAACTAGGTGAAAAAATCGCTATGCAATCTGAAGAATCGTACGACAATGTGTACGGCGAGCAAGTCACATGGACGTTCCGGAAAGTGTTGCATGTGTTTGAATTAGACGATACACCATTTGAAACTGGAAAAGAATTGTACGCAAGATTTTTACACGTTAAGAAAAATGAAACGGTAGATACAGTCGTACAAAAATACTATCCTGAATACGAATAAAAGCTCACAGCAATCGCTGTGAGCTTTTTTATACTTACTTCGTTGAATCTCTAAATTGGATACGGTGAGGTAAGATAACAGTGTGATCTTCCACTTTTTCTTTGTTCATATACTTTGTTAATAGACGCATTGCTACTGCACCGATATCGTACATTGGTTGTACAACTGTTGAAAGCTGCGGGCGTACCATTAATGCAAGGCGTGTATTATCGAAACCAAGTACTTCTACATCCGTTGGTACGTTTAATCCAGCGTCTTGTGCTGCATGGATTACACCTAGTGCCATTTCGTCAGAAGATACGAAGATCGCTGTTGGCTTGCCATCAAGGCTCCAAAGCTTTTCAAATGCTTCGATACCTGAATCATATGTGTAATCTCCATCGATTACAAGATTTTCATCATATGAAATACCTGCTTCTTCTAGAGCTTTTTTATAACCTTGTAACTTCTTCGCACTTCCTGCTTTATCAATGAAAGGACCAGAGACGAAACCGATACGCTTATGTCCTTGCTCAATAAAGTGCTTCATTGCGTCGTAAGCTGCTTGTGTATAATCAATATTTACTGACGGCGTTTCATTTTGCTCATCGAATGACGCCGCTAATACGATTGGTACTGGAGACTTTTTGAATTCTTCAATGTGAATGTCTGTAATATCTTCACCCATGAAAACAATTCCGTCTACTTGCTTTCCAAGCATCGTATTTAATAAATGGAACTCTTTCTCTTTGTTTTGGTCAGAATTACTTAAAATGATGTTATATTTGTACATTGTTGCGATATCTTCAATTCCACGAGCAAGTTCTGCATAAAATGTATTTGAGATATCAGGAATAATAACACCTACTGTAGTTGTCTTCTTACTTGCTAGTCCACGTGCTACCGCATTTGGGCGGTATCCTAAACGATCAATTGCTTCTAATACTTTCTTTCTTGTTGTAGGCTTTACATTTGGGTTACCGTTCACAACGCGTGATACGGTAGCCATTGAAACGTTCGCTTCGCGCGCTACATCATATATTGTTACGTTCATCTCATTGCACACTCCTTCTATTTTTGTTATCTATTTTTATGTATCGGTTACTTGAATGAAAAAAAGACATCAACTCTATTTGCAGATGCCACCAATCGTCCCGAGTTCTTCCTTTTACTAATGATACGATAAAAACGCAGGCTCATACAATATTTTCCCGCAAAAGTTTCGAAAAAATTCGCTTCTTTTCTCGTATTTTCGTATTTTTTATGAAAAAAAGGGCATTTTTTGTAAAAATATAGATATCTCATACGTAGAAACCTTATTTTAAGCAGTACATTAGTAAATGAAATTTATATTAGAGTTGTTTCAAATATATCGACCGCAACTCAAAATATATGAGCGATTTTTTTTATATATCGACTTACCAACAAAAATCGACAATGATAGGCATTTGATGCGCTGAATCTGGAAGTACTTCACAATTAGCAATAGAAGATCATATCCCTCTGTAGAATGTGTTACATCGACAATGCAAGGAGGTAAATAGGTTTCTTCCTTTAAAATCGATACAGAGGGAAATATGAAGCATATTACGCAGCACTCCGTCCTATCGTACCCTTTCATTTAAAATAAAAAAAGACAGTTTAAACACTGTCTTTTTTTATAAGAAGGAAACAAACGGTTTATCGCTGTTTTTCTCTTTTATAACAATTGCCTCGATTTTATTCTCGGACTTTATCTGCAATTGTACTTTTGCATCTTTAGGTAATTGGTCTAACATACTTTGAGCAGCTAGTTGAGTAAGAGCCATTAATTCTGTTTTACCGTTATATTTAATAACAATATTCATATTTAATGTATCCATTTGATTTTTCTTATAAAAAACTTTAGCATTTACTGGAATAAAATCTCCAGGAGAAAAACCTTTCATCGCATCAGCAAAGTCAGCTATTTTTTTATTATCTTCTCCATGTGCTTTTGTAAATTCATCAGAAGGATATGAATATGCTTGCTCATCGATTGTACTCCAATTTCCAAGATTCGTATCGTTCTTTTGAACGGTAGCACTAGCAATATATGTACCATTTTTCAAAGAACTTGTACTTTCTTGCTTAAAGATAGCAAACGTAATTGGAGATTTGTTATACTTGTCATTTTTATTAATAGCTTCTATAAGTTGTCCAGCAACTTCAGCACCCTTAGACATTGCTTCTTCATTTGATACAGTTGACGACATTGCTAACCCGATCACAACGCCAGATAAACTTAATTCATTTGAATTCTGCTTCCCGAAATAGTCTTGTTCTATTATATTTGTCAAAACGGGTGCTTTTACTTTTGCGACCAGTTCATCAACTAACTTCTCAGGGATATACTGATTTAATTGTAGTACGTGATTTTCTGTATCAAATTGCTCTTTTGCAATATTCATTAAACCATTTTCATACTCTGCTAAATCTAATTTAGAATTTGTTGTTATATTAGCTGTATTTATAACCTTTTGTTCTTTTAGAGGAATTACAGTTCTATAATAATCTTTAGAAACAGCAGTTCTCGGAATCATGCTTTTTTCTTTCGTATCTTTCTGTATAACTTCATCCTTCTTACTAATCGTATCATTACTACAAGCTCCTAGTAATAAACTTACGACCGCGAAGGATAATGCCATTTTCTTCATTACTTAAAACCTACTTTCAACAATCTAGTTATTTAATTTGAACTAATAACAGTGTACCATTAAATATATTTCAACAAAAACAAAAAAAAGAAGCAAGCACCTTTAGCTTGCTTCTTTTTACTTAATATTCTCTTCTAAAGCGTCTTTTTTAATGTTCCAATGGGACGTATTCCATACTACCATCCCATCTTTTATGTATAACACTTGCGGAGATTCATGTTTAATGCTGTACTGTTCTGTAACACGATTCGAAACATCTCTCGCATCTTGTACGTATAAGTAATACGCTGGTACTGCTCTTTCTTCACTACAATACGCTTGAAATTCTGTATAGGCACCATGACTAATCGGACATGTCGTACTATGTTTAAAAAGAACATAAGGTTCATTTTTTTCTACTAATACTTCAAGCTCTTCAATTGTTTCAAGCTTTGTCATATTCATCACGATTCACCTCTCATACGAAGTCTAGAGCGCTTCTCTTTCTTTTCAGCTTTTTTCTCAAGTCTTTCTAATTTACGCTCTTCTTTTTCAACCTTTTTCTCTTGTCTTGTCGCACGATAATGATTGTATACTTCAATTGCTGCGCTACTCCACTGTACAACTTGCGCTACTTTATCTGCATTATTTTCAATTTCGTCCGTAACAGACTCTGATACATTACGAAGTTTCGTATTTAAAGAATGGATTGTCGTTCCAATTCCATCTACACCCGATACTACTTTATTTAATGATTGTGACTTCTGTTGAATGTCATCAGCTAACGCATTTGTTTTATGTAATAATTGCTCCGTCTCTACGCTAATCCCTTGCATTTGCTTTTCTAAACCTTCTAACGTACTTGCAACGTTTTCTAACGTCTTCTGAACAGATAACAACGTTCTACATACATACACTACTAATACAGCGAAAGCAACCGCGATAATAGCCGCACTTACATATAAAAGAACTTGCATTTCATCACTTCCTTTATCTTTTTCATACTTTCTCCTATTATACAATCATTTTCCGTTTCGTTCTAATCCCTATCTTTTCATTAGAATTTTCATACTTATTCGTTAACTTTAACATAAATGATTCAACAAATTCCACTAAGTAGGTTACAATAGGAGAGGATACATAATTAGTAGGGAGGCTTTACATATGAAAGATCCACGCATTGAAAAGTTAGCATACAATTTAATTAACTACTCTATCCGCTTACAAAAAGGCGAAAAAGTATTAATTGAAAACTTTGGCTTACAAAAAGAACTTGTAACTGCACTTGTAAAAGAAGCATATGCAGCTGGTGGTTTCCCATTCGTTTCTTTAAAAGATCATCAAGTAGATCGCTCTTTATTAATGGGTGCTACTGAAGAACATTTTGAACAAATCGCTGCATATGAAGCAAGCGTAATGAAAGATATGGACGCTTATATCGGTCTTCGCTCTGGCGATAACATTAACGAACAAGCTGACGTACCAAGTGAAAGAATGCAAATTCACGGTCAAACAGTTGGTAAGAAAGTTCATAGAGACATCCGTGTTCCGAAAACGCGCTGGGTTGTTCTTCGCTACCCAAATGCTTCTATGGCGCAACTTGCTAAAATGAGCACAGAAGCTTTCGAAGACTTCTACTTCGAAGTTTGTAACTTAGACTACGGTAAAATGGATAAGGCAATGGATAGCCTTGTTACATTAATGAATAAAACAGATAAAGTGCGCCTAACTGGACCTGGAACTGACTTAACATTCTCTATTAAAGACATTCCAGCAATTAAATGCTCAGGTCATTTAAACATTCCAGACGGTGAAGTATACTCTGCACCAGTTCGTGATTCTGTTAACGGTACAGTTTCTTACAACACGCCATCTCCTTACAACGGTTATACATTTGAAAATGTACAACTTAAGTTCGAGAACGGGCAAATCGTTGAAGCAACTGCAAACGATACAGAGCGCATTAACAAAATCTTCGATACAGACGAAGGCGCACGCTTCGTTGGTGAGTTCGCAATCGGCGTAAACCCATACATCTTACATCCAATGGGGGACATCCTATTCGATGAAAAAATCGATGGCAGCTTCCACTTCACTCCTGGACAAGCTTACGACGATGCATGGAACGGCAACAACTCGAACATTCACTGGGATCTAGTATGCATCCAGCGCCCTGAATACGGCGGCGGCGAAATTTACTTCGACGACGTACTAATCCGTAAAGACGGACGCTTCGTTGTACCTGAATTAGAAGCTTTAAACCCAGAGAACTTAAAATAATAGAAAAAGCGCTCGGATGGAATTCCGAGCGCTTTTTTTCATTAATACTCTAATAATTTTTTAGCCACATCTTCTGGTACTTTAAAACTATTTTTATTTTTTATTTTATTAATTTTCAATTCAACTTCAACATAAGGGACATCTTTATATACTGTCATCGTACCAATTTCATATAACTCTTTTTTATCTTTACTCGAATCCGATAATTTCGGTGTATCTTCTTGATACATTTTAAATATTTTCCCTTGCGGAGTATCTAACGGAGCCGATTCCATTTTCCACTCATCCATTTTGATTGATTCAAACAACTTTGTGATTTCTTTCTTATCGGTAATGTTTTTTTTATCACTCGAATCAATAAACGATTCAACTTCAATTTTCTGTGCTTTTTCTAAGCTAACATCAGACTTCTCTTTCTTCGTACTACATCCTATTAAAAGAACGGATGCGGTTAGCAGAAGTAAAAATAACATAAGGACTTTTTTCATTTCTAACCCTCCTGTACTACATAAAGCTGCTTTTCTCACTTTTTGTTTGCTGAAAATGAAAATAATATAAAAGCGCCACTGCGATAGTACTTATTAATATTGGTACATATAAGGGCAAATCCCATTTCATATATCCCCTAGTGCAAATAATAATCACCAGCAATATTTCCAAACAAAAAAAGGTTGTACATATTTCATTTCTTACCTACCATTTCTATTTTTACATTTGGATTCTCTTTCTCAATAAGCCCCAAAAATTCATTCATATCTTGCGGCATCGCAATCATATGTACTTTATACGCATTCGTTGTAATTTCAAGATATTTCCCAACTTGACGAATGTTTCTTATCTCTTTCAATACGATATCGTCATTTAAAATGCCGTACTTTAATACACCATTTTCTACTTTATGCTTTTTAATAAATACTTCCCAAACGAGTGGTACATTTACAAGAAAGCATAAACCCATTCCAATTAACGCTGACATCCACTGCTCTTTATTTGTGACAATCATGACAAGTGGATATACAAACATAAAAGCTAACGTGAGACAAACGAAAATTACTACCGATTTGCTTCTTTGAATCGGAATGTTCATACACTCACCCCCTAACCTAAATTATACCACTTTTTCCATTTTAGTCATAAAACAGTCCATTTCTGAATGACCTTCTTAAATAAGATACATATAACATTTTTTACTTATCTTGAATCTCTCTCCACTCTGAAGCTAGTAAACTATATACAGCGATATCGTGAAAATGGTCGTATAGCCATTCATCATCTCTTAAAATACCATCTAACTTAAAACCCAAACGCTCTGGAATAGCGCGGCTTTTCACATTTTCAACACCGCATCTAATTTCCATTTTATTTAATTTTAAATTCTCAAATGCATAGTGAAGTACAGCCTTCACGCTACGCGTCATAATGCCTTTCCCGCCAGCATCTTCTGCAAGATAATATCCGAGACTTGCCGCTTTCTTCCCCCAACTTACCGGATGAATGCCTACCATCCCAACGAGCTTTCCTTTATAACGTATACCACTTTCAAAACCGTCTCCCTCTGCAAACTTCTTTAACCACATCGGACAAATCTCATCATACGCACCAGCAGATTTTACCCCATCCACCCAAGGAAGCCATCTTCTTAAATGGTTACGGTTTTGATCTATTAATTGATATAGTTCCTCTTTATGATGTTTTTCTAATAACTGTAATTCGATTTCATCGTCTACTCGAAGTGTGAACATATTTTTAGCTCCCCTTTAGTTTTCTTATTATTCTAACACTTATAGATGTCAATTGTTAAATATTCACACTTTATCTTGAATTTTATATGTGAATAACAACTATATATGATTGATATCTAGGTATGAATCATATATAGTTGAAGTATGGAAAAAAATGATAATTTTATAATTCAATTACGTAAAGGTGTTTTTGATCTCGCTATTTTGTCTTTAATAAGTAGACAACCTATGTACGGATACGAAATTACAAGCGCACTACAAGATATTCCTGTGTTTCATATCCCAAACGGTTCGATTTATCCTATATTAAATCGAATCACGAAAAACAATTGGGCTGTTTCCTATTGGGAAGAGTCCGGTGATGGTCCAAAGAGAAAATACTATCGCATTACAGACGAAGGGAGAGAAATTTTACATAGTCGCTTACATGATTATGATGCAGTGTATCATGCTCTAATGTTACTAGCTAAAGGAGAGGATAAAAAATGAACAAAGAACAATTCTTTTCAAATGAACTCATTACTTCTTTCTTACACGATCTTCATAAAGGTTTAATGAACTTACCTGCGTCAGCAAGAGAACAACATGTGCTAGAAATCAAATCAGATTTATATGAAAATGCATTAAGTAAAGAAAGCGAAGGGATACCATTAGAAATCATTCCTTCACAAGTGATTGAAGAATTTCTTCCTCCAAAAGAATTAGCAAAAGAAATTGCAGGAGAATATACAGATGTTATTCAAAATGCACAGCAATCTACAAATACATTTATTAAATACTTTACTGGGTTCTCAATTGCTCCACTTGTGGCTTTATCAGTACCCATCGCACTTGGCTTTATAAATATTTCAGCTAATTTACCTTTTTTGCTAGCCTTTATCGCAAGCAACATTTGGTTCATCTGTAGAGAAAACCATTTGAATACAAAGCAATTAAAATTTTTAAAAACAATGATTTCCTTTAGTACTAGCGTTTTAATCGCACTTCCATTTGCATTTTTCGCGATTCGAATTATGATAACAAAACAATTCGATATATTTTCATTCTATTATTTAATTGGATATGTACTTTTTAGTTCACTATATATCGTCTTATTAAAACAACTATACAAAAAAAATAAACAATACCAACATATGAACGCTTTTTAAAATATATTGAACAAAGCAAAAAAGACGCACAGCCACGGCTATGCGTCTTTTCTATTACTTCTCTGCAACTTGAACTTCTTTTACGTAAGCTGCTTCGAATTTTTGGATGTCTCCTGCGCCCATGAAAATGAGAACGCCGTTTTTATGTTTCTTTAATACATCCGTTGTTGTATCTGTAATTAGTTCTGCACCGTCAATACGCTTTTGCAGATCTTCGATTGTTAATTCACCTTTGTTTTCGCGCGCTGATCCGAAAATATCACATAAGTATACTTGGTCAGCTTTGCTTAAGCTTTCAGCGAACTCATCTAAGAACTTTTCTGTACGTGAGAATGTATGTGGCTGGAATACAGCGACAACTTCACGCTCTGGATGTTTTTGACGAGCTGCTTCAATCGTTGCATTAATTTCTGTCGGATGGTGTGCGTAGTCATCGATAATAACTTGCTCTCCCATCGGCTTTTCATTAAAGCGACGTTTTACGCCTTCAAAAGTTGTTAGCTGATGCTTAACTGCTTCTACATCAACATTTTCATAATGGCAAAGCGCGATTACTGCTAATGCATTTAATACGCTGTGATTGCCGTATCCTGTAATTTTGAACGTATCATAGTACGTATTACGAACGAATACATCGAAAATAGTACCATCTGTTCTCTTTTGAATGTTACGTGCTTGGAAATCATTATCTTCTCCAAATCCATAGAAAATAACAGGTACTTTCGCTTGAATTTTTTGAAGTTCTTCATCATCTCCACATGCAATAATGCCTTTTTTCACTTGCAATGCCATCTCTTGGAATGCACTGAATACATCATTGATATCTGTGAAATAATCTGGATGATCAAAATCAATATTTGTCATAATTGCATAGTCTGGATTGTAAGACAAGAAATGACGACGATACTCACAAGCTTCAAATACAAAATACTTACTATTTTCTACCCCATGCCCTGTTCCATCTCCGATAAGGTAAGATGTAGGATGTGCACCTTGCATTACATGGGCTAACAAACCAGTTGTTGATGTTTTTCCATGCGCCCCAGTTACCGCAACACTTGTGTATTGGTTCATAAGGTCACCTAGGAAGTGATGGTAACGATGTACTGGGATGTTCAATTCTTTTGCTGCTACGATTTCTTCATGCGTATCAGGAAATGCATTTCCTGCAATAATCACTTGTCCTTCTTTTACATTATTTTTATCAAAAGGAAGGATCGAGATATTGCGCTTTTCCAACGCTGTTTGTGTAAAGAAACGCTTTTCATAATCAGACCCTTGAACAGTATGCTTCATGTCATGAAGAATTTGCGCTAATGAACTCATTCCTGTTCCTTTAATTCCTACAAAATGGTAAACTGTCATCTTAAAGAACCTCCAACATTTCGAACTAATACAACGGCCTATCTATAAGACAGTATATGAATCTTTTCTTATTTTGGTAATCATCATACATTTTTGATGTAGTGAAGTTATTCTTCCCTTCACTTATCAGGATAAACTCGTACGTACTTCTTTTTTATGTCCATAACAAATCCATTATAGCAAAAAAGAAGCCGCTATACTATGATAACAGAAAAACTGATAGGGTCAATCACCTATCAGTTTTTCTCTCTTTTACATATCTTCTCTTTTTTCTAATTGAACACGCTCTAGACGTGGGTTTGGACGATATTTACGACCAGCTTTCGCTTCTGGTTTTCCATTTAATTCTACGTTATCACCAGTAAAGCCAATATTCATTTTTAATAAGCTACTTCCTACTCCGTATATATCAACAGGTACGTTTTGAGCTTCAAATTCACGAATACGCTTCTCATCAAATCCACCAGTTACAACGATGTCTACATGCTGGAATCCTTCTTCATCAAGTGCTTTACGAAGTGCGAATACAAGCGATGGGTTTACACCACGTGGATCGAATGTTCCAAGTACTTCTGGATGACGAATGAAGTATTGATCAATCATTGTGCGCGACGTATCTACACGTACACCTTTTAATGTTGATCCAAATTCACGCGCTACGCGAAGTGCATCTGTAATGACATCATTGTTGTAATCAATTAATACAACTAATTCATCTTCTGGGAATTTCTTGTGATATGCTTTTGCCGCTTCCACAACATCCCCATTAAACATTTGAATTAATGCGTGAGGCATTGTCCCCATACCACTTCTGCCCCACCATTCATTCATCGCATGCGTCGCTTGTGCGCTCATACCTCCGATGTATGCTGCATAACCGTCACCAGCTTGTTGTGTATAATGATCGTCACGGTCTCCCATGAAAATAACTGGTTTTTCTTTATCTACGCTACGCGCAGCTTGGACAACGTTATATACGTTTGTCGCAACCGATGTACGACGAGCTAAAATCCCATCAATAACACCTTCTAAAAATCCGAAATTTTCATAAGGACCATGAATTGTTAACACTGTTTCAAACGGACTAATATTATCGCCATCTTTTAAAGAGTTAATTTCTAGTTCCTCAGGATTTTTAGCGAATGTTTGTAGCAATGCAATCACTTCATCTGTTCCGCAAAGAACTGCATTTTCCTTTTGGAAAAATTGCATCGTTACAACACTTTTCGGGCGAAATTCTTCAATGATTTCTTTAGTCTTTAAAAAGTAAACGGCAGAGAACCAACCTTCTCCAACGCGTTCGTCAAATTTAAATGTTCTATTTGTTAGTCTATTTATTTCACCTTTTAATTTTAATTCAATTTCTTTCATGTCGCTTTACTCCCTACTTTACTATCCAACATTTTCTCTTAGTATACAGCAAAACCGTTTACTATACATTTGTTTCCTGCATAGCAGCGAATTCATCCTCAGAAATAAGGACATCTCTTGGCTTCGTTCCTCTTGCTTCAGAAATAATTCCTTGCGATTCCATCTCTTCAATGAGACGTGCCGCGCGATTATAACCGATGCGGAATTTTCGCTGTACAGAAGATGTGGACGCTCCCCCTTGTTCTACAACATATTGACACGCTTCAAAGAACAATTCGTCTTCCGACTCAGCCTGTTCTGTTTTCGCTAATAAATCCTCTTGCTTAAATAAGTAATTCGGCTTCATTTGCTTTTTCACATGATCAACTGTCTTTTCAATCTCATCATCCGATACATATACACCTTGTACACGTACAGGCTTAGATGTACCGTTCCCTAAGAATAACATATCACCACGGCCAAGTAATTTCTCCGCGCCACCAATATCGATAATCGTACGCGAATCAACTTGAGATGATACAGTAAACGCAATACGTGTTGGAATGTTTGACTTAATTAAACCTGTAATAACATCTACAGATGGACGCTGCGTCGCTACTAATAAATGAATACCACAAGCACGTGCTTTTTGCGCAATACGACAAATCGCTTCCTCAACATCACCAGGTGCTACCATCATTAAATCAGCTAACTCGTCAATGACAATAACGATATAAGGTAATGTCTCTCCCGGAATTTCTCGCTCACTTACAATCGTATTGTAGCGAGTTAAATCACGAGCACCTGCGTGCGCAAACAATTCATAACGGCGCTCCATTTCTTCAACCGCCCATTTTAATGCTGCTGTCGCTGCTTTCACATCCGTAATAACAGGTGCGACAAGATGCGGAACAGAATTGTATGGTGCAAGCTCAACCATCTTCGGATCAATTAACATTAACTTCACTTCATGTGGTTTCGCTTTATATAAAATGCTCGTTAAAATGGCGTTAATACACACACTTTTACCAGAACCTGTTGCACCCGCAATAAGTCCGTGTGGCATTTTTCGAATATCCGTTACAATTGGATCTCCTGAAATATCAAGCCCTAGCGCAACCGTAAGCGGTGATTCGCTCTTCGTAAACACAGGACTTCTTAAAATTTCACGAAGAAATACTGGCTTACTTTCTTTATTTGGAACTTCGATTCCAATCGCACTCTTCCCTGGAATCGGTGCTTCAATACGAATATCTTTCGCTGCTAAGCTTAACTTAATATCATCACTTAAATTTGTAATTTTATTTACTTTCACACCTGGGTCTGGCTGTACTTCAAAACGAGTTACTGCTGGACCTTGCGATACATTAATAACATGTGCGCCAACATGGAAATTATTAAACGTTGTATCTAATAATTCTTTCTGTTCTTCCAACCATTCCGTATTATCTAACGCTGCTTGCTGCGGAATCGATAGCAATGTTAATGGTGGAATCGTATACGTCGGTGGTGTTTGCAATACATTTCGCACATCGTTCTCTCTTTGATTTACAACATATGCTTTCTCTTCTACTTCCGTACTTGAAATTGGCTTTTGTACTTGCTCTGCCACTACTTGTTGTACTGGTTTTTCTTCCACTTGTGGTTCTACTACTACTTGTTGCATTGGTTTTTCTTCCACTTGTGGTTCCACTACTACTTGCTGCATTGGTTTTTCTTCCACTTGTGGTTCTACCACTACTTGCTGCATTGGTTTTTCTTCCACTTGTGGTTCTACCACTACTTGCTGCATTGGTTTTTCTTCCACTTGTGGTTCTACTACCACTTGCTGCACTGGTTTTTCTTCCACTTGTGGTTCCACTACTACTTGTTGCACTGGTTTTTCTTCCACTTGTGGTTCTACCACTACTTGCTGCATTGGTTTTTCTTCTACTTGATGTACAGACTTATTCTCTACTCGTTCACTCATAGAAGGTTGCATTGCATTTGTTCTAGCCGCATGTCTTTCCATTAATCGCGTTCTGTCTTGTTTCAACATAACAACATTAAATGGTACGTGACGCTTTTTCTCACGTTTTGGTTCTTCTTTTTGTACAACTGGTTGTTCTTCTACAATCGGTGCTTCTTCTACAACTGATTGTTCTTCTGCGACCGGTGTTTCTTCTACAACTAATTGTTCTTCTGCGACCGGTGTTTCTTCTACAACTGGTTGTTCTTCTGCGACCGGTGCTTCCTCTACAACTGGCTGCTCTTCTACAATCGGTGTTTCTTCTGCAACTGGTTGTTCTTCTACAATCGGTGTTTCTTCTACAACTAATTGTTCTTCTCTAATTAAAACATCCGCAAAGCTTTGAACATCTTTTTTCGTTTGTTCATCAGCCTCAGCAACATGTATGAATTCATTCTTTTGTTCAATTGCTTCATTTAACACCATTTCTTGCTGCGTTTCCTCAAGTACTACAGGTTCCACTTCTTCTGGTGCTTCCGTTTCTGCAATTACTTCCACTTCTTCTTGCTCTTCTGCTTCCACAATTACTTCCGCTTCTTCTCGCTCTTCCGTTTCTGTAATTACTTCCACTTCTTCTTGCTCTTCTGCTTCCGCAATTACTTCCGCTTCTTCTCGCTCTTCTGTTTCTGCAATTACTTCCACTTCTTCTTGCTCTTCTGTTTCTGCAATTACTTCCACTTCTTCTTGCTCTTCTGCTTCCGCAATTACTTCCGCTTCTTCTCGCTCTTCTGCTTCTGCAATTACTTCTACTTCTTCTCGCTCTTCTGTTTCTGCAATTACTTCCACTTCTTCTTGCTCTTCTGTTTCTGCAATTACTTCTACTTCTTCTCGCTCTTCTGTTTCTGCAATTACTTCCACTTCTTCTTGCTCTTCTGTTTCTGCAATTACTTCCACTTCTTCTTGCTCTTCTGCTTCCGCAATTACTTCCGCTTCTTCTCGCTCTTCTGCTTCTGCAATTACTTCCACTTCTTCTGGTATTTCCACAATGATTGTTTCTTCCAGTTTTTCTTCTGCTTTGACAATCACTGATTCTTCTGGTGCTTGTTTTTCTACTTCGATAGTAGGTTGTTCTATTTCTGTATTACGTTTAGTTTCTTCTGATAATATTGTATCCTCGTGCTCTACTTTAGAATCTACTAATTCCGCTTGTAGAGTGTTTTTGGCCACTACATCACTTTCTTGCTTCGCATCTTCCATACGCTCAGCAATTGTTTCATGAAGTAATTCAGCCGCTGGAACTTCCTGCGGTGCACTAATTTCTTGAACCACTTCTTTTTCTTCTACTATAGGCTCTTGGCGTTCAATTTCATAACCGTTTTTCTCTAGCCATTGATCGACAACTGACTTTTCTTCCTTTTTACTTTGTTGATCTCGCTGATCAACACCTTCATGACTGGAAGAATTCGTTGCTTGTCCTTGTGAGAAATCAGATAATGTATATCCTTTTTTCTCTAACCATGCATCAACGACTGGTTTGCCCTCTACAGATATTTCAAGGTCTTCTCTTTCCTTTTCTTCCTCCTGCTTTTCTTCCTTTTTCTCTACTGAAGGACGATTATATCCGTAAATTGGCGAAATCATTTCTGTTGGACGAAATGGTCTACGGTTACTTTCTTGCGTAGGTGCAGATGCTTTCTTTACGACAGGCTCTCGCTCCGGTTCATGTTGCATTTCCGGCTCTTCGTATGTAGAAACTACCTTCGCCACATACTGTCGTCTACTTCTTTCCACTTTGATTCCTCTTTGAATAGGCTGATCTTCATACGTTACAGCTTGAACAGGTTGTTCTTCAAAATGCCCTGTTTCTATAACATCTTCTTCATCGAACCCATTATCTGGTACTAATGGAAAACGGCATTTACCTGCATTCCTACTTGCCATTTGTGCTTCTCTTGCTTCAGTGTAGTGGTTTACACGAGGAATTTTCGGCTGACTTTCAACTTGCTTTGGTACTTCTTTATTCATCGCTGTTTGTTCTTCCTCTTTGTTAAACAGCTTTTTCATCCAATCTAACATGCTTACCACTCTTTCTACTAAATAGTAACATCCTTTATTGTATCAGCATTCGGCAAAAAGTGCAGGTAAAATTAAGCATGTCATATTTATCCATAATATTCTAATTTACTAGTGTTTTCATATGGAAAAACGCACCCTTACATGTAAGACTGCGCTTAAGCTTTACTCTTCCTATATTCATCTACACTATCCGTTACACTTTGCAATAAAGAATTTATATACTGCGGGTCAGATAATTTTTTATCTTCTTCAGGGTTTGACATAAATCCAAGTTCTAATAGCACGCCAGGTACTTTGGACCAATTAAACCCAGAAAGGTCATCCCTAAATTTAATTCCATTTACCTTCACTTGCTGATTCTCTCTCATCTTATTTACGATCGTTTGAGAGATTTGAAGGCTTTCCGCATAAATCTCTTTCGTATACGGACTTCCTTCGGCTGGTGTCAATACAGCAAATCCACTTTGATTCGGATTTTCAGAACCATCTGCATGAAGACGTAAAAATAAATTCGCCTTATGATCATTCGCCAATGTCGCACGTTCTTTATTACTTATATCAACATCTTGTGACGTTCTTGTCATTAATACTTGCATTCCCTTTGCTTCTAACTTTTCTTTTAATACGAAAGCCATTTCTAATACAAGAACAGCCTCTCTTTTTTTCGTTACAACACCAGTTGTACCATCTGTCACTTTATATTTTTGCGTCGTCGCTCCTGGCCCAATCGGCTCTAAATTTAAATTCGCCTTTTGTTGATGGCCCGGATCAATAACAACGAGAAACTTTCCTTGTTTTTCATTACTCTCTACTTTTGGTTCATTATTTTGCTGTGGTTGCTCGGCTGGCTGCACTGGCGTAGCTTCCTCTTTCTTTTCCTCAGCCGGCACTTCCTCCTGCTTCTGCTCCACTTGCTCAGTTGTTTGAACTGCTTGCGGTTCTTCTTTCTTTTCTTGTTCTGCTTCCTGCTTTTCTACCGGTGCGTCTTCCTTTTTATCTTTGTTTGTTTCCTGCATAGAAGATGTTACTTCTTTTTTCGGCTCTTCTTGCGAACAACCGCCCATATATATGCCAATGAATGCAATCATACTCATTATTTTTATATACTTCATATTTCTCTCCCATCACTTTGCACCGGTCTCAAAGTTTTTTCTTATAATTGTTTTATAATCTCATCTATATTTCCAATGTAAACAGGTTGCCACTTCTCTGTACCACGCTCTGCAGTATAAACTAGATAAGCATCATCAGCCACATTTACGAAAACCGGATCTCCCATATCTGTTTCATAACCGATAACAATCCATTCCTCTTTCCATTTTCCATGTTCTTCACTTATTAATGAATTTTTATGTTTATCATATCGGTAACCGATTTGTCCTTTTTCTAATTCACTTTCGCTAAATACATATATTTCATAGGAACCTAACTCGATATCTTGCTGTTTTGAAGTTTCAATTCGTTTCAGAAGTTCTACGATTTTTAGTTGTTGTTTCATACGTCTACCCCCTTCTTTTTTTCTAAATTTTAACTAGTTTGTTTATAAAATACAATATAGATTTTGTGAAAAAAGGTGACATCCTTATGAATATGAACGATTTTCTACATATATCTATCACAACTCACAATATATCAAAGATTCAATAGAAAAGAGAGGTTGCCCATAAGGACAACCTCTCTTTTCTATTATCAATTAAAATTTAAACTCTTGTCCAACTTCAAAGCTATCCTCTAATACAAGAATACCTTTTTCTTGTGGAGCATCTGGAAGCTCTAATTCACGTGCTGAGCAGATCATTCCAGAAGAAGGAACTCCGCGAAGTTCAGCTGGTTTAATTAGCATACCACTTGGCATTACAGCGCCGATTTTTGCAACGACAACTTTTTGTCCTGCGTCAACGTTCGGTGCGCCACATACGATTTGTAATGTTTCTGTACCGATTTCTACTTTACAGATGTTTAACTTATCAGCATTTGGATGCTTCTCTTTTTCAGCTACATAGCCTACAACAAATTTTGGAGAAAGATCTGCTTCTACTGTTTCTTCAAAACCGTTCTTCGCTAAAATTTCGTTAATTTTTTCTACAAGTTCTTTCGTTAATGTAAGGTTACCTGTTTCTTTTACTTCTAAGTAAGTAGATGCATTAAAGATGTTAAATCCTGCCACCACGTTGCTTTCACGGTCATATACGCGTGCAACATCTCCTTTGCGATCAAAAGTACGGTTCTCTAAAGTAATATCTTGTAAGGCAACAATTAGAGTGTCACCAATTCCTTCAAGGTTGTAAAAAACGTTCACTTCGTTCATCCTTTCTCTTTTCCATCTGTCTTCTTCCGATTCTTCGCTAAAATAAAGATTGGTTCAAAGTCCCCATCTTCATATACGAATGAAAGTGATGTAATCGGAACATGCCCTTCGGCAAAAAATTTCATTGTCATTTGTGCAATAATATCATAACCGATTTCGTTGACGATATCAGCAATAATTAATACATCTTGGTGAGGAACAGCAACAACCATATCCCCAGAAATCTTTTCACGCATCGATTGTAATAACGATTCGTTTAAAATACGCGTCGCATCATACCCATCATTTGTGTTTAAAAAGTAGAATGTATTCCCTGCTACTGTGTCTTGTTTAAATTCATAACCTAATGAGCGAGCGTTGAATAATGCCATTTCACGCACTTGTTGCTCTGTAAGTTCTAATTTTTGCAATAGACGTTCATCAATTAATCGATACGTTTTATTTGAATCTAACGCGTAGTAAATACGTGTTTCCGCCGTATGATCCGTCATAATGAACGGATTTCCTTCTTCTGCTTGTTTCGGGAAAGAAGTAGAGCGAATAACAGGTAAAATCTTCGCCGCACTATTTTCTTCTTTATGCATCGCAATTAACGCTTCTTGTACGTAATAAGCAACCTCTTCAATCGCCTTTTCTTTATTCACTTCCCATTTTGCCACAACTCCTGGAAGCGATACGTTAATACCTTTTTTAGAGTCTTTCTGTTCTATACGTAGAACTTCTTTCTCGTTATCATATTGAAAGTCCCATTCCGGGCGAGATAATTTCTTCATTAACTCATCTTTCATCTTTTTACTTGTCATCTTCATCTCTTTTTCCTCCCTTCCAAAAAAATAACCTCCCCCGCGAAGGTAGAGGTTGTTTTACAATTCAATTGGCAAATTGCCTTATTTTAAACCTTCAATAAACTCTTCGATTTGTTCTTGTGTTTTACGATCTTTGTTTACATAGCGACCTGTTTCTTCACCTTTATTGTACGCTACAAAGCTCGGAATGCCAAATACGTCTAATTTCACGCATAGATCAATAAACTCATCACGATCTACATAGTAAAATGAGAAATCACTATATTTCTCTTCTACTTCCGGCATAAATGGATCTACGAAGCGACAGTCTGGACACCATTCGGCTGAGAACATAAAGACTACATTCTCTTCATTTTTTAATTGTTGGAATTGCTCCATGCTTTCTAATGATTTCATCTATATTTCCTCCTCTAACGAGTGCATTTTTTCATGTTATAATCTTTCTTTTATACTACCATACATCGCGCACGGTGCAAGGTTTATGCTTGCTTTTCGTCATACTTATATTGCCCAACAAGTAACTTAACAACGTGTACAAATAATTCCGTACGGTCGACATAATCATCCGTAAAAATACCAATCGCACCTTCGTGACTACGAATATCTTTTCTCTGTACAAACTCTTCCATCACTTCACTTAACTCCTTGCCATCTTCAAGAGGCGCTAAAAAGTCATCTGGTAATTTAATGCGCGCCCCGCCCGCAACGAATATTTTACCGCCACTTGTTGCTAGCGCGCCCCAGTTACACATAAATAAACCGTGCTCTGTTTTCATTACACCGCCTTCTAATCCAATACCAATTTGAGCTTCTCCTTCCTCTAGCGCTCGCTTCGCTCTATTAACCGCTCCTTGCATCGTCTCTTCATCTGAAAAAGGCTGGTTTGCTACCCCTGAAGGAACAGAAAGAGACGTAATTTCAGCATCTTTCCAAACCTTCTCCACAGCTCCAACTTTCGTTTTATTCTTTGATCCAACTACTACCTTCATTTCGTTCACCTCTATAAAAATTTATCATTTTGTTCTAACATCCGCTTCGGCACGAATTAAGTAACAAGCACTACCACATATCAGCGGGTCATCTATTCAACCTAAAAAAAGAAGGGTTTTTCGCCCTTCTTCTCTACGCGTTATTCTTAATTGTTTCTAACGTCGTTTTATCCGTTGCTCTTACAAGCTTCGTAATTAACTCTTTCGCTGCCGCATAATCATCAACATGTAAAATAGAAGCATGTGTATGAATGTAGCGCGCACAAACGCCAATTACTGCTGATGGGATACCTGAGTTACTTGTATGTACACGGCCCGCATCTGTACCACCTTGTGAAATAAAGTATTGGTACGGAATGTTGTGTGTTTCTGCTGTATCTAAAATGAATTCGCGCATTCCTCTATGTGTTACCATCGTGCGATCATAAATACGAAGAAGAGCACCTTTTCCTAATTGACCGAACTGCGTTTTGTCACCAGATGCATCGTTTGCTGGACTTGCATCAAGCGCATAGAAAATGTCTGGTTGAATCATATTTGCAGCAGTTTGTGCACCGCGAAGACCTACTTCTTCTTGTACAGTCGCACCAGAATATAACGTGTTTGGTAATGTTTCGTCTTTTAATTCTTTTAGTAATTCGATTGCAAGGCCACATCCGTAACGGTTGTCCCAAGCTTTCGCCATAATTTTCTTTTCGTTTGCCATCGGCGTAAACGGGCAGATTGGCACGATTTGTTGTCCTGGTTTTATACCAATTTCAATCGCATCTTCATAGCTATCCGCACCTATATCAATTAACATGTTTTTTATATCCATCGGTTTTGCACGTTGCGCGTCACTTAATAAATGAGGAGGAATAGAGCCAACAACCCCAACTACAGGACCATTCTTCGTCATAACTTGTACACGCTGTGCTAATAGAACTTGGCTCCACCAGCCGCCTAACGTTTGAAAACGAAGCATTCCGTTTTTCGTAATTTGCGTAACCATGAAACCTACTTCATCCATATGACCCGCTACAAGAACACGTGGGCCAGTTTCGTCCCCTTTTTTCAGACCAAATACGCTACCTAAACCGTCTTGTACAATTTCATCCGCATATTTGCTTAATTCTTGCTTCATAAAACGGCGTACATCATGCTCAAAACCTGATGCACCTTGTAATTCTGTTAACGTACGAAATAATTGTAATGTCTCTTTATTCACGAAGTCCCCTTCTTTCAAACCTTAGTAGAATACCTCTTTTATTGTAACGAAATTTTCGAAATGTTTCTAGTTTCTTCTTTTTTAGCTGTATTTGATTTATAATTATTATCGGTACACTATTTTTATTTTATAGAATTGAGGTGAATATATGAGCTGGAAAGGTTTAGTAGCAGGTCTTGGCGTTGGATTCGCAGCTGGTTATCTTGTTGCAAACAAAGTCCAAGAACAATCCCATATTTCTTCAGAAAAAGCATTGAAAATGGTGAAACAAGCATTAAGTCATAAAGGTGAAATTACTGGCTCTTGGGTACATATGGTTCCAGAGACATTTGAAAAATATGATGTCGCGTACGAGGTTTATCGCGGCGGTCTTACAACGATGTTAGATGATATACAAGAACGATTTGAATTTTTAGTTGATGCTAAAACAGGTACTGTTTTAGAGGTTATAGCAGCATAAAAAGGAGGGTTCCCATTAGGTGAACCTCTTATTTTTTTATTGTGGATAGTGATTGAAATTATATCGGCGATTTTTCGAATATATCGACTGCAACTCCAAATATATCAGCGATTTTTTCAATATATCGACCGTAACTCAAATTATATCGGCGATTTTTTCAATATATCGACCTACCGACAAAAAACGACAATAATAAAAAGGCTGCTCCAGCAAATATTCTGGGACAACCTCCTCTTTTTAAGCCTCTATACTCGTTTTCCGCTCTATCTTTTCTACAATATGCCCTTCCTCATTCCACTTTACTGCACGGTAATACGCGTCATGGTAAAACGTAAACCAAGCATCGTTTTCAGCACCATACTTCATCCACTTTTGCTTATTTTCAATCGATGTCATCGGATAATCATCGTATGCCATTACCCATAATACATTTTGATGCGCATGCGTCGGCAATAGGTCAGCTAAATGCAGCATCGTTTCACCTTTGCTTTCTAACGCAATAACTGCATGTCCATCACTATGACCGCCTGTATGCGCCATTTTGATTTCATCTGTAATTTCTATTTCTTGCTGGAATGTAACAACTTGATTTACAATCGGCTCCCAATTCTCCTTCCAATATGTATTACGCGATCTAATATTTGGGCTTCTCATTTCATTCCATTCTGTTTCATTTACGTAAATTTTCGCATTCGGAAACGCCGGTACAAGGTAATCACCTTCCCATTTTGTTAAACCAGATGCATGATCAAAATGAAGGTGCGTCATTAAAACGTAGTGGATATCTTCAGGCTTTAATCCTAGTTTTTCTAATGATCCATAAACCGATGATTCTTCTGTTACACCTTGATTTCTCTTCATCTTCTCATTCAACTTCCCGTTTCCTATTCCGGAATCAATGAGCATATTACCGTCTTTCGTTTGCAAAAGTAACGGATCTGTTCGTAAATAAATATGATTTGTATCATTATGTTTATACTTACGTGACCAAAGCACTTTCGGCACAACGCCAAACATCGCTCCCCCGTCTAAATGTGTGTTCCCGCCTTTTAACCACGTTACTTTTATATCTCCAATTTGCAACTGTTCCATTTTCCATCCCCCTTTTCTTTCAATACTAACATAAAATTCTGATTATTTTAGATGAAAAAAACCTATGCATTACTGCATAGGCTCTGTACGATATTTCGCTTCCACTCGGTAAATACGATGACCTTTACTAGAGAACTTCTCTTCGTATTCTGTCATAATGTTTCCTTCATAATCACTATTATGAAGATCTAGGCTAAGGTAAGTTAATAACATACCATACTCAGCCATACTCATTAGAGAGTATTCAAATAAACCTTGGTTATCTGTTTTGAAATGAATTTCTCCGCCTTCTACTAACACTTCTTCATAATTGCGTAAAAACGTTTTATACGTTAAACGACGCTTCGTATGACGTTTCTTTGGCCATGGATCTGAGAAGTTTAAATACACGCGATCGATCTCACCTTTTGCAAAGAAAACTGTTAAATCTTCAGCATCTTTATTAATTAATTTCAAGTTCGGTAATTCTTCTTCAATTAATTTATCAAGTGCATCTACAACAACACTTGTGAATTTTTCAATTCCAATATAATTAATATGCGGATTTGCTTTTGCCATATCATACATAAAGCGGCCACGACCTGTACCTACTTCAATATGAATGGGTTGTTCATTTCCAAATACTTCTTTCCAGTTACCAGCGCGCTCCTCTGGGTTTCCAATTACGATATGTGAATACTCATTAATTCGATCCATTGCATATGGTTTATGTCTTAAACGCATAGATGTCTCCCTCTCTTTACATAGCTATTTTAAAGGAATAATTCCTTCTTTCTGTTTTTAAATCAATCTACCAAACAAAAAACCAAGTACGTACGAGCACTCGGTCCGTTTCTTTCAAGTATAAGATGTACCATTTTGATAAAAACTACATACAGCATTAAACATTCCATGACGAAACAGCTTTTTCTCTTACTTCTCTAAGAAGAGAAAAACAATCGAAAGGATGATCCGTTCATGCCAATTAATCAACAACATCAATTAGAAGTGCTGAAAGATATTTTAGTCAATCACCAAAGTGATTGTTGCGGGACAGTTTCTGAATGCGAGCAATTAGAGCGTCTCATTCAATCGTTACTCGCAAACGATAATGTAAGTAGTGACGCTAAAGCAATGCTAAACGATGTATATTCTTATAGTCAATCGGGTAAATCTTCCTCTAATTTGGACAACCACATTTCCAATAATCAAGAACAACTTACTCAGTGGATTGCTGGAATGGACAATTTTTCTTAAGTATTACTCTGAAGCAAGTAGTTGCTGTAAATATTGATGCCAATATTCAGCTTCTGCTTGCTGCTTTTTTGTTGTATGCCATTGAATAGACAAAATCGTTTGTGCTATCACATACCATCTCATACGCTTAAGCAGCAATTCATCCATTTCAATATCATAATAACCGAGCCACTCACTCCATTCATGGCGCGGAATGTACCAATATAATAACATACCAAGGTCTAGAGCTGGGTCAGCAATTACAGCTCCATCCCAATCAATTAAAAACAACTCATCTTCATCCGACAATAGCCAGTTGTTATGGTTTACATCACAATGGCATACAACGAATTCATTGTATTCAATATCTTTTAATGAATCCATTAAATATTGAAGGCCTTGCTGAATTGTTTCATCATCCCTTATATCTCCTCTTAAAACAAGTTGCAGTTGTTGTAATAACTCTTGCGCGTGAAGCGGCTGCTTCCCAAGTCTTTGAATCATCTGTACAAGTGCTTTAGAGGAGTGTATTTTCTTCAAAAGTTTCGCAACACGTTCTAGTTTCATATCCTCTGGCTCTAGCTTCTGTCCCGGAAGCCATTTTTGAGCAGAAATTACATCACCGTTCGTTACCCTTCTTGTCCAAAGTAATTTTGGAACAATTCCTTCTGCTGACAATACCGCTAAAAAGGGCGATGTATTCCGCTTTAAAAATAACTTCTGTTGTCCGTTTTGCGCAATATATGCATCGCCCGTTACTCCACCAGCCGGTACAAGACTCCACTCTTTTCCTAATAATTGTTCCAACCATTCCATATTCATTACCCGTTAACAAATCCTTATCTTTTATAGTTATGAAAAGAAAAACCGCAACATTTCTACACATGTTGTGGATTCATATATATTTTACTGTAAATGAAAAGAAATTTTAGCATAAGCCAAAAACTCTCTATTTTATTTTACAAAACCAGTCATAGAATGACAACTTATCAAAATCGTCACCTTTGTCAATTCTACATTTATTACATTCTCATCGTCAAGTAGCGATTTGTCACATTATCGTCAATATATACGTGCTAATTGGAGCGAGCCTAAGTTCCTTTCCTCTAAATGAAGAAATTGGCTCTATTTTCGCTTGCTTTTCATTTACTAACACATGCCACGTTTCTTCTTTCGGAAGTTGCACCGTTTTAGCTTCTAAACCACTATTAAATAAAACGATAATCTCTTTCCACGGTCCAAGCGATCCTACATGCTCTAGGTGGTATGCAAGTACTTCTGAAGATGTTTGCAAAAAAGTCATGTGCTTTTTTATGAGGTCTGCATTCTGTAATCGAAATGCTCCGTGCTCTTTACGAATCGCAATTAAATCTTTTATATAGTTAACGGTCTCTATCTCTTTCTCTTTTCGATCCCAATCTAATTGATTAATTTCATCATTTGCATTATAACTATTTTCATTTCCTTGCTTCGTACGATAAAACTCTTGCCCAGCATGTAAGAAAGGAATGCCTTGCGACAGAATCACCATTGCACTCGCTAGCAGATGACGTTTTTTCAAAATCTCTTCTGTCTCTTCATTGCTGCGCATTAGTTTATCCCACATCGTCATATTATCATGACATTCTACATAATTAATGCTTTGTACAGGCTCTAGAAACAAACCTGTTTCTTTCATACTCAAAAGGCTTCCTGATGCTATATACTGCAAATGATTACAGTCTACATGCCCACCAAATGCAAAACCGCGCTTATTTATATGAAAAGTACTCCCCTTTATCCCATCACGAAATTGATCATTAAATTGCGCAATATACGGCATTTTCTTCGCATTATTTAGCGTTGCTTTTTCTTCAGCTGGAAGTGGTGTTTGTAGATCCCATCCTTCCCCTAATAGCAATGCATCTCGTTTTATGTTTCGCACTTCTTTTTCTATTATGTTCATTGTATCAACATCTAAAATTCCCATTAAGTCGAATCGGAATCCATCCACATTGTATTCAGTAAGCCAATATAAAATAGACTCTACAATGAATTTACGCATCATTTTTCGCTCAGATGCTATATCATTCCCGACTCCCGTCCCATTAGAAGGCATACCATTTTCACCATGACGAAAATAATATCCTGGGACAAGCTTTTCAAATGATGATAGCTCTCTTTCATACACATGATTATATACAACATCTATAATCACTCTAATGCCGTGCTCATGAAATGTTTCAATTAACTGTTTACACTCTACTATCCTGTTATACGGGTCAGAGGGATTTGTAGCATAATATCCCGTTGGTGCATTGTAATATAATGGATTGTAACCCCAATTATAGGCAGAGGAAGGATTCGCCTCATCCACACCACCGAAACAATATAAAGGTAATAATTCAACATGTGTAACACCTAAATCTTTTATATGAGACAAACCTGTCAATATCCCATTTCGCCCTGTTGTTCCTTCTTCCATTAGCCCTGTATACGTTCCTTTTTTACTTACTCCACTATTCGGATGAATAGTAGCATCACGAATATGCAGTTCATACAATATGGCATCTGTCATTGCTTGTAATGGTGGTAATTGCTCCCCCTTTGTTACAATTGTCTTTTCTAAATCGATAACAATGCCATACTTCCCATTTACAGTTACTGACTTTGCGTAAGGATCCACCGCTTCATTCCATATTAAATTAATACAAACAAGAAACGTATACTTTTCTCCGGCTAAATCACCCTGTAATGTATGAGTCCAAACTCCATTTTCTCCTCTATACATTTCATGATCGATATATTCTTTATCACTTTTATAAATTCTTACTTTTGCAAGTCTCGCAGTTGGAGCCCATACTTTAAATGTAGTTGCTTCTTTTTGGTGCACTGCCCCTAAATCAGTACCTTCGTAATAATACTTTTCATCAAAAATCGCTGTTCTTATGACAGCACCTATTTGTAAATCTGTTTCTTCATTCCGTTCATCTCGTACTGTATAATACTTCCCCACATCTAGCGGCTCTTCTATAAAGCACTCATACTTCGTTGCATCCGGAAGCGCAATTGTATGAGCAATCGGTAAATCTTTCACGTTACTTCCTTCTTGCAAACGAAATGTCCGGCTTGTTCCATACGCATGTGGGAGCAAAATTGTAATTTTATTCATTTCATCTAAATAGGCATCAAATGGACGTTTTACTTTCAACATAAAAAAATCACCATCATTCTTAAAGTTAAATGAAACGAGCTGCAAATGATAAGGCTATTCTTATCCGCAAGACTCTATACAGTAACACATTATTCTTTATAGTATATTCACCTGTATAAAAAACGTTTTCATACATTCTATTTTTGTAATTTTATTTCAGCAATCGCTTTATACTTCGGTGTTTCCTTCACGTGAGATTCGTATAAAGTAATCGTATCCGCTTGAAATGATATTTCAGGCACTTTCTTTATATGTTCTAAATCAAACTTTCCTTCTCCTACCCATTTACGGGCAACAGTAATATGCGGATGATACGGGCGCGTTTCTAAAGAAAATCCATTCCCTTCACAAATAGCGTGCACTTGCTTTTGTAATTGGAACAAATCGTGATTCTCGCTTATCTTCGACCAAAAAATACGCGGCCTATCTTCCATACCGAACGTTGAAAATCCTTGTAACGTAAACGATAGTTCCTTTGTTCCTGTAAGTGTTTGTAATCCACTCTTTATTCCTTCTAATTGTTCCTCTGTCGCACTACCTAAAAATGAAAGGGTAATATGATAGTCTTCTTTATGTACCCACGAACGAAATGGTAATTCCTCCTGCATTTCTTCTTTATAGTTAGACAGCACTTCTTTTATATGATTTGGTAACGTAATTGCGACAAAATAATGCGGCTCCATGTACATCTTCTCCTTCTTTCTATTGTTGCTTTTCTTTCCTATCTCATTCAATGAAAAAGAATCGAATTTCCCTACAAGTCTAACCAAGTTCAGATCGCGTTAATAAATGAAATTACATCGAAATTTCGACAAGGAATATCGACTTAACAACAAACGATACATAACAGAAAACCGTCCCAAAATATGTATCGGGACGGCCTCTTCTTATTTATATATCCACTATTTCGCTAATTCATGAATTGCTTGAGCATAAATCGCCGTCGCTTTTAATAAATCTTCAATTTCAATGTACTCGTCTTTTTGATGCGCAAGCTCTTCTTTTCCAGGGAACAACGGACCAAACGCAACGCCAGCTTTCAATGAACGTGCGTAAGTACCACCGCCGATTGCTAATAGTTCTGCTTTTTCTCCTGTTTGTTCTTCGTATACGCGCTGCAACGTGCGAATTAACACGTGGTCTTTATCAACATGATGCGGACGAGAGTTTGAATAATCCGCTACTTCAAATCCATGAGTACCAACGTATTCTTTTAACTTCGCAATCATCTCTTCAAATTTAGTCGTAACTGGGTAACGTACGTTTAATCCTAAATTCCCACCATTTTCTTTCGTATAAGAAAGGCGACCAACATTCACTGTTAATGGTCCGCTAATATCGTCTTTATAAGAAATACCAGCTTTCTCTCCTAAAATATCACCAGTAAATGTTTCTGTCGCAAATGTTGCAAACGAAGCTCCTTTTCCATCAAGAGCGACTTTCGTTAAGAAGTTTGCCAGTAATAAACCTGCATTCTCACCCTTCTCTGGAGTAGATCCGTGAGCTGAAACCCCTTTAATTTGCAACGTCACCGTATTACCTTCTACAATGGCTTCACCTATTTTTTTAGCAGTTTGTAAATACTCTTCATATGCTACTGTAAGTGCATTTACATCTTCTCCTATAATAATTGCTTCTGCAAAATCAGGAACCATATTTAAACGGCGACCTGATTCAAATGAAACAAGTTCATATGTACCTTTCTTCTCTTCACTACCACTTTGCACAACTTGTATATCAGAAATTCCTTTTTCTGCATTAATAATTGGAAAATCAGCGTCTGGCGCAAAACCGATTGTTGGCATTTCTTCATTTTTAAAGTAGTGATCTACACATTTCCAATTGCTTTCCTCATCTGTTCCTAAAATCATACGAACGCGTTTTGAAAGAGGTAAACCTAATTCTTTCACAATTTTCATCGCATAATAAGCTGCCATCGTTGGGCCTTTATCGTCAATTGCACCGCGCGCAAAAATCTTTCCGTCGCGAATATCTGCACTATATGCAGGAGTCGTCCAGCCATCTCCTTCTGGTACAACGTCAACGTGACAAAGAATACCTACTAACTCTTCTCCTTGTCCCATTTCAAGATGACCTGCATATCCTTCTAAATTTTTAGAAGTAAAACCTTCATTTTCTCCTTTATGTAACATGAAAGATAAAGCTTTTTCTACACCTTCACCGAATGGTGCGCCCTCTTTCGCTGACTCTTCTTCCCATACACTTTTAATTTGTAAAAATTGTTGTGTATCACGAATTAAATCATCTTTTCGTTTTGCAACTTCTTCTGTCCAATTAATTGCTGACATCACGCATCCATCCTTCACTATATTGTTTCTTTCATCATAACAAACCGAAATCTCTTACGCTATACACGAAAACCAAATACCGAACAATTGTAATATTTCAGATATTTCTCATTAGTTTTTCTTTTATTTTTTCAAAAAAATTTGCAGGAATTTGGCGTTTTACGTAGAATTTTATGTGTTAGTTGACTGACCATATATACAATGTCAACTACCAATATTTTTCTATATGAATATTTGTTAAACTTTTGTAAAATTTAAGTAGATTAAAGCATGAATTTTATCATGTAGAGTACAATGGTAGTAACGACCTTCTTTCCTGAATGGGGTCAAAAAAACTAGTAGAGGAGTGGTTTTCTCTTGAAACCTACAACTACTCGTATGCTAACACGCATTAAATCAATTTATATGTACATCAATGAAAACGGAACGGTAACGACGAAAGACCTTGTAGATGAGTTCGGGATCACACCACGAACGATACAACGTGATCTAAATGTGTTGCAGTTTAATGAACTCGTGTATAGCCCTTGCCGCGGTAAGTGGACAACAACAGGAAAGAAAGTGAGAATGACCTCATAACGAAAAATAATTGTATGTAAATAAATACATACCCCTTTCTAACTCATTAGAAAGGGGTCTTTTCTGCGCCTAAAAACAGCACTATTTTTCAGTATCTACTTGATATGTTTTTAACATTTCTACTTCTTCATCTGATAGCTCTCGGTATTGTCCAAGTTCTAGCTCTTCATCTAATACTAACGGTCCCATCTCTGTTCTCTTTAGGTAGACTACTTTTTTCCCTACCGCTTCAAACATACGCTTCACTTGATGGAACTTTCCTTCTGTAATGACAAGCTCGATTTCAGAAATCTCATCGCTTTTTAATATTGTAAGTGCACCTGGCTTTGTTTCATAGCCATCATCTAAAATAACACCTTTAGCGAACTCTTTTACATCCTCTTCTGTTACGACTCCTGCAACGTGTGCATAATATTTTTTCGGCACATGCTTTTTCGGAGATAACAATTGGTGTGATAACTTCCCGTCATTTGTTATTAATAAGAAACCTTCTGTATCGATATCAAGTCGTCCAACTGGGAACGGATCAAAGATTGCATCTTCTAACTCTAATAAATCTATTACCGTTTCATGATTATCATCTTCTGTCGCTGAAATAACACCTTGTGGTTTATGCATCATTAAGTAAACAAACTCTTTATATTCCACAACTTCACCGTGAATCATAACTTCTTGTTCTTCGACATTTACATGAACCTTCGCATCTTTCACTGACGTTCCATCAATTTTCACAACGCCGTCTTTCAATAATTTCTTTACTTCTTTTCTACTTCCATATCCCATATTCGCTAATAATTTATCTAATCTCACGTTTTTCACCTTCTTTGTTTATCATAGAAAAGGGGACGTAATTACGCCCCTTTTGATTTCAACTTTATTTTGAATCTATTGCCAAGTTTACGCTGGATTTTCTCTAACGCTTCTCCACCAAATACTCTTTCAAGTACTCCTGTGCGAATCGCTAACAATCCGTAAACAAGACCACCAATACCTGCACAAATCGCAACTGTAACAAGAGCACCAATTCGGCCATCAGGCGAAATCATGAAGGATAGAATCCATTGTGATAACTTTACAGTAACGACCATTACAAGTGTTAATACTGCAATTTGGAATGTTCTCTTATATACAACACCAAATGAATAATGTACATGTTTTTTGATTTGTCTATTCGTATACCATACGGAAGCTAAGAATCCGACTGCTGTTGCTAAAATCGCTCCAACTGTACCGAAATAACGAATAAAGATTACGTTACATACGAATTTCAAAATAACACCCATAATAAGCGCGACAATCGCATGTTTTTGTTGATTGATTCCTTGCAGAATTGCTGCTGTTACTGTAAATAAAGCGAATAACAACGCAACCGGTGCATACCACATTAATACTTGTCCACCTAGTGGATCTGAGTCGTAAAACGCAGTGTAAATTGGATATGCAAGTGTAGAAATACCGATAACTGCTGGCAATGTTAAGAACATGTTTGCCTGGAATGTTTGTGTAATTTGTAACTTTAAATAACGGTATTGTTTTTCAGTAAATGATTTTGTAATCGCTGGTACAAGCGTTAAACTAAACGCTGTTGCAAGTGATACAGGAATCATAATCAATTTATGCGTCCACATTGTGAAAATACCAAGTGCTCGCTCTGCGATATCACCTTGGCCAATCGCCTGCATAATTGAGTTAAATGTCAATGTATCAATTTGTTGATATAAAGGAATTGTTAACCCAATTACAACGTAAGGAATTGCATATGCAAATAATTCTTTAAACAATTGAACAGTACTCACTGTCGATTCTGGTACAGTTTGTTCAATTAAATATTGATCCAAATGTTTTTTACGTTTTAACCAGTACCAAATTAATACACCGAGTGCTCCAACTGCTGAAACGAATGCTGCAAATGTCGCTACCCCAACTGCTGTTGCAACTGTACCGCCAAGTACTTTAATAACGATAAAACTACCCGCTAATAAAAAGACGATACGAATAATTTGTTCAATAATTTGTGAAACAGTAGTCGGTCCCATTGATTGGTGACCTTGGAAATAACCACGAATTAAACTCGCTGCTGGTACAACAATAAGTGCAAAACTTACAAGACGAATGATCGTCGTAACTTCTTCTACATTACTGTGTATACTTTGTTTACCAAGCATTGCTTCTGCAAACAGTGGCGCCGTCATGTATAGAACTAGGAACGAAAGAACTCCTGTTACTATCATCATAACCATTCCCGAACGGAACATTCTCCGGCTCGTTTTATAATCGCCAAGCGCATTATATTTGGAAACAAATTTGGAAACAGCAAGCGGCACCCCTGCCGTTGCAATACTTAAAAAGATCGTATATGGAATGTATCCATATGTATAGAGCGTTCCGCCTTCTGTCCCTACTAATGCATGAAACGGAAAGACGTAAATCATGCCTAAGAACTTTACTAAAAATGTCCCTAACGTAACAATAAGCGTTCCGCGCAGAAATTTCGAATCGGACATACAAAAATCCTCCTACATCTACATAAAGTGAAACTATAATTTGCAGGGAAGGTGTTAACTCCCTACTCTTTATTAGTTGAACTATTCGAGCATTTACAGGCTACCAAATTCCCTTTTTATTTCTCTTACATCTTAAGGTTTTTATATTATTGCCCACAAATAGCAGGATAGTGCTGAACTCTAACTTTTGTATTGTACCACAATTCTCTCCTTAAGCAGTACTTCACTCTATTTTTCTTTTAAGGGAAAACATGCTATTCTTTTAGGCAGGAAATGTAGAAAATGAGGTCGATATATTATGCATTATGATGTTATTGTCATCGGCGGCGGGCCTTCTGGTCTAATGGCTGCAATCGGTGCTGCAGAAGAAGGCGCAAGCGTCTTACTTCTTGATAAAGGAAATAAACTAGGGCGTAAACTTGCGATTTCTGGTGGTGGCCGTTGTAACGTAACGAACCGTCTACCACTTGATGAGATCGTTAAACATATACCAGGAAATGGCCGCTTCTTATACAGTGCTTTTTCTATTTTTAATAATGAAGATATTATTACATTCTTCGAAAATCTCGGTGTAAAACTGAAAGAAGAGGATCATGGCCGCATGTTCCCTGTTTCAAATAAAGCACAGTCAGTAGTAGACGCACTTTTAACACGATTAAAAGATTTAGGTGTAAAGATGCGTACGAATACACCTGTTGAAACGATTGAATATGAAAATGGTCAAACGAAAGCAGTCGTACTAAAGACTGGCGAAGTGCTAGAAACAAATCACGTCGTTATCGCTGTTGGCGGAAAATCTGTTCCTCAGACTGGTTCTACTGGCGACGGATATGCTTGGGCTAAAAAAGCTGGTCATACAATTACAGAATTATTCCCAACAGAAGTACCAATCCTTTCGAACGAACCATTTATTCAAGACCGTTCACTGCAAGGACTCGCTTTACGAGACGTAAACTTAAGTGTATTAAATCCGAAAGGAAAGGCTATCATTTCTCACAAAATGGACATGCTCTTCACTCATTTCGGCCTATCTGGTCCTGCTGCTCTTCGTTGTAGTCAATTCGTCGTGAAAGCACTGAAAAAGTTTAAAACGAATACAGTACAAATGAGTATTGATGCATTACCAGAAGAAAATAGTGAACAACTATTCCAGCGCATGCTGAAACAAATGAAAGAAGATCCGAAAAAAGGAATTAAAAACGTTTTAAAAGGTTATGTTCCTGAACGTTACTTCCTATTCTTATTAGAAAAAAATGAAATTGACGGTAGTGAACAAGCTGGACAAGTTTCTCATGAAAAGATTCGTGCACTTGTGAAAGACTTTAAAGAATTTACTGTGAATGTAAATGGTACGCAGTCAATTGAAAAAGCATTCGTTACTGGCGGCGGTGTATCCGTTAAAGAAATTAACCCGAAAGAAATGTCTTCTAAATTCACGAACGGCTTATATTTCTGCGGAGAAGTTCTTGATATTCACGGTTATACTGGTGGTTATAACATTACATCTGCCCTTGTTACTGGTAGAATTGCCGGAACAACAGCTGGAGAAAACGCGAAAATGCAATATTAAAAAAAGAAACAGGGATTCCTGTTTCTTTTTTTATAGGTACATGAAACTATTATCGGCGGTTTTTCAAATATATCAGCGATTTTCACGATATATCGGCGATTCTCCAAATTTATCAGCGATTACGCAAATTTATCGGCAATTTCACCAAAACATATATCAACTTGCCGACCAATGCCCATTCCTCATAACATCCTAGTGCTTTTTTATTGCTTTATTTACCTTAGTACCTTTATATTTTATATTGTTGAATATTTGAAAAAGGGTAAGGGGAAAACATATGAGAAAAAAAGTCATGATGTCTTTAATGCTAATGACGTTTCTTTCTGCGGTAGAAGGAACGATTGTTAGTACAGCAATTCCTCGTATAACGAGTGATTTATCAGGCGTCGAACTTGTTAGTTGGGTATATGCAATTTATATGCTTGCAACAGCAGTTTCGACTCCAATATACGGAAAGCTTGCTGATTTATTTGGCCGTAAAAAAGTTTTACTTATCGGAGCTACCATCTTTTTAGTTGGTTCTGCACTTTGCGGAGTCGTTACATCGATGGAACAATTAATTTTCTTCCGCGCTCTTCAAGGTATTGGTGCTGGTGCTGTTATGCCGATCACAATGACAATTATTGGAGACTTATATAGCGAAGCGAAAGACCGCGCGAAAGCACAAGGCTGGATGAGTGCCGTTTGGGGTGTATCTGGTGTTATCGGACCGTTAGTAGGTGGATTTTTAGTTGATTCCCTATCTTGGCGTTATATTTTCTTCTTAAACGTTCCATTCGGAATTATCGCTTGCTTAATGATTGCCATTTACTACAAAGAATCTATTAAGCCAGCTAAACACCATATCGATTATCTTGGTGCAACAGTCTTCTCATTAAGTACGATTGCTCTACTATACGCATTATTAACAGGTAGCAGTAAGCAAAACTGGGGAGACATTACAATTATCGGCCTATTAATCTTTGCCGTTGTTTCATTCATTATTTTCTTATTCATCGAGAAAAAATCTCCGGAACCATTAATTCCGCTAGCACTTTTCTCTAACCGTACATTATCTACGATAAACATATTAACGCTTATTGCTGGCGCAATGATCATTAGTATTACAATGTACCTTCCAATTTGGAGCCAAGGTGTATTAGGAAAAAATGCAACGGAAGCTGGACTTATTTTAATGCCAATCCCTGTTATGTGGACCTTTGGCGCTATTTTCTCCGGTAACTTAGTAGGCAAATTAAAAACGAAACAAATCATTTTACTTGGGGCTAGCATTTTATCAGTCGCTACATTCTTATTATTTACATTATCAACAAATTCACCATCGTTCCTTATTTATGTAGCAGTCGGATTATTCGGCTTAGGAATGGGGCTTGTGACACCAATTTATATGGTAACAATTCAAGCAGCCGTACCAGCTCATACACGCGGAACAGCCGTTGGTTTAAACACATTTATTAATACATTTAGTCAAACGTTAGGTGCTGCAATATTCGGTACAATTTTCAATACGATGATTCACGCACGCGGCATTAAAAACCTTGATCTTGTATCTGGCGGACACGGCGGAACTACAGCAAACGTAGCCACTGAATCACAATCCGCATTAGCAGCAAGTGTACACGTCATTTATATGAGCACTTTCGTATTAGCAGTGTGTACATTAATTATCGCTTGGCTTTTATTAAAGCCAGCTACACAAACAAGTGAGCAATAATAAAGAGGATGACCATTTCGGTCATCCTCTTTTATTCTTCATTCTCTACAATATGTTTCAGCATGGACAATTTATTATCCCAAAAACGTTCATAGTACGAGAGCCACTGTTGTAATTCCTCTAATGGTTCTGGATGCAAACGATATATCTTCTCTCTTCCGCTCTTTCTTCCGCTTACTAAATTCGCTTCTGAAAGAATATGAAGATGCTTTACAACCGCAGTACGGCTCATCGGAAAATAATCCGTTATTTTGGAAATCGGTAACTCTTTATCACTTAATAACCGTATTACTTCTCGGCGGGTTGGGTCAGCAATTGCTTGAAATACATCATATTTCGCTGCTGATGAGGACACTTAGCCTTCAACAACCTTTTTCAGTTTTTCATTTACAATCGCTACCCAGCCTCCGCTCATTCTATCGCGAATAATAGAGCTCTTCGCATTCGCTTTCGGAAGAATTTCATCAGGATGTTTCCAGCCGCCGTGAATTAACGTAAATTCTGTTTTATTCTCTCCTAGGTCTTTCAGATTAAATGAAACAACCCAGCCATCTGTATCCCATGAGAAAGATAGGTGGTTCGGCTCATCGATTTCTAACACTTTACATGGTGATGGCCCAAATGGTGATTGCACATGAAATTCATGTCCTACCTCTAATACAAAATCATTTGGCATAAACCATGACGCAATCCCTTCTGCAGTTGATACTACATTCCATACTTTTTGAATAGACGCGTTAAAAACGATCGTTTGTTTAATATCAGTTAATGTATTTTGTTGTTCCATTTTCATTCTCCTTTATTCAGCACTCAAATATAACACCTTTTGGTTTCATTTAGATGATATAACACCTTTTAGTTTCATGTCAACGCTAATTCTTTTTTACTGTTGAGAAATTGTCAACATTTTTTCAACAGGACAAACACCCTTTGAGCATTCCCTCATAATATACTCACAAAGGCAACAAAAAATAAAAACTTCTCTCAATATGAAACTCCATCATTCATCTTGAAAGAAGAGCCTTACGTATATCATGCGTAGTGTCTCTCCTCCTTCCCTCAGAGACACTACGCGAGATATGAAAAATCAGAAGGAATATGCCCACCATTTGAGTAGGTAGTTATTTCTCTTCTCCTCAACATTTCCTTAGGAGCGAAATGACTACCCCCTCACTTTTTTCAAACAAAAATAAAAAGGGGATGAAAGCTATGTTCTATTGCATTAACTGCTCTGACATTCACCATGAAAAACATCCGAATGATAAAGTATTCAAAAACGGTTTTTATATTGATCCATTTTTAGGTGATCGTTATCACCTTGGTATGTGTAAAGATGCCCAAAATCATGAGACTGGGGAGCCTCTTTTAAAGACAAAGAATTTAGGCACAACCCAATCTATTATGAACGTATTACCGACACATGTTGTCCCAACATAAAGCATAAAAAAGAGCTGGCTCACCCAGCTCTTTTTTATGCTTTATAAACGATCATTGCCGAAAAACAATAAATTTGGTTTTCGTCATCGTTAATGGAAACACCAACTTGATACTTAATATCCACAAAATTACTATCATCAATCTTTTTCAAAAACACATTTACAGCGTCTTCTAAGTCTTTTTCGTGACTTTCATCAAACACTTTCACACGAATCATGTTAACACCATCCTAGATCGCAGCCCTCCGCCGCTTGATTATTGCCACGGTGCGTATCTATGATGCGATAAAATTTTCCGTCTTCATATATATATCCGTCTTCTAACACATATTGTTTACCTTCAGTATAGACATAAAACTTACCTATCATAAATTTACTCGTATATAATTCCAAACAATCTGGTCTAAATTTAGCTACAACTTTATTTGTAATATCAATTTTTATTGTGCGCCCCACCTTCTCTCCCTCCTTTGCAAAGAACGGATTTAGGTATATTGTATTAGCGATTTTACATTTTATGCTTAAAAATAAGTGGATATGCCTACCTTTTTCACCTGTACTATTTTTCTAAAAAAATCATAGATAAGTAAGGGCAAAAAATATATATAAAAAAAGAGCTTTTACTTATTGACTCAAATATAATTATTATGGTATTATATAAAATTTGACATTTTTATTCACTTGTGTTACCATTAAAGATGGTTACCACATATGGAGGTGGATGATTTGTTTCAAATTGGTGATAAAATCGTTTATCCAATGAACGGCGCAGGAGTCATCGAAGCCATTGAAGAGAAGGAAATATTAGGAACTATACGTCAATACTGTGTGATACGTATCATTAGTAAAGATATGCAAGTAATGCTTCCTATGGATCAATTACAAAAATCAGGTATTCGTTATATCGTAGATAAAGGTACGTTAGATGATATACTTCTTGAATTTCAAAACGGGGAATCAGATACATCACTTTCCTGGAAACAAAGATATACAATGAATATGGAAAAAATGAAAAACGGCAATCTGCAAGATAGCGCAGAAGTTGTTCGGGATTTACTTCGCCGCAATAAAGAGAGAGCTTTAAATGCGAGCGAAAAACAAATGCTAGATAATGCCCGAAAAATGATGATTAGCGAAGTTGCACTCGTGCAAAATGTTTCTGAACATCAAGCAACAGAATATCTTCAAGATACAATTAATCATTAAATTTAAAATAGCTGGCCGCTATTTTTTTTTGCTTAAAAAAAGGACAAAGAGGTAAACCTCTTTGTCCTTTTTTATTACCCGCGCCCCGCTTGGAACGATGGATATAACGTCATCCCGCCATCTGCAAATAACGTAATTCCAGTTACGTAACTGGCCTCTGAGGAAGCGAGCCACGTTGCGACTGCTGCTATTTCTTCCGGTTTTCCGATGTATCCCATCGGTATCATACTTTCTACATCAGCACGTTTGTTAGGATCAGCAAACTTCTCTGCATTAATTGGCGTATTTATTGCACCTGGCCCAATATTATTTACGCGAATGCCTTTTGGTGCGTATTCTAGCGCTAACGTTTCTGTCATCAGTTTAATGCCGCCTTTACTCGCCGCATAGTGCACAAATAATGGCCACGGAATTTTCTCATGAACACTCGACATATTAATAACAGATCCTTTAATATCGTGCTCTACAAAATATTTAATCGCTTCTCGGCTTCCTAAAAAAGCACCTGTTAAATTCGTATTAATTACCTTATTCCAATCTTCAAGCTTCATTTCATGCGATGGTACCGCATTTTCTATCCCGGCATTATTAATCATAACATCGAGTGTACCAAATTCTTTCACAGCAGATTGAATGAGGTTCACAACATCAGACTCAACCGTCACATCACCTTTTACAGCAATTGCTTCTCCGCCTACTTTTTTAATTTCTTCTAATACATCATGCGCTTCTGACTCTCGTGAGCGATAGTTAATGACTACTTTCGCTTTTTCCTTAGCAAACCTTACTCCCATCGCTCTTCCAAGACCAGTTGCTGATCCTGTAATAACGACTACTTTTCCTGCTAAATCACTATACATTTCCATACCCCCTTTAACTTTTTGCTATACCTAACATAATTCCGGCTGCAATAATAAAAACGATACCGATAACAATGCCTGTTAATTGACGTTTCGTTTTCTTTTCACCTAATATAAGGATCCCACCAAGTGTTGAAATAATAATTCCCATTTGTGATAGAGAGAAGCTTGTTGCCACTCCAACACGCGGCTGCGAAATGAATAAAAACATATTTCCAGCTGCCCAAATTAACCCTGGAATAATATTTCGTATTGCATATTTATTAAATGGATGATGTTTAAAAGTAAGCAAAATGCCCCCTAACACCATACCGACTGCTTGTGGCAATAAAGCTGACCAACCATCTACGTTAAATAGTCTAATTACTACTACATAAACTAAATAACCGACTGTTGAAATCAATAAAATAATAATGCCTCTTTTAAAATTCCCCGCCTGCTCTGCATTCTTTTCTTCTTCACTTTGAAGTGATGTTAAAATAACGCCGATAATAATACAAATGAGAGCTAATACACCAAGGACGACTGATATTGTCGTAGACCACTCATGAAATACGATGACTCCAAATAAAGTCGTCGCAACTAATTGAAGTCCTGTTGAAATGGGCATCGTCCTCGAAACGCCCATTAAATCAATACTTTTTAATTGATTCGCCTGACCAAGTGCCCAAAATAAACCTGACACAATCCCAACTCCGATAACAGTAGGAGTTAATACGGGCTTCATAAAAATATAAACAACAATCGAGAAAATAAGTGCACCAAACGTTGTACCGAGTGTTTGACTATACGGTCCTCCGCCCAGTTTCACGTTAAATAGCACAATACTTCCCCAAAATAGAGCCGGTAAAATCGCTAAAAGTATGTCCATCGCTCATTACCTTTCTTTACTGAATGTCATAGATTATCACTCTGAAGCATTAGAGTGAGCTTTTATTTTTTCTCTTTCTCGTTCACAAACTTGTTCTGCGATAGCACTAGAAACATTCTTTTCTCGCTCCACTTTCTTTATCTTTACGTGATCTAAATGATCTTCCAAAGTAAGTGTAACTTTATCATTCGGCGGATTATGTGCACCTTGGAACGTAAGAAATTGTAGCGTAATTTCAAATCTAGGAACGAACTCACCATTCTTACCGAGACGCTTTACATTTATAACTGAAGCACATTCAAATTGATCTTCTGTTACTTGTCTAATAACTGAATAATACCTATTCAATAATGTACTCTCTAAAAGCTGTTCCCTCGATTCTTTCGCGAAAGAATCAATTGGAGAAGAGAAAAAGACCGAACATAGCATAATAATAACTACACATATTTTTTTCATAACACCCTCCTTGTTCTATACGTTAGTGTTCGCAAAACTGCTATAAAAAAACGACTTTCCCTATATAGGAAAGTCGTTTTCATAAATCCAATATTAACCACCGCTCACCGGCGGGATTAGCGCAACAACATCACCAGATTGGACCCTGTCATCTTCATTTGCATATTCTTCATTAATCGCAACCATAATTGGCGCTGTCATTGGTACATTATATTCTTTAGCAACAACATCTTTTAACTCTGCAACCGTAATATTTTCTTTCTCTATTTGTAACTCACTTGTTCCTGCTTCCTCTTGCAAGTACGCAAATAATAATACTCGAATCATACTTATAGCTCCCTCCCAGGCTCTCCTGCCGGATATGGCGTTTTTTCTAATTGATCACCAATCCATGAATCCCCATCTTCCCAAAACTCCTTTTTCCAAATCGGAACAATTTGTTTTATGCGTTCCATAATATATTCATTCGCTTCATAAGCCGCTTTACGATGCGGTGTTGAAACAGCAACTACAACCGCGATATCAGAAATTTGTAGTGTACCGATGCGATGTGTAATCGCAACGTGTGTACCTGGCCACTTCTCTTTCACTTCTGAGCCAATTTTCTCTAGCATCTTTTCTGCCATCGTTTTGTAAGCGACGTATTCTAAGTATAATGTACGACGCCCTTTCGTAAACTCCCTAACCGTTCCAATAAATGTTGTAACAGCACCACATTCACGGCGAATAACCTTCTTCGCTACCTCTTCAACCAAGATTTCTGTATCAATTACTTCATAATATGTATTTGTCATTTCGTACTCCTTACCGTTTGTACAAACCAGTCTATATACAAATCTTCTTCTATTATATGAAATACTTTATATTCTTCTCGTAAGTTTGCGGGAGCATCATGCCACGTAATAACCGCTACTATATTTTCTACTTTATGTAGAAGTTCAACGTCTTCCGCAGAACGAAGTAACACTACTTTCGGATAGCTCTCTTTTTTATAGCCTTCAATTAAAATTGTATCCACTTCAAAAAACTCATATAAGCGAATAATGTCTTGTAAGGACCAATCCTCTCTTAATGAAGAAAGCGAAAGTAATCCAGCGCCTTCTACACTACTAACGACAGCACCAGCCTTTCGGTGCCTCTCACTATCTTTTTGCGCTACTTCCGGAAATCCTCCGTGCCCGTGGTGTTTAATGGTAGCAACTTTCATTTTTCGTTCAGCTAACGTATGCACTATTTTCTCAACAAGCGTTGTTTTTCCGCTATTTTGATATCCTACTATTTGTAAGATTGAAGGGGCTTTGCCCATGGCCAATCACATCCCTCGGCGTGCTCTAACAATAATACAGATACTTTCATCCCTGCCTCAAACCCTCTCGTTCCCCCAGGCAACACAATAAAAGCATTCGCATCTGCGAGTGAAGATACGGCACTCGATTTATCTAAACCGACCGGCATCGCTTGTAATGCACCGTCCTCGATTGTCACGTTCGCTCTTACAAAACGAGTAAATGGATTTGGCTTTGGAAAATCTTTTTGTAAAATAGCATCTGCTCTATATACGTGAGGTTCCTTCGCATACAAATATGTTTTTATAATCGGATGCACAAATAACTCAAAGCCCACATAACAAGCTGACGGATTCCCCGATAAACCGAAAAGTAACTTCCCATCAACTTCAGCTACTGTCGTTACACTTCCTGGTCTCATCGCTATTTTATTAAAGAGTACATTTGCCTGTAATCTTTCATAAATAGCCGGCAAGTAGTCATAATCTCCTACCGATACACCGCCTGTCGTAATTAAAATATCAACCTCATTCATCGCTGATTGAACAGCCGTAAAGCATGCATCTAGCTCATCAGCAAGTTGGCCGTAATAACGGACTTTACCTCCGGCTTTCATAATTTGAGCCGCAATCATATAAGAGTTACTATTTCTAATTTTCCCCGGCTGTAAAGACTCATGTACTTCTAACAATTCACTTCCTGTCGTCACAATACCAACAACAGGCTGTTTTACAACTTTCACAGTACTATATCCAAACGTCGCTAATAAAGCCGCAACACCTGGATTAATTGCAACGCCTTTCTGAACGAGAACTTGATTTTGTTTTATATCTTCTCCTTTAAATGACACATTGTCACCACTATGAAAAGGACGCTTTAACTTCATATACGTTTTTCCGTTCTTCTCAAAACCTTCCGTCAGCTCCAGCATTACAACTGCATCACAATCTTCTGGAATAGCTGCTCCCGTCATAATACGAACTGCCTGAAAAGACCCTACTTCTTCTGTAAAAACAAATCCCGCCCCAATTTCTCCTATTACTTCAAACTCAATCGCATTCTCTTGATTCGCTTCTTTCGTATCTTCTGCTCGGATTGCGAAACCATCGTAAGGAGAACGATCAAAATGAGGAACGTCATGATCAGAGACAACATCCTCCCCAAGAATTCTCCCGTAACTTTCCGTAATAGAAACCTCTTCTACTTCACCATTCTTCGAAGATTTCATTACTCTCTCTACTGCCTCAGCAACTTGAATCGGAATTCGTTTTTCTACCATCGTTTCTCACCCCATATTTGCAATTTTTTTTATCTCGATTAAACTTTATATATTAAATAGAAATTACTTCAAGGAGGAATTCCATGTCTTCATTCACACACTTTAATGACCAAGGACGCGCGAAGATGGTTGATATAAGCGACAAAAAAGCAACCGTTCGAACAGCAATTGCGTGCTCTAGCATTGTCGTTACAAAAGAAATTTACGATAAAATCTCTCACAACGAAATCGGGAAAGGTGACGTATTAGCAGTTGCACAAATCGCTGGTATTATGGCTGCGAAACGCACTTCTGATATTATCCCAATGTGCCATCCTTTATTATTAAAAGGTGTTGACGTTTCTTTCGATTGGAAACAATCCGAAGAACAATATCGATTACTTATTGAAGTAAAAGTTAAAACAGAAGGTAGCACCGGTGTTGAAATGGAAGCTTTAACAGCCGCTTCAGCTACCGCTCTTACCGTTTACGATATGTGTAAAGCTGTTGATAAAGGTATGATTATTGGCGAAACGTACTTACTTGAAAAAACAGGTGGAAAAAGTGGAGATTATGCGAGAAAGTCTTAATCTTCTCTCTGTTGAACCTAAAGGGTTTCTTTAGGTTCAACCTATATATCTTGCATATAAACGTTTTGCTACATTTATATCATTCGTCCCATGAATAAACGCCCTGCCATCTGTAAATAAAACAAAACGAAACTCTTCTACCGGAAATGATAATAAGTACGGAGTAGCTTTCACATCCACACTTCTTTGTAAGCGCTTTTTAATTCCCTCTAAATTAAACTCATTCCGCACACCTGGACGGATTTGTACCGTATTTCGGCCACATAACACTTCTGTTTTCGTTTGTGCTTCAAATGTTAAACTTGGATATGTACGTAATCTTCCGCAAGATAGACATGTATCTTTTTTCTGCCTATTCACTTTAAATGCCATCTGTTGATTATTCCAAAGATCAAACGATAACATCGTTTCGCGAAGCGCCCCGTAGTCTTCTACTAATATTTTCAGCGCTTCCGTTATTTGATGCGCAACTACTAATTGTACTGCCGGCTGTATAATACCCGCTGTATCACATGTTGCTCCGCTCGCCGGATGCTCCATTAAACAGCGAAAACACGGTGTTTTTCCTGGTAAAATTGTATACGTTACTCCGTAGCTTCCAACGCAACCACCATATATCCACGGAATATTATACTTTTGTGAAATATCATTAATAAGGAGACGCGTTTCAAAATTATCAGTCGCATCTAATATTAAATCTACATCATTCACTAGCTCTTCCATTTCTTGCACTGTTACATCAGTTACAACCGGATTTATTTCCACCTCAGAATTAATCGCTTTTAAATGCTCTGCCGCTGCTACCGCCTTCGGTTTATACTGCTTCGCGTCTTCTTCTGTATATAATTGTTGCCTTTGTAAATTACTCCATTCTACATAATCACGATCCGCAATTGTTATTTTTCCAACACCTGCTCTAACAATCGCTTCTGCATTTGCCGCACCAAGAGCACCAGCCCCAATAATAAGCACATGCTTCTCTCTAATTTTTCTCTGTCCTTCTTCTCCAACACCAGCAAATAATATTTGTCTTGAATATCGCTCCTGCATACGATAGCCCCCTTTCTTATCCTCCTATATAAGACATTTCAATTTTCGGACGATTTTTCGCACTTTCTTCTGTCCGTTCATCCGAATATCTATCTTTTCTATTCATCCATACATCTTGTATAACTCTTAGTAACTCATTATCCGAAAGCTTTCCTCTCAGAAGTTCCCTTATATCCAACCCTTCTGTCGCAAATAAGCAAGTATAAAACTTTCCATCTGCCGAAATTCTAGCTCTCGTACAAGAAGAACAAAATGACTCAGAAACAGAAGTAATAAAACCGACTTCGACATTTGTTCCAACGTAACGATATCGCTTCGCCACTTCACCGAAATAATGTGCTTCAGCTGGTTCAAGCGGATACACGCTATGAATCATCTCAATTAACTCTCGCTTTGTAACTACTTGATCAAAGTTCCATCCATTTGTACTACCAACATCCATAAACTCAATAAACCTCAGCGTGATTCCTTGCTCTTTAAAATACGCAGCCATCGGAAGTACTTGATGATCGTTCATCCCTTTTTTCACAACCATGTTTACCTTTACATCAAGCCCGGCCTCTTTCGCAGCCATAATTCCCTTTAAAACAGGTTTCGTATTAATATTTCGGCCATTAATGTCCTTAAATACATCGTCATCTATTGCATCTAAACTAACATTTACTCTATGTAATCCAGCTTCTTTTAATACTTTTGCTTGTTTCGTTAAATGAATCGCATTTGTCGTTAACCCTATATCTAACAGCCCGTCAATTTTCACAAGACGTGCAATAAGCTTTGTTAAATCTTTACGAAGCAGCGGCTCGCCACCAGTAAGTCTAATTTTTCGTACACCGATGCTAACAAATAGTTTTGCCAAACGCTCAATTTCATCAAACGTCAGTAAAAACTCATCTTTCAAAAAAGCATAATCTGCCCCAAACACTTCCGCTGGCATACAATATGTACATCTAAAATTGCAACGATCAATGACAGATATACGCAAATCTTGAAGTGGGCGTCCAAAAAAATCTGTAACCATCTCCTGCATCGCCACCCTCCCTTTCTGCCAAATTTCTCTCTTTTCATTCTATTATAATATATTTTCGAACTGCGATGTTTTTGCTCAAGTGAATAAAGTGAAACTTTCCTAACCAATTAGACTCCCTACTTATAACGAGATAAAAAACCTTGAGGCATAAAAGCCCCAAGGTTTTCTCCCTATTAACTTAACCTAATAATAGTTAGCGTAGCTCCTGGTGTTGTCGTAGATAATGTAGCTACTGCAAGTAACCCAAATAACTGCAGACTAACAGCAGCTCCAGCAGACAAATTAGCAATGATTGTCGCATTAAACGAACCTGTAGCTACTGCTGGTGAATTAACGGTTCCTGCAAGTTGAACCCCATTTACAGTTATACGTGAACTTACGAGTAAAGCTGCCGTTATATTAATTGTATAAGCTATATAATAATTCCCTGCGTTCGCAACTGTGAATACAGTATTCGTACCATTAACAGTGATCCCTGGACCAATATTTTGATTGTTCGGTAACGGTACATTTGTCCCGCCTAATAAAACGGAAATAGCGGTTCCTGATGTATTATTCGCAAATGCATACGTTGCAGTTGTACTAACTCCGGTCACACCCGTTGCTCCTGTGGCACCAGTTGCTCCAGCTCCAGTTGGGCCTGTTGGACCTTGGATTCCTTGCGAACCGGTTGAACCAGTTGCTCCGGTTGGGCCTTGTGAACCTGTTACTCCCGTAGGACCTTGGATTCCTTGTGGCCCTTGAATTCCTTGTGGGCCTGTCGCTCCGGTTGCCCCCGTATCTCCTGTTACTCCCGCAGGGCCTTGTGGACCTTGAATTCCTTGGGGACCTTGTGCTCCGGTTGCTCCAGTGTCCCCTGTTGGACCTTGTGGACCTTGCAATCCTTGCACACCTTGGGGACCAGTTGGACCTATTTCACCTTGAACTCCTTGAATTCCGGTTGGGCCTTGTGGACCAGTCGGGCCTTGCACACCTTGTATCCCCTGAATTCCCTGCGGACCTTGTGCTCCGGTTGCCCCTGTCACACCTTGGATCCCTTGGGGTCCTTGATCTCCTTGAATTCCTTGGGGACCCGTTGGACCTTGAATTCCTTGTGGACCTTGGATTCCCTGTGGACCTTGATCTCCTGTCGCCCCAGTTACTCCTTGTATCCCTTGGGGTCCTTGAACACCTTGCGGGCCTGTTGGACCTTGGATCCCTTGCACTCCTTGAATTCCTTGTGGGCCTTGTAAACCCGTAACCCCGGTTGCTCCCGTTTCTCCTGTCGCTCCTGTCACTCCTGTTGAGCCCGTCGCCCCGGTACCTCCAGTTACTCCTGTCACCCCGGTTGCTCCTGTTGGTCCAGGTGGCCCACCAGATGGACCTGTCACTCCCGTCGGACCTGATGGCCCCGTGGGACCAGTCGGTCCTGCAGGCCCTCCAGAAGGACCTGTTATCCCTGTTGGACCTGTTACTCCTGTCGGTCCTGTAGTTCCTTCCCCTGTCGCTCCAGTTACGCCCGTATCTCCTGTTACTCCTGTTGGACCTTGGATTCCTTGAATTCCCTGTGGCCCCTGCACTCCTTGTGCTCCCGTCGAACCTTGGATTCCTTGAATACCTTGAATTCCCTGTGCTCCCATTGGACCTGTTGGACCTATTTCCCCTTGAGTACCTTGAACCCCTTGCGGACCCTCTGGACCGGTTGCTCCTATGTTCCCTTGTACACCTTGAATTCCTGTTGCTCCTTGTGCTCCTGTTGCTCCAGTTTCACCTTGGGGTCCTATAGCCCCCTGTATACCTTGTGGACCTTCTGGACCGGTTGCTCCTATCGGTCCTTGAATTCCCTGTATACCTTGCGGACCCTCTGGACCGGTTGCTCCAGCTGGTCCTGGCACACCTTGGATTCCTTGTGGGCCTTGAAGCCCTTCTGGTCCTTCTGGTCCTGTTGGTCCTATCTCGCCCATCGGCCCTTGTATCCCTTGAACTCCTTGTGGTCCCGTTGCTCCTGTTGGACCTGGTACCCCTTGTATACCTTGTGGACCTTGATCTCCGGTTGCTCCTGTTACACCTTGAGGTCCTATAGGTCCCTGTATACCTTGCAGGCCTTGATCTCCAGTTGCTCCCGTAATCCCTTGAATTCCCTGAACTCCTTGTATTCCTTGTTCACCAGTTACGCCCATCGGACCAGGAATACCTTGAATACCTTGCGGACCTTCTGGACCCGTTGGTCCAATTGGCCCTTGAATCCCTTGTATTCCTTGCAAGCCCTGTGCTCCTGTGCTTCCAGTCGGACCTGTAGTTCCCGCTGCTCCAGTTACCCCTGTACTTCCTGTTGCCCCTGTATTTCCCGTCGCTCCTGTACTTCCACTCGGTCCACCACCCGGACCTGTCGCACCAGTTGGCCCCGTCGGACCAGGAGGTCCTCCTGATGGACCCGTTATCCCTGTTGGACCTGTTATTCCAGTTGGGCCTGTAACACCTTGACCAGTTGCTCCTGTTGTCCCCGTATTTCCACTCGGTCCTTGTGGGCCTTGCATCCCCTGCGCTCCTTGTATCCCTTGTGGACCAGTTGCTCCAGGTAATCCTTGCACACCTTGAATCCCTTGAGGTCCCTCAGGTCCTGTTGCACCAATTGGACCTTGTAATCCTTGTATCCCCTGTACTCCTTGTGCCCCAGTCGCTCCTGTTGGACCAATCGGCCCTTGCAACCCTTGCACGCCTTGAGATCCTGTCGCTCCAGTTTCTCCCTGTGGTCCTCTCAATCCTTGTGGCCCCTGCTGTCCTTCTGGTCCCGTTGCACCTATTGGTCCAACCGGTCCTTGTATACCTTGCACACCTTGAGGTCCTGTCGGGCCCATCTCCCCCATCGTACCTTGTAATCCTCTTGGTCCCTGTGGGCCTGTTGGACCTTGTGGACCGGTTGGGCCTGTAATCCCTATACCCGTAAATCCAGTTGGAACTGGAGGAAAAGTAGGCCCAATAAGTTCTGGTGAAATTCTAAAATTAGGGTTTAACGAATGTTGTTGCCTTTTATTATCGCGCTCTCTCACATTTTCACCACCTACACACCATCTTTTTTACATTACAAACCTCTTCTTAATATGTATTTACAAAAATAATCTCAAAGACTATTTTTATTTTAAATAATAAAAACTCCCTTAATTCCTTAAGGGAGTCCAGCAGTTGAATCCAAATTATCTGTATTTGGGACGGCTTGTGCTATACCCGATACATTTGTACCTTGCCCCATATTTGTTCCTGTTACAGTACCAGCAGGAGTACCTCGTGTATATGTTGTCGTCACCGAATCACCTGGCTGTAAACAAAGCTTTGTCTCCGTCCCTATTACTGTAACAACATCAATCCAAGTACACCCCATAGAACCACTATACGATTTCGTAGCAGTAAATGAATTATCACTCAAATTATCACCGGTAAATATATTCCCAGTGTTATTCACAATAACAAACTCTTTTATACGAGCAGGCATAATCACACTCTACCTTTCCTCTATGAACCTAATGTACGTGTACTCGTTGCTAATGGCGGAAGGAACACTGATGTCCTAATTACCGCTTCTGGCTGTCTTTTCCCATTTAAAAAAATAGCCGCACTCGATCCTCCAGCACCTGCATATATTTTTGCTACAGCTAAAGGTGAGATATCATAACAATCCCCGACATTAACAGCCCCTGTATTATTAATAATTTTTACTTTCCGCAAGTTAATCCCCATTTACCTATCCCCCTTTTGTACACTGTATGCAAAAGAAAAAAACTTGAAACAAACACGTTTCAAGTTTTTCAAGCTACTTATTTAGTTTCTCCCTCATATTGAAGCATACCGCCAACCATGTTCACTGTTTTAAATCCTTGCTCATTTAAATAATGGCATACATTTTCACTGCGCATTCCCGAACGGCAAATAAAGATATATTCATTCTCTTTATCAAAGAAATCTACTTTATTTGGGATATCGCCCATTTTAATATGTACAGCTTCTGGAATTTTGCCTGCCGCTACTTCTTCATCTTCCCTTACGTCTACTAAAAATAAAGTTTCTCCATTTTCTAAACGCTCTTGCACTTCTTCTGTAGTAATTGTTTTAACTTCTGTCATATGTCGTTCCTCCTTATATACAATAAAACCTTTAGTTTCTTCTTTACATAATCATTTCTAATCAATTTTAGCATGCGAAAGAAAGAACGCAAAGAATGGAAAATTTATTTCTCAATTTTCTCGCAAAACTTATTCTTTACAAACATAACTCGTGCATTGTATCCTCAATATACTTGTTTTATGAGAGGAGTCAATGAAAATGACACTTTTTCTTTTCATTATGGGCATCGTTTTCTTAATCGCCGCAATTATTGCACTTAGTATGAAAAATAATAAAAAGATAAAATCACCACAAGAAATGTCATTCTTATTTCTATTGCTTAGTATCGCATTCTTCGGTATAGCAATTGCCACATATATTTTCCGTCTACAAATCATGTAAAAAAAGGTGCCTACTACATACATCGCACCTTTTTCACACCATTTATTTTCTACACAAGGCTAGACACTTTCCGATTTAAAAATTCATAAACTTTCTTTTCAAATAAATGAATATCAAACGCTCCCGCCATATGCCCATTTATACTTTCTATCTCATACACTTCCGCATATTTTCCTTGTTTTTGCAACATGTCTACCATTTTATAATTATAACGTGACGGCTGAAGCAGGTCTTGTTTGCACGGAATCATAAGTACATTTGCTTCTATGTTAGACAATGCCTCTTCTAAAGACGAAAATCCATGCGCAATATCATGTAATAAAACTGCTTTCGCAGTGTACATCCACGAATTTGCATCTACTAACTCTATACTTTTATATGTCACTTTATTTATTTCTTTCTCAAATGATGTTAATGTAGAAAACCTTTCATAAGGGCCTACTTCTATACTATTACGAGGGAATGTTGTTTCATAAAAATGCTCATCAAATGCATTCATAAACATCATTCTATTCGCTAAATGAAGTCCCTTCATTGGCTGCTCTTCTCCATATTTTCCGCCCTTCCAACTTGGATCCAACCTGATAGCCTCAATTGCATTTTGCGCTACATTTACCGACGTAATAATTGGATTTTGCGGATTCGTAATAACACCAATCATCCGCTCTACCATATGAGGATAATGAACAGCCCATTGCTGCGCAATCATCCCGCCAGCTGACGGTCCCATTACAGCATGTAGCCTTACGATTCCCATATCTTTTATTAACTCATATTGCATACGAGCTACATCAAGAAATGTAAAAACCGGAAAATCCATCGCATACTCATCTCCAGTTTCCGGATTAATCGATTTCGGTCCCGTTGTAATTACATAAGGGTTCTTCACTTGCACATTACAAAAATTATCAGTGCATATAACAAAGTATTTATTTGTATCAATTGCTTTTCCAGGTCCAATTAAACCATCCCACCAACCAGACTCCTCATCATGCGCTGTATATTTTCCTGCCGCATGACTAGTTGCACTAAAATAATGACAAACCAAAATCGCATTTGACCTTTCTCTATTTAAAGTACCATACGTCTCATACCCCATTTGAACAGGAATTTCCCTTCCATTTTCAAACGTAAATTCTTTTAAAATAAACTTCTCCTTTTTTACAATTTGCACAGACTCTCCCTCTTCCCGTTATAAGTATGAACTGCTTACTACATGTTTTTTTCTATGCAAACCAAACTCCTTCTTCTTTTCATAAATAAATGAATAATATACAAAATTAGCCACAAAATAGCACTATATTACACAATTAAAGAGGGAATACATATGATTTGGAATTGGCTACGTAAGAAAAAAGAATCAAATACAACAGAGAAAAACGAAACAGACAACTCCGAGCAACAACCTAGCAATCAAGAGGATGATAACCAAAAACAGACTAGAAGTATGAAACATAATAAAGGTAGCAAGGTCGAGCAACAAAAAGAAGAGCATAAGGAGTCTTCCCAGGATCAGGATCAGCAGCAACAATCTCAACAGGATGACTCATCTCAAGATAAACAACAACACTCCAAGCAAGACAACTCGGCCAAAGATAAAAAACAACAATCTAAACAAGATGACTCAAATCAGAATAAACAGCAAAGCTCTAAACAAGATGACTCAAATCAGCATAAACAGCAAGATTCTAAACAAAGCAACTCAGCTCAGGATAAACAACAAAGCTCTAAACAAGATGACTCAAATCAGCACAAACAGCAAAGCTCTAAACAAGATGACTCAAATCAGCATAAACAGCAAGATTCTAAACAAAGCAACTCAGCTCAGGATAAACAACAAAGCTCTAAACAAGATGACTCAAATCAGCATAAACAGCAAAGCTCTAAACAAGATGACTCGGCTCAAGATCAGCAACAACACTCTAAACAAGGCGACTCACCTCAAAATAAACAGCAACACTCCGGAAATAATAGTATTTATGATTTTACAAAACCAGAAAAAGACCGTATTCATTCTCTACAAAATTTACTCGAGAAGCTCAAACAGTCTAGTGATTTTGTTAATTATCACACATCTGACGATGAAACAATGCCTTATTGGATTTCTTACTATCGACCTTCGCTTGATGGTGAGAAATTGCAAAAGTATTTAATGCCTACTCTTTTAGAACGACCTAACGCTTCACTAGAAGAGCTGAAAGAACATATTCCGATGAGCGGCATTACAATTACGAACGATTTACAAAAAATTGAGGATATGGTTTTAAAGGGGCATGCGATTGTTCAAGTAAATCAACACGATCAAAAGTGTATGCTCGCAAACATTGCAATTGATAATTATCGTGCGCCAACTCCTCCTTTAAACGAATCGACTGTTATTGGTCCGCAAGAAGGTTTTGTAGAGGATATTGATACAAATATTAATTTAGTTCGAAAACGTCTTCCTGTTTTAGATTTACAGACAAAAGAGATGATCATCGGTGAGTTTTCAAAAACAAAAGTTGTCATGATGTATTTAGACAACCTCGCCGAAAAGGATAATGTAGATTTTCTAGAAGAGTCTTTACGCGCTCTTGAATATGATCAAATTAATGATAGTGCTTATATACAAGAATTAATGGGAGAAAAGTCGATTTTTCCTCTCTATATCAATACAGAACGCACTGATAGAGTTACAAAAGCACTAATCGATGGGAAAATCGCTATTTTTGTTGATGGTTCTCCAAGTGTTTTACTAACACCTGTATCCTATTTCGATTTTTTCATTTCACCAGAAGACTATAATGTCTCTTGGCTATACGCTACATTTTCAAGGATTTTAAGACTAATCGCCGTTCTATTTTCAATCTGTGCTACACCGTTATACGTTGCAGTTTTAAATTATCATTATGAACTTATTCCAAGTGATTTACTTGAAACTTTGATTTTATCAAGGGCACAAGTACCGTTCCCCCCTTTAATTGAAGCACTCTTTTTAGAACTTGCAATCGACTTACTGAGAGAAGCTGGCGCGAGGTTACCGATGAAAGTTGGTCAAACGCTCGGTATTGTAGGCGGTATCGTAATTGGGCAAGCCTCTGTACAAGCTGGTTTAACGAGTAATATTTTATTAATTATCGTTGCCTTATCAGCACTCGCTTCCTTTATTACACCTATTTATAAAATGGGTAATGCGGTTCGATTACTACGTTTCCCGTTTCTCATATTTGCAGAAATAGGAGGACTTTTCGGGATTTCTCTTGGATTTATCTTCTTATTTACGCATCTATTTAGACTTACTTCCTTACGCAAGCCGTACGCTTTGTTCTACCCAACAAGACAACAATCTGTTAAAGATTCTTGGATTCGCTTTCCTTTAACAATGATTGATACACGTGATGTACAAGCAAGGCCACAACATGTAAAAAAAGCTGCAAAGGGGATTTCAACAAAACATAGATCGGATTTTGATGATTAAGGAATGAGGTGCATTGATGAGTAAAGTTCAAGAGAAATATCAAATATCTCCTATCTTTGTTTTCTTCTTAATTCACAGTGCACAGTTTGGTGCTGGTGTTCTCGGATTCGCTCGAATTATTGCAAAAGCTGCTGGATACGACGGCTGGATGGGAGTGGTAATCACAGGACTCTGTATCCATATTCTTATATGGATGATGTATGTCTTATTAAAAGAAACAAATGGAAACTTAATTGATTTACATCGACAAACATTTGGAAAATGGCTGGGAAATGGTATTAGTATCATCTTTATGGCTTATTTTCTAATCGTCAGTATTTCCGTCATTCGAACATACGTTGAAATTATTCAAGTATGGATGTTCCCTACCGCTTCCACCTTTATGTTAACAATCTTTTTATGCTTAGTTAGTTATTACATTATTTCTTCTGGCTTTCGTGTCATTACTGGTATTTGTGTTATATCTGTTGGTGGTACACTTGGGTATTTACTTCTCAGCCTATTTGTTTTGAAATACTCACATTGGGATAATTTACTCCCTATATTCACACATTCTTTTTCAGATATTTTAAATGCCGCCAATGTGTCAATATACAGTATGACAGGCTTTGAAGTTTACCTCATGGTTTATCCTTTTGTAAAAAAGCCTATGCAATCTCATAAATACGCTCAATACGGAGCACTATTTTCAAATCTTCTATATTTATTTAGTACCCTTTTAGCCTTTACTTTTTTTAGTGAAAAACAATTATTAAAAACAATATGGTCACAACTTTCTATGACCCAAGTCATTCAATTACCATTCATAGAAAGGCTAGAATATATTGCGATTTCAGGCTATGCACTCGTTATTATTACAAGTTTTATCCTTCCGTTATGGGCGGCAATGAGAGGCACTCACGAAATATTCCGTGTAAAACAAAGAGGTGTTTTAATCGCTTTTATCCTTATCACTCTCATTGTTTCACAACTTTTAACAAACAGACATGATATTAATAACTTTATTAGTAATGCATCAAAAGTTAGTTTTTGGCTCATTTATGTATACGTCCCAATTCTATTTATTATTGTGTGGGTGAAAAGAAAATGGAAAAAATCAAAAGCACAAGCAAATTAATACTTATTTCTTGTATAACATTCTTCAGTCTAACTGGATGTTTACAAAAAAATATTATTGATGATGTACAGCTTATTCAAGGAACTGTATTTGACGTTGCAAAGGATAATAAAGTAAAAGTAACATTCGTTTGTCCCATTCAGAAAAAAGGAAATAAAGTTCAAGTTTTTGAAGGTACCGCAAATGCGGTAAAACAAGTAAAAGCAAACACATCTTTAGAGTCTTCCCAACCATTTGCTAGCGGACAAATGCGTGTTGCTCTATATACGATAAGACTTGCCAAAACAGGAATGTCTACTTCATTCGATACATTACTACGAGATGTGAATATAGGGAACGCTTTATATGCTGCTTTATTAGATGGGAATGGTACTGAACTTTTAAAAGGAAAATATTCGACTTCATACAACGTTGCAATTTATATAAAAAAATTGCTAGAACATAATATGGAGACCGGACCTTTACCAGCGGATAATCTACATATAGGAGCATTTCGCTATTATCAAGAAGGAAAAGACTACTATATTCCCATTCTAAAAAAGCATGGTGATAAAATAAAAATTACCGGGATTGGCCTTTTTAAAAAGGATAAATATATCGGTAAAATTGCGGAAAAAGATATGTTCATATTTAAAGGACTATTAGAGAAACATAAATTAGATTCACATGAATTTAAAACAGATTCCGCGTACGTAATGATTAATAATATTCGTTCTGTTCCAACTTACGATATAAAAATTAAAAACGGGAAGCCTTCCTTTTTCATTAACGTTCGTCTTGATGCACGTATTCAAGAACTATCAAAACAAATTAACTTAGAAAATAACAAGAACACAAAAAACATTGAAAAAGATGTCCAAAAACAATTAAATAAACAAGCTGCTAAGTTAATTAAGCACCTTAAATCTTTAGGCGTCGATCCTCTCGGGCTAGGTGCAAAGTATAAGCAACATTATCGCCCATTCAAATTAGAAGAATGGAGACAAATGTATAAAGATGTTCCGGTTCATATAAAATACACCGTAAATATTACAAATTCTGGTGTGATTGAATGAGAAATGATTGAACTCCTCTCTCCAGCATGATACAACGGAAAGAGGAGTTTTTATTTTAGATAGAGAGAGAAGATATTTATGGGGGAGCTTATGTCTAAAAAATTAGTAAAGCCTATTTTAAATGGTATTTTATTTCTCGGCGTCTTTTTATTTGCTCATACATACTTAAAAAATGTTTCCTTCACACGTTATTTACTTGTCGTTATACCAATGTTGCTCGTTGGTATGTTTGGCATCGATCTTATTTTATCCATTTTAATAAAAGAAGAAAAATAACGAGCAGGGCCGTCCCAAAAGTATTTCGGGATGGCTTTCTTTTTTTAACAGGTTTTGTCGTTAAATCGATATAATCTTTCACTATCGCTATCTGAACTAAAAGATGAAACTTTTGAACAGTCCCTTTTCATTTCATAATCACCCTATGTTACAATGAGATTCGGACAAAGCGAGAAAGGATGAAACAACATGACAAACGAAAAAGGTTTAGATAAAGGATATGAACTTGTTGCAAAAATGCATGAAGAGTTCGGACATCCTGTGACAAATACTCCAACAAAACTAACAGAAGAGCGTGCAAAAATCCGTGCAAGTTTTATGCAAGAAGAGCTAGAAGAATTTCTAGAAGCAACGACTGTTGAAGATCAATATGATGCACTAATTGACCTTATTTACTTTGCATTCGGAACGTTTGCTGAAATGGGCGTACGTCCTGATAAAGGATTCGAAATTGTAAATAACGCAAATATGGCAAAACTATTCCCTGATGGGAAACCTCGATTCCGTGAAGGCGATGGCAAAATTCTCAAACCAGAAGGCTGGCAAGCACCAGAGCCACAACTTCGTGCTGAAATCGAGCGTCAACGCAAAGAAGCTGAAAAAAACTGCTAGGATTTCCTGGCAGTTTTTTATTATGTCTTTTTTCATTTGGTTCATTAATGACCCACGTGTCCCGCGTGCCCTGCTGCTCCACTAATGCTAGCCGCTCCTGCCGCTGCTCCTGCTGCTCCCGCTCCAATTCCACCTGCCCAAGGAGAAGATTGTTGCTGTTGTTGATATTGCTGATATTGTTGGTGTTGTTGACCCTGCTGGCCCTGGTGACCATGTTGGCCTTGATGACCGTGGTGTCCATGTTGACCGTGCTGACCATGTTGATCGTGCTGACCATGATGGCCGTGCTGACCATGATGGCCGTGCTGACCATGATGGCCGTGCTGACCGTGGTGGCCTTGGTGCATTTGATAAAGAACAGCTTGCGGATGAATGTGATGATGTCCGTGGTGATGTACTTGTTGACCATGATGGCCTTGATGGTGGTGATGACCGTGTTGACCTTGATGACCATGGTGACCTTGGTGATGGTGTCCATGATGACCTTGTTGGCCTTGATGGTGGTGATGTCCGTGATGTCCGTGGTGACCTTGATGGTGGTGTCCATGATGACCTTGTTGGCCTTGATGGTGGTGATGTCCGTGATGTCCGTGGTGACCTTGTTGGTGGTGTCCATGATGACCTTGTTGGCCTTGATGGTGGTGATGTCCGTGATGTCCGTGAACAACTTGCGGATACCCACCTATTCCTCCAGCTACAACACCTACTCCCGGTAACGGAAATCCTGTCTGTACGCCAGCTACTGATGTCGGAAACCCTCCTGTTACTGTAGGCATTCCAACTCCTGATGTCGAAAAGCCTCCCATTGATGTAGGCATTCCAGTTTGCATGCCAGCTACCGATGTTGGGAACCCTCCTGCTGATCCATCCATCCAGCTCGGAATTCCACCGTATCCTTGTTGGCCAGCTCCTCCCATTAACATCATTTGTTCATAACTACCCGATCCACCTCCGAAGAAGCCATGTGGTGCATTATTGTCCATCCCTTTCATTCCTTTCACCTCTTCTACTCAATTTAGCCTACCTTTTTTATCATATTTCCCATAGAAAAATAGGTGTTTGTCTGCACTAGAATTCCGCTCCTTTTTCTTCTTTCATGCTAAAATTAATTAACTGAATATTTTTTTAGGAGGTATTTCTATTGAAAAACGTAACAAAGGCTTCTATTGATGATTTAGATTCAATCTTACATATAGATATTGATGTAATCGGAAACGATAGTAGGCGAGATTATATTAAGCACACTATTGATGAAGGCAGATGCGTCATTGTAAAAGAAGATAATTCTATTTCCGGTTTTCTAACATACGATACAAGTTTCTTTGGTTGTACTTTCCTCTCATTAATCATTGTTTCGCCAACTAAAAGAAGGCAAGGCTATGCAAGCTCGTTAATTTCATATATGTTAAGTCATTCTCCTACTCAAAAAATCTTTTCTTCAACGAACAAATCGAATGAAAGTATGCAGAAAGTATTTAATACGAATGGTTTTATACGCAGTGGAATGATTGAAAACTTAGATGAAGGTGATCCAGAGATTATTTTCTACACAAAAAAGCTCAGAGCATAAACGCTCTGAGCTTTTCTTTTATTCATTAGTTTGCAACAACGTTAACAAGTTTTCCAGGAACAACAATTACTTTACGAACTGTTTTCCCTTCAATTTGGTCTTGAATTGCTTCAAGTGCCAGTTGTTCCATTTCTTCTTTTGATGCGTCTTTACTCATTGTTAGTTTTGCGCGAACTTTCCCCATAACTTGAACAACGATTTCAACTTCATCTTCTACAAGTTTAGACTCATCAAATGTTGGCCAGCTTGCATATGTGATTGTTTCATTATATCCAAGTTTGCTCCATATTTCTTCCCCGATATGAGGTGCAACTGGTGCAATCATTTTTACGAAACCTTCTACATATTCTTTTGGAAGTGTTTCAGCTTTGTATGCATCGTTAATGAATACCATCATTTGAGAAATCGCTGTGTTGAAGCGAAGCTCTGCATAGTCTTCTGTCACTTTCTTCACTGTTTGGTGATAAGCTTTTTCAAGCTCTTTATTTGGTGCATCAGTAATTTTCTCACTTAGTTCACCGTTATCTTGAACGAATAGACGCCATACGCGATCTAGGAAACGACGAGCTCCGTCAAGACCATTTTCAGACCAAGCAATTGAAGCATCTAATGGTCCCATGAACATTTCGTATAGACGAAGTGTATCTGCACCATGGCTTGCTACGATATCATCAGGGTTTACAACGTTACCTTTTGATTTGCTCATTTTCTCGTTGTTTTCACCTAGAATCATACCTTGGTTGAATAATTGTTGGAACGGCTCTTTCGTTGGAACTACACCGATATCGTATAATACTTTATGCCAGAAACGAGCATATAGTAAGTGAAGTACAGCGTGCTCCGCTCCGCCGATATAAATATCAACTGGAAGCCATTGTTTTACTTTTTCAGGATCTACAAGTGCTTCGCTGTTGTTTGGATCGATGTAACGTAAGTAATACCAGCAGCTACCAGCCCATTGTGGCATTGTGTTCGTTTCACGACGACCTTTTTTACCAGTTTCAGGGTCAACAACATTTACCCACTCGTCAATGTTAGCAAGTGGTGATTCACCTGTACCTGAAGGACGGATGTTTTCTGTTTTCGGAAGAACTAATGGTAACTCCTCTTCTTTCACAGCTGTCATGGTGCCATCTTCCCAGTGAATAACTGGAATTGGCTCACCCCAGTAACGTTGACGGCTAAATAACCAGTCACGTAGACGGTACGTTACTTTTTGATTTCCTGCGCTCGTTACTTCAAGCCATTCAATCATTTTCGCGATTGCTTCTTCTTTATTTAATCCATCAAGGAATGCTGAGTTTACGTGTGCACCATCACCTGTGTACACTTCTTTCGTAATGTCTCCGCCTTTTACAACTTCCTTCATTGGAAGATTGAATACTGATGCGAATTCATAGTCACGCTCATCATGAGCTGGAACTGCCATAACAGCACCTGTTCCGTAAGTTGCCAGAACGTAATCAGCGATCCAGATTGGTAATTTCTCACCGTTTACTGGGTTAACTGCGTAAGCACCAGTGAATACACCAGTTTTTTCTTTCGCAAGTTCTGTACGCTCTAGGTCACTCTTCATTTTTACAGCGTTAATGTAAGCTTCTACCGCTTCTTTTTGTTCCACTGTTGTAATTTCTGCAACAAGTGCATGTTCCGGAGCAAGTACACAGTATGTTGCACCGAATAATGTATCAGGACGCGTTGTGAAAACTGTGAATTTCTCGTCTGTACCGTCGATGTTGAAGTGTACTTCTGCACCTTCAGAACGACCGATCCAGTTACGTTGCATATCTTTTAAGCTTTCTGGCCAATCAAGCTCATCTAGATCTTCTAATAGACGATCTCCGTAAGCTGTAATTTTTAACATCCACTGTCTCATCGGACGACGCTCAACTGGATGTCCGCCGCGCTCACTCTTACCGTCAATAATTTCTTCGTTTGCAAGTACTGTACCAAGTGCTGGACACCAGTTTACAGGTACTTCATCAACGTAAGCTAAGCCTTTTTCAAATAATTTTAGGAAAATCCATTGTGTCCACTTGTAGTAGTTTGGATCTGTTGTATTTACTTCACGGTCCCAATCGTAAGAGAAACCTAATGATTTAATTTGGTTACGGAACGTATTAATATTATGCTCTGTAAATTCAGCTGGGCTGTTTCCAGTATCAAGTGCATATTGTTCTGCTGGAAGACCGAATGCATCCCATCCCATTGGATGAAGAACGTTATATCCTTGCATACGCTTCATACGAGATAGAATATCCGTCGCTGTATAACCTTCTGGATGTCCTACGTGTAGGCCTGCACCTGATGGATATGGGAACATATCTAGTGCATAAAATTTTGGTTTTTCTGTCTCATCTGGCGTACGGAATGTTTTATTCTCTTCCCAGTACCCTTGCCACTTCTTCTCAATTTCTTGATGATTAAAGCTCATGAGATACCCTCCTTGAAATTCTATTTATTTTCACCGCCCAAAATACAAAAAACCTCTCATCCCTAGAAAGGGACGAGAGGTTATAGATTCCCGCGGTACCACCCTAAATTAATGTACAAATATACATTCGCTTAGATCCGTAACGTGGATTAACGGCAATTGCTACTATTAGTTTCACAACTGCAACTCAAAGGCGAGTTCATAACGAAACGTGGATTGACTTGCACCGACCGTCAACTCTCTAAACCAGCTTCTATTACTACTACTCCTTCTCACTGTTATTACACATATGAGTGAATGTGAACTACCTTCCGCCTCGTATCTCTAAAGAGCTTACTTAAAGCGGGGCTTCTCGGTTAATCGTTACTCTAAATAACTAACGAATTCGTCTTAGGACAGCCGAGCTATCTCCCTTGTTCAAAAGGTTGTTTTATTTAAATATATTCTAAAACATGTTACATGTTCCGTCAAACTAAACTGCAATTTTTTCTTCAACTGTTTCTTCTACTTTTACTCGTTTATCATAAATGCTCGTTGCAATAATCGCTACTACAAGCATTACCATGATTGCTATAAACAATACTTCCATATTGTATAAATCAACAATTGCCCCGCCAACGACCGGTCCGAACATTTTCCCTACAGTCGCTGCGCTATTTACAACGCCTTGATAAAATCCAAGTTTATCTTTTGGCGCAAGTATATTTGCAATGGTCGGAACTGCCGGCCATACGAATAACTCACCAATTGTTAATGTTACCATCGCAACGAGGAACATCGTAAATTGCTGCGCTTGACTTAACACAATAAATGACGCCGCAAAAATGACGATTCCAATCATAATTTGCTGTTTTAAAGAACGCTTCATCCAGCGAATTAACATACTAACTAATGGCTGCGCACAAACGATCATCGCTCCGTTTATCGTCCATAATAAACTGTAGTGACGAAGGCTAATGTTTAATTCTTGCATATGCGTTGCAATTGCCCCTTGCCACTGTACGTATGTAACCCAGCATAAAGCATATGCTACACACACGATAAGAAGTGCTTTGAATCCTGGTGTAAGTGACCAGCCTTTTTCCGTTTCGACTTCTTTTTGCACTCCTGACTCTTTTTTGTCTTCCATACCACGGAATCCGATAAAAGCAATTAAGAAGAATACAAAGTATAAAATAAAGTTCGCTAAGAAAATATAATCAAAACGATACGATGCAACTAATCCACCACACGCTGTTCCGATCGCAATACCAACGTTTTGTCCAACATACATTGCATTAAATGCTCGCCTTCCGCCCTCTGGCCAAACCGTACCAACCATCGCATACATCGATGGGAAGACCATTCCAGAACCGAATCCGATTAACGCTAGCCATACAACATATAACGGCCAACCGTGGAAGAACACAAGACCTAAAATCGATACGAGTGTAATGACAATCCCTACTAAAGTTGATTTATAACCGCCCCATTTATCAAATAAAACACCGCCGAGCAAGTTTCCGATTACACCAGTAAGCGAGTTGATCATTAATACCATTCCGGCCACAGATAAAGATTTTCCTAGGTGATCATGCAAATAAATTGTATTAAAAGGCCATAAAAAAGAAGCACCCGTGACATTAATAATCATCCCAGCTACTAATAGCCATACTTTCCTTGGCATAGTCTCCCCTCCTATTCTATTTTTTCGTTCATCTATAACAGTAAAATTGTAGTCGTTTTTAAATAGGAAGGCAACTGATTAATAGTTGATGAAATTCAGATAATGGGGTGTTGGTAAATGAAATTATACTGATTGCTGCTTGAAAATATATCGGCGATTATTAAGATATATCGACTTACCAACAAAAAACGACATTAGTAACAGTATATAAATAAAGGGAGACTGCATGAAGTTTACGCAGCCTCCCCTTATTTATACTATCCAACTTCTTTTTCTCGCTTCGCACGTTCTTTAGCACTCCATTTAAATATCTTATCTAATAGAGAGTATATTCTCCCAGACTCTTTCGTTAATAATGGACCTAACGATGCTAATATTAAAACGTACAGTGCAGAGAACGGTTTAATCGCTGCCATTAAGCCGCCCGCTATGCCGATATTGGCTACAATAATGGAGAATTCTCCGCGCGATACGAGGGTTAATCCAATATTTGTGGAAGCCTTATGCGATAAGCCCGCTTTACGTCCCGCCATCATTCCGGCTGTAAAATTACCGATAAGTGTAATAAGAACTGCTCCTAAAGCCAACCACACTGCTCCACCAAGTGAAAACGGATCTATACTTAAACCGAAGCTAAAAAAGAATATAGCTCCAAAGAAATCACGAAATGGAACGACGAGGTGCTCGATGCGATCACTATGCTCTGTTTCAGAAAAGACGAGTCCTAACAATAACGCTCCAATTGCCTCAGCAACATGAATCGTTTCTGAAAATCCTGCTACAAAGAATAAAATAGCGAATATTACGATAATAAAAATTTCATTTGATGAAATATCTAATACTTTATTTAGAAACGGTGTAGCTTTTCTAGCGATTACAAAAAATAGCAGCATATACCCTACTGCAATTAATACCGATGTAAGAGCACCTACAAATGATGTTGCACCACCGAGTACTAACCCTGAAACGACTGACAAATATACAGCTAAAAAGATATCATCGAACATAATAATCCCTAAAATAAGTTCAGTCTCTTTATTACCAGATCTTCTTAAATCAACAATTACCTTTGCAACAATTGCACTTGATGAAATTGTTATGATTCCAGCAATGATTAATGTTTCTAATAAGGGGAAACCCATTATATATCCGTAAAGTAAACCTAATATAAAATTAAGTGATATATGAACGGTTCCCCCAAAAGCAATCGACTTTCCTGATTTAATTAATTTTTTTATTGAGAATTCTAAACCTAAATAGAATAGGAGGAATATGACGCCAATACGGCCGAGGAAGGAAATAACTTCTCCGCTTTCAATAAATCTTAAATCGATAAGCCCTAAATCCGGAGCATGAGGTCCTACTAGCATACCGAGTATAATGAGAAACGGAATAATCGAGAACTTTAACTTTGCAGCGAGAATAGCTGCAAAAGCGACTAATACTAACGCAGTTCCAACTTCAAAGACTAAAGTATCCATCGATTAGGAATCACCTCCTGCTGAAAGCAATTCATTAATAATTTTTTTCACTTCATGTCTTTCACCCGACAACACGAGCATATCGCCAGCTTCAATAATAGAGTCTGGACCTGGATTAAAGAATTTCTTCATATTCTTTTTCAAAATAGCAATAATCGTTACGTTATATGTTTTTCTGACATGTAAGCTACCAATTGTTTTTTGTACGACTGGTGCATGATTCTCCACCTTAAACCATTCAATCGATAATCCTTCAAAAGCCATCTCAATTGTGTCTAACGCTTGCGGTCTATATACCATTCCGCCTAATATAGCTGCAATTTGTCTCGCTTCAGAATCACGAAGAGAAATGCTTGAAACACTCTCATCGTGATCCACATCAAAATGATACATTTCTCTTCGACCATCATCATGAATAACGATAACCATTTTTTCATTACCTTTTGTAATTACTTCAAATTTACATCCAATGCCCGGTAATTCACTCTCTCTAATATTCATATTCCCGCCTCCTAAAATTTTTAGTTACGGCTTTTACAAATCGACATCAATCTCTGTTTTAAATTCTTCATCTTTTGAGATTCCCAAATACTTTAATGTCTCTGAAGGTGTCGCGTGATGAAAATGTTTTTGTAATAGCGCAATCGCTATCCCTCTTTTGTAAGCATGAAATCCAAACGTTTTTCTCATTGAGTTTGTTCCGATTTTACCAATAATCCCAACTGCTTCAGCAGCATTATGAATTACACGATACGCTTGTTGACGCGTAATTGAATTTGTCGTTTTATTAGATTGAAATACGTAACTTTCTCTTTGAGCATCAATAGATTGTACATACTCTACAAGTGCTTCTTTTACTTTTGTATTTAAATAAATATCTTGTTTAAATTTTTCATCTTTTACAGGAAGAGAGTAGAAATCTTTAACAGTTCCATCCTCATTTAATACCTCTTCAAATTTCATACTAAGTAGTTCAGTAATCTTTAATCCAGTGTTAATTCCAATAACAAATAAAAGATAATCTCGCTGCGAGTGCTCTTTTAAATACTTTTTCATAGCCTCAATTTGGCTTATATCTTTTAATGCCTCTACAACTTCCATACATGTATCTCCTCATCTTATGAACGGTAATTTTCTCATTATCCTGTCCATTTTACCTTATCATGCTATGAGATTTCCATGTATTATCCATTATTTTCACAATATACTCTTACGACAATTTTTCATTTGGAAATTTATGATTGTACAAATACGGTGTGGGTAGAAAAAATAGGGGGTACAAGTTCAGCTTCTTTCTATAGATTGGATTCCTCCTTTCACTTTTCAATTGCTGATACTTACATATTATGTTACTTATTTATATTATATTATATATTTCAGTAACATTAAAGTGTTTTTTCTGAAAATAATAAAAACCGAGCAGTTTCGCTCGGTTTTTTATTAATCTTCTTTCGGAAGAACAATTCCTTTATACAATTGAACGGTAATGAAGTAATAAATCGTGTAAATAACTACGAAAATTACGATTGGTACCCAAATACGGAAGTACGGATCGATTAAAATAAATCCGAAAATATTCATACCAACTAATACGTGAGCAATACCTACAATTGCTGGGAATAAGAATACTAAGAATAATTCTTTATAAATTGATTTTGTTAATAATTCACGGCGCACCCCGATTTTACGAAGCATTTGATAACGCGTAATATCTTTTGATGCCCCAGAAAGAATTTTAAACATTAAACAACTTGCCATCATCGCTAAGAAGGCAATTCCAAGGAAGAATCCCATAAACACTGTTCCGCTCGCAACGCCGTAGAACATGTCATACATTTGATGTTTACTATTCATTTGTTCAGCTGTTACATTTTTATATTTATCTAGCTGCAACTCGTCAATTTTTTTCCATTCTTTTGTGTACGCTACGAAATCATCTGTCTTTCCAGTAAATACGATTCCTTCTTTACCATTTACAGTATCGTACGTTTTTTGATCTACAATTTTAATTGCATGATCTTGATATATATAATACGGTTGGATTGTTCTAAATGCCTCATCCCATTCTTCAGGCATTGCTTTTTCATTTTGATTTTGCTCTGATCTCACTCCTGCTACTGTACCGACTGGAGCCTCTCCTGAAATTTCTTTAAATTTACCGAAATTCTCTTTACCTAAACCGTCTCGAATAAGTGGCTTTTGTTTCTCTAAATCTTCTTTTACATAATAAATATATTTGTCGTCCACTTTATAACGGTACTCAGCTTTATTTTTAAATGATATGCCATCTAAAATTTTCTTTTCTTCAGCTGTTGGATTATGAACTACTGAGTCATAAATCTCTACACCATCAACCATTTTTATAACGTTATTTTTAAACGCCATACCACCTGAAATCGCACCAGCTCCAAGTGCTACTAACATCGCTACTGTCGCAAGTACTTTCGTTAAACTATTAATACGGAAGTTTAACTGTGCGAAAGTAAAGGCGTTAAGCCCTTTTTCGCTACGCTTTTTATTACTTTTTAATTTTTTAATAACAACCGGGAGAAGTGATCCAAACAGCATGTAAGTACCAGCTGTTGTTGTAACTAACGCAATAAGAACTCCCATCTCTCTTAACGTTTCCATATTCACCATAGCTGCATATCCAATGCCTAATAAAATAACCGCAAGGAATGCAACTAAACCTGTCATTTTTCCTTTTACTGCAACACGTTCTGTTTGTGCGTCTGCATGTACAAGTTGCAGTACAGAAATACGTGATAACTTAATACTGTTCATAATTGCTGATAGTACAAATAATGCAAAGAAGAAAATAAAAGTAACAGTCATAGATGGAAGGTAAAATGCTTTATAACCTTCACCAGCAAACTCTAATTGTTTCATTAATAGCTGTCCGATACCTTCTGCAAGTCCTACACCAACTATAATACCAATCGCAAGAGACGCAGCACCTAAGACAATCGTTTCAATAAACATAAGTAATGTAACTTTATGCTTTTTTGCTCCTAACATCATATACATACCAAACTCTTTTTGACGAAGAGATAGTAAGAAAGAGTTCGCATACAAAATATAGAAGAACGTTATAATAGCTAGTAAAAATGAACCTGCTTGGAATACAAATCCAATAGAACTAATAACAGAATTAGATTCAAGAAACGCTTTATTCAGCGCTAACGTTTGAAACATGTAAAAAATTGAAATCGACATAACAAGACCAACAAGTAAGACGACGTAATCTTTCAGCTTACTTTTTAGCCCTGACATGGAAAGTTTAAATAACATACTGGGCCCTCCTTTCTTACGCTTTTTGTGTACCTAAATCTGCAAGTACATCTAAAATTTCTTTATAGAATTCTTCACGCGTACCACCGCGGTGAATCTCTTTATATAGCTCACCATCTTGAATGAATAAAATACGCTGACAGTAACTTGCACTGTACGGATCATGTGTAACCATCATAATAGATACGCCTTGATCTTTATTTAAGTTTGTCATTGCATCAAGTAAACTCGTCGCATTTTTAGAATCAAGCGCTCCTGTTGGCTCGTCTCCTAAAATAATTGCAGGCTCATGTACTAATGCGCGTGCTGCTGCCGAACGTTGCTTTTGTCCACCAGATACTTCAGATGGATACTTTTGAAGAATTTCTGTAATCCCTAACATATCCGCTACTTTTTCTACTTTCGGTCCAATATTACGTGACGAGACACCTTGAAGAGATAATGGAAGTGCGATGTTTTCATAAATAGATAAGTTCTCTAATAAGTTAAAGTCTTGGAAGATGAATCCTAATTTTTGTGAACGGAAATCAGAAAGCTCACCTTGCTTCATTTTCGTAATATCCGTACCCGCAATTTCAACAACGCCCCCCGTTGCTTTATCAAGCGTTGAAATTACATTTAATAATGTCGTTTTACCAGAACCCGATGGTCCCATAATTCCAACAAACTCACCCTCTTGAATTGAGAATGATACACCTTTTAACGCGTGTGATTGGTTCTCACCTTTTTTGCCGTACACTTTTTGGACGTCTTTTACGTCTACAACTGGTTTCGTCATATATATCCTCCTACGCTTGTTTTTCCATTACCTATTTTGCGCCTTTTAGAGATGAACTGCTATTTGTTAACATTACAATTACCTTACACTTTTGTAAGATAAAAAGGCGTGATTGTAAGCTTTGCTTTTCATACTAGTGACATATTGAATCGGTAAATGAAATTATATCGGCGATTTTTCAAATATATCGACCGTAACTCCAATTATATCGGCGATTTTCGAAATATATCGAACGTAACTCCAATTATATCGGCGATTTTCAAAATATATCGACTTATCGACAAAAGCTGACAATAAAAATGAGCTGTTCCATAAAAGGAACAGCCCACTTCTCTCTTTATCCCACTTTAATGGGCAGTAAGACCCCCACCTCAAAATTCAGCGAAAGCAAAAAGGTTAAGTGGGGGATGAAGAAAACCCCCACTGATTAAAGTTTCACTTTATTTCTTTAAAGGTGTTACCGTCCAGTACGTAATAACACGCCAAATCCATTCTAATGGACCCATTTTAAAGATTTTCATCCAAACTACACTAAACACAATTTGAATTACGTAAATTGCAATACACACATATAACGTCTGCATGTAAGTTAAATTTCCCGCAAAGTTACATACACTTCCTGCGATTAAAATCATTGCAGTTTGACCGATATAATTCGTTAAAGCCATACGACCATAATATTTCAGTGGCGCTAACAATGTTTGAACTGGTTTTAATTGAAGTAGTAAAATTAATGCTCCAACATAGAAAGCTGAAATAATTGGTCCGACTGTAATACCCATTTTTAAAAATTGGCTTGCAGCATCCATTGTTCCATCTTCAGTTTCCATTATCCCATTTATAAATGGTTCAGCAGGAACATGCCCATATTGATACCATACAGCTATGACACTTAAAACAAACATAATACCTGTAAAAATAGCGACTTTCTTTATATTTTGTGTAAGATTTTCAAATACACGATACTGTCCTGCAGCAAGCCCTAATAAAATTAAGCCAAGTGGTAATAGTTCTTTCGCTCCCATTACACTGAAGGTAATCGTTAAAATAAGCCCTAGTACTAGGTTCACTTCTTTTTTCGCCTTATAAAACGGTAAAACAATTAACCCGCAAATTGCGTATAACGCTAGTGCTTCTCCAGGCTGAAACATTTGATGAATCAAACCGAAAATAAATAGTGCAACTAAGCGGCGGAAAAATAAAACATATCCATTTTTCCCCTTTGCGATTGCTCTAGAGATAAAGATATAGAATCCCACTCCAAATAAAAATGAGAAGATTGAGAAGAAACGACCTTCTACAAATAAGTATAAAAACCTTTGATAACTAGCATCCACTGTATTAGGATCTGGAATGTTAATGTTAAGTAGTGCAAGAATATTTACTAAAATAATCCCCAGTAATGCGAAGCCACGAATGTAATCTAACTCATCAATTCGTTTGTTTGAAATGTTGTTCCCCATAAAGCAACTCCTTGTATAAAATGTAATCCTCCCTTACTCTACTGGAAAAGGACAAACGTAACTATCGGCAAACCTTACAGGAATCTTACATTATTGTCATATAATAAATTAAAGCTTTAATCATTGTTATTTTATCTCTTGATTAGCTCACACCCATCACATAGCAAAATAAAACCAGGTCATAATGCGACCTGGTTTACTCTGATTGCTTCGATTTTTGCGGTTGTCCTTTTTTACTATTACGCTGTTTCACTTGAACAACTGGATCAAGTTCATTCGAAAACTCAGCGTTATGTCCATTTTGCGTTTTTTGCTCTGGGTTATTTTGATCTGAACGTTTCGCCATTACATTCACTCCTTATTAGTGCGGCGTAATAATCATTTGATGTTGCAATTGGCGAATTGCCATACGTGCTCTATTTAATTGCTCACGTTGCTCATCATTCGCATGTTGTTGCATCGTTTGTAAATCGTTATACGCTTGCTCTAATTGTAACTGCGCATCTGAATACTCCATCGTATTGTAATGCTCTTGTCTCATGCCTTGGTCTAATTGTTCTTTCGCATATTCCACCGCTTGTTCCGCTTGTGTAATATACGATTCAAGTGATTGACGCTCTGCCATAATTGTCCCTCCTTGCTTCAATTCCCCTTTAGTGTGTCCCTTCCATCTGAACCTTATGAGTATGTTATAATGTATTTTGTTTCATTTTGACTCGGCTTAGGAGGGAAAATAATGAAGGTTCAAAACCCTTTTCCATATACAAACGACAATAAACGTTATCACACATGGAATTACCATTTACGCAATGAATTTGGTGAAAAAATCTTTAAAGTTTCATTAGACGCTGGCTTCGATTGTCCGAACCGTGACGGTACAGTTGCTTACGGCGGTTGTACATTTTGCAGTGCCGCTGGATCTGGTGACTTCGCTGGCGATCGCCGCGATGATGTTATAACGCAATATCATGAAATGAAAGAAAAAATGCGCTCCAAGTGGAAAGATGGAAAATGTATCGCTTATTTCCAAGCTTACACAAATACACACGCACCACTTGAAGTGTTAAAAGAAAAATTCGAACCGCTTCTAGCAGAAAAAGACGTTGTCGGTCTTTCTATCGCAACTCGTCCTGATTGTTTACCGGACGATGTCGTTGAATATTTAGCGGACTTAAATAAACGCACGTATCTTTGGGTGGAACTCGGACTACAAACTGTCCATGAACGAACTGCAAATCTTATTAACCGTGCTCACGATTATCCTTCTTACGTTGAAGGCGTAAATAAATTACGTAAGCACGGTATTCGAGTTTGCTCTCATATTATTAACGGTCTTCCACTTGAAAATTACGACATGATGATGGAAACAGCTCGTGAAGTAGCGAAGCTTGACGTACAAGGAATTAAAATTCATTTACTTCATTTATTAAAAGGAACGCCAATGGTGAAGCAATATGAAAAAGGACAACTCGAGTTCCTTTCTCTTGAGGATTACGTAAGTCTCGTTGTTGACCAGCTTGAAATTATTCCAGAAGACGTAATTGTGCACCGCATCACAGGTGACGGTCCACCTGATTTAATGATTGGTCCAATGTGGAGCTTAAATAAATGGGAAGTATTAAATTCCATCGATGCAGAATTTGTACGCCGCGGAAGCTGGCAAGGAAAATATGCAAATGAGGAGAAACAAAAATGAAATTAGAACGTGTATTACCGTTTGCTCGCACTCTCTTGCAAACGGCAGTAAAAGAAGGCGATTACGCTGTAGATGCAACTTTAGGAAACGGGCATGACACATGCTTCCTAGCTGAAATCGTTGGCGATAACGGAAAAGTATTTGGATTTGATATTCAAAAAGAGGCAATTGAAAGTTCTACCATCCGCCTAAAAGAAAAAGAACTTTTCGAACGTACTGTTTTAGTTCACGATAGTCACGATACACTTCTATCCGTATTACCAGAAGATGCAAAAGGAAAAGTAACAGGCGCAATTTTCAATTTGGGTTACCTTCCAGGCGGAGACAAGCATATCGTTACAAAACCGAACTCAACAATCTCAGCAATCGAACAATTATTAGAAGTAATGGCACCTGAAGGTATCATCGTCCTTGTTATTTACCACGGACATCCAGAAGGACAAGTAGAACGCGACGCTGTACTTACATTTGCCGAAGAACTAGACCAAAAACAAGCTCACGTACTGCGATACGGCTTTATTAACCAACAAAATAACCCGCCATTTATTGTGGCGATTGAGAAACGATAATATATCGACTTATAGAAAAAAGATAACAAAAAGACGTGCATTTATTGCACGTCTTTTTGTTATTCTCCTATATAATGGATATATACACTATTTAAAGAAAGAAGGATAGAACTTTGCTAGTAGAACTACGGGGAATTCAAAAGAAGTATGGCAAATCACTTATACTAGACAACATTGATTTATCCATTCCAGAAGGAGAAGCACTCGCTATTATTGGCGGGAACGGGACTGGAAAAAGTACTCTCCTCAAAATAATTGCAGGTTTTATTTCACCTACGGCAGGGACACTTCAAAGAAAAGAACATATACAAATCGGCTATGTACCTGAACATTTTCCTGAAGGGATCCGTTTTACATTAGAGGATTATCTATATCATCTCGGCCACATTCACGGTTTATCAACAAAATATGTAAAAGATAAAATTCCGATGCTCCTTGAATCTTTTCATTTACTTCATGCAAGGCATTCCGTTGTACGCAACTTTTCAAAAGGTATGAAACAAAAAACAGGCATTATGCAAGCATTACTTACGGACGTTCATTTACTAATTTTAGATGAACCACTTTCTGGGCTCGATCCTAACTCCCAGCAAGAATTAGAACATATTTTACTATCATTAAAACAACAAGGTATAACTATACTCTTCACATGTCATGAAAAACAACTATTAGAAAACTTCGCCGATAGAATTATGACGTTAGCAAATCATACAATTGCAGAAAATACCTCTGTACAAAAAGTAGCAGAACAGGTCTATATTGAGGCAATCGTTCACGACACATTTTCAGCGATAGAACTACAAAAGCAATCCGGTTTTATACACGTTGCACACAATTCAAATCAAAACCTTATTCAATTACAAATCGAAAAAGAATATACAAACGATATACTTCAGTTTTTATTACATAAAAAAGCATCTATCACACTGCTACAACCTAACTTTTAAATCGAAAGAAGGTTTATTATGTTTGCGCTTATTCGTTACCATTTTCTCGACTATACAAAATCGTATAAGTACATCCCTCCTATTGCGATGTACTTTGTGAGCTTACTTTTTGTATATACATATAAACCGACTCCTATTGTACCGACATATTTAGAAACCGCACTCGCACTTTATTTATTATCAGCCTGGGTTACAGTCACAATTTTTCATACCGAAGACCATGTTCAAGAGCAAATTACTATTTCTCACACAAATAATATTTCCGCACTATATGTTGGTAAATATATTACCGCTCTTCTCATTTGTACTGTGTTATCGTTTATATCCGTAATCTATCCCATTATTTTGCAAATGTTTAACGAACAAATAACAGTTTCTTTATTTCTAGTCGGATTTCTCGCTCACATGTCTTTCTCTATACTAGGAATTTCAATCGCAACATTATTTACTAGAAATATGATTCAAAAAGCAGGCACTGCTTGGCTTAGCCTTACATTTATATTGCTTATAACGATTGCATCTATCCGGTTTAAAAAAGAGTTACTATGGTTTTTACCACCTGTCGAAAGCTTTCTAATGCTTGGACAATACAAATATAATATACTGACTCACACGCTATGGCTCACAGCTTGGGCTATCGTATATTCATTTTTATTATTTACCTTATTTCTTTTTATCGTTCGCAAAAAACGTTTTTGATTACATATTAAAGGAGACGAAACAATGATCGGAATACTAGCAGGAATGGGGCCAAAATCAACTGGACCATTCGTCGATACAGTTGTAGCAGGGTGCCAAACAATATACGGAGCAAAGCATGATATGGATTTTCCTCATATGATGATTTACTCGTGCCCAACACCGTTTTACATGGATCACCCTATTGATCACGAAGCAATGAAAAAAGCGATTATTGAAGGGGCGCAAAAGTTTGAAAGTACTGGTGTAGAATTTATCGCTATGCCGTGCAATACAGCGCATCTTTATTTTGAAGAATTACAGCGATCTCTTTCTATTCCTATTTTGAATATAGTTGATGAGACGTTACAAGCAATTCCTGAAACTGCCAAAAGAGTCGCTCTTCTCGCAACCGAAGCAACTGTTCAAGCTGGAATTTACCAAGATGGGATTGTAAAACGTAATATAGAGTACATTCATCATGAAAAATGGCAAGAAATGATTAATCAAATTATTTCTTGTATTAAAGGCGGAGAAATTGAAAAAGCTCGCGAATTGTGGAATGAGCTCGTTTTACAATTGAGAGATGAAGTTGATACGGCAATTATCGCATGTACCGATTTGAATGTGATCGCGAGTGAGGATTTTGTTGATTCCTCTCAATGTCTTGCGAAAGCCGTTGTTAGGATGTATGTAGAAACTATAAGGGGGTCCCAATGAATATACCTTTTGAAATGGGATACACGTTTGATGAAAACCTTAGAGAAAAACCTATATCCCTTGCTGAAATGAAGCAAGGGATTGTATTTTTGAAAGAGCATTTACATGAAAGTTCGTTATACGGAAAAAACTCCGGATTAATCGGTGTTTATGAACGAATCGCTGGCAACCTTTCTGACAGTGAGTATTACTTACAGAAGGCCATTGAATATTACACACAAACAGATAACATCCAAGGGCTTTTTATTAACAAACTTCGCCTCGCACATACATATCATTGGGAAAGAAAGGTTGCTGCTGCAAATACAATCTTTGCCGAACTTCTACAAACACTGCCAGACTTACCCGCTTATGAAGATTTTTTCTACCAACATTACGGAAAAAGTAAATTAGATGAAGGTGACTTCCACACCGCCCTTACTTGTTTTCAAAAAGCGCTTCAAATCAGGCTACAAAAAGGAGATGAAGAGCTAATTCATTCAACTAAGCTTTGCATTACTTATTGTATGTCTCGCCGATAAAAATCCTTAAAAAACTTTTAACTTTCTTCACAATTCTTTCAAAGTAATCACACTTAATCTCGCTATATTAAATAAGTAGTTATTCATATAGGGAAGGTTAGGGGAACTGAAAGTATGAAAGTAAATCGTTCGCTTCATTACATTTTTTGGCGTTGGCATTTTTATGCTGGGCTTTTTATTACGCCGCTTCTTATTACTTTGTCACTGAGCGGAATTGGGTATTTATTTCGGGAAGAGGTTGAAGATTTCATCTATAAAGATTTATATTTTGGGAAGAGCGCCCAAACAGAATCTATTTCGATGTCTGATTCTATTTCCTTAACAGAGAAAAAATATCCACATTATAGCGTGGCGAAAATTAGTGAATTTAATGAGGATTATAATACGAGACTTACGATTGCAAATGAGTATACTGGACAACAAAAATATGTGTATTTAGACAGCAATAATCAAATTGTTGGGGATCAAAACGCAAGTGAAACATTTGCCAATGTAATGAGGGAATTACATAGTTCTCTTTTAGTTGGTGGCACTGTCGTCAACTATACTGTAGAACTTGCGGCATGCTGGACAATCTTCTTAATTGTTACTGGGCTCTATATGAGTATACGCCAATTCAAAAACACACCGGCATCCAATAAGCGAGAAAAAGCAAAACGACGTCATTCTATTATCGGTATTATATTTACAATTCCACTCGTTCTGCTAGTCGCAACTGGATTGCCATGGTCAGGATTTATGGGGAACCAAATTTATAAAATCGCATCGTCAAATGAATCACTCGGATATCCAAAATTGTATATGGCACCGCCTGAATCAAAGGTAAAAGAATTGCCGTGGGCAACAAGAAAAGAAGCTCCTCCTGAATCGAATTCAAATGAACCGAAAGCAATTTCTGTCGATGAATTACAAAAAGAAATTGAAATAAGGAAACCATATGTTATTTCACTACCAGCTGATCCGAAAGGTGTATTCACCGTTTCGAAATCGAGCGGTTCTGGTATTACGGGTATGCACGTCGCACCAAATGAAGAAATAACAGCTTACTTTGATCAATATAGCGGAGAACTCATTTCGAAAACGGACTATCGTGATTATGGCTTATTTGCACAATGGTTCACTTACGGTATCCCGCTTCACGAAGGTCATTTATTCGGATGGCCAAATAAAATAGTATGCTTACTAACGACATTATCTTTATTACTTCTCATTTATTACGGAATAAAAATGTGGTTAGCAAGAAAACCGAAAGGAAAATTAGCAGCACCACCAAAGCAAAGAGATAAGAAAAGCGTACTCGTTTTCTTTATCATGATGATTATACTAGGCGCTGTCATGCCTTTATTCGGACTATCTGTTTTAGTTATTTTTGCGATTGAACTTCTTATATATGTATTTTCAAAAATACGATCATAATAAAAAGCATTTGTACTCTCCTGTACAAATGCTTTTTATTTACTATTTTCTTTTTTTCTACCACTTATTAAAAAGACAATATCTACTATAATAATCAATGCAATGATAACTTGCGCTACATAATCCATCGTTGTAGGACCACCGGCTTTATTCATCATCATATACATTCCAGTTACAAATGAAATGGAAAGTAGCACGAGTAATGTTACTTCAATATGGTCATATAGCTTTTGAAACAATCTCTTCATTTCCGCCACCACCTTTACCATATTATAACAAAAAAAACCACTCTACATGAGTGGTTTTCTTCATCACTGCGCCATTTTCTTTCGGTACATCTTCCCGTTCCAATAGAAGAATCGTGAAGTGAGGCCACCGTATTTTACAATGCGCCGTGCCATTTTGTGCATATTCTTTTGTGCTGATACTTTTTGATCTGATAAATAAATACCAAGTAACCCTCGGCTTATAAGGCGATGAAACTTCGCATGAGGCAAATCACCAATGCTCTTCTCTGCTTCTTCTACAAAGTGTTTCATCCGATCTAATATTGCTTGCTCATTTTCGTAATAACTACAGAAATTCAAATCCCCGCCAGCGCGGTCTTCTTCTTGATCAATGAAATAATCAAGTAAGATATGAAGCCCTTGTACGTAAGGGAAATATCCTTGTCTAATTTTCGCAATATCTTCATCATGTAATTCATCATGAAAGGCATATGCGACAAGACAGAATATTCCAAGTGTAGAACCGGCACATGCTGAAAATTCAAACCAACTCATCTCAGGTAAGTTTTCTTTATGCGCTTCAAACCACTTTTGTAATCGTGGTTCTCTTTCTTCTAACTTCACGTGTTTATGAATTTGCAAATCACAATAATAACAAGCAAGTTCATGAAGAACAGGAGCAATTTTGTCATAGTGCTTCGTTTTCTTTAAAACATCTTGGCACGTTTCAACAAGTTCATCTAAATAACCACCATCATCTTGATCATCACGATAACGATAATAATTACCGCCACCTTCTACTTCAGGTGATAATGCCATTAACATCGATTCATGCAACGCGGCGAAATCATTCGGATCAAGTGATGTACTGCGATCACATAAATTATCTAAGTAGTCACTAATCGTTTGATATGCGACGATAAAACGAATACATTCCTCACGGTGTTCATTCGCTAATAGCGCTAAAATGCCACCGCCTTCGCAATGAAACGTTTTATGCTCAATACTTGCGATTGCCTGACTATGAAGCTCATCATTCGGAATATGGTAGGCACGCTCTTTCCACATCGCTAGCTCATGGTGTACAACCGGAAACACATCACGGTATACTTTCGCCATGAGCGTTATGGGATTACTCGGTACGTTCACTTCTTCCTTCATCTCCTCTATTCAATGTACAAATAATTTACTTATTTGTTTCTATTATGTTATGGATGCGTATTTCAGTAAATGACTGAATATAATTCAAAATTTCATCACGCTCATACTCGTTTAATAACTCATGATAACAATTCGGCCATTCTTTATATGCCTTATCACTTATTTTAACATTATCAAACCAAGTGCGGACACGTGTTTTATCTACAAGTTTATCCTCACATGCTTGCATTAGCAAGAGTGGAACGTCTGGAAAATCACCTATTTTTTTATGAGCAATTTCAATAGACTTAATTAATTCACTATACCAACGTACTGACACTTTGCGCAAGAACAATGAATCATTCTCCATCGCATCTCTCACTTCATGATTACGTGTTGACATTTCCACTGTAAGATTCGTTGCAAATTGCAATTTTGGGGCAACGATATTTAATATTTTTGACGCAGCTCGAAGCGGAGCAGCAGGTGCAGCTAATACGCCTAAACATGGCGAACTTAAAATAATACCGTCTACATCTTCTCTCTTCGTTTCTTGCATCATACGAATGACGATAAGACCGCCCATACTATGACCGAATAGAAAAATAGGTAACCGATACTTCCTTGCCTCTTTCATCCACAATTTAACTTCCTCTATGTATTCATCAAATGAATCAATATGTCCTCTATTTCTTGAAGTCGTTCCGTGCGACGGAAGGTCTCCCATCACGACGTGGTAGCCACTATGATTCCACATTTCCGCAACAGCTTCGTAACGTCCGTGGTATTCCATTGCGCCGTGCACGATAACAACGACAGCTTTCGCTTCCTCTGCTTCATAATTCCACATACGGCTCTCCTCCATTTCACTCTTTCTCATAATTTGATACACTGAAACTAGTCTCTAGGAAAGGAAGGCTTTACATGATATACCCTTACAAAGAAAAAAATCCGAAAATTGCGAGTAGTGCTTTTATCGCTGACTATGTTACGATTACAGGCGATGTTTCCGTTGGCGAGGAATCAAGTATTTGGTTTAATACAGTCATACGCGGCGATGTGTCACCAACAATCATTGGAGACCGAGTAAATGTACAAGACCAATGTACACTCCACCAAAGCCCTCAGTATCCTCTTATTTTAGAAGATGATGTGACAGTTGGACATCAAGTTATTTTACATAGCTGCCATATAAAAAAGGATGCTTTAATTGGAATGGGCTCTATTATATTGGATGGTGCTGAAATTGGCGAAGGAGCCTTTATCGGTGCTGGAAGCCTCGTTTCACAAGGAAAGAAAATCCCGCCAAACACATTAGCTTTCGGTCGTCCAGCGAAAGTCGTTCGTGAGTTAACAGAAGAAGACCGTAAAGACATGGAGCGAATTCGCACACAATATGTTGAAAAAGGTCAATATTATAAATCACTACAAAAGTGATTTTACCGCTGCCATAATACTGGCAGCTTTTTTTATAAAATCTAACTTTTTCTTTACAAAACATTATTACTCCCTCAATAAAATCTTATTAAAATAAAAGCTAATATCTCCATATATATGTAAGCGAGGGAGGAGAATTTTCATGAAGGTCAGTGGACTATATAAAATAGAATGTTACATTTTCAAAGGAATTAACCGGTACTTTGATCAAAAAACATTAAATATCTTTTTCAGCAATATTACTCATATCGGTGGCGCTACTTTCTCTATTGCACTCACACTTTTCTTTTTAATTTTCGCAAAAGGGACTTTACATCAAGCTGCAATCGCAACTGCTATTTCTTTAGCAATTAGCCATATTCCGGTGCAAATATTAAAGAGATGGTATCCGCGAAAACGTCCTTATTTAACAATTCAGGATGCAAAATATCCAGTCCATCCATTAAAAGACCACTCTTTCCCATCTGGTCATACAACAGCCGTTTTCTCTGTCCTTATTCCATTTATTTGCTATAATCCGAGTTTATTTGTTTTTCTATTACCGTTAGCATTATGCGTTGGTATTTCTCGCATTTATTTAGGGCTTCACTATCCGTCTGATGTATTCGTCGGTATGTGCCTCGGCACTTGCTCTGGCATCATCTCTTTTTATCAATTCATCCCACTTTTCACATAAAGGAGTGATATGATGAGAGTCGCCATTTTTACCGATACTTTTACGCCACAAGTCAACGGGGTTGCGAAAACATTAGAACGATTAACACGTCACTTTCAGAAAGAAAAGATTGCCTATTCTGTTTTCGCCCCTCAGCATACAGCTGAAGATAATTTCGTGGCTAATGTAAACAAGATGAGAAGTATCCCGTTAACAATATTATATCCAGAATGTCGCTTTTCTTTTCCTACTCCGCGCATTAAACGAGAACTTCTTGCTTTTAAACCTGATATGATTCACATTGCCACACCTTTCAACATGGGACTTTATGGATTGTATTATGCAAAAAAGTTAAACATCCCAGTTGTCGGTTCTTATCATACTGATTTCGATGCTTATTTACGCTATTACAAAATCGAATTTCTCTCCAATATGCTTTGGAACTATTTAAAATGGTTTCATAGTCATATGCAAAAAAATTTCGTTCCTTCTTTTGAAACGTTACACCAACTAAAAAATAAAGGCTTTCAAGCCCTCTCCATATGGGGACGTGGTGTAGATTGCACACTCTTTCATCCATCTTACAATACAGACCTATTCCGAAAAAAATATAATATTACAGCGAAGTATGTCCTTTCCTACGTTGGACGGATTGCCCCTGAAAAAGATATTGATACGTTGCAACACCTTATCGTAAAAACAGCGCATACTCGAAACGACATTCATTGGCTCATCGCTGGAGACGGTCCTCTAGCACCCAATTTACGTGAAACTGTTCCGCAAACAAATGTAACCTTTACTGGATATTTACAAGGTGCAGATTTAGCTGAAGCATATGCTTGTTCTAACATCATGGTATTTCCATCAGCTACTGAAACATTCGGGAATGTCGTACTTGAATCGCTTGCATGCGGTACACCTGTCATTGGTGCAAATAGTGGTGGGGTTAAAAATATTATTACAGATGGAAAAACGGGAGTTCTTTGTCCGCCCAAAAATGAGAACGCATTTCTATCATCCATTTATTCTTTATTACAAAATGAAGAAAAACTGGAGCAAATGGGAATAACAGCTTCATCTTATGCAAAATCAAAAAGCTGGGATGAGATCTTTCGTGGCTTGCTTAACCAATATGAAGAAGTCCTTCACCATAACGCATCAGAGTTGCTTGCTTAAATAGAAAAACTCCCTTCAAAAAACGAAGGGAGTTTATTACACAGTTGTAAACTTTACTTAAACAAATGATACACAAGGTTAAACATCACTGTATTCCTATATTCATTATAACAAAAATAAATATAACTAAATAGACTTGTAATAAAAACCCATAAAAATTAATATATGGTTATACAGTGTTTTAACTGTATATTGATTTTAAGAATTCCCCTTAAAATCAACTTACTCACATACCTTTATACAGTAATTGTTCCCCAATTTCTGTATATCAAAAAACCTTTCATTCATTTGAAAGGTCTTTTTGAGCCTGTACATATTCTTCTTTCGTATTCACATTTATAAACCAATCTGCATTCGCCTGTACCTCTTCACCAGCAATATATTTCACATTACATTGTGATAAAAGATGACCCATACTTCTTTTTTCTTCTTGAAGCAAAGCATAAATCTTTTCTTTCACACGGTTATGATACGCTGCAAGTAACGGTTGTTTTCTTCCATTAATAATAGGTACAACTGCATCATACTCATCGCTTGTTTGCTCTAATAAAATGGTAAACCATTCATGCAAAACATTTGGCGCATCGCAAGGCATAATAGCGTACCAATCTGCTTCTATATATTCCATTCCTGATACAATTCCAGCAAGTGGGCCGTTTCCTTTATAATGCGGAATATCTTCTATAACAGCAACTTGTACCAGTTGCTCTACTCGCTCTTTTATATCAGAGTGACTAATGACCACAACTTCTTGGAGCGCAATTTTCATCACTTTCACAATATGCTCAATAAAAGTACTACCTTGCCAGCTCGCTAACGCTTTCGGCTCACCGAATCGACTCGACATACCGCCTGCCAATACAATTCCAGCATACTTACTCATTGGCGATGCAGCTCAAATGTAATATGACCTAATTCCGGTAAAATCAATTTATTCATCGCAAGGCGAACTGCGCCGCTAGATCCTGGCATCGAGAAGACAACTTTGCGCCCAATTGTACCACCGATTGCTCTACTTAACATTGCGCTGCTTCCGATATCTTCTAAATAACTAATCATGCGGAACAATTCACCAAATCCAACAATTTCTTTATGTAATAGCGCTGATACTGCTTCAATTGTGACATCACGTTTCGTAATACCAGTTCCGCCATTTGTTAATACAACATCGACATCTTCCCTATGATAACCAGCTAACACTGCTTGCTGAATACTTTCTTTATCATCTTTTACAATTTCATAAGAGGTCACTGTATGGCCTGCTTCTTTTAACAATTCATGTAATAGTTGTCCGCTCTTATCCGTCTCTTCTGTACGTGTATCGGAAATCGTTACAATCTTGCAGCGCACTTCTTTTGGTGCTTGTTTTTTATGTTCATTGACACTCATTTTTCCTCTTCCTTTCTTAAAGACTTTTCTTCATTTTATCATACATATCTTTACACAATTATGTATGAAGCCGATGATGCATCATGATACAATATAAGTATACTAATCCACAAAAAGGAAAATAAAAAAACATTCTTTCTTATCCCCCTAGACTTCACATCATTAGCTAACCTTTAACTTTTCTTATATTTTCTACATAGTAGAATTCAGTTTTTAAAATTGCACTACCAAATAAATCGGAGGTCTACATATTATGGAACTATATAAAAAATTAACAACAACATTCATCCTCTTATTCGTCGCTTCCATTACTGTCGGCTTTTCTCTAAAAGGCGCAATTCCATACGCTACATTAGTAAGCATTATATTCGCAACACTATTTTTACTAAGCAGTGCCTTTTGCGCAGGTAAAGCACGTCAAATGAAAGGATGATTACATATGTTCAAGAAGAAACCAATCCATTGTAAATCATGCAAAAAAGAAATACAAACGTATGAAAAAGCATGGATTCATATGCCATTTCCGGCAAGCGGAATGACGAATATGAAAAAGTATATTGAGCTAGATGGCGAAGTGTATTGTAACTCATGCATTCAAATTATAAGTAAAACGAAATAAAAAAAGCTTTGCGCTCACCGCGCAAAGCTTTTTTTCATATATTATAGACCAGCTTGCTCTTTTAAAGCTGCAGCTTTGTCTGTACGTTCCCATGTTAGATCTACATCAGTACGTCCGAAGTGGCCGTAAGCTGCTGTTTGTTTGTAAATTGGGCGACGTAAGTCTAGCATTTTAATAATACCAGCTGGGCGAAGATCGAAGTTGTTACGAACTAGTTCTACTAGTACGTCTTCAGATACTTTACCAGTGCCGAACGTATCAACTGAAATTGATACTGGTTGTGCTACACCGATTGCGTATGCAAGTTGTACTTCTGCTTTGTCAGCAAGACCAGCTGCTACGATGTTTTTCGCAACATAACGAGCTGCATATGCTGCTGAACGGTCAACTTTCGTTGCATCTTTACCAGAGAATGCACCGCCACCGTGGCGAGCGTATCCACCGTAAGTATCAACGATGATTTTACGTCCTGTTAAACCAGCATCACCTTGTGGTCCACCAATTACGAAGCGGCCAGTTGGGTTAATGAAGAATTTCGTTTCTCCATCCATTAATTCTGCTGGAACGACAGCTTTAATTACATGCTCTTTTAAATCGCGATCGATTTCTTCCCATGTAACATCTGGATGATGCTGTGTAGAAATTACGATTGTATCTACACGTACCGGTTTACCATTTTCATCATACTCAACTGTAACTTGCGTTTTTCCATCCGGACGTAGGTATGATAATGTATCATCTTTACGTACTTCAGTTAAACGGCGAGCTAATTTGTGAGCAAGCGAGATTGGAAGTGGCATTAACTCTTGTGTCTCATTACATGCGAAACCAAACATTAAACCTTGGTCTCCTGCACCAATTGCCTCAATCTCAGCGTCAGTCATTTGACCTTCGCGTGCTTCTAGCGCTTGGTCAACACCCATAGCGATGTCAGCAGATTGCTCATCGATAGATGTTAAAACTGCACAAGTTTCTGCATCGAATCCGTATTTTGCGCGTGTGTAACCAATGCCTTGAATTGTTTCACGAACGATTTTTGGAATATCTACGTAAGTAGAAGTCGTAATTTCCCCCGCTACCAATACTAAACCAGTTGTTACAGTTGTTTCACAAGCTACACGTGCATTTGCGTCTTTTGATAAGATCGCATCTAAAATTGAATCAGAAATTTGGTCACAAATTTTATCTGGATGTCCTTCAGTTACAGACTCAGATGTGAACAGATGACGTTTTTTTGTCATGTGGTAAACCTCCCTACAGTAATTGTATATATTGTACGGAACTCATCCTTAATTTGCCACAAATTGCGACATACATTTATTCTCCCACACAAGCATACAGAAAAACCTTTCCCACTTTACATAGAGGAAAGGTTTAATTTGCTACTTGCATACTGCTTTTTGCCCTTCGCTCTTATCGTTCGAGACCTGTAGCCTCGCACAGGTTTTAGCACCTATTCACCTGTATTTACCACTACAAGTGAGGTTGCTGGGCTTCATCGGGCCTGTCCCTCCGCCAGCTCGGGATAAGAGAGTATCCGTCCCAACCTATACTAAAGAAATGATATTCATTTGTCAATTAATATTCACATTTTCCTGAAAGTTTTTCTCAATACGCCTGAAATGAAATATTAATAAGGAAATAATGCATTCACACAAACAAAAAGAAATAAATAGTATACATTATTTATATAATTGTGTTATACTATTGTTGGGGATTACGAGAAATATTTCATTAAATGAAAAGGATGGTATATAAATATGAGTACTGTGAATGTCCAAATTGGTTTACACGAATTATTGAACGGAAGCAATGCACAGATTCAACTAAGTGTTCCGCAATTAGTGGAAAAAGTATTAATGCGAAATGAAGGGAAATTGACTTCTACTGGTGCCGTTTCTGCTTCAACAGGAAAATATACAGGACGTTCTCCTAAAGATAAATTTATTGTGAAAGAAGCATCGGTTGCTGACAAAATTGCTTGGGGAGCAGTGAATCAACCGATTTCTGAAGAACATTTTAATAAATTATATACTAAAGTTTTAGAATACTTAAAAGAAAAAGAAGAGTTATTCGTCTTCAATGGATTTGCAGGCGCTGACCGCAATTACCGCCTACCAATTCAAGTTATTAACGAATATGCATGGCACAATTTATTTGTACATCAATTATTCATTCGTCCAACTGAAGAAGAATTAACAACTCATGAATCAGAGTTCACAATTGTTTCTGCACCGAATTTCAAAGCTGATCCAGCTGTTGACGGTACAAACTCTGAAGCATTTATTATGGTTTCATTCGAAAAACGTATCGTACTAATTGGTGGTACAGAATACGCTGGAGAAATGAAAAAGTCAATCTTCTCTATTATGAACTTCTTACTACCTGAACAAGATATTCTTTCTATGCATTGCTCTGCAAACGTAGGTGAAGAAGGCGACGTAGCACTATTCTTCGGTTTATCTGGAACAGGTAAAACAACATTATCTGCTGATCCAAACCGTAAATTAATCGGTGATGATGAGCATGGTTGGTCTGATAACGGTGTATTCAATATTGAAGGCGGTTGCTACGCAAAATGTGTAAACCTTTCTCACGAGAAAGAACCACAAATTTTTGATGCAATCAAATTTGGATCTGTTTTAGAAAACGTTATCATTAATAACCAAACGCGTATCGCAGACTACAACGATACTACTTTAACAGAAAATACTCGTGCTGCATACCCTATGCATGCGATTGACAATATCGTACTGCCAAGTGTTGCTGGACACCCAAATACAATCATTTTCTTAACTGCTGATGCATCTGGCGTATTGCCTCCAATCAGTAAGTTATCAAAAGAGCAAGCTATGTATCATTTCTTAAGTGGTTACACTAGTAAACTAGCAGGAACAGAGCGTGGTGTTACATCTCCACAAGCAACATTCTCAACTTGCTTCGGTTCACCATTCTTACCACTTGATGCATCTCGCTATGCTGAAATGCTTGGTGAAAAAATCGAGAAACACGATGCGAAAGTATTCTTAGTAAACACTGGCTGGACTGGTGGCGAATACGGCATTGGTAAACGTATGAACTTAGGTTATACTCGTGCAATGATTCAAGCTGCATTAAGCGGCGAACTTGCGAAAACTGAGACAGCTAAACATGATATCTTCGGTCTTGAAGTTCCACTTCACGTACCAGGTGTACCTGACGAAGTGTTAATGCCTGAACAAACTTGGGCTGATAAAGCTGCTTACAAAGCGAAAGCAATCGAACTTGCGAGCGAATTCAAAGAGAACTTCAAAAAGTTCGACAGCGTGTCTGAAGATATTATTAACTTAGGCGGTCCAATCGCTTAAGTACAAACTTTCTGTTGGAATAACCCTTTTTACTCATATGAATAAGTGTCGTGTAACCGTAAAGTTTCGCGTACTCACCGACAAAACCCAATGCGGCTTAACGGTTATACACACTTACATAAAAAAGAAGCTTACGTAAAAAACGTAAGCTTCTTTCTATATCTTATATAAAGTGAAACGTTAATCTCTTCATCTGTGACTTACTTTGTTAAAATACAGAAAATTCACTTTATAATCGTTCGTTTTTAGTTTTTTTATGATACAATTTACATATACAGGAAAGGATGAGATCTATGAAAAATTTTTCTCATACAGGAAAAATTTTATTCAGTTACGGAGCGATCCAAATATTTTGGGGACTTGTGATGCTTAACGTTAATTTATTTGAGCATACAAGTGAAACGATAAAATACATTATTCTAATTACCGGAATAGTTTGTTGCATTGTATCTAACTTTTTTAAAGAACATAAGAGTCATATTAATACGTGATTTCATGTTAACTTATTGGAAGCTGAAACCTGTATTTTATGCAAAGTTTCACTTCCTGTTGTACGATCCATCACCGAATCAATAATCCCAGAGTAAGCCCATTTCCATACAGACAAATCACGCTTTCGAACATATAAAGTATATCCCTACTCACTACATCCTTCTGGTTTCACATCGCATGGGGCTAAAACAGGCCCTGACCGCTTCTATCCCTCGCTGGATCCTCTATTCCATCCAGAAGAGGCTTTTTATCTTTTTATCTTTTTATCTTTTTAACTCTTCGTTAATTCTTTCTCATCTTTCATACTATAGTATCCTAAATTCACAACAATTAAGAAATAACCGCCCATAATCCCTACTGCAAATGCCCACATAACCATATGGTGCTCAATTTCGTACATAATAATAGCACCCAAAATAGCAGCGGCAAAACGGTTAAACATACCGAGCGTCGGTGCTTTCGTTTTCTTTACGATACTATCTCCAAGCTTCTCAATTCGTCTTCCTAAAAGCCAAACACAGTACATACTTACGATAAGTCCAATTCCTGCACCTAGAAAATGTGCTGAAAACGGTGTTAACATCCATCCTAGTAAAAGAAAACCTAGTAAATAATACGATTGAATTTTAAACGATCTTAATGACATACTAATCATGCTGTTCTCCTCTTCCGTAATTTTTATCTATCCAACAAGAAATTCTTTTCAAGTCTATACTGCTTACATCCATTTCACTCAAATTAAAAACAACATAAACAGTACGTTTATGTTGTTTAAATGTTTTTAGGAAATAATATTATACAAGATTTCAAAGATCATCCCCCCATAATTTGTGACGTTTTTCCAAACATTTTTCGTCCATTTATGAAAAAAGTGATATCAATCTATGAACATACGGATATGATGTAATAAGCACACAAATAAAGGGGGCGTCTAATGATTTATTTTTTAATGGCTCTCATTCACCTCATTATCCCTGCACTTATTGGACTTTCATTGTATTGGTACACGAAAAACCACAGTATTTTCTACGCTGTCCTCGGTGTCCTTCTTCCGGGTATTATCCTTATCACTCTCTTCCGTATTCCATTTTTAAACTTAATTCCACTTATTACTGCAATCTTATTTCTCGTCTTCTTACCAAAAATAAAAAAATAGGAAAGCAGATCATAGGTGATCTGTTTTCCTATTTTGATATAGATTCCTCCGCAATAGAATGCACTTTTATTTTCTCCGATTTCACAAACCATAGACCGAAGAAAATAATAATTCCACCGATTATTTGTTGAAACGATACATATTCATTTGCCCATACAGCTGCAAATAAAACGGCAACCAGTGGCGTTATATACATATATACCATAGTATGTGACGCCCCAATTTTTTGAACGCCTACATACCACATCACTAAACCGAAGACCGTTACAAAGAAAATAGAATATAATAAAGCAAATAGTGTGATTCCATGTGTAATATGAAATGGCATTATAAATACGTATGGTCCACTTAAAAGCAAGAGCGGAATTGCACCAACTAATGCTGACCATGCGGTAACTCGTAGTGCTGAATATTTTCTAATTAATGGACTTGCTAAAACAGGATAAAGCCCCCAGCATATTGATGTAATGAGTCCAATCCCATTTCCATAAAAAGAACCAGCAAGTGAATTCCCTGCTACTAAAACTAATGCTGCCCCACCAAAAGCAATGATAGAGCCGATGACCTTTCTAGAAGAAAACTTTTCTTGTTTTAAGAAAATCGCAAATACAGTTGTAAAAATAGGTGAAATAGAAATGAGTAAAGAGGCATTTGTAGCGGATGTATATTTGACAGTTTCCATAAATAACGTTTGATACAGTACAATACCTACAACGCTAACGATAATTAATCTAGGTATATCCTTTCGCTCCATATAAACCGACTTTTCAATAAAAAATGTAAGGAGTAACATAAGCGGTGCCGCCGATATCATCCGAAGTGCAGTAAACTCAATTGCTGTAAATTCTAACAGTCCATATTTTGCAATCGTAAAATTAATCCCCCAAATAATAACGACACTTAAAATTAATACCTCAACTCCCCATTTTCTCATGCGTATCCCCTCCGCAAATACGATTATACAGAAAATTCAATCATATGTACATTTCATTATGTGAAAAAATCTTTGGATTGTCTGGAGAGTTTTGTTTTGTTTGATACATGAAATTATATCGGCGATTTTTCGAATATATCAGTGCAACTCGAATTATATCAGCGATTTTTTAAATATAGCGACTTATACAATAAGAAAAGGTGATTCCAAAACACATTTTGGAACCACCTTTTCTTTACTACACTCGAACGTGTAACTTCATATTCGGATTATAAAATTGGCTCGGGCTCTTCAACTGAAAAGTTCCTCCACCTTCATGCCAATCAACTGTTAACTTATCATCCATAAATACAAGCTTTGTGCGATCTGCGATAAAATTCATTGCGCTAGATTCGATATCTACATCGCGCTCATCTTTTTCTGCTACAGCTACTAAATCGATAATTCCGCTCATTACACAACCGCAGCCTTCATTATCATAAAATAACTTTATATATTTCGCTTCGTTTGGAATCGTATCCATAATCTTCTTATATGCTGCTTCTGTTACAGTAACGTACATACGTTAATCTTCATCCTCTCTTCTCGTATCCTTCATATATTGTACCACTATTTTTCTAAAAGTTAGTATACTGAAAATTAAGGCTAATAACGTGATAAAGGAGGTTGTGTATCACTATGTTCAACTTACTGAGATACCCCATCCTCTTAAGTCTACTCGGTAGCTTTTTTATTTCTAGCGGAATGGTATTACAACATATATTTCCTTATTCTCCTTCTATTGGCTGGATCTTAGCTTTTATTTGTTTCCTTTCTGCTTCCTATCTTGCTATAAAACAATAAGAATTACTTTAAGATTTATTTACAGACTTAGGTGTTACTTTCAGTCCACAAAAGAAATATTGGCTCTATAACGATTCACCTCTCCTCCCTATTTTTGAAATCTATACACAATACGATCGAACACACAAAAATATAGAATTCATAATATGTATAGTAGTTCTATTTTTAAAACTAGTTTTTCAAAATATAGAGAGGAGAACGTACATGTACCCACGTAATTGTTTTAGTTGCGACGGCAGACGCAACAGTGGTTCTAACGGAAACACCGGGCCCACTGGGGCTACTGGATCTGCCGGGCCTTCCGGAGCTGGTTTTCAAAGTACTACCGCCTTTAGTCTAGCAGCCGCTCCCACCTATAAAAAAGGACAAGTTGTCACTTATACGAGCAGCGGCTATGTTGTAAAAATAGATGCACCTCAAGGATTTCCAAATGTATCACCAGATTATATCGTATTAGTAGAAAGTGGACCGACTGGGCCTTCTGGCAGTACTGGACCTACGGGTAACACCGGACCTTCTGGGAATACTGGACCTACGGGTAACACCGGACCTTCCGGTAGTACTGGATCTACCGGAAGTACTGGAACTTCTGGTAGCACTGGACCTTCCGGCAGCACTGGACCTTCCGGCGGCACTGGACCTTCTGGCAGCACTGGGCCTACGGGTAGCACCGGACCTTCCGGCAGCACTGGGCCTACGGGTAGCACCGGACCTTCTGGGAGTACTGGACCGACTGGCACTGCCGGTAGTGCTTCAGCAAAAAGTATTGTTTTTCAAGGAACAAATGCCGGTTTTCAACGTATAGCGGGGTCTCCTGGAATTGACTCCAATGTTATTCCATATGTCACTGCTGGAGCCGGTAGTATAGTTGGATTTGCTGCGTCTATAAATGTAAATAACTTACCTGCTGCTGTATATTCTATTTTTCTAATCACTGATCTATAACCCTTACTTAAAACCATTCATTCCACAATAAAAAGGAGATCACTCTCAAATAAGTGATCTCCTTTTTTAAAATGGTTTTTCATGATATCGGCAATATAACCTTCACCGTCGTTCCAACTCCAACTTCACTTTCAAAACTCATTTTACCGTTGTGGTCTTTAATAATTTTTTCTGTGACTACTAACCCTAAACCTGTTCCTGTTTCTTTCGTTGTGTAAAAAGCTTCATTTAGCTTCGGAATTTTGTCTTTTGGGATGCCGCACCCTTCATCCTTAACTTGCACAATGATTGCATCTTCTACAGTCACTTTAATCGTAATCGTTCCGCCAACTGACATTGCTTCAATCGCATTTTTAATTAAATTAAAAAATACTTGCTTTAATCTTTTTTCATCACATGTAATCGATGGTATGTCTTTACTATAAATACCTTGTATGTGCACTCCTTGATTTAAAGCAGGCTTCCCCATAACTCGGATAACATAAGCGATAATTTCTTCTATATTATGAACTTCTGATTCTAGTGATTTAGATTTCTCAAATCCACTAAGTTCTGTAGCGATTGTATGAATTCGTTCTACTTCTTGTTTCATAATATCACTATATATTTTATCCTCTGGATATTTAATCGCTTGCTTATTAACAAATTTATCTAAATTAGCTAGAGGTCTTCTAATTTTGTAACCAATAACTGTAGCCATTTTCCCAACAGTTGCTAGCTTTTCTGTTTGTTGTATTTCTTTATCCATCATCTCAAGCGTACGAACGTAAGATTGAAACCTTAAAAACATAATCCAACATATAATAGTAAATACGCTATATAATGCCATAGGGATTAAAACGAGTGACGATTGAATAATGATTCCTATAAGAGCGTATTTCCCAACAAGTATGCTCGGAACTAACCAAAAATATCTTTTATTCACAAAGAGTGGGGCAAATAAAATAAAAAATCCTTCTACTATATTCCCACCATCAAACTCAGCATCACTACCATAGTAAATCATAAAATTATGGATAAAATCTAATAGGTTATATCCAATTAGAATAATATATTTCACTACAAATGGATTCTTCCATTTCATGAAGTATACTCCAATACAAAACAAAACCACCATTAGAAAATAAAGCCATAAACCTAAACCATCTTCAAATTGTCCTACTCCCTCTTGCTCTCCCCCGATTAAAGGTACAATAAATTCGTAGGCAAGATCGTATACAAAAAATATAATAAAAAATAAACTTAAAAATATTTTCAGTGCCTTCATTTCTTCATTTTTAAATATATCGTCTTTATTCATATGGTAACTCCTAGCTTTTCTCCCTCTTGGATTTCATTATTTCCACGTTGCTTCGGGAGAATGATATCTATTCTAGTTCCAATATCTCTTTCACTTGAAATATGTAATTCACCAAGATGCTGCTCAGTAACAAGCCGATTCGCTACCGTAAGGCCTAGGCCAATTTTATCTTGTTTCGTTGTATAAAAGGCCTCTTTAACACGAGCTAAATTTTCTTTCTTAATACCGTAACCATTATCAATTACACTTAGCATTACATAATCTCGTCCTTTATTTTCTAATCGCAAATCTAATGTGCCACCTTGCTCCATCGCCTCCAGAGCATTTTTTATGACATATAGAAAGACTCCTCGTATTTTCCGCTCATCACATTCAACTTCTATCGTCTTTTCTTCCACATTAGAAATAAACTGGACGCTAGATTCATTCATTTTTTCGCGAACAATTGTTACTGCTTGTAATGCAATTTCACCTATATTATGTTTCTTATAAACAGAAGGTTTACATGTAGCAACTTCCATTAACTCACTTATCATATTATTCATATTTTCTATTTCAAAAATCATCTGTTTGTAAATAGGGTCCTCCCCATGCTTCTCTCGTTGTAATTGCGTAAACCCTTTTAATGAAGCAAGTGGATTTTTAATTTCATGTCCTACTGTCGCTGCCATTTTTCCGACTACTGCTAATTTTTGTGATTCACTAGCAATCTTAATACTTTTCTTTACCGCTAATAGGTATTGTATAAATCGATTTAAAATGATGTATGCCGCTATTAATACGAGTGTATACATGATGAGGAACATAAACGCTTTTACTTCCTCTAATACAAATAAATAAATTACATATTTCCCTACAATTGTCGAAAGTACAAACACAAAATATTTTTTATTTAAAAATATAGGTACAAAGAAGATGAAAATAATTTCTATTATATTTACTCCATCAAATGCCGCCTTATTGTAAAGCATATTCGAAAGTATATTAACGATTTCTATTCCTATGTATGCAAATACACATGTATATTTAACAAGGTTCGCTTTCTCTTTTTTTATTAAATATACATTCACAACGAGTATTGCAGTTCCGCAAATAACTTGCCATAGTATACTATGGCCCTTATCCGTTAGCGATTTATTCTCTAATACGATTGCGTAGAAAATTTGGTATGAAACAACAATGACATACAACACCCATAAAAAGATTTTAGCATTCCTTTCTTCTTCTTTATATGATAGAAAACTTCCTTTCACTTCAACACCCCTTCAAAATAATATCTCGAAGAATACCATTTATTATAATAAATGATTTTCATAGACAAACAAAGATAAATCGAACATTTGAGGGAAATCATTCCAATAGAATGAAGTATCTTCAGACTATATATAAGCATAAAAGCTATAAACAATAATACGTATATTATGGGAGGTGTTTTATATGGACGGTAAAAAAAATAAAAAAACAGAACAACTGGAATCCTTCACGCGTGAGAATGAAGGAAAGAAAATGACAACAAATACAGGTGTTACAATTGCAAATGATGAAAACTCTTTAACCGCTGGCGATCGTGGCCCTACCCTTCTAGAAGATTTCCTGATGCGAGAAAAGCTTGCTCATTTTGATCGTGAACGAATTCCTGAAAGAGTCGTTCACGCACGTGGATACGGTGCACATGGTATTTTCGAGCTATATGAATCTTTAGAAGAGCTAACAATGGCCGACTTTTTACAAGACCCTTCAAAAAAAACACCCCTTTTCGTTCGCTTTTCTGAAGTGGCTGGATCAAAAGGTGCGAATGAAACAAATCGAGATGTACGAGGATTCGCTGTTAAATTTTATACAGAAGAAGGGAATTTTGATTTAGTAGGAAACAATATCCCGATTTTCTTCATTCAAGATGGCATAAAATTCCCTGATCTTATTCACGCTCTTAAACCTGAGCCGCACAATGAAATTCCACAAGGGCAAACAGCACATGATACATTTTGGGACTTCATCGCCAATAACCAAGAATCCGCTGCGATGATGATGTGGATTATGTCTGACCGTTCTATTCCAAGAAGTTTTCGAATGATGCAAGGATTTGGCGTTCATACATTCCGCTTAGTGAATAAAAATGGAAAGTCGCGATTTGTAAAATTTCACTGGAAGCCAAAGCTCGGTATCCACTCATTAATTTGGGATGAAGCTCAAAAATTAGGTGGTGCTGATCCAGATTACCATCGCCGTGATTTATGGGAAAATATTAATGCTGGAAACTATCCGGAGTACGAACTTGGCATTCAAATTCTAGAAGAAGAGGATGAATTTAAATACGATTTCGATATATTAGATGCGACGAAAATTTGGCCTGAAGAAGATTTCCCTGTTAAAATCATCGGAAAAATGACATTAAATCGCAATGTCGATAATGTATTCGCGGAAACGGAACAAGTCGCACTTCATCCGGGAAGTATCGTCCGCGGTATTGATTTCACCAATGATCCACTCTTACAAGGTAGGCTCTTTTCTTATACAGACACTCAATTAGCACGCGTCGGTACAAATTATCAAGAATTACCGATTAACCGTCCGGTATGCCCATTTCACAACAATCAAAGAGATGGTGCATCTAAATATATAATCGATAAAGGAAAAATCGCTTACCATAATAATTCTTTAGCAAATAACACGCCTTACACTGTCCCCGGTATAAAGGGTGGGTTTGTTACATATCCTTCTACTGTATCAAGTCATAAAACGAGAGAAACAGCCGCAAGCTTCAAAGACCATTTCTCTCAAGCACGTTTATTTTGGAATAGTATGATTAACGTTGAAAAAGTTCATATTATGCAAGCCTTCTCCTTTGAATTAGGAAAAGTAAAAAGTAAATCGGTTCGCCAACAAGTCGTAAATATGATTGGTCATATTAGTACTGAACTAGCTACGTTAGTCGCTGAAGCGGTCGGAGCAAAAGTCCCAAACATTCAAGAATCGAACGTTACGAAATCATCGCCAGCACTTAGTATGGCCAATACGACATTTAGTCCGAATACATTACGAGTAGGGGTCATTGTTGCAGATGGATATGATGGACAAAACGCGCAATATATAATAAATCAATTCAAACAAGTTGGGTTACAGCCAGTGATTGTTTCCGAGCGATTGGGTATTGTACAAGGGACACAAAATGTACGTTGGGACGTGAATGACACTTTCTTAACAGGATCCTCACTTCTTTATGACGGTTTACTTCTTATTGGAGGAAACCTTGATGAACAGTTTCTTAATAAAGCGAGTTCATTTGTCGTAGAATCATATAATCACTTTAAACCAATTGCTGCCTTTCAAAATGGATCTACCATTATTCAATCTTTAAATATTGAAGGAAAGCCTGGTGTCCTAATAGAACAAACCCCTACGCTTCTGGCAAATGAATTCATTAAAGCTATGACGAAACAACGCTTTTGGGATAGAGCATATGAATAGGGGGATGATTTATGTTTGTTACCGTCGAGAAAGATGTTCATATTTTTGTGCAAGACGTTAATCCCGGACCCGGTAGTAAAACTGTTTTCTTCGTCCATGGCTGGCCTTTAAATCATCAAATGTACCAATATCAACTCAATGTGTTACCACAGCACGGTTTCCGCTGCATCGCTATGGATATACGTGGGAACGGGCAATCTGATAAACCGTGGACTGGCTACACATACAATCGTTTAGCAGACGATATCGCCATTGTTCTAGAAGCACTTCAAGTCGAAAATGCTACATTAGTCGGTTTTTCAGTAGGTGGTGCTCTTTCTATTCGCTATATGTCCCGCTATAACGGTCGCCGCATTTCTAAGCTCGCATTAATTGATGCGGTCTCTCCTTCGTTCGTTAAAAATCAAGAATCTCCTTACGGTGTACCAAAAGAACAAGCAGATGCGCTCATTAATCAAATGTATGTAAATTTACCAAAGTTTTTAAGTGACGTATCTTTATCATTTTTCAATAGAAATTTAGGGGCTGCTACGTTAGAATGGTTTTCTTACCTCGGTATGCAGTCTGCTTCCTACGCTCTCATCAAAATATTGCAAGCAGCTGCAAACGAAGACGTAACGAAAGATTTAAGTACAATTAACGTCCCAACAAAAATATTCCACGGTGTTCACGATCAACTTATCCCATACAAAAGCGCTGAACTCACGCAAAAGCGGATTAAAAATTCTCAGTTACATCCTCTTACAAATAGCGGTCACGGCTCTCCAATCGATCAAGCGGATGAATTAAATGAAGAACTTATAAAATTTTTGAATTCATAAAAAATCTATGCCAAATCGTGTAATAGGAATGCAGTTTTCGAAAAATAAAATTCACATATTTCTCACAAATCAATCAATAAAACGATTACATTTTCATTTATACTAAATGTACAGGTAATACTCCCTAACCCCAGCTTGTCTGGTTACCCCGTTAAATATTATAAAAAAAGAACTTGTATCGTTATACAAGTTCTTTTTGTTTTCTATTTAAACAGTATATCTTTACTATACTGTTTTCCAGCAAGTAAATCATATTGGATCATTTTATATTGCTCTAACATTTCTTTTTGTTCTTTTGTTAAATTAGTTATCTCTTCCCCATCTTTATTAACCTTTAACTCATCTCTAAGAACCGGTATCTCTTTATGCATTTCCGATAAGAATTGATAAAACGGTGATTGATTTAGTCCTGCATAATCAAAAACAAGACTAGAAAAATAAATTGGACTTACTAAACCTAAATTGTCATTTGGCAAATCAAAATTTGCATACATTAACAATGGTGTTTCTGACATATTTAATCTTTCTCTTACCGTCTCTTCGTCTTCTATATATCCTGCTTCTGTATAAATAGCTTTATTAGTTCCTAACATAGGTAAATGGTCTCCAAAGAAGACTAGTAGAGTAGGTCTATCTAGATCGTCAAGCTGCTCAATTAAGTATTGCAACGCTTCATCTGATAGCCTTACACCTTCTGTATACGCTTCTAATTCCGCTTTCGATTCCTCTTCTGTTAATCCACTAATTTCTATTTTATTTTCTCCAAACATATTTGGCGTATATGGAAAATGATTTTGCATCGTAACCGCATGAATAAACGTAGGTTGTTCTCTCTTTTTCAATTCATCTATTATTTCTTTACTCATAGATAAATCACCTATATTGTCTCCAACTACTTCTTTATTTTTCATCGTGTCTTCCGCATTAAAATTATCAAATCCCAATATTTTATATACATCTTCACGTTTATAAAACGATCGATTGAAAGCATGAATTGCACTTGCATAATACCCTTGTTTTTTCAATTCACTTGCAATAGATGGCACTTCTTTCTGGCTTGGAATCGCTTGTTGATATGGTATAGACCCAGGCATTAAAAGACTCATTGAGTAACTCGTTAACGCTTCAAATTCTGTATTCGCTGTATTTCCTCCAAATGTAGGAGCTATCGTTTGTCCCCCTGGAAAATTCTCCATATAACGATGTAAATTCGGCACTGGATCTTCGCTAAATGACAGATTTGTTAATTTTGTCGGATCCCAGAATGCTTCACTCATAATAAATATAATGTTCGGCTTCTCTGCTTTTTTTTGCGCTTTTACTTTACCGCCATATTGTTTTTCTATATCCTTTGCAATTTGCTGCATATTTTCCTTTGAATACTTCTCTGGCTCTTTAATGACTGTCGTATCTAAGTTACTTAAAAATCCAATAACAAAACCATTCACCTTATAATTTGCAGCTTGATTCCACGCACGGATGTCTACCCCAGCTTTTGTAAATATATTATTCATAAAGGTAGTAGGATAGTTACTATATGCATACAACATAAACGCAGAGCCACATATGAAAATAACCCTCATAATAATATGTGATTTTATAACTGGAATATACTTTCGTATATACATAACTACAAACACAATCAAAACAATGCTAATTATTGTAAAAGATATAGTCCTAAAACTGAAATAATCCATAACCATTGGTATAACGGAATCCATATGACCAACCTGTGTGAAATCAGACGGATAAAATGGTTCTCCTCTAAAAATAAGCTTAAAATGGTTCACCATCACAAAAATAATTAAAACTATGCTAGTTATCGTTGTACTTAAGAAAACTCTTCCAAGCAAATTATATGCAAAAACGTATACCATATAAATAAATAGCAGGCTTAATATATACTGGCCATATTGTAAATACACCCATGCATTTACTGCTATAAGACTCATATCTTCCTGCACGATGATATACATCCAACTCATTGTATGAGCAATTAAAAATAATACGACATAAACTCGAATAGCTGGCCTAAGCTTATGACCAATACCTTTATTTAAATGAATGGTGTACAGTAGTACCCCCCACAAAATAATAATGAGTATACTTAGCTGTATTGTTCCATTAAAAAATTCTTTAGTTCTCTCAAATTCGAAAGACCTTAACATAACAAAGAATAGCGTTTCTAAACAGATCGCCCACATTCCACTAAGAATGATAGAAATAAATAGATTATTTCTCGGTTGCTGAGCCGAAAAACTAAAATGAAATTCATCTCTTCTTCGTCGCTGTGTAAAAACATTAAAACGCAATTTATTCCCTCTTTCCTTTACCCCTTCGTCTCGCATCCACAAACATATTGTCCTATACAAAATACCATATTTGTATGCAGCTAGTCTCCCTATGTGCTTGTAATATACACATGTATCCTTAATTTCCCCTTAAAAATACAGTGAAACTTTAATTAGCTAGGGACGTTCAAGATTGAACTGGATAAAACTTCTTCGCTCTATATTCTAATAGCATAAATGAACTATGCTTCACAAAATTGTTACCATAAGAAAAGAACCTATCAACACTGACAGGTTCTCCTTCATTTTAACAGACATGAGTATATTTATTATAGAAGAGAATACATCCATACTTTCCATATAATACATACAAATACGATAACTACAAAATCAAAAAGATCTAATCTCGGGCCCTTTTTCATATTCATCTCTAGCCACATATGAATCCATTTTTTCTTTGTATATTTTTGGATGTTTTTCTTTGCAAATCGGTAAACGAGCACTTGCATAATAAAAAATCCGACTACGAAAATGAACAATAAAATGAGAAAATCGACCACAAAATTCCTCCCTATTTTTGCAGCGATTTTTCTACTATTTGATTCCTCAAAACCCACTCTTCAAACTGAGCACTTCCGAATTCCCAGCTAAGATCACGAGCATGTACAGAAAAAACGTAATGACCAGCATATTCGTCCATAAATCTACCTGTCTCGATCTCCTCTTTCTGAAGACCATATGCTCCAAAATTAAAATACACATCCCATACGTCTTCATTCTTCCTTTTATAAGCAATCGATTCCATATCACATTCTGCTCCGAAATAATCAAGATGTAAATGTACGCTATCATCATATTCGTACTCCATTTTATCACCCCTTATATTTGTACTTCTTTATCACCTAAAAAATTCCTGCTATCTACACTCACATATAGGCACTTACCTACATATCATGCTTGTAGAGTGACTTCTAGGAGGTGTCATATAGTGAAAAAATTAATAGCTGTTTTTTGTATCATGTTACTAGCTGTTTTCACATTTACTGCTTGCAGTAGTAAAAAAGAAGGTACGAAGGAACAAACTCAAAACATTCGCATTGGCGAAGTTACCCATTCTCTCTTCTATGCCCCGTTATATGTCGGGATTGAAAAAGGATTTTTTAAAGATGAAGGGTTAAATATTGAACTCCAAACAACAGCTGGTGGAGATAAAACGATGACCGCTCTATTATCTGGCGGCATTGATATTGCTCTCGTCGGTTCAGAAACGTCCATTTACGTTCATCAACAAGGTGCAAAGGACCCTGTCATTAACTTTGCACAGCTTACACAAACAGATGGAACTTTTTTAGTTTCGCGTAAAAAATTAGACTCCTTTAATTGGAATGACGTAAAAGGTGTTACATTTTTAGGACAGCGTAAAGGCGGCATGCCACAAATGGTTGGAGAATACGTTTTAAAGAAAAATGGCATTGATCCGCATAAAGACACGAACTTAATCCAAAACATCGAATTTGCTAACATTGCAAATGCCTACGCATCTGGTACGGGAGAATTTGTCCAGCTCTTTGAACCGACTGCAAGTATATTCGAAAAAGAAGGAAAAGGATATATCGTCGCTTCGTTCGGAAATGAATCTGGTACTGTTCCGTATACATCGTTCATGGCAAAGGAAAGTTTCTTAAAGAAAGATAAAGCTGCTGCTGAAAAATTCACACATGCTCTCTACAAAGCACAACAATGGGTTGATACTCATAGTCCAGAAGAGATTGCTGATGCCGTTTCTCCGTTATTTAAAGACACTTCAAAAGACATTACAGTAAAAGTAATTGAACGGTATAAAAAGCAACATTCTTATGCGACAAATCCGCTATTAGATGCTGAAGAATGGAAACAGCTCCAAACGATTATGAAAGACGCTGGCGAATTACAAAAAGAAGTTCCACATGAAGCGCTCGTCAATACAAAAATTGCCGAAAGCGTTATTAAGAAATAGAGGCGAAGTGTATGAGTTTTTTACAAATACGTAACGTTTCTCACTGCTTTTTCGCAAAAGAGAATGCCAAATTGATTCTCGAAGATATGAGCTTACAAGTGGAAGAAGGCGAATTCATTTCGATACTCGGCCCAAGTGGTTGCGGCAAAACGACACTCCTCTCCATTATTGCCGGGCTGCTTGATCCAATTGAAGGTATCGTCTTTTTAGATGGTGAGCCCATTACAACGAAAACTTCATCTATGGGATATATGTTACAGCAAGATTACTTGTTCCCTTGGAAAACAATTGAAGAAAATATTATGCTTGGACTTCACACCCGAAAAATTTACAATGAACAGACGAAAGAACATACTCTACAGCTTTTAAAGCAAGTCGGCCTACATGATGTAGAGCAGCAATACCCTCGTGAACTATCCGGTGGTATGCGTCAACGTGCCGCCCTCGTTCGAACGTTAGCGACCGATCCAAAAATTTTATTGCTAGATGAACCTTTTTCGGCGCTCGATTACCAAACGAAATTGAAACTAGAAGATCTCGTTTTCAGCTTACTACACAAATATAAGAAAACTTCACTACTCGTGACACATGATATTGAGGAAGCAATTGCGATGAGTGATCGTATTTATTTACTACAAGCGAATCCCGGAAAAATTGCAAAAACATTTATCGTCCCAGAAAGCATCCGTTCCTTATCGCCGTTAGACTCACGCCACCACCATGACTTCCCATCCCTCTTCCAAAATATATGGAAGGAGCTGGAGCGCCTTGGATAATATAAAGCAACTGCATGAACAGTTTCGGAAGAAAGAACGCAAGCGCGCATGGTTAGCACGGTCTTTACAGCTTTTACTGCTCATTCTTTTCTTTGCACTATGGGAAATAGCTAGCAAAAAAGAGTGGATTGATCCCTTACTCTTTAGCTCTCCTTCAAGCATTTGGGATCTCTTCCTTAGTAAATGGCTTGACGGTTCTCTTTGGGTCCACATATGGACGACATTACTTGAAACTGGAGTAGGCTTCATTCTTGGAACAGTGCTCGGCGCTATTATCGCTACTTTCCTTTGGTGGATACCGCTTCTCGCCCGCGTACTTGATCCCTATCTCGTCGTCCTAAACGCCATGCCAAAAGTGGCACTTGGTCCGATTATCATTGTAATCTTCGGTCCAAATATTTCTTCGTCGATTGCAATGGGCGTAATCATTTCCATCATCATTACCATTCTCGTTATTTACAGCGCATTTCAAGAAGTCGATTCTAACTATATAAAAGTGATGGACACATTTGGCGCAAATAAATGGCAATGTTATAAGCAAGTCGTTCTCCCCGCATCCTTCCCAGCAATTATTTCAACGTTAAAAGTGAACGTTGGGTTATCATGGGTCGGTGTTATATTCGGCGAACTTCTCGTCTCTAAACAGGGTCTTGGTTACTTAATTAGCTACGGATTCCAAGTATTTAATTTCACGCTCGTCTTACTGAGCGTACTACTCACCTGCGTCCTCGCAACACTCATGTATGTGTTTGTTGAAGCATTTGAAAAACTTCTAATTGGGAAACGAAAAAAAAGCTGACTTATGGTGATAAACTATAGTCAGCTTCTTTCTTTACCTTTTATCACACATCTTTGTTTCATTTGTAACGTTGCCATTTGCAACGGTAACTGTATGGAAACAATCTTTCACACGTACTGTAACGACATTTTCTTTTCGATCTATTACATGATAATCATCATACTTTTTATTTAATGCACTACGAATTTGCTCTCCTTCAAAAATCGGAAAACCGTGAGACATTACCCAAATGAGACCAGCAACCGCAAGAATCGTTTTCATACGTTTCATTACCTCCTCGAGAGTAAACTTATAGTCCCTACAATATGCGCATTATAATTGTGTCTAATTTGTGACATTTTTATACTAATTCTCTTTTAAAGCTTCAGTTCCTTCTTCTTTTTATAAAAAAGACAGAATTTTCAATTTTATCAACATAAAAAAACACAAAGAACTGAAATTCTTTACGTTTTCTTGACTAAATATATGACTCGCATTAGTGTCCACTTTGCTGTTCTATCATTTTCGAAACATCATATAATCCCGACAACACTTCCGCTCTCATTTTTACAAGCTCAGGGAACTGATAGAAGAACGCAATTTTTTTATATTTTAACTCCGATCCTTCTTTCACTTTTTTTGAATCTTGTAAAATAAATGCTGTAAACGTATCTGCAATATCTTCCGCTACATTTGTCGTTCCATACTGCGATACAAACTCCTCATGCTTTTCTTTAAAAAATTCAATTTGAGTTTCTTCGCTTTCTTCTACTTTCTTTTCTGTCCATTCTTGTTCAATTGGTTTCCAGAAAGAGTTATAAAATTGATTAATATAAGATTTCTCCTTCGTGCATCCCTCTTGTAAGAAAAGAGTTTCACAGTTATTTCTGTACTTTGAAATATCTTTCTCTTCTTCAAAATCCTTTACATATTGTTCATCTACTGGTATTTGCTTATGTCCGAGCGTCAACACGTGAGCTGTCTCATGAATTAATGTTTTCATCACTTCATCAATATTTACCGCAGAATCAAGCGTATCTAAGCTAAGAGTCCAGTCTTTCGGATTCTCCATACTCGGCATAACGTGGGCAACAACACCGTCATAACCATCCGTTATTAAATCAAATTCTTTTATATTCCCGCGATATTTAGCTGGGATGAGGGTTCGGTATATATCCCATAAATCTTCATGATAACCTCTATCTTGACGTTGTTGTAGCACCTCTTCTTTCGCTTCTTTATCCTCAGCGAACACTTTATTTAAACGTTTCCGTTCTATTTTTTCAAAATAAGGATCTACAATTTCATCACCATCAATATAATAAGAAGCTAAAAAGAAGTAACTTTCATCCTCTTCTTTTTTCTGTTCTGCCTCTTTCATATCCGCAATTTCATGCTCTCCTATATTATAATCTTCTACTGCTTCAAGCTCAGATAATCCATCTATTTTTTCATATACTTTTTGAAGTTTCTTATCTCCTATTTCTACGCATTCTTCTTCTGTCTTACAAATTTCTTTTTCTTTCACACTCTTCATAGAACTTTCGCATCCTGCCACTAAACCGATTGCGACAATAACCCCTACTAACTTGCCATACAGTCTCTTCATACAGTCCTCCATCAATACATTCTACAAAAATATAATAATCGCTTTTTAACGAATATGCGATAATGAATTATATAAACTGTAAGGAGGTTTCCTATGATTCAGGCAGCCCTCCAGAAAAATTTATCAGCGATTTTTCGAATATATCGACCGTAACTTGAAATATATCAGCGATTTTTGAAATATATCGATCGTAACTCAAATTATATCGGCGATTTTCACAATATATCGATTTACCGACAAAAATTTACAAAAGAAAAAAGAAGCCGTTTGTTCAAAACGCCTCCTCTTCCTTTATGATTCATATACTGTAAACTGCGGTTTACTAGGATGATCTTGAACTACCGCATCATCTGGAAACTTTGAAACTTTTTGATATAAAGCAATGTCACCGATACAACTCGCTGTTAGTAAGATTCCTAAAAACGAGAGTGGCTCCAGATTCATAACTAATCCCAATGCAATTGGCAAAATTCCAGTCGGTAAAAACGGTAACATTAATACTTTCTTCATTTGCTTTACTGTAATCGCCTGTTTAGAATGCGCATATGCAACACCTAATTTCCAATTAACGCCCCATTTCAGCTCACTCCATGGAACGCCTCCGATGTAACGAAATCCAATTAAATGTATCGTTTCATGAATACATATGAGAACAATCATTCCAATAATCAAAAGAAACATAACGGGCAATGTAAAGTCAAATTGAACCCCGCCTGAAAGAAATATATGCAAATAACCAATTCCAAACGCCAACGCAAATATTATAAGTAATGAATAGATATTTAACTTAACCATCGAAACAGTAACAGTCGTTTCTTTTCTATTCTCCATATTCCCCTCCTAAATTGTAAATATATCTTTACAAAATTGTATAATATACCCAAAATAATGTAAAGATATATTTACATTCATTCTTGCCCACAAAAAAAGAAACCGGCCACTTTACTTCGTAAAACAGCCGATTTCTTCTATATGTTTCATCGTACGCGCCAATACATCGTCGCGCATTATAAAGCTAAATTTTCTATCCGTTTTAATGTTGTCAGGAATTTCTGTTAATAAAACAGATCCTTTCGTTTCTTCGTAATGCGTATGTTCTTCTACCGCACTAATTGTTGCAAAATAAATGTTTTTAATGATTATTTTGTCTTTTCCAGATACTTTATATTGTCCTAAGTAAGTTAAATCAGAAACTATGCCGCCGGTTTCTTCATGAACCTCTCGAACTGCCGCTTCTTCCGGTGTTTCCCCGAGTTCCACTTTACCACCTGGAAATTCAAGACCGCGACGTAAATGATGCGTTAATAACCATTGATCCCCGTACCGGCATACAACCCAAACATGCTTTGGCTCAGGAGAAAATGGATAACGTTCAAACGATAATTGTACAGTGTTGTGGTAATAATCTTTAAATTTGTACATGCCATTACTCCCCTATTGATGGTTACAAGTTTTTCCTACCACAAATTGTAGCATATTCTCGCTTTTCTGCATAATATTATCCAATTATAATCCATTGATTATTCCCATTTGCGCGACTAATTCTTTCGTCTCATGATTTCCTAAATCGTAAATCATTTTATATGCTTTTTGTAGTTGTTCATCATATCGGTCATTATTTGAATCGTGATGATACTCAACAAATGGAACGTGAGAACGTACAAAGGAGCCTAAATCTTCTACATACGCTTGATCAAAGTACTCTCTTAACTCCGTAATTTCCTCATCACTTGCAACAATCTCAAAATTATACGTATCCGCCGTCTTCACTTGTGAAATTTGACCGTTTCCTATTGATATATAATATGTTTTTTTCGTCTCCATGTAACACCCTTCTTTCATCCTTTTAATTTCTATTGTTTTCATCAAATACAAAATTATGTAAAATAAAGAAAAGGAGGGATTTCATGCTGAAAATATTAATTATCGGTATTATCATCGTCCTAGTCATACTAGTACTCTCCGTCATGACGATTAATAAAGGCTACGCTTATAAACATTCTGTTGATAAACCAGAAGATAACCCTTATACAAAAAACAGCAAGAAAAATTCATAATATGCTTCATATACTACTTATTTTAGCCCACATCATATTCAGTATTTATTTACTGGCAAGTCAACATAACTTTCTACTACTTTCACAATTTCTATTAGAAGCTTTACTACCCTTAAACAAATAAAGGAAAAGATTCAGGAACCGGATTTATTTGGATTTTCCTCATTATTAGCTATATAAAATAACAGGGGGAATATATATGCTAAAAGGATTACAGATTACTTTTGCACTCATTGCATTATGTATAACAATATACGGATATTTTACTGGTAATAGAGAAATGATGCCGTATATGTTCATTTTCTTAGGATTAATGGCTTTCACTATAGGGCTAGGAGAAATAAAACAAGAAAGAAAATCTAGTGGCATACTTGCTTTTCTCGCTGGATCTGGCGCTTTATTTCTTAGCTTCTCAGAACTATTCCGATAAATAGTCTATTTAAAAGGAGGTTATATAATGCTAACCGGATTACGGATTGTTTTAGGACTTATTACTCTTCTCGGACTCTCTCTTTGCACTTATGCCCTTATTACCGATAATTTTTCACTTCTCCCATACGTACACTTTATTCTCAGTTGTTCCTTTATTCTTCTAGGAATTAACGAATTGCAATCCGGACGAAAATCAATGAGTATTCCGTTTTTTTTCGTTTCTAGTCTTATATTCCTCTTTCTCATATGTAACTACTTTCGCTACATGTAGAATGAAATTCCAATCAATTTAGCATTTATAATTATTTTCTTTCTACTAAGGAGGGCTAAAATGCATATTAGACAAATACAACTCATCATCGTTTTTATTACTTTAATTCTATGTCTATACAGTACATTTACAATGAACTTTCAAATCTTTTCACCTATCATTTTGTTCTTCTTTAGTTTATATGGGATTTTAGTAGGAATTGAGACGATTCAAAAACAACAAAAGCAAATTGGAGCCATTAGCATCGGTTTAAGTCTTTTTACGATTGTTTTTGTTATTCCATTTATACTGTTCTTTTAAAGGAGGATTATATGGTTGAAAACATTCGAGTTATAATCGCCACTATCGCTCTTATTCTCGCCCTATTTAGCTTCTTCGTAAATATCCCTATGCTTTTACCATACGTTTTTATCCTTTTCGGAATTGATGAAATAAAAGAGCGGCAAAAAGCAAAAGCATTTGTTTATTTTCTCGGTTCTGTCTTTGTTTTGTATGTTGGGGTGTCTAGTATAGTTTCATAAAAAAAGAGGTCGTCCAACACATATGTTAGACGACCTCTTCTTTTTATTTGATTCATAATATTGTCAGTTTTTGTCGGTAAGTCGATATCCAGTGTCGAAACGTCGATATATTAAAAAAATCGTTGATATATTTCAAGTTGTGTTCGATATATTCGAAAAATCGTCGATATAATTTCATTTATCATCGTACTACAAAAAAACTGCCCTTTCACAGGCAGTTTTTCTTTCTATCCAAATACTTTCTCAAGTTCATCTTTATCTTGGCTTAACCAGAAGTTCATTAAGCGTTGTGCTCCTTCTAAGTCGTGAAGCTTCGCTTGACCACACTGCGTTTCATTTGCAGCTGGAATTTCTGTAATTTGAACCGCATCTTTTAATGTTAGTTCTAATAAATCAATGATTTCTCGAACCGTCGGTGTTCCGCTTACTACAAGATAATATCCTGTTTGGCAGCCCATTGGTGAAATATCGATAATATCAAAATGCGGATAACGATCAATATATTTACGTAAATTAAATGCTAATAAATGTTCTAACGTATGAATAACATCTGGTTTCATTGCTTGTTTATTCGGTTGGCAGAAACGAATATCGAATTTATTTACAATACCGTCACTACCTACATTGTGAACTCCGCAATGTCTTACATAAGGTGCCTTTACAATCGTATGATCTAATTCAAAGCTTTCTACTGATGGCATACAACATCTCTCCCGCTTTTAATTTAATTCCGTTATATCCAATATGATATAACGGAAATGCACATTAGTAAAGTATTATGTACAGTCGTGCTATAATACTTTAAGAATATGCTGAAAAGGAGATCGTTATGAAACAGATTTTTATTGGGATTATACGCTTTTATCAAAAGTTCATTTCTCCGATGACACCACCTACTTGCCGTTTCTATCCAACTTGTTCTCATTACGGATTAGAGGCGTTTCAAAAGCATGGTGCACTCAAAGGCTTTTGGCTTACTTGTAAGCGTATATTAAAATGTCACCCTTTCCACCCAGGAGGATTTGATCCTGTCCCAGATAAAAAGGATGACAAAGTAAATTCTTAATTATCGTAACCATTCACAACTAAATCTAATTTTCCTGTGTCAGGATCGATAACAAGACCGTGAACAGGTACTTCTTCCGGAAGTAATGGGTGGTTGCGAAGTACTGATACGCTATGTTCTACACTTTCTTCCACACTAGAGAAACCGCGCAAGAATTGTTCTAAATCGATTCCAGAATAACGAAGCATATCTAATTTCTCTTCTGTTATACCGCGCTCTTTCATTTTCTCAATTGTACTGCTTGCTTGAATTTTTGCCATGCCACAATCATGGTGACCAACTACACATACTTCATCAGCGCCAAGTTCATATACAGCGACTAAAATACTACGCATAATACTTCCGAATGGATGTGAAATAACAGCACCTGCTACTTTAATAATTTTCACATCGCCGTTACGCATATTCATCGCTTTCGGCAATAGTTCAACAAGTCTTGTATCCATACAAGAAATTATTACCATCTTTTTGTTTGGAAATTTCCCCGCTACAAACTCTTCATACTTTTTCTCTTCAACAAATTTCTCATTGTACTGCAAAATCTCTTCTAATGACTTCATAGTAAGGAACCCTCTTTTCTCTCGTTTACACTACATAAACAGTGTACCAAAATATGAAAACCACAAAAAGTATATTGTAATATTATAAAAACGATATATTTTTAGATAACCGACATAATTCTTTCAAAATATACACACAGCTTTGTAACAAGTCTCACATACTACACTGCTATTTTCACTATAAACTAATTGTAGATAATGTAAAAAAGGAGTGAATATTTATTATGTCCGACGTTCTGTTACTGAGTCGTTTTCAATTTGCAATTACTATTTTTTATCACTTTTTATTTGTACCTTTGACAATCGGACTTGTTATTTTAGTGGCATGTATGGAAACGCAATACGCCCGCACATTGAATCCAACATATCGCAAAATGGCAAATTTCTGGGGTAAATTATTTACAATTAACTTCGTCATGGGGATTATAACCGGGATTACGATGGAATTCCAATTTGGAACAAACTGGTCTGAGTACTCCAAATATATGGGAGATATTTTCGGATCACCTCTCGCAATCGAAGCACTCGTTGCCTTCTTCCTAGAATCTACTTTCATGGGAATATGGTTATTCGGTAAAGACAAAATTTCACCAAAGTTCCGCGCCTTCTGTATGTGGATGGTTGCACTTGGAACAAATATTTCCGCCCTTTGGATTATTACAGCAAACGGCTTTATGCAAAACCCTGTTGGCTACGTCGTGCGTAACGGCCGCGCTGAATTAAATGATTTCTGGGCACTCGTTACAAATCCATACGCTTGGAATATGTTCTTCCATACTGTAGTTGGTTGTTATATCGTTGGTGCTTTCTTCGTTATGGCAATTAGTGCCTATCACTTATTACGTAAGAATGAAGTTGAATTCTTCAAAAAATCATTTAAGTTTGGTTTAATGTTAGGCTTATTCGCCGCAACAATTACACCGTTTATGGGACATCAATCTGGTGTATCAGCAGCTAAATATCAACCAGCTAAAGGTGCTGCGATGGAAGCTGTTTGGGAAACTGGAAAAGGACAAGGCTTCTCGATTGTTCAAATTCCTGATGTAAAAAACGAAAAGAACTTTGAATTCCTAACGATTCCAAAGTTAGGAAGCTTCTTCTATACAAATTCATTTGATGGCGAAATTGTTGGTTTAAAAGATATTCCGAAAGAAGATCGTCCAAATGTTAACCTCGTGTACTATAGCTTCCGCTTAATGGTTGCACTTGGTATGTTCTTTATGGCATTAACTTGGTACGGTTTCTACTTAAACCGAAAAGGAAAACTAGAAAACTCAAAACGTTACTTAAAAATTACAATATGGTCTGTTTTACTACCATATATCGCAATTAACGCTGGTTGGATTGTTGCCGAAGTAGGTCGTCAACCATGGACAGTTTATAAACTCATGCGTACAGCAGAATCTGTATCACCTATATCTGTTCCGCAGATTTGGTTCTCATTAATTAGTTTAATATTGTTCTATACTCTACTCTTAATTGCAGACGTATACTTAATGCTAAAGTTCGCGAAAAAAGGACCTGCTGCATTAGAAGAGCCTACTACTGAAGGAGGTACAGCTCATGTCTCATGATATGCTCGCAATCATCTGGTTCGGTTTATGGGGCGTAATTTGGACAGTTTACTTCATTCTTGATGGATATGCACTTGGTAACGGAATGATTTTTCCTTTCGTTGCGAAAGACCGACAAGAACGAAATCAATTACAAGAAGCAATTGGCCCGTTCTGGGGTGGTAATGAAGTATGGTTAATTACAGCTGGTGGCGCAACATTTGCTGCCTTCCCAGTCACATATGCAAATATGTTCAGCTATTTATATACACCACTATTTTTAGTATTACTTGCACTATTTGCTCGTGCTGCTGGACTTGAATTCATGCATAAAGACGATTCACCAGTTTGGCAAAAAACTTGTAAATGGGCATTTACAATTGGTAGTTTCCTAATCGCCTTCTTATTCGGAGTTACGTTCGCTAACCTGTATTACGGATTACAAATCGGAAAAAATGGCTATGAAGGAAATTTACTTAGCTTACTCAATCATTACGGTATTTTAGGAGGTCTGTTCTTCACTTCTATATTCGTCGTATCTGGTGCCCTTTGGGTTATGATTAAAACGACTGGTGAAGTATCTGATCGTGCTTATAAAATCGCTAGACCATTTTCAATGGCAGCTGCTATCATTTTAGCTATTTTCTATGTAGCAACTGCAAATCGTACAAACTTATTCCAAAACTTCACGGAATATCCGGTACTATTCATTCTTCCAGTACTCGCCATGTTAATGAGTGTACTCGCACTTATTATGGTGTACAAACATAAAATTGGTCTTGCATTCACATTCGTTTGCTTAACAATCGCAATGTTTATGACAACTGGCTTTGCAGGCATGTTCCCAAGAATGTTACCGTCACGTATTAACGACGCATACAGTACAACGTTATATAACGCAGCGGGTAGCCAGTTAAACTTAAAAATTATGTTCTTCGTGGCGATGGTTATGGTACCAATTGTTATTGGATATCAACTTTGGAGCTACAGTATATTTAAAAATAAAATCCATAAAGACTCTGCTAAAGGGTATCACTAAAATGAAAAAGACACTTCGTTTGAAGTGTCTTTTTTACGTATGATTTTTGATAGGATGTTATATTTCTAATCTAACAACTATAATACAGAAGAATCATTAACAGCTCACAGCTAGATTGTAGCACAGGACAAGTTCATCATTGTATGCAATTTTACATATTTATCTATAAAGTAAATTGTATTCCTTGATCATTCGCATCGCTATCCCTTACATCCGCTGTACTAATACCACTAAATGTTTGTACTTTCATTCCTGTATTCGATGATCCCGATCCATTATAAGCTTTCGTTTTTTCAATTGGTTGCACGTTATATTTATCACCTAAGTTAATTGTTCCGTTACAATTTTCAATAATAACACCTTCCACAACTGATGGCATTTTGTCACCTACTTTCATTTCGTTACTTTTAGTGTATGAGAATCGCCTAGAAAAATAGCTTGCTTCCATAAGAAAAAGCACTCAGATTGAGTGCTTTTTCTTATTTACCTTTTTTCTTTTTCTCACAAGCAATTCCATCGCCATCACGGTCTAAATGCTTACCATAATATGGACTATCTCTTGTAATGTCATAATATCCCGCATCGTTTGCTTCTTTACAGTTAGCAAAACGTTTTGGATCTGGCTTTACTTCTGGTTTCGGTTCTGGTTTTACTTCTGGTTTCGGCTGTGGTTGTTTTGCTCCTGGTCTTTCTTCAAGTGGTAACGTTGCATTATATAAGAACTGAACGTATTGCTCACGACTTACGTGCATTCTAGGTGCGAATGTACCATCACCAGTTCCAGCTGTAATATAATTTGATTTAATTGCAGTAATCGCTGGATTTGCCCATCCATTTCTATCGACATCCGGGAAATTATGATCCCCTCTTATTTGCAATTGGAATCCCTTTGTTAAAATTTGTGCCATTTCATCGCGAGTAAGTGAATCTTTCGGTCTAAAGTTTCCTTTATCATCACCAGCGAATACACCCATCTCTGTTAAAGCAAGAATCTCTTTTTTAAACCTAGTTGAACGATCCGTAACATCCTTATATGGATTGTGATACTGTTCTTTTACTGTCGGTTTTAATTGACGGAACATAAGAGCAGCAACTTGCTCACGTGTTACATCATCACCAAATCCAAAAATCCCATTTCCGTATCCAGCAACAACATTTTTATTTGCTAAATCCATAATTGCTTTATAAGACCAATGATTATTTGGAACATCTTTAAAATCTACGCTTGCCTGTGCTGTTCCAATTGAAGTAAATGCTGTAGTTGCAACAAGTGCACCTGTTAAAATTAATTTCTTAAATCTCATACTTAAGTCTCCTTCTCTTTCCATAATAACCATTTAACAATATAACAAATTATTCAAATGTATTTTGTCATATTCTGTCGAACACAAAAAAGAATCCAGCAGGATTCTTTTTTGCTAAGCATGAATGGCAATTTTGGAGACAGTTGACTTCTTCAAAAATTTATTAGGGGTAATATTTTGAAAAAGAAAGCCTTTCATATGTAGGTTAACACCACTGGAATATACAGTAAATTGATAATATTTATACGGAAGATTGCTAATGTTTAGTATAGATAGTTTCCACTACGCTAACAGTAAATACTATCTATACTAAACAACAAAAAAGTGCCTTCAAAGAAGACACCTTTCATAAACAGACACTATAAAACAGAATTATTTATTGTTATACGATTGTTAGATACAAAAAGTAGAGGGAAATGTTTGTCTAAAATTCTGCTTTATAGCGTATATCCACAACTTATATTGTATTCCTCTTTCCTTGAAAATAAATATAATATGCATAATTACATACCAAAAAGAAAAGACACTCCATAGAGTGCCTCTTCGACCATTTTACCTTTAATATATCGCTTTACATACATTGTAACATATGTATCCATATGTTTTTATTGAGAAAATTCAAAATCCTTTTTCTTTCATTTCTAATTATAAAATCATGTAATATAAAAGGTATGTCAAATTCTTATACAAATTGAGGTGTACTATATTTATGTCTTTCGGAATCATTCCTCTTATATTGTTTATTATTTTTCTTATCTCCTATTTAAAAGATCCACGAAAAATAATAAATGGCTTTTTATTTAATGCCTTTTTCTGTTCATTTCTATTATTTTGCGCCATAGCCTCATATGAGTCTGGTAGTAATTCTTTACATTTTATCGTTATTATTCCGATGTTAGCGCTAATTGTAATGATACCTTTTGCTATAGTCGCTTTAATGTTTGGACTATTTCTTAATGCAAAAATTTTAATGCAACGTGAAGGAAGACGCTTCACAAACTCTTTAACTTTAATTGCTGCTTTAGGGATTTTATTCTTTATTATGCTCCCTATTATAAATCCAGCAAGTTTATTCTCAGAGCATTTTCAATTTATTTTTGCTGCTATATCTCTTATAACTATGTATTTCTTTGTACATTTATCTAACTTCTTAAGTGCGTATTTTTTATACCAATTCAATAGACCAAGACGTAACCAAGATTTCATCATCGTTCTCGGTAGCGGCTTAATCAATGATAAAGTACCGCCTTTACTTGCAAGTCGTATTAATAAAGCAATCGACTTTTACTGGAAACAAGCCGCTGTGAATACACCACCAACAATTATTTTCTCTGGTGGACAAGGTCCAGATGAAGGGCTTCCTGAAGCAGAAGCGATGCAAAAGTATGCTGTTGAAAAAGGAATTCCGATTGAACATACAGTGCAAGAAAATCGCTCTGTAAACACATATCAAAATATGTCGTTCTCTAAAGATATTATGGATTCTTTAAAACCAGACGGTAAGTATAGAAGTATTTTTACAACGAACAATTTCCATCTTTTCCGTGCAGGTATATATGCAAGACAAGCTGGTCTTAATAGCCAAGGAATCGGATCAAAGACAGCCTTTTATTATTGGCCTAATGCAATGATTCGCGAATATGTCGCAATTGTCGTTATGGGACGTAAGCGCCATATGAAAATATGTGGAACTATTTTAGGTTTTGCTTTATTCTTAACAGTGATTAGTTTTATTGTTTCTTAATAGCTATTCAATAAAAAGTCCCCTAAAAGCTTTATACAAAGGGGACTTTTTTACACCTTTCAGTTCATCAAATTTAAATCAGTAACATAACAGCATACAACACATTAATTATTCCAGAAACCAATCCAACAATAGCAAATGTTTTACTCGTACCTGTCACTTGTTTATTTAAACCTAATATAGAAAATACAATAGCTATAGTACCAATAAGTCCCCATAAATTAATAAACCATGATATCAATCCAGTAATGAAACCAACTAAAGAAAAAACTTCTATACTACTATTAGAATTACTATTTACAAAACTTCCCTCTACCGTTTTATAGCTAAGACTCTCCCCACACTGTCCGCAAAACTTGTTGCCCTCGTTCGTTTCATTTCCACATTTCGTACAGTATCCCACAGAATCCCCTCCCTAAGATCAATGCCCAAAATGTATATATCCATACTATTCATTCTACTTTTTTATATCAAAATTATGACCACCATCTAACCTTCTACAGTTGTATGTAAAATAATAATATGGTCATAATATTCCCTGCATACATCCATTAAAGGAGAATTTTTTCAAATTAAATGTTAAAATGGAATTTAGGTGTGAATGACGTAACAAATAAGAAACTAGTTTGAAACGAGGAAATTACATGGAGAAAATTATCAAAAACAAGCCCAATAAGCTAAAAATCGCTTCAAAAGCTTTGATGATTATTATTGGGGCATTTATCACAGCGTACGGATTAGAAGCTGTATTAATTCCAAATAACGTATCAGACGGTGGTGTAACTGGTTTAAGTATCGTTAGTTCAAGATTATTTGGATTGCCATTAGGAGCTCTAATCGCAGTTATTAACATTCCTTTCGTTTGGTTAGGATATAAACAAATAGGTAAAAGCTTTGCAATTTATTCCATTATCGGTATTGCTTCATTAGCAATAGGTACCGTTGTCATGCACGGAATACCAGCTATTATTGAGGGCGATACATTATTAGTTACAGTTGTTGGTGGTATTATCATCGGTTTCGGTATGGGACTAGCATTACGTAACGGCGGGGCATTAGATGGAATCGATATGCTAGCTGTATTGCTTTCTCGTAAGTTACCATTTGGAACGAGTGACCTTATTTTATTCTTAAACATGTTCGTATTTATTTTCGTATCAACCGTATTCGGTCTTCAAGGAGCTATCCTTTCGGCAATTGCTTACTTTATTGCTTCGAAAGTCATTCATATCGTTGAAGTTGGTTTAAGTGGTTCGAAAGCATTTAAAATCATTACGAAAGAACCTGAATTGATGGTAGAAACCATTCGCGATCGTTTAGGCCGAAGTGCAACATATAATGAAGTATACGGTGGTTATTCAAGAGAGAAATTCAAAGAAATTTCTTGTGTAATTAACCGTTTAGAAGAAAGTAAAATGAAAGAACTTATTAATGAAATCGATCCACACGCCTTTATTACAGTTTATGACGTAGCAGAAGTAAAAGGCGGTAACTTTAAGAAACGTGATATTCATTAATCGTTATGAAAGAAGAGGGTGTGCCAATATGTTGGCACACCCTCTTTTGTTATCGTTGTCAGTTTTTGTCGGTAAGTCGATATATTTCAATAATCGCTGATATATTTTGAGTTGTGATCGATATATTCTAAAAATCGCTGATATATTTTGAGTTGTGGTCGATATATTCCGATAATCGCCGATATAATTTTACTCCCCCCATCTTCCTCCTCTCTTAATCCATGCTACATATTTTTGAAAGGCCGGCACTTCCTGTTGAAAGCGGAGCGGAACATATAGAAAGAGAGTACATGTACATAATATCCATAGAATACCTACTACAAAGTGAAATTTCATCGTTGTGCTAATAAACAAACTGAGAAATAAGACGAGGAACATAATCAAACTAAACCTTTTATATATGGTCATAATAATCTCCCCTTTATAACTTAATTGTACCAGTTACAAGGAATTAATTTCCATAATGAAAAAGACCGAAAAGCAAATTCTACTTTTCGGCCTCTACATTACCTTCTCTTCGTAATCTTTCCTGAACCACCAACCCTCGTTTTTGGAGGAGAAGTATTCCTTGGCGGCGTTTTAATAGATGATTTCGGCTTCACATCTGATCCGCTCGAGCCACCTGGTGTTTTCGTAATTTTCCCTTTGCTTCCAGTAGAAGGCGGAGGGGTGCTACTTCCTTTTTTCGTAATACTTCCTGTATCTCCTACAGAAGATTTCGAATCTACATTATCGCCTCGCTTAATGATAGACCCTTTCCCTTCCTTCGTAATTGGAGGCGGGGTTTTCTTTTCTTCTTTCGTAGGCGGTCTCTCTGGAACAACTGGTTTATGATTTTGTCTGTCATTATATCCTCGGTAATCACCAGATGATGATTTTTTCGAACCAAATATATCGTTTAAAATACTCCCCATAATATATCCTTGCAGGAATGACGGTTGGTAATTTTGACGGACAAATTCTTCATTGCTTACTTCAATTAACGTATCAGATGGTTTCTCTTTATCCTTTTGCAAATTATACATTTTATCAGAATAAACGAGGAACATTTGATTTTCGTCTTCTTTAGATGCTTGCTTCGGTTTCCTTTCAGCTATAAGTTCCTTTGCGACTTCCGGAACTGACCGATTGGCGGCCCTATACACGTAAGATTCTTGTTTACCTTCTTTTGCGACAGATTCAAGCGGATAACGGTCTTGAATCGACTTTGTCTGCCCGCCCTGACAACCTGATAAGGCATATCCAGCAACAACAAGTAACGTAACGATAGCAAGTATAGGGATCACGAACGATTTAATCATGGTAAACAATCGGTTTGACATGATTACGCCCCCTTACGTTGCTCTTATAATTTGTACATCAGCAGGAATAATTGCTTCTCCCTCATACATCATTGTGCGACCATTTTGCCATTCAATACGCAATAATTTTCGATTATCTGATTGGAATTCCCATACGTGCTGTTCCTCTGAAGCAGAGAATGGTGTTTTCCCCATCACAACAACACGTCCGTTATATTGCTCTTCCATATGGTACTCTGTATCATCCATTTCAATTGTCGTCGGAATTTCATCAATCGAATCTAAGCGACCATCAATTGGTGTATATAATTTGTAATACGTATTTTCACGGTCTTCAATTTTCAAGTAACGAATATCTTTCCCGTCTTGCAGTGTTAAAACAATTTCTTTGCGAGAATGCATACTCGTTTTCCCGGTTAATTCGTACATGACTAATGAAACTTCAACCATATCGCCAGGAGCTAAGGTTAGCAAACTTTTTTCTGGTTTCGGCGGCTCCGGGCTCTTCATTATATTTTTAATTCGTTTAAATAAACTCATGATTTACCCCCTCCTTCTCTCTTTATAAACAAGCACCTAAAATAAGTGCACCAACGATATGTAATGATCCAGCTAACATCGCATGCGCAATACTGCCTTCTTTCGTACCTTCTTCTAAATCTAAACCAGCTATTTTCTTTAACACAAATTCAATAAACATTTCTACGACTAACAAAATAACGAAAGAAACTGCCGATGCAAGTAGCGCTTGCCATAAATCATTTGATTTCGTAATCGATTGAGATAAAATGTACCCTTGCGCGAATAATTTCATAACGAAACGAGTTGTTACAGCTGTATTTCCATTCTTTATTTCTTTTAAGTCATTGTATTTCGTAAAAATTGAATCAACCCACATAATTGCAAATAAAAGTACTGCACTTGCTCCAGTCCATACAAGCATGGCTACTACATTTGTCCATGTCATTGCAAAACCTCCTCTAAAAAATAATAGAAAACCGACATGAATTCTCCTCAGACATGTCGGTTTCTTTGTCTATTCTATATTATTTCTCATACTGCTTCATAATACGAGCTAATTCATCGTCAACAGCAGAATTTTTGTTTAAGCTGGCGAATTCATCATCTAATGACTTTTCTTTTTTGTACACTTCACCGCTTGCTTCAGCTTCAGCTTCTAATTGAAGAGCTTTCTCTTCCATACGGCTTAAACCAGCTTTTGCTGAGTTTGAATCAAATCCAGACATCGCCTGATTAATATTCTTTTGTGCTTTCGCCGCATTTACACGCGCTACAAGTGTTTCACGTTTATTTTTCAGCTCTGTTAATTGCTTACGCATTTCTTCTAGCTTCAGACGAAGATTATCAGCAGCAGCTTTATTTTGCTCATAGCTTGCTTTATACTCATTCATCTTTTGCTCTGCATTTTGTTTTTCTTCAAGAGCACGGCGCGCAAGATCTAAGTTACTAGCTTGAACAGCCATATGAGCTTGCTCTTCACGTTTTTTCACAAGTGCTTCTTGCTCTTCAAATAATATTTTGAATTTCTTCTCAAGTGCAATTTGAGCCGCTACACTTTTCTCTGCTTCTTGTACATCTGCTTGCATATCACGTAAATATTGATCCGTCATCTTAACTGGATCTTCCGCTTTTTCAATTAATGAATACACATTTGACATTGTTAAATCTCGTAATCGTTTAAATACAGACATTCAAATTCCTCCTATGATATACCTCATATTTTAAATTCACTACTTGGAAAAATAAAAATCTCCCTTAACAGTAAAGAATAGTCATTTTTACAGCTATGTGTTTATTATAACAAAACGAAGATGTACTTACATGTTATTTCCAAAATACATCCAATATAATATGACATTCTAGATACAATATTGCATTTCTAATATATTCTCATTCATTCTCTTTAGAATTGACTTATTTTTATGCACTTTCACTAAATTACATAAGTGTAATGTTACTGTAAGCTAACTCGATAGTTACGTTTCCATATCTCTTATACACTAATACCAGAAGCAACAAACAAGCTTCTCATTATTTCAAGACTAATACAAAAAATGTATTTACTATAAAACATATAAAAGGAGAAATCATCATGAAAAAATTAGTAGGAATCGGATTAGCAGCAGCAATTTCACTTGGAGCATTATCAGGTTGTTCTTTATTAGGAGAGAAAGCAAACGGCTTTGTACTGTACGGGTCAGAAGAACAAGTTCAGCAAATTACAGATAAAAACAAAAAAGAAGTGAAAGAAAAAGACTTCTATAAAATGAAAATGACAACATTAGAAGGTAAAAAAGTTCTTGTCATGGATAAAAAAACTGGTGATGAACTGGTGAAAAAAGAGTTACTTAGCAAAGTTGATAAAAACGACAACACAAAACCACTTGATAAATTACCGGCTGTAACAGCAGAACAAGGTGTATTGTTCGCAAAAGAAAAATTAGAAAATGCTACACTTGATGGGGCTAAATTAAAATACGAAGGCAACACAATTATCGGAAGTGGCCGTGCATATGCCGACATGTTTGCGATTGTTGATGATGCAACTTACGGAAATGTAAAAGGTGATGAAAAATCTGTCGGTATATTAAAATTTGATAAAGACCCTAGTAAAGAATTCCCTGGTTACAACGGCGTAGAAGCTTCTCAACTTGTAAAAATTAAAAAGTAAAACAAAAAAACTTTGCGAAATTCGCAAAGCTTTTTTCTATTTATGAGCAACTTGCTCCATATCCGGACTACAAGTTTGCGACTGACATGACTTATTTAAAGAACATGCTGCGCATTTTCCCTTTTTACTTCTCTTTACAAAATTAACTAACGTGTATGCTGCATAACCAAAAATGATAGCTCCAATTATAATATTGACCATCATCACAATACATCTCCTTCTAGAATCCGAGTAAGGATCCAACTTGGTATATAATGAACGTTAATACATAAGCAACAACGAGTGGATACACGACAGAGAAAATCGTCCACTTCGCTGATCCTGTTTCACGTTTAATAACAGCTACCGTCGCTAAACACGGAACATATAATAAAATAAAGAACATAAATGCATAAGCTGATAATGCTGTATAATGTGCTCCCATTACATTTCCAAGCACATCTTCTTTCACCGCATAAATAATTGCCATTGTAGAAACGACAACTTCTTTCGCTAAAAATCCTGTTAAAAGGGATGCCGCAGCTTGCCACGTTCCAAAACCAAGTGGTGCAAATAGTGGTGCGATAAATCCACCAATCATCGCTAAATAACTGTCTCCCATATCAACACCAAATCCTGATGGACCTGCATAATTTAATAGCCAAATGACAACAGAACCACCGAAGATGAATGTACCAGCCTTACGAACAAATCCTTTTCCTTTCTCCCACGTACTTAGCCATAACGTTTTCGCTTGTGGCACGCGGTAAGGAGGTAGTTCAATAACGAAAATAGATTTTTCCGCTTTTAAAATGGTAAGTGACATAATTTTTGTAACGAGTAATGCAAGAACAATACCTGCAACATATAAAGAAAACACCACAGTTGCCTGACTTTGAGGGAAGAATACGCCCGCAAATAATGCGTATACAGGTAAACGTGCTGAACAAGACATAAACGGTGTTACAAGCACTGTAAGTAAACGTTCTTTTTCTTGTTCAATCGTTCTCGCTGCCATAATACCTGGAACATTACATCCAAAACCGATAATCATCGGAATGAACGCTTTTCCGTTTAAACCGAAGAACTCCATAATTCTATCCATAACAACTGCAATTCGCGCCATATATCCTGAGTCTTCTAATAATGAAATGAAAAAGAATAGTGCAAAGATTTGTGGAACGAATACTAAAACAGCACCAACACCGGCGATAATACCTTCTGTAACGAGTGCTTGAATAAAATCAGAAGCTCCAACACTTGTAAGCCCAGCCGTTACCCAATCCGTAAGCTGTCCACCAAAAAACTCATCTAGCATATCCGATAAAGGTGTACCAATCCACGTAAACGTAACCTGAAAAATAAAAAACATAACTGCTAAAAAGATTGGAAGTCCTAAAATTTTATGCGTAATTAACCTATCAATTTTTTCCGAAAAAGGAATTTTTCCTTCTTTCTCATGCTGCATAACATTTGTTTTTAACTTTTCAATATACGCTTCACGAGTTTTGTAAATATGCTCCTCTAACGTACAATCAAGTTTTTCTTCTAAGCGAGATCGAACAGCTACAAGTTCCTTATAAATTGGTAGTGCTTTCATTTCTTTTTCTACTACTTCGTTATTGCTTAAAAATTGAAGGGCTAGCCATCTTGGATGCTTATAATTCGCTGTCTCTAAAAGAGAAATTATCTCTCCAATCCCTTCATCCATTTGTACACCATATGAAATAATGAATGGCTTTTTCTCGTTTTTGTCATTTTCTTTAAGAGTGGCAAGTAATTCTTCACATCCTTTTCCACTTCTTGCAACGACAGGAACGACTGTTACTCCTAGTAATTCTGATAATCGTTTTACATCAATTACAATGCCTCGTTGCTTTGCCACATCGACCATATTTAATCCAATTGAAACGGCCTTACCAAATTCAAGTAATTGCAACGTTAAATGCATATTTCGTTCAAACTGCGAAGAATCCACGATATTTAACATATGATTAAATTCTTCTGTTAGTAGAAAGTTTGTTACAACACCTTCATCACGTGAAACTGGATTTAAATCATAGACGCCTGGTAAATCAATTAATGTTCCTCTTCTATCTTTTAATTTACCAACCTTCTTTTCTACTGTTACACCGCTCCAGTTTCCTACATACTCATAAGAACCAGTAAGTGCATTAAATAATGATGTTTTCCCTGTATTCGGATTCCCTAGCAAAGCTACCTTATTCACGCTAATTCCACCTTTATCATTTTCGCGTCACAATGACGAATACTAATTAACTGTCCACGACACTCCAATGTACAAGGACCTTTGAACATCGCCTTTTGCTTCATGCGAAGTTCGCTTCCTTCAGAAAGGCCAAAAGCAGCCAGTCTTCTCTTTAGTAACTGATCTAACGATTGAATACTTTTTACTAACACTTTCTCGCCAATTTTAATATCTACTAAGCTCATAACCTTCCCCCTCCGAAGAGAATGATAATTATTTTCAAAAAAATTATAGCATACTCTATTTCTCTTGTACTATACCCTTTTGCTTCATATTTATTAACATTTCGCTACAATTCTATTTCAATAATTGTCATAACAGATTCGTTTGCCATTCTCATCCATTTCGCTTACAATAAACAATAGCAAATAAAGAATCTCGTTATCACTGGGGGAGCCATGCCGCTGAGAGGGAACACTTCGTTCCGACCCTTCGAACCTGTTAGTTAATGCTAACGCAGGGATTGTGCAAACGTCCGAAATACATACCTCTTTTTATTTACGTATTTCGTATCCTCCTATGATATCTATTCTTTTTTGTACAACTTGGATTTAGGGGGAGACAACATGCGTAACACCAATTTACAAGCGATGATCGAATCTGCAATTCTTGCAGCCTTCGCCTTGGTCATCGACATTTTACCAATATCAATCAAACTTCCAACAGGCGGTTCCATTTCATTCGCTATGATTCCTATTTTTATTATTGCATACCGCTGGGGCTTCAAAATGGCTTTCTTAGGAGGCTTAATTTGGGGATTATTACAAATTGTCGTGGGCGATGCCATTATCGTCACACCAATTCAAGTACTAATTGAATACTTCGTTGCTTTCGCATTCATTGGATTTGCTGGTTTATTCTATCGTCCAATTCAAAAAGCACTTTTAACATCCAATGAAAATAGCTTAGAACAATCTACTTTAGGTAGCCGTAAAGACAAACCTTCACAAAAACAAAACGAAGGAAAGAAAGTTATTGGTTACATTATTGTTGCTACATTTGTTGGTAGCTTTGCACGTTATTTCTGTCACTTTATTGCCGGTATTATTTTCTGGGGACAATATGCACCGAAAGGTCAATCAGCTGTCCTATATTCATTAATCGTAAACGGCAGTGTAATGATTGGTTCCTATATTCTATGTACCGTTTTGCTTATATTTTTATTTCTTACTTCACCACGCTTATTCAAGAGCATCAATGCTTATCAAATAAATGCAAACAAAAAGAGCGCTTCATAAGCGCTCTTTTTTCATATCGTAATATCAATTAAAAAAACAATAAATGCACAAAAGAAAATAAATACCATTATACTTAGCCAATTGCTATGCACGGTTCATCGACTCCTTACATAACCTCATTTTCTAACCAGATTATATCGCTAAAAAATAAAGATTAGGTAAAGATAATATGAAAATAAATTAAAAAAGCGTAGCATGCATCATCTACGCTTTTTTCGGTAAGTAAAAGTAAAATAACACACCGTCTTCTGTATTCTTTGCTCCATATTCAGCATCGTGTAGTTCTAAAATGTTCTTTGAAATAGCAAGCCCAAGCCCCGTTCCGCCTTGTGAGCGCTGGCGGGATGCATCCACGCGATAAAAACGATCCCAAATTTTGTCTAATTGCTCTTCTTCAATGTGAGTACCTTTATTTTCAATACACACCTTTATACGATCCTTCTCATCTATTATTGTGGAAATAATAATATCCTCTTTATTCGGTGTATAACGTATGGCATTCGTAATGAAATTCACAATGACTTGTTCAATCCGATTTTGATTTGCGACTACTTCAAATGAACATATATTTTTATGCACACGAAGTTCTTTTTTCTCTATCTCCACAGAAAGGTGTTCACATATATCTTCAATTACTGTATCAATATAAAATACATCCTTTTTCATTTTATATGTGCCTGATTCAAATTTAGCTAACTCTAGCATATCCAAAATTAACGTATCCATCTTATCTACTTCTCGTTCCATCGCCTGAAAATAGTATTCCTTTTTATGTTCAGCTACCCCGTCTTTTAAAATAGAAATACAACTTTTCATAATACTCAGCGGTGTTTTTAATTCGTGCGACACACCAGAAATAAATTCTTTCCGCGTATTTTCTAACTTTCTTTCCTTTTCAATATCTTGTTCTAGCTGTCCAATATGCGAATGGAGCTTATTGGATAATACATTAATATTATTCGATAAATCACCAATTTCATCTTTTGAAGTAATCGGAATTTTTTCGGTGAAATCTAAATGCGCTATTTTCTTCGTCGTATCATTTATTTTTAATAATGGCTTTGCAATTTGTTTTGAATAATAGAACGAAGCTAGAAAAATGAGAACGACTACAAATGCAATGATGTAAATGTAGTAATCTTGCACCATTTGTACAGCTTCATCTACAGGCTGTAAAGAAGCCATCGCATATATATATGTTACCGATCCGTCTTTTTCTTTTATCGGTTTCATTAATAATTTATATTTTATATCATTTTTTTCATAGTCCATTGTCTTTGTTGAATACTCTATTTGATTACTCTCTTTTAGTACTACATCCGTTTGAAATTCTTTTATACTATCCAAAAATAAAGTGTTTTTATAAATTGGATTTACGGGTCCTGTTACATCAGGGAATTGTACTTTCGTAACACGCCCTCTTATGAAAGCATCTGGTTCTTGGGCAGCTTGCTCCTGAACGGCCGGCTTCTTTTCCTTACCAACTTGTTCTTCAGCTACTTTCTTTTTCTCCTGATCTAATTTACTCATTTTCTCCTTAAATGCTTTTTCTAACGGTTTATTCAATCCACTTAAATTTTGCTTAGATAGTGAGAAAGAGAATGGAATAAAACTATCTTCTTTTTTCATTCCAGCAAAATAAATTTCTTGTCCTAAAATCTGCTCTGATGATTTATTATCAATCTCCTCAATATTGACGAGATTGTATAAGGGAATTTTGAATATTTGATGTCCAAAACTCTTCTGTTGCTTACGATCTATCGTTACCTCAAAATAAAAATCATCTGCATATTTTAAATTCCCATTCTGATCCAATGTCGTAATCCACGTGTTATTTTCTCTAAAAAAGTCTTGCTCCAGCTTCTGAATTCCTTCTGTACTTCCTGCGTAATTCAAATAATTCTTCTCAAAGGAATTTAAATTCACTTTAATATCTTCTACTTTTCGATTCGCATAATATTGTTTAAAAAATATCGTTTGTCCAATAAATATCGTCGCTAAAATTAACATACATAACGCTGTGGTGAGGGTAAATAATTTTAGTACAATCCCTTTTCTCATATATTCCCCTCAAATTTATAACCGGTTCGTACTACAGTTGTAATGTATTTTGCTTTCTCTCCTAATTTATTTCGCAAATTACGAATATGACTATTAACCGTTCGATCATCACCGGCAAATTCGTACCCCCAAATTCTTGAAATGAGTTGCTCTCGTGTTAAAACAATCCCTTGATTTTTCATAAAATACGCTAATATTTCAAATTCAGTATGCGTTAAATTAATGTCTGTCCGATCTACCGTAACAGTACGCGACGGAAAATGAACGTGAATACCGTGGATGGATAATGTATCATCTTCATTCTCTAGCAGTTGCTTTGTTACTTTTCTACTTTCTAACAATCTTTTTGCTCTTGCTAATAAAATGGGTGGGCTATACGGCTTCGTCACATAGTCATCTGCCCCAAGTTCAAATCCAAGTAACGTATCATCTTCATCAACACGTGCTGTCAGCATAATAATAGGAACCTCGGATGTTTTACGAATTCTTCGGCAAACAGACCACCCATCAAGTTCTGGCAACATAATATCTAAAATAACTAAATCAACCTCTTCTTCCTCAAATACAACTAAAGCTTCTTTCCCATCTCTTGCTTCAAACACTACATATTGCTCACTTAAAAAATAATCTTTTAATATTTCACGCAAAATATCTTCATCTTCCACAATTAAAATGTTTTTTGACATAACTTACGTATCCCCCTCCCGCTTTCAGAAACTATCACTTCATTTTGAATAACTAGCCGTTAACTTTGCCTGGGTAATATATCTATCTGGCGCATCCCCTATATAATCAAACGGATAGCAAGTCGTCAGTGTTAATATCGGTTCTTCTTTTTTTATAATAACAGTACGATCATCCGCATGGGTAATCCATATCTTTTGAATTTCATATGTGTAAGTTTTTTTATCATACTCTAAAATAAGGGTATCCTTTTCTTTTAACTCTCCCAAATCTGTAAATACAGTATCCCTATGCCCACTTAGTACAGTATGTCCCCCTCCAGATGGCGTTGTCGTTAAATCACTAACGAACATCCCAACGCCTTTCTTCAACGTTGCATCATCTGCCCCCCAATATATAGAAAACTTCTTTTTTATTTTCGGTATATGTAACAGTGCTACCTTTTCTCCTTCTTTATGCTCTGTTTGAGAGGAAGGTACTTGGGAAGTTACAGGGGTTTCGTAAGAAAGTTGATTATGTTTTATATTTTCAAGGCTCTTTATTTCTTCTTTCGTCAATTGCTGAGCAGAGCTTTTTCCTTTATACCACTCCATGGCGTAATATGATCCCATACATAGTCCTATAGCCATCAATATGATACCGATATAATTGAGTACCTTCATGTTTCATCCCTCCATGCCAAAAATGGTAGGAATAACCTACCATTTTTAATATATGAAATTATCCCATTCTTTATAGGACAATATTTTATTTACGCCTTAACTTTATTGCGACGATTCCAACCAAATAATGTCCCTATCCCTACAAGACATGCGCTTAGTGCCATCATTGCTATATTATTGGATGCTGTGTTTGGTAATTTCTCACCTTGTACAACCGGCTTTGCTACTTCTTTTTTAGTTGCACCATTTTTTTGTTGTACTTGTGCTGCTTCTTTTTTCGCCATATCATTTTTCAATTGTCCTTGTGCTATTCTCTTTTTCTCTTCTTCACTTTTTTGCTGTTCCTTAATCAATGCTTCTTTTTTTTCCTTATCATTTTTCAACTGTTCTTGTGCTATTCTCTTTTTCTCTTCTTCACTTTTTTGCTGTTCTTTAATCAATGCTTCTTTTTTCGCTTTATCTTGCTGCAGTTGCGCCGCTTCTTCCTTCGTTACTGTCCCAGTATCCGCGCTTGCTACTGAAGAATATCCTACTGTTAACAGTGCCATTGCACAAATTGGTAATAGTTTCTTTTTCATTTTATATCTCTCCTTTTATACGTTTTACATCACTTCGCATCGGATGTATCACTAGAATAAACAAGAGATATAAATATAAGATGCAGATGAAATATATTTCATTTAAAGATTTCATTGTAGAAAAATAAAAAAACATCGCAATATATACGATGTTTTTTCGGGTGTGTGTCTCAATATTTACATGTTACTTTCGCGTGATGTAGAAGTAGAACGGGCCGGAGCGATAACTAATTGTCTCGGCTCAGTTTTCTTTAAGTGATTTTTGACGTTACACTTACGACGTTGAACAACCCACGCTTTAATAGGGTTTGTCAAAATAATCTTTTGCTCTTCGTTAGGGGTCTCTTCTTCAAACCTACAACTTTCGCTCCATTTATTCCATTTCATTGTAAATGTAGAAGAAGAATGATCGTCTTCTCGATCAAACAAGTGCAAAAAATCCATTTCGCCAGCTAGCATTACGGTGTTGCTAGTTGCTAAAAAAGAAAAGGTCGTCCAACGTTTCTCCATGCCCTCCTACTCCTTTTTCACATATAGAGTGCCTAAAACTTAATTTACCTAAAATATGCTTGCCTTTTACCTTACACCTATAGTTTATCCAAAACACTACTATGCAACTATCGATTTGCCTTACAACTACCTTACACTTTTGTAAGAAATGAAAAAAACCTTCACTCTCTATACGTGAAGGTTTCTCATTTCTCATCTATATGATCTTTCATATGATCGACTCCAGCTTCTTGCAGCTGTGACATCATACCGTGGGAAATTGCGCCTAATACTAAAGTCATTCCAATTAGTGAAATCCGAATCGCCGGTACATCAATTATGTAAGCCAAACTACCAAGAACAATTGTTAAAAGTAATGCTTTTATAAATGTTGCACTTGTATACTCTTTCTTTCTCATCATAATCACCCTTTATGGAAGCGTTTTCTTAATATAATCAGTATATCATATCATCTGACTATTTTGTGGGTATTTTTGTAAAAAACCTATATCTTCTTTGACTTTTTCCTTTCTATCCTTTACAGTCGAAATGTTCACAAGTTTTACACTGTAGGAGGACTCCAATGAATATTGAAATAAAAGACACTTTAATTTCCGAAGAACAATTACAAGAAAAAGTAAAAGAACTAGCACTTCAAATCGAACGTGACTTTGAAGGAGAAGAAATCGTAGTAATCGCTGTATTAAAAGGATCTTTCGTATTCGCTGCTGATTTAATTCGTCACATTAAAAACGATGTAACAATCGACTTTATTTCTGCATCTAGCTACGGAAATCAAACAGAAACAACTGGAAAAGTAAAACTATTAAAAGATATTGATGTAAACATTACTGGAAAAAACGTAATTGTCGTAGAAGACATTATCGATTCTGGTTTAACACTTCACTTCTTAAAAGATCACTTCTTTATGCATAAACCGAAGGCACTCAAATTCTGTACGTTACTTGATAAGCCTGAGCGTCGTAAAGTGGACTTAAAAGCTGAATATGTTGGCTTCCAAATTCCAGACGAATTTATCGTTGGCTACGGTATCGACTGCGCAGAAAAATATCGTAACTTACCATTTATCGCTTCAGTTGTAACGGAATAATTGTTCATCTGTTACAAAATCGATAGTACATGAAATTTATATCGGCGATTTTTTCAATATATCGATCGTAACTCAAATTATATCGGCGATTTTTTCAATATATCGATCGTAACTCAAATTATATCGGCGATTTTTTCAATATATCGACCGTAACTCAAATTATATCGGCGATTTTTTCAATATATCGACTTAACGACAATAATTGACAATCTTAGCACCCTATTAATAGGAAAAGGCTGTTCTGAAATACATCGGAACAGCCCTTTCTTTCCATTACAAACTACAGGGAGAGATGAAAAATGACAAAAACAAAATTTGAAAAAGTACTCCTCATCGTAAATCCAAAAGCTGGGCAAGGCGATTTACATACGAACTTAACGAAAATTGTACCACCTCTTGCGGCAGCTTTTCCTGACTTACATATCCTTCATACGAAAAAGCAAGGCGATGCAACAAAATATTGCCAAGAGTTTGCTAGTAAAGTAGATTTAATTATCGTCTTTGGTGGTGACGGCACTGTATTCGAATGCACAAATGGCTTAGCACCTCTTGAAACTAGACCTACACTTGCAATCATTCCCGGCGGAACTTGCAACGACTTCTCTCGCACACTCGGCGTTCCGCAAAACATCGCAGAAGCAGCAAAGCTGATCACAAAGGAACACGTAAAACCAGTTGACGTCGCAAAAGCAAACGGACAACACTTCTTAAACTTCTGGGGCATTGGACTCGTATCTGAAGTATCAAACAATATTGATGCAGAAGAGAAAGCAAAGCTTGGAAAAATCGGCTACTACTTAAGCACTATTCGAACTGTCAAAAATGCTGAAACATTCCCGGTAAAAATTACGTACGACGGACAAGTATATGAAGACGAAGCTGTCCTTGTTATGGTTGGGAATGGTGAATATCTTGGCGGCATCCCGTCCTTTATTCCAAATGTAAAATGCGATGACGGAACACTTGATATTTTCGTAGTCAAATCAACGGGCATTCAAGCGTTTAAAGATTATATCGGAAAGAAACTATTTGAAGACTCAAATGAAAATGACATCTTCCACGTAAAAGCGAAATCCATTCATATTGAAACGGAAGAAGAAAAAGAAGTAGATACCGATGGAGAAAGCTCGCTTCATACACCTTGTCAAATTGAACTGTTACAAGGGCACTTTACGATGATTTATAATCCTGCGGTTGTGTAATACAAAAAAGACGAACTAAAGTTTCAAACTTTAGCTCGTCTTTTTTATGAGAAAGGTATTTTAACCAGCTTTTTCATTTCTAATATAAGTTTTCGTAGTCAAACTCCACCCAATTTTTCCAGTGCGTATTACAATCCTTATTCACAATAACGCTTGGATCTTGCTTCTCTATTGCAGCAGCTACTGATTGGAAAAATTCATTTTCACTTACTTTCTCTTCTTCAACGTGTTTCCACTCTTCCGTTTCATACGCTACTTCCCAATCGCCTTCTAAACTGAACTCTTCTAAAATTTCTTCTTTATCCCACCATAATAATTTTCTAGCTTCGTCACGAGTAGCAAGCATACGCATGAAATCTCTTGGATAAGACTCTGTCGTTTGTACTTCTATTCCGTTCTGTACATACTCTACTTTTGTAAATTCATATTCAAAATGACGATTGCGAAGTTTTACACTACCGTTATGAATATCCGGTATAAATTCACCTTTATTATCAAATAGTTCATAATCTCCATTATTTACTTGCAAAATACCATCGTCACCAATTGAATGGTCTATTCTATCACCATATACGTGAATATCATTAAATACCCCTAATGAACCTACACCGACAACTTGAAATACCATTAACCAATCCTTATTATCTTTAAAGAAAAGAGAGAATTTCACTTGCGAAATATCTATATATTCATTATCAAAGGCAGGAAATTCATAGTTACTTTGCTTTTTATCTAATAGTTTCAAAATATCTTTTTGCATATGTATCATCTTCACCTCTATATAAACTTTTCAATTTCACTAGAGTATAACATAGCCATACTTGCTTGTGACATTCTAATAATACTTCTTAAAAATAACAGAATGGTCTATTTGCATGCCCTAATTATTTTTAGGTAAAATGAAGGAAAGAAGAACCTTAATATAAGGGAGAGGACAAACTTTGTTCAACCAACAGTTAGTTAATTTACGCATTGATTTTGCATTTAAACAATTGTTTGGTACGAATGGTAGTGAAGATATTCTAATTGCATTTTTAAACGCTATGTTACAAGAGTCTTTAGAATCACCTATCGCTTCTCTACAACTAGAAGATCCACATTTACACCGGGAATACGAAGAGGATAAGTTATCAATTCTAGACATTTCAGCGACATTAAACACGGGAACAAAAGTAAATGTAGAAATACAGCTCAATAATAATCACGATATGATGAAACGTAGTTTATATTATTGGGGAAAATTATACACATCTCAATTACAAAAAGGTATGCCTTACAGTTCCCTTCATAAAACCATCACCATTAATTTATTAAACTTCATAATGTTCTCAGACCATAAAGAATTCCATACAACGGGCACATTATGGAATTCACAACAACAGAAACTCTTGAGTGATGACATAGAAATTCACATTGTAGAAATTCCAAAGTTAACAAAACAATGGCATGAAGAAAAAGTAAATCCGTGGAAAGATCCATTTGCTCGTTGGCTTTTATTACTTTCAGCAAATGAGGATGAGCACTTAACTAAAACATTGGAGGATATTGCTATGAACCGAGATCCTATTTTACAAAAAGCAATAAACAAGTGGGAACGTATGAGTCAAGATTCTTCTTTCCGACAAGCCTATGACGCGAGGGAGAAAGTTTTAATGGATGAAGCAGCAAAATTCGCCCACGCAGAGACAGAAGGTATGAAAAGAGGAATGGAAAAGGGCTTGGAAAAAGGTATGGAAAAAGGTTTAGAAAAAGGTTTAGAAAAAGGGCGAAAAGAAGGGGTTCAACAAGGAAAAATTCAAATGATTAAAAGTATGCATGATCTTGGTATACCACTTGAAACAATTGCTAAGGCAAGTAAATTAAATGTGCATGAGGTTGAGCATATTTTAGGACATAAATAGTTATAAAAAAGAGCTTGAATGGTTTCAAGCTCTTTTTTATCATCCTCTTAGCATACTCCTCATTTTTTGAAATATAGATTTCTTCACCGGAGCACTCTCTAACTTCCATAACCCGCGCGGATTATAAAATGGATCTTCTCGTTCATAACGATCATCTATATAATGAGATAGACGGTACACTGGAGAATCTTCTGCGAAACTAATTGTGTCTCCATCATATGCACTCCACTTCTTATCTATTTCTAATCTATTCTTTCAATCTTCCAAACTAAATTATCTGGATCATTTTTCTCTAAAAAGGTTAACATCCACATAGTTTTTCCTTTGTCGTTCATCAACATCACTTTATAGTTTAACTTCCAAGCCGCATCACTAACATGATTAGACATTTGATACATATCTTCTTTGCTCATAAGCTTTTCCTTTTTGATTAACCGTCTCGTTCTATACTCTCTTATTTCTAAATACATATCCGCATAATCCACTTCATGCTGCCAAATTATACTACATACATATTTTTTATTTGGACTACTCTTCTTTATATATACAAGTTCATTTTTATAATCCAAATCCAGTATCTTATTATATGCTTTTTCCAACATCTCTATATCCCAATCACATTTCACAGCTAAACTCTTCATTTTAGTATGAACGATTTGAAGGGCTAATTCTTTTTTCTCTCTATCTGATAAAGATGAAAAATCCTTTACACTCCCATACTCTACAAACACATTCATATATTCAGGAAAAATCCGATATTTTTTCTCCCACTGATTTAATAATGAAATATCATCCACACAGTGAATCCAGATACCTTTTTCATAGGCTGTTCTTAACTTTGGCATGTGTTGCTCGTATAAAGAAGTAATACAGCTCGTTTCTTTAAAAAAAGCTATCTCTTCCTCGTAGTTACTTGAGGATGTTAGTTGTAATGCCTCTAGACTACTTATATTCTCTTTTCTTTTTAGAAAACTTAATCGGATATCTCTTATAATTGGCATTTACTCTCTCCTTCTTCATACTACCACTATATAATCGATTCTCTAGCGCTAACTAATCCATTTAAACCTTACTATATACACCCCATTCTAACTAAAGCAAACGAAAGAGAACATCATTTTCTCTTTCATTTTTAAACATAAAAAATCCGAAACCATACAAAATGATTTCGGATTTACTTTCGTTAAAATATTAAATTACATTTCGAACAAAAAGGAGCGGAATTTCCTCTTCGAATTTTCGCATTACATTTTGGACAATATACATATCTCTCTTCTATCTTTTCTCGCTCTATCATATGTAAAGAGACGATTCTCATACTACACATAATCCCAATTAATATAAGGCTAACAATGAGTAACATAACTCTCACTCCTCCCTTCTATATTTTACCATAAAATAACAAAACCGATTCCCTCAATGAGAATCGGTTTTATCTTTATACCCCTAACTTCGCCTTCGCACCATCAGGAATTTTATCTACCTCTATTTCTACTTTATCATGTAAAAACTTCCCTTTCGTAATGACATGCCAGTATGAGCCTTGTTGTAATTTATCTACCCCATCAATTGTTACTTCTTTTTCTTCTCCCTTCTCATCATAAGCTTTAACCGTATATTCAAAACCCTTATTTCCACCTAACTCTTTTCCATCTTTATCAATGATTGCGTAACGATATTCTAAATTAAGAAATGGATTCATTCTACCAATCGCAGTACTCCCATTTAATAAATATGCCGCTCCTGCGACGATAACAAGTAATGATCCAAAAATAAATCGTTTCATCTATATTCCGCCTTTCATTCTATTTTCTTTAAGATGTTTCTAAGTATAGAGCATATTTCTTAATAAAAACTCGTACGGTTTCTTAACATTTTCTTAAACTAAAAGTGAAATATTAATTAATAAGATCAAAAAAAAAACAAAAAAACCTTCACGCTTAAATTGACAAAATTACACTTCTGGTGTAATTTTACACTATAAAGAAAAAGGAGATGCATAATGGATAAACAAGAATTTATTGAACTCGTTAATTCAAAATTAAAACTCATCCGTGTTGAAAATAATCTATCACAAGATAAAATGTCCGAAATTATCGGTTTATCGAAGAAAACATTAGTAGAAATTGAAAAAGGAAGACGCACGCTAACATGGTCAGGTGCAGTTTGTGTCGTAACACTCTTTGAACAATGTGATATAGTCCAAATGACATTTGGGGATGATGTGAATGAAATTATAAAAACAATTGCTTTTACACATTACAATACGAACTTCCCGAAGACTTTAGGAGGAAAAGTGTGGTGGCGACAAATAAAAGAATTAAATGGCTATCAAATACAACAAAATATTTTATCTCAGCACTATCGAATTTTAGATAAAAAAGACCGCAGAATATGCCATTCATTCGATTTGGATGAAATGGAACAAAGATTTATAGAAATGGCAAAAGCATCTCAGTAAAGTGAAACTTTAATTAGTGGGGATTTATTGCCCACTAATAGAAGTCTAAAAAAATTCCGGAGTGTAATTCAAATGAAAAAACAGAAGAATATTACCATTTTAAACACGCTAATCATTAGCACATTAGTATTCAATTTATTTATTTTCACATCACGAATGAGCTTTTTACCTTGGTATATTGAAGATGGTTGGGGGTATTTAGGATTATTATTTACATCCCTTATTTTCTTACTTTGCTTCTTTCAATCTTCCAAGCTTCATAAAAATGGAAAATTAACGACTCTGCAAAAGTTCATTCCACTTGCTTCTGCTGTACTTTCAATCTTTGTTCTTATCGTTCCATCAAGTGATTTTATAACTGTATTAGCTAATCTAATCAATACAACCATATTAACAATTTATATAACTGTATTTCAGACAACACCTAATATAAGTAATAAGGAACTATTACATTAAAAGGGAGAGTTATGCTACAAAATAACTCTCCCTTTTATACTGCACTCAATAGCAATCTCTTTATTCTACTTACTCATCACCGTACTTCTTCTTTGCTTGTACAAATATGCACCACTCGCAACAACAAAAACAAGCCCGCCAAAATAAACGCCATACTCTATCGCGATCGCTACAATCTTGTTAATATGTTGTCCAAATAAAGAACCGAGCACAAAGTAAACGAGTGTCCAAACAAATCCTGTCGTATAGGAATACAAAGCATATATCTTAAATGACATGTTATTCATTCCCACTAAATACGGTACAATATGTCTTACAACTGGTATGAAATAACTTGTTACTAACGCATAATGACCATATTTCTCTACCATTTGTTGAGATTTCAATACATATTTCGCCTTATTCTTTCTCATTAGCTTATCAAGTACTTTCGTACCAAATATTTTCCCTAATATATAACCTAATGATAGCCCGGATACAACACCTAAATATGTTAGTAAAAATGCTGGAATGACATTTAATATCCCTAGTGAAGAGACAAAACCACCACTCATTACGATCATTTCATCTGGAATTGGCATACCGATAATACCTAACCATAAACAGAAAAATAACGCCCAATAACCGTATTGTTCAATATAAGATAATAATTCATGTAATTCCATTATGCATACGCTCTCCTTAACTCTTTTTTACAACTAAAGACGTAAGCCGGCGGGAAATTGAGCCACACTTTCTCTAGCGTAATTTCAGGAAAGAAATGCTGTATAAATCCTTTTTTCACAAGTGAATATTGAAATGTAATAAATGCACCTTTCTCGTGTATCGCTTCCATGACATTGTTTAAAATTCGCTTTGAAACTTCTTCTGGTAAAGAAGTAAAAGGTAATCCCGATAAGACGTAATCCACACATTCTATATTGAATTCTTCCATATACTTCTTTATATTTTCAGCTGAACCGTGTACAACAATGACGTTCTGTTCATTTTTAAACTTTCTCGTTAACTCTTTGCAAAATACTTCATTAATTTCAATAAGAAGAAATATCGTTTCCTTCTTCTTTCTCTTCATAATTTCTTTCGTAAAAACCCCTGTACCAGGCCCTAACTCTACGATGCACTTTGCTCGATGAAAATCAATTACATCTACCATTTTCTTTGCTAATATTTTTGAACTTGGCGCAATTGCACCAGTATGTTTCGGATGCTTAATAAATTCATGTAAGAATGTTATGAGTTGCATGTAACCCTCTCCCCATTCGTTCAATAGTTTTTAACTTGTTTCTAAGTATAACTATCGTTTCTTAACAAAAATTGAGGAGATTTCTTAAGATTTTATGAAGAATGAAACATTTCTTATTCCATATATAAATACCTATTTTATATTTATTAATTAGGTATAATAGATATAAGAAGGACTTTTATGGAAGATACCATCACTATGTCTATTTTCATACAACATCTACGGAGATTAATCTGTACATCATCTTTCATGTCAGTAAAAAAATTCAAACAATAAGAAATTTATATTTTATAGAAACAAAGGTAGATTTAATTAATATGTAGTATTTCAAAACTATTTAAAAGGAGAAAATAATGAATCATTCCATCGACCTACAGCACTTATGTGATCTTGTACATAGAACGTTTCATGTTCCTGTTCAGTTTCTATCTACCGATAAAAAAATTGTATATGAATCTACTTCTCATACGATTGATAGTCCGTTTTATTCTTCCAAAGAAGAACACCTTAATGAAATTTTTCAAGAAAACGTTCCTTATAATTTTCCAATTTTCAAAGGGAATAAGTATCTTGAGAATTTCATTAGCATCCATATAACAGAACATGAACATATAAAAGGAACCATTATAATCGGTCCGACTACCTATCCAAAAGTATCAGATGAAATGGCTATTAAACTTATGAAATATTTCAACTGTAATAATAAAATGCAACAAGGAATAGACTATTATCAATTTCTACCCGAGATTAAAAAAAGCATGCTAATTGATATAAGTATTTGGTTACATTACGTAATTTTCAATGAAAAATTAGATAGAGATATTGTCTGGAAAGAGAATAAATTACTTGAAGATGTTTCTTATAAAATTGTAAATCCTGATTTATATATTTCAAAACGTCGCCGCCATGATCCGCAAAATTATGACATATCATTGGAACGTAAATTTTTTTCAGCAATTAAAGAAGGTAATAAAGAAAAGGTCATACAATATGCGTATTCATTTCCACAAGAAGATGCGGCAATTTCATCTAAAGGAGATCAACTGAGAAACCAAAAAAATAATGGCATTATCGCCATTACGCTAGCTATTCGATATGCGATAGACGGTAATCTTCCATCACATATTGCTTTTTCACTCGGTACTTTATATATACAAACGATTGAAAAACTAGATAACATGTATTCCGTAAATCGGTTAATTGAAGATGCATTATGCACTTTTGCAGAACGTGTGAAGGAATATAGTGATCAAGCATATTCTAATTCGATTACTACGTGCCTCAATCATATTAATAAACATATTTACGATGAAATATCTCTGAATGACCTTGCTAATCTTTTACATATTTCCCCTACTTATTTATCAAAATTATTTAAAAAAGAAGTGGGAATGCCTTTAATTGAATACATCCAGAGAGAACGGGTAGAAGAAGCTAAAAAGTTATTAACATTAACGACCTATCCTTTATCAGATATTTGTACCTGGCTTAATTTTAATGATCAAAGTTATTTCACAAGAGTCTTCAAAAAAATTACGAGTATGACTCCTAGACAATATAGGGAAAAGCATACTGTTATATAAAAATGCTTTCTTAATAGGAGGTGAGATAGGTTTCATACTAGCTCACCCTCATCAAATCCATTTATTCTCCTTACTCCAAACTCACCTTAATAAAGTTTTAATCCACTTCAAAAAAGTACAAAAATGACAAATAAATTACTATAAATAAATTCATGAATTTGGTAATTTTTTAGTGCTGAGTAAATTCGTCTTTCAGCTACTTCCACAGTGATTAACCTTCCTAGTATAGAAAATATATTGTTAGGAGAATAGAAAGCATGAGTAGTACAAAAATATCAAAATCGCCCGACATGAAAGAATCACGAAAAGTATCACCATATGATGATAGAGACAGAATTGAAGATACTTTATTACGCTCTTACATTTCAGAAAAAGAAATATTGATCGCTTATTATAAAGATGGTTATTTCCCTACAATTTATATGACTGTAATTGAATTAAATCCTTTAAAGCGTTCTTTAGTATGCATAGATGCCTTTGACCGAAAACATACTTTTAGTTTCATCGACATAATCGATGCACGGTAGTATTTAGAACGAAAAAAAAGCCATTCACCTCATAAAAGATTAGGTAAATGGCTTTCTTATTTTCTCGCAGCTTCACTTATTACTTCGCGCTCACAATCTTATAATAAGAACGAACCGTTAAGAAGTAATATCCAATATAAATAACACCGTATACTCCGATACTAATTAGAAGCGGAATCATAATTTCAAATGGTAATATATTTGATAAACCTTTTAGTGCAAATAAGCTGTGTAAAATACCGATTACTAACGGAATCGCAAAGATAAAGCTTACTTGTTTTGCGATAGCTTTCTTCATTTCTTGCTTCGTTACACCAACTTTATGAAGGACAATGTAACGATCACGGTCAGCACTTGCTTCTGTTAATTGTTTAAAGTAAATGATTGAGCCTGTCGCTAATAGGAAGACTAATCCTAAGAATAACCCAATAAACATCATTAAGCCTGTCGTTTCAAGCCCCATTTGGAATCCTGTATAGAAATCGTTAAATGGTTTTAAAACTTCTGATTCACCAGCTGGCATAATGCTTGCTAATTTTGCTGTTAACTCTTTACTATTTCGCTCACCTTTTACATCAATATTTTTTACAGTGCGCGTTTCGTTTACTTGTTTCACTTGCTCATATGTTTTATCAGGAACGATTACAAATAATTCATTTAAATTTGTAAGGCTTCTATTATTTACACCTTTAATTTTTAATTCTTTTGACTCATTTCCAACAGGGAATACAGCTGTATTTCCTGTATAAAGAGGACCAAAATCCAGTTTCTCAATATATAAGCTATCATATACGAAAGCTTCATTCGCACTTAAATTTACAGGTTCTACATCTAAATGTTTCACCTGTTTATTAAAGCTTGATTGAGAAATAAGCTGGTACTGATTCGTAACATTATAGTGTGTGTTCAGAACTTGATCAGCTCTTTCACCTTTAAATGTTCCTTTCACAGGAATCATTTCAACTTCTGATTCATATGTGACTGAATGATTATTCTTCTCTCCAGCAAGTATTTCATTTACTTTTTTATCTAATGCTGCATCTTTTTTCTCATAGGAATAACTATACGGCGCAGCAACTTTTGATTGCGTAAATGTATTGTAATACATCGTAACTGACGTACCAACCGCTGTTAATGTAACTGCACTTAAAATAGCGATTGTCGCCAGTGATTTCGCATTTCCTTTAATACGATATAGTAACTGCGATGTCGTTACCATATTCATACCATTATAAAATGCTGACTTATTATTTCTTGCACGTTTCAATACAAATACTGTGAAGAACATGAACAGTAAATAAGTCCCTGCTACTGTCGCTAATAAAATGTATAATGCAACGACCATAAAGTCTGCATACATAACTGCTTTCATGTACATTAGCGCTAAAAAATAACCTGATCCGATTAAGAAAACTGAAATTAATGCCATAATGACAGATCCTTTTGGCATTGTTTCTCCTTCACGTTCTGCGCGGAAAAGTTCAATTAACTTAAAGCGATAAATTAAACGATATCCTTGGAGTGATGTATATAAAATAATCACAAAGAAAATAATTGCTGTATCAATAATGGCAGCCATCGGTACTTCAAAATGAACGTTTAAATTTAATCCCATCATACTTACTAATAACTCAAGGAATAATTTTGAAAGGACACTACCAATCGCAATTCCGATAATTAAAGACATTAATCCCATTAACATATTTTCATAAAAGAGCATTTTACCAATTTGTCTTTTACGGATACCTAATAAGGAATATAAGCCAACTTCTTTTTTACGCTTACGTGTAAAGAATCCGTTCGAATATATAATAAACACTGCTACGAAAATGATAAGCATGACACTGGAAACTTGGAAAGCTCCGCTAATTTTTTTAGAAGCTTCCGCTGCTTTTTCCATTTGTGAATTATATTGTAGTGCTTTAAATGTAAAGTAAATAACGATACTAAAAATCATAGATGCAAAATATACAAAGTAGTCTTTAAAGTTCCGCTGTATGTTGCGGAGGGCAATGCTAGATAAGGTCATCAGCCATACCTCCAGAAATAGAAGACATTACGTCAACGACTTGTTGGAAGAACTGTTTACGCGTTAATTCACCACGGTGCAATTCTTTATATAACTCACCATCTTTAATGAAAATAACTCGTTTACAATAACTTGCCGCAAACGCATCGTGCGTTACCATTAAGATTGTAGAATTATCGTATTCATTTAACGACTTCATACTTTCAAGTAAATCTGTTGCAGATTTAGAATCAAGCGCTCCCGTTGGCTCGTCCCCGAAAATCATACTTGGATTCGTAACGATTGCACGTGATGCGGCGCAGCGCTGTTTCTGTCCACCAGATACTTGATATGGGAACTGACTTAAAATATGATCAATACCGAATTTCTTTGAGATTTCAAGAACGCGGCGATCAATCTCACTCGCTTTCACCTTTGATAACGCAAGAGGTAACGCAATGTTCTCTTTCACCGTTAATGTATCTAATAAGTTATAATCTTGGAAAATGAACCCTAAATGATCGCGGCGGAATAATGCTAACTTATCATCATTCATTTTCACAATATCTTTTCCATCAATTAAAATTTCACCGTTCGTCGCATTATCAATTGTAGAAAGAACGTTTAGTAAAGTCGTCTTACCAGAACCAGAAGGTCCCATAATTCCAACGAACTCACCTTCTTTCACTTGTAAATTAATACCTTTTAACGCTGCAAATTTATTACCACCCGTGTCATATACTTTTTCAATATTTTTTGCTTCTAACACTGTTTTCATCTCGACATCCCTCATTTCTTCTATTCTCTATCTTCAACTATATACACTCTCTACTCTTGCCACTATCGATGTTTCTTACACAAACATGACAGTTATGTAAGGCACATAAGTAAAGACATCAAAAAGTTAACGTAATGAACCAAAGTACTTTGTTACTATAACATTGGGATATCATGCCATCCATTCATTCTCCTTACAGGAACATTACAATTTTGTAAGGTACAAAATGTACCCTACAAAGTTGTGCATGAAATGTCGGATGGAGCTATTTCGTTCCTGCTATTCTATGTACAGAGGAGGTCATCATATGGATTCACTTAAAAATATGAATGCAGCAATGCAATATATTGAAAATAACCTAACAAATGAAATTGATTTTAAAGAAGTTGCGAGGCTAGCTCTTTGCTCTGAATATCACTTTAAAAGGATGTTTTCATTTCTAGCTGGCATATCACTATCTGATTATATTCGTTGTAGACGTCTTACTCTTGCTGCCTTTGAACTAAAAAACAGCAATGTAAAAGTCATTGATGTCGCTATAAAATATGGGTACAACTCACCGGATTCTTTTGCACGTGCCTTTCAAAACTTGCACGGCATAACACCTTCAGAAGCCCGAAACAGTAATCATTCTTTGAAAGCCTATTCACCAATGACCTTCCAATTATCCGTTCAAGGAGGAAACGAAATGAATTATCGAATTGAAGAAAAAGAACCATTTCGAATTATAGGTATTACAAAACGAGTACCGATTGTATTTAACGGTGTAAATGAAGAAATCGCTTCTATGTGGAAAAGTTTAAATCCAGAGTCTATTCAAACATTAAAGATGCTTTCAAATGTGGAACCTAATGGAATCATTAGTGCCTCTACTAACTTTTCTGAAGGGAGAATGGAGGAAAAAGGCGAACTTGATCACTATATTGGAGTAGCCACAACAAAGGATTGTCCAGAACAATTTAAACAACTTGAAGTCGCAGCTTCAACGTGGGCTATATTTGAAGCTGTCGGCCCATTTCCTGAAACATTACAAAATGTATGGGGACGTATTTATTCCGAATGGTTCCCATCATCAAACTATGAACTAGCGGAAGGACCGGAAATATTGTGGAATGAACAGAAAGATGTATCTTCTCCAAACTTTAAAAGTGAAATTTGGATACCGGTTTTGAAGAAATAAAAAATAAAGCTGCTTTTCCTTTGAGGAAAAGCAGCTTTATTTACATTTTTAGTTCTTTTTTATAAGCAACATACGAATACACCATCGTACCAACAACTAATACAGCAGTAACACTTAACAAACTAATTATTTTCCACATTCCCGGTAGAAACGCCGAAATCATAATTGCAATACCGCCAATCATCATAATCTTTGATCCTAACCGATGTGTTTTTCTCCACACTTCCTCACTACTTAACGTCCACGGTGTTTTAATTCCCATGAAGAAGTTCGGTTTACATTGCTGCATATAATTGCCGATTACTACAAAAAGGATACCTACCATTATGTTCACAGCAATTCCAATTGGAATGTTGTATCCTAAAGCATTTGCCAGTCCCATCATATTACTAGCAAATAAGAACAATAAAATAGCTCCGGTCATCATCATATATGCTTTCGAAAACTTGCCGTAATTCGCATACTTCGGGTCTAATTTAGGTAAAGTAATTGCTAAAACATATATAAATAACATAACTGCAACATCTAAAATCATCATGCCCATCTTCGACATATATCCATCTACTTCACCCGAGACATTTATATGACTCGGAACCTCTCCCGGTAAATGCGGCCATGCAATGTACCATGCAATAATCGTTAAAGCGATTAATAATAACGGAAATACATGTTTTCTCATTTCCCCTCTTCCCCCTTATTCGTAAACGTAAACACCCAAGTTAACAAATCTTGAAATACAGTTGTGTTTAAAGAGTACATAACAAATTGCCCCTTTTTTTCATCTTGAATAAGTTCAGCATTTTTAAGTGCGTTTAAGTGGTGTGAAATACTTGGCTTTGTCATATTGAAATGCTCCGCAATTTCCCCAGCGGTTAAATCGCCTTCTTTTAATAAATCTAAAATTTTTCGCCTTGTTGGGTCTGCTAATGCTTTGAATGCTTGATTCAATGTCTTTCTTCCTTTCAACAATTAGACATTTAGATATTTATCTAAATATTAAATCATTATCAATTAATTATCAATTATACATACGCCCTTTTTACTTTTCCAACTTTTAACCTATACTGTTTACTAGCTTATCTTTCAACATGATGAAAAGACTTGAAACACATGATACACTATATCTACAATTGTTTTTTTAGGAGGAATATACATATGTACAAAATTTTAATCGTTGAAGACGATCCAAATATTTCATCATTACTACAATCTCACATTCAAAAGTACGGTTATGAAGCTGTCGTTGCGGAGAACTTCGATGATATTATGGAATCGTTTAACACAGTAAAACCACACCTTGTTTTACTTGATGTAAACTTACCGAAATTCGATGGTTTCTACTGGTGCCGTCAAATTCGTCATGAATCTACTTGTCCAATTATTTTCATTTCAGCTCGTGCTGGTGAGATGGAACAAATTATGGCGATTGAAAGCGGTGCGGATGATTATATTACGAAACCGTTCCACTATGACGTTGTAATGGCGAAAATTAAAGGACAATTACGCCGTATTTACGGTGATTATGCACCAAATATTTCTGAACGTATCGTTGAAGTAGAAGGTTTAAAACTATTCCCAGAACGTCCAGAAATTCATTTCGGTGCTGAGCAAGTTCTTTTAACGAAGAAAGAAGCTATTTTAGCAGAAATGTTATTATCTAAATTCCCTCGTACAGCAAGCCGTGAAGATTTACTAGCTGCCCTGTGGGATGACGAAAGCTTCGTTGAGGAAAATACATTAAACGTAAACATTACGCGTCTTCGTAAAAAGTTCAATGAGCTTGGTATTGAAAATGCTATTGAAACAGTACGTGGACTCGGATATCGTTTTAACGCAACTTGGAGTGAATAAGCATGAAGCTATTTTTACGTGATCATTTTGCATTTTTTCTACTGTACGTATTAAACTTCGGTATCATTTTCGTTCTCTATGATGCAGTAGATGGATTCCAAAATAATAAGTTTTACTTCATCGTTTTAAGCTTATACTTATTCATCTGTTTCCTCGCTTACCGTTACGTTCGTAACCGTAGAATGTACCATAGATTAAGTGAGCAACCAGAGAAAATGGAAGATGCGTTTATTGAAAGAGCGACCGCTCCGATGCCTCACGGTGTAAATGAACTCGTGCGTACGCAGTACCGTCTCTTCCAAAAAGAACTTCAATCGTATGAAGTAAAACAACAAGAACATCAATTATTTATTAACCACTGGGTACATCAAATGAAGACACCTGTGTCTGTTATGCAGCTTATGGTGCTAGAAATGGAAGATGAACATTTAATTCCAAAATTTAAAAAGGAATTAGAACGTCTAAACCAAGGGCTTGATATGGCTTTATACATGGCAAGATTAAATAACTTCCATGAAGACTTCCATGTTGAGACGATTTCATTAAAAGATACGGTAACGAAAAATATTAATGGATTAAAAGAACTATTCATTCGAAATGGAGTCTTTCCTGTTTTAGAAGTTCATTCCGATTTAAAGGTTGCTTCTGATGCAAAATGGCTAAAATTTATCATCTATCAGTTAATGACAAATGCTGTTCGTTACTCTGGTGAGCGCGGAAAGAAAGTGTTCTTATCTGCTTATCGAAACGGAAAAGATATTATTTTAGAAGTTCGTGATGAAGGTGTTGGTATTCCGCAAGAAGATATTCGAAGAGTATTTGAACCATTTTACACTGGGAAAAACGGTCGCGCATTCGGAGAGTCTACTGGTATGGGACTTTATATTGTAAGTAAAATTTGTGATTATTTAGGTCACTCTGTCAAACTAGATTCTGAAGTCGGTAAAGGAACGACGATTAAAATCATCTTCCACAATGCTGCAAATAATCAAGCAGAACATACAGAGAAGGTGACCGAAGCATGATCGGAACATATGCAAGCAAAATGTATGAGAACGCACTCTCATACATTTTTTGCAATAACACTACATATTTACCTTCTAGCGGGAGGTACATATTATGACATTTTGGCAGTTTGCCTTTAAAAATGTAACGCGTAATTCCAGAGCTTATTTTGCTTATTTCGTCAGCAGTTCTTTTTCAATTGCTGTTTTCTTTTCGTTTGCTGTTTACTTATTCCATCCGAAATTACAAAATCTTAATATGGTCTCTGAAGTTTCAGGATTAATGATATTTTCAGAAGTAGTAATTGTATTTTTCTCTTTCTTCTTTTTACTATATTCCATCGGTACTTTTTTAAAAGTGCGAAAAAAACAGTTCGGCGTTTTGACCGTTTTAGGAATATCGAGAAAACAATTACATCGTCTCGTTTTTATGGAGAATATGTTAATCGGTATTTTATCTATCTTTTTCGGTATGCAGTTTGGTCTTGTCTTTTCACAATTTTTCTTATTAGTGACAGCGAAAATCACACATCTACCAGGGATATATTTATATCCCCCTACGAATGCTTTCATTTTAACAACGATTGTATTTCTTGGTCTCTTTATCGCTGTATCTTCATTTACACCCATGCTAATTCGTACGAAAAAGACGGTAAACCTTTTAAAAACTAATAGTGGGAAACAAAAGGAAAGAAAACCATCCATATTCATTTCTCTATTTGGTGCTATATGTTTAATAGGTGGCTACTCTTTAGCAAGCAAACCAATATATTTCGTATCGTTAAGCCCACAAATAGGAATGATTTATATGTTTTCCAGTATTTTTGTCATTCCAGCACTCGTTTCAATCGGTACGTATTTCTTCTTTTCACAAATTAGTTTCTTGCTCATTCATCTTTTGAAAAAGAGACGGAAATTTTATATGAAACGTATTAATATGCTCTGGATTTCAGACTTAGCTAGCCGCATTCGATCAAATATTAATATGCTTTTTGTTGTAGCCATGCTATCTACAATTGCATTTACGATGATTACTTTTTTATATGGATTCGGGAAGTTCATGAAACTTGATGTTGAACGTAATTCGCCATTCGCATTTTCTTATTTCTCATATGATGCGAATCCTTTTACTGCCCAGCACTTGAATTGGCTTGAAAAACAGTTACAAGATGGACAGTTTTCGTACGATAAAATTAAAGTAGATTTATATAACACACCTGTAAAAACTGAACAGAGTACAGAAATGTATTACGACACATTTGCCATAAAGCAAAGTGACTATAATAAGCTTGCTACATCATTACATTTAAAACAAATATTTGTGAATGACAATGAAACATACGTATTATCTGGAACTGCATATTTCCCGTTGTTTAGTGCATTCGATAAAAATTACAGTAGCCAACATGTTACACTCCCTAATACAAATGATAAGCTACTTGTAAAAGGATTTGAGGTAACTAGTGCTCTTCCGGCCACTTTTACGTATGAAACGTTTGTAGTACCTGATTTCGTCATTAATAATTCACAAAATAATACAAAACATGTAACAGCCTATAATTACAACGTAAAAAACTGGGAGAATACATATGCTATTGCTGATGAGTTTGTAAAACGCACCGATAAAGATCGCAACAGTATTCAGCATGAAGGAAGCATCGTTCGTGTTTTCGAATCGGGCAATTCCCTATACAAAATCAAAACAGGAAGTGCTTCCTATTTCCTCATCGGGACATTCCTAGGGATTATTTTCTTTATTGGTGCTGGCAGTGTACTGTACTTCCGGATGTATACAGATTTAACAACTGAGCAAGAGAAGTATGTAACGATTACGAAGATTGGTTTAACAGAATCAGAAATGAAACGTTCAGCGACCATTCAACTTGGAATCTTATTTTTCGTGCCATACATTATGGCTTCCATTCATACGATGTTTGCCACAAAGATGTTACAAGATATTATCAATTTATCACTATTCGCTGAAATTACGGTTGTACTTGTCATTTTCGGAACGGTTGAGATCATCTTTTTCTTATTAATTCGTTCCCTTTACATGCAGAAGTTATCGCAACATATTAAGTTTTAAAAAATGAAAAGAGTATGGGGAAAAAATCTCCTCATACTCCTTTTAGGCTAATTCGATTAGGAGGTCTAGGTGAATGACATTTTGGCAGTTTGCATTTAAAAACGTAACGCGGAACGCCAGAGCTTATTTCGCCTATTTTGTAAGCAGTGCGTTTTCCATCGCCATTTTTTTCTCATTTGCAGTTTATTTATTTCATCCTAAATTGCATATGACAGACGTGAATGTTGCTCTGAACATATTAATGACAATTTCAGAAGTCGTCATTGTATTCTTTTCGTTTTTCTTTTTACTATATTCAATCGGGACTTTCTTAAAAGTACGAAAAAAGCAATTTGGGATTTTAACAGTACTTGGCATATCTCAAAAGCAATTAAAAAGACTCGTATTTCTAGAAAACATGCTAATTGGTGCTCTTTCCATCTTTTTCGGCATACAACTCGGACTTGTCTTTTCACAGTTCTTTTTATTAGTTACCGCAAAAATTACACATGTGCCTGGTTTATATTTATATTGGCCAACGGGTGCCATTATTTTAACTATGATCATTTTTCTAGGACTCTTCATTCTCGTCTCATCGTTTACGCCGATGCTCATTCGGACAAGAAAGGCTGTACGTCTTTTAAAAGAAGGAACAAAACAAAAAGAAAGAAAAGCATCCGTGCTCATCTCTCTATTTGGTGCGACATGTTTAATAACTGGATATGTATTAGCGGCAAACCCGCTATATTTTCTTTCACTAGGCGATATGATTGGAATCTTATATGCCCTATCTAGTATATTTCTCATTCCGTCACTTGTTGCAGCTGGAACATACTTTTTCTTCTCACAAATTAGTTTTTTACTCATTCGTATATTAAAAACACGAAGAACATTTTATATGAAGCGTACGAATATGCTTTGGATTTCTGATCTAGCAGCGCGCATTCGGACAAACATTAACATGCTCTTTATTGTAGCGATGCTTTCAACACTCGCTTTTACTATGATTACATTCTTATACGGTTTTGGAAAATTTACAAAGTTTGATGCAGTAAGAGAAAATCCTTTTCCTTTTACATATTTATCACATACTGAAAACACGTTGGCGGATGAACATTTAAATTGGTTAGAACAAAAATTTAATGAAGAACACTTTACTTATAAAAAACTTAAAACGGATATATATGAAGTATCTTCGGCAGAAGAGAACCCAAAGCTCTATTATGCAATTAAACAAAGTGATTACAATATACTTGCCAAGGCGTTAAACTGGGAACATCTCAACGTAAAAAATAATGAATCTTATATCCTTATGAAAGACATAGATGATCAATTCATTGGCACAATTTATGATACAGACAGGAAAGATATTCTTACACTTACTCAAAACAGCCTACAGCTACAAGTAAAAGAATATAAAAATTATAATCCTTTCCCAAACAGCTTAATCTCAACATTACTCATATTATCTGATGAAAATGTAGAGGCATTATCATCGGTTTCAAAACAGATGAGTGTATATAACTTTAAAGTTAACGATTGGGAAAAAGCACATAACATCGGTTCGGAATTTATAACAAAAATTGATAATGATAATGAAGCGATTAAGGCTGAGCACCCACCATTCCATGCAAGTGAAGCAAGCGATTCTCTATACACAACAAAGCTAAATGTCGCTTCGTTCTTCTTAATTGGTACTTTCTTAGGTGTTATTTTCTTTATTGGTGCTGGCAGTGTTCTTTACTTCAGAATGTATACAGATTTAACAAATGAGCAAGAAAAGTATGTAATGATTACAAAAATCGGTTTAACAGAAGCCGAAATGAAACGATCTGCTACAATTCAACTTGCGATTCTTTTCTTTGTTCCATACATTATGGCATCGATTCATACAATGTTTGCGACAAAGATGCTACAAGAAGTATTACATCTCTCGTTCTTCGCTGAGATTACAGTCGTACTTATGATTTTTGGAACAGTTGAAGTGATATTTTTCCTTTTAATTCGTTCCTTCTATATGCAAAAATTATCACAACATATTAAGTTCTAAAAGATAGAAAGGTGATTACTATGGAAGAAGTTTTACACATAAAAAACGTTTCAAAAGTGTATGAAGGAAAAGTCCCCCATACTGCTTTAAAAAATATAAATTTACATGTAGATAAAGGTGAATTTGTCGCAATCATGGGACCATCTGGTAGCGGTAAATCTACATTTTTAAACGTTATCTCTACAATTGATTCTCCTACTTCTGGCGATGTCGTAATTAACGGAAAAAAACCGCACACATTTCGTAGAGAGAAGTTAGCTATTTTCCGCCGCCAAGAGTTAGGATTTGTTTTCCAAAACTTTAACCTACTAGATACACTAACAATCGGTGAAAATATCGTACTACCTTTAACATTAGATAATGTTCCATTAAAAGAAATGGACGAAAAACTTGATAACATTTCAAAAAAGCTTGGCATTGATCACATTTTGGACAAACGTATTTTTGAAGTTTCTGGAGGACAAGCACAGCGTACGGCAGTAGCACGTGCTATTATTCATCATCCGTCACTTCTACTTGCCGATGAACCAACAGGAAATTTAGATTCAAAAGCGGCAATTGATGTAATGGAGTTATTTACGAAATTAAATAAAGAAGAAGATGCAACAATTTTAATGGTTACTCACGATCCATTTGCAGCAAGTTATTGTAACCGCGTCATTTTCATTAAAGACGGCGAGCTTTACAACGAACTACACCGCGGGCTATATCGCGAGAAGTTTTATCAAGAAATATTAGATGTTTTAGCATTATTAGGAGGAAGACGTGGATGACATTTTGGCAATTTGCATTTAAAAATGTCTCGCGTAATTCGAAATCATATTTCGCCTACTTTGTAAGTAGTGCGTTTTCTATCATGGTTTTCTTTTCATTTACCGTATACGCGTATCATCCGCGATTACAAATTATGAATAAATTACAAGAACAAGATCCACTCATGAACTTAGCCGGCATGGCACAGTTTGTTATCGTTTTGTTCTCGTTCTTCTTTCTTTTATATTCTATCGGAACGTTTTTAAATGTACGAAAACAACAATTTGGCGTTTTAACTGTTCTCGGTATATCTCAAAAACAATTAAAACGTCTTTTGTTTACTGAAAATATGATCATTGGAATACTCGCTATCTTTGCAGGTATTCAAGGCGGTCTTGTGTTTTCTAATTTTTTCTTACTCGTTACTTCTAAATTAACAAATGCAAAAGGCCTCTATTTATATTGGCCAACAGAAGCAATTATCGTTACAACCGTAACTTTTATTATTTTATTTTTCATCGTTTCTACGTTTACACCGCTGTTCATTCGCACTCGTAAAACAACACAGCTCATTACAGGGACGAAAAAAGGCGATAAAGAAAAAAAACCATCTATACTCATTTCGATATTCGCTTTAATTTGCTTATCATTATGTTATTATATCGCTGGTTATCCGCAAGGCTATGTAACAGAAGAAAATGTACGGAATGGCTCTGTAGCCTTTATTATATTATCTATTTTGCCGCTCGTAATAGTCGGAACATATTTATTCTTTTCGCAAACATTTCTTCTCTTTATCTTCATTTTAAAAAGACGAAGAAAGTTTTATATGAAGCAAATAAATATGTTATGGATTTCAGATTTAACTAGCCGTACTCGTAGTAATATTAATGTGCTCTTTATCGTTTCTATGTTATCAGCACTTGCATTCACAATTATCATCGGGTTATTTGCCTCTAATAACAATACAAAAGCATCGATATTAGAACGATATCCTTTCCCCTTCACATACATATCCGAAGGAGAAAATGCATTAGAGCAAAAGCACATTGCTACAATTGAGACGGAGCTTACAAATGCCAATTTTCAATACAATAAACATAAATTTACGGTGTTAAAAGATACAGCTTTAAAAGAAGACGTTGCTCTTATAAAAATGAGTGACTATAACGCACTCGCTAAACAATTAAAGAGGCCGAAAATAACTCTTGATTCTACACAAGTTTATATTATTTCTCGTTACTCGCCAGAACTTTTAAATCTTGTATCAAATCCATTTGCTAAACAAAATACAATTACACTCGGATCTAATAAAAAGGAATTTCATATTAAAGGATTTATTAATAAAGGGATAGAACCCTTCTTTGCATTGCCCCATCTCATCGTTATGGAAGATAATGCAATTGAAAATATGGTTCCACATATTGAAATAATCACGATTTATAATTATTTTGTAGAGAACTGGGAAAACACGATTATTCCGACGAAAAAAATGTCGCGTACCATTAGTGATGATGCGCACAATTTTCAAGAAAAACATAAAGTAGACAATATCGAGGTCCCTTTTTCCATTTATACAGCTGCTGATAATCTAAACTACAGCAAAGGGAATTCAATTGCCACTTTCTTTATTTGGGCATTTCTCGGCTTTATTTTCTTTATCGGGGCAGCTAGTGTTTTATACTTCCGTATGTATAATGACTTAACGACCGAAAAACAAAAGTACATTACGATTACAAAACTCGGTTTAACAGAATCAGAAATGTTTCGTTCTGCAACGATTCAATTAGGAATATTATTTTTCATTCCTTATATCGTTGCTGGTATTCATACAGTATTTGCGATTCAGTTTTTACAAAGCATGTTTGCTTTCTCTTTACTAAAAGAGTTAGTGATTATACTTACGTTGTTCGGGATTATCGAGATTATATTCTTCTTCTTAATCCGTTCTCTGTACATTAATAAATTATCACAGCATATAAAAATATGAATAAAATGGCCTTGTGCGTATTGCACAAGGCCATTTTCAATAGTTTTTAAATAATTAGCAGCAATATCCACCATAGCCGCCAGCGTAACCGCCGTAACCACCATAACCACAAGAACCGCCACCGCCGAAGCAGCTAGCACCGATGATGATTAATAAAATAAACAATACGATTAGAAGCGCAAAACCGCCGCCGCACCCATGTCTGCGGTTACAATCATCATGTCTGTGTTCACACTTTTCGCTCATTACTATATTCCTCCTTTAGTATCATTCATAACAAGTTCACCTTGCTCTAAATGAGGGGATTCCATTTATATTATGTTTTCAGGGCGAATAGGAAGCTTGGCTTACGTAAAAACGGGCTTGTTTAAGGAAACCAAGCTTCCTTAAACAGAGGATCGGCCTTATCAAAACGTAAGCATAAAGCATTTGACATACTCTTAATTTCTTACTAAAATTAATTGAACGACCAATCAATTTTTTGATTACTCATTTAAATTATCTAAATCAGGAGCTGAATAACATGACTGACTCTTTTATTGCAGAGGCTAGACGTGAACAAATTATTCTTGCATGTATCGATACACTAGAAGAAGTGGGATATAACAACTTAAGCTTAACGAAGGTAGCAAAAAAGGCTAAGATTAGCACTGGACTGATTTCTTATCATTTTAACGATAAGCTTTATCTTATGAATCGGACATTACAATTTTTAGCTAATAAACAACATGAATTTATTAGCAATCGAGTACTATTAGCCCAATCTGAAATAAACAAACTAGAAGCTTTTATTGAAGCACATTTGGCTTATCAAGAAACTCATTACAAAAATAATATTGCCTTAATTGAGATTGTCTTTAATGCGAGAAATGAAGAGAATATCCCTTATTACAGAATCGAAGACGAAGAAGATGACGCTCTTAGAACGATGTTATTGGATATTTTGAAGACTGGTCAACAAAATGGCACGTTTTCTAATTCTTTTCAAACTGACACATTAGCTTCGTTTATTTTAGGAGCAATTGAAGAAAGAATGCTACAGGCGAATTCATCTATATCTATAGAAGTTTACTCAGATGAGCTCATAAAAATGGTAAAGAAACTTACTGTTTAAACATGTCATGATCTTGAAAATAAAAATATATTAAGAAAGGATGAACTACACATGAAAAATACGTCTGTCATTGGATTAGGCTTTTTAGAAAAGCTACTTACGATAGTAAGCCCAATCCTTTTAGGCATCATCGGATATTTTTCACCTAAATTAATAGAAATTATAAAAGGAATTCCTCTTTTTTCTGATTCGAAAATTATAGAACTTTTAAATTCTATTAACCCTTTCTGGCTTCCAATTATCCTCATGTTAATTGGCGCTATTGCAGGGATTTTATTTTCTTTCATTATTTATAGTGACGCTTTAAAGATGAAAATCAATTCAGAAGGTATTCATATGAGTAAAGATGAGCAAGAAAAACAAATCACCAGATCAAATGTAAAAGCCGTTTTTGTAGATAAGCGTCAAGTGGTTATCATTGATCAAGAGGACCGGGAATGGTTACGTGAAACATCTGACATTAACCCAAGCAAAATTAAAGATACTTTCTTAATGCACAGCTTCCCCTTTGTGGAACAAGATCCTTATAAACATGAATATAGCTTATGGAAATTAGAGGATGAGCGATTTAATAAAAGCATAAATACGATTTTGTATGAAAGACGAAATGCCCTTCGAGAAGGAAACTCGAAAAAAAAGAAGCATTTGCGTAAAGATTTGAATGAACTAGGGGTCTTTGTCAAAGACGATGGAGAAGATCAGTATGTCCGTTCCATTAAGTAATAGAGCGATAGAAAGCACAAAAAAACGAATAGAGCACACAGAGAAATTACATTTTCTCTGTGTGCTCTATTCGTTTAAATTGGCTCTCCTCCCCTAAAGAAACATATTCAATAAAAGCGCAAAACCAAATGCAATAAATGATAATAACGTCTCCAGTACCGTCCACGTTTTAAACGTTTCCTTCACTGTCAAACCTAAATATTCTTTTACAAGCCAGAATCCTGCATCATTTACGTGAGAAAACATTAATGAACCTGCTCCGGTTGCAATAACAAGTAATTCTAAATTCACACCAGACATGTGCTGAATAACCGGCGAAACAATTCCTGCCGCTGTCGTTAATGCTACTGTCGCTGATCCGGTCGCGATTCGAATTAAACCGGCTACCATGAAAGCAAGTACGATTGGTGATAACGATATATGTTCCGCCATTTGCGCAATCGCTGTTCCAACGCCGCTTTCAATTAATATTTGTTTAAACCCACCACCTGCACCAATTATTAAAATAATGGAACCGACAGGTAATAAACTGTCATCTGTTAATTTTTTAATCATCTTTTTATTAATACCTTGTCTCATGCCAAGTAAATAGAATGCTGCGAAACATGAAATGAGTAAAGCAATTACTGGGCTTCCTACAAAAACAAAAAATTCAGTTATCTTTTTCGGTAATGAAATATACGGTGCGACTACTGATAAAATCATTAAAACTACCGGCAGTAAAATAATAAAAAACGAAACTTTACGGCTCGGTAAATCAGTTGATACAGTCGTAACTCGAATAAGCTCTGGTTCATTTTCAGGTATAACTCTTTTATGTACCCACTTTGCAAATAATGGTCCTGCAATAATAGCGGTTGGTAACGCGATAAGTAATGAATATAAAAGTACCTTTCCTAAGTTCGCATTATAAATACCGATTGCCGTCATTGCACCTGGATGTGGTGGTACAAGCCCATGTACGATAGATAATCCAGCAATAACAGGTAATGCAATTAATAAAATGTTTTGTTTCGTTGTTTTTCGAATTGAAATAACAAGTGGTAATAAAATGACGATTCCCACTTCAAAAAAGACTGGAATCCCTATAACAAACCCCGCAAATAACATTGCCCAAGGTAGTTTCTTCACACCGAAAAATCGAATAAAGAAATCTGCAACTTGCATGCCTGCGCCTGAGTCAGACATCATTTTCCCTAAAATTGTTCCAAGAGCTAAAATACCAACTAAATGCCCTAGTACACTACCAACACCAGTTTCATAGGCAGCCACTATTTTCGTTAAATTCAGTCCAGACATAATGGCTAAAAACAAACTCGCAACTGTTAAACTAATAAATGCATGCCATTTCCACCATGATACCCCTAAAATAACAATCGCAATTGCAAGTAACGTGACGATTAATAAGTATATATCCATCTCTCATTCCCCTTACTTTATAAAAAAAGAGGGCGAATACCCTCTTTTTTATACGTCATAATTTACTACATAATGCTGCATTTCTGTATTGTAGTAGCCTTCGCTATATTCAATTACTTCGCCAACTTCATCGTAAGAATAGCGCATACGTTTTAATAACGCTGTCCCTTCTTTTTCACCTAACGATTCTGCAACGAAACTAGGCGCAAGTCCAACTGCGAATTCATCTCTGAAGTTTTCTAAATGTATACCTCGGTCTTCCACTAAATCATAAAGCGATTGCAAGTCAAAGTCCGATAAATCTGTACTTGCCATGTGTGCTGAGAAATAGTGCGTATAATGAATGTACGGTGCATCATTTAACGTATATAAACGTTCAATGCGAAAACTCTCCTTACCGAATAATTGAAATGGCACTGTTCCTTCTTCATTCTTAACGATTTCTGCTTTTAGCAATTTCTTCTGTACTTTATATCCTTCTTCCACTAACACTTCAGTAAATTTCTTACCCTTTGACAGTTTTGTCGCAGAAGTGTTACGGATGACTTTCGTTCCTTTACCGCTTTTCTTTTCTAAATACCCTTCTTGAGCGAGTTCTTTAATCGCATTTCGTACTGTAATTTTACTCACTTTGAACTCTTCTTCTAACTGCGGTTCGGAAGGAATATTCGTATGAATCGCATATACACCATGCAATATTCGATCACGAATAATGTTTTTTATTTGTAAATATAATGGTCCTTTTTTCCTCGTTACGTTCACCGTTACACCCACTACCTTTCTACATCACCTACTGATGCCGTCATTGCCCGAAGTATATCCTTCTCTGATGACATTGGCGTATCACCGACGATTGTATGTGCAAGCATTCCAGCTGCTGACGCAAATGAAACAGCTTTCTCTGGTGCAAACTCTTCTATCTCGCCATGAATAATCCCGCTCGTATAAGCATCTCCAGCACCTATTCTATCATATACAGAAAACGTAAGTGTTTTTGCAAAAGTGAACGTACCATCTTTACATATAAATCCGCGCAGCGAGTGTGTATTATCGCTATTAATAGAGCGATGTGTACCAGCAATTGTAGTGATATGATATGTTTCAGCTACTTGTGGAATAAGATCAACAAGTTGAGCTTCTCGCTCTGTCTCTTCTGTTTTCATTCCAAGAACGAACATTGCATCTTTTTCATTCATCATTACAATATCAGCTAGCCCTAACATTTCTTCATAATGCGGTTTCGCCTGTTCATATCCATCTTCTCCCCAAAGCGATGGACGATAATTGCAATCAAAAACGACAGTGCCTCCGTTTTCTTTAACTGCTTTCGCTAAAGATTTCATATGATGGCGCACCGTGTCATTCATCGCAAGTGTAATTCCGCAAAAATGAATGATATCAATTTCCTTTGCGATTTCTTCAAATTGATACATTTCTTCACATGCCGTATTGAAGCTACTTTCTAATCGATTCGAATATGTAACGCGGCTTGCACGTGCACCAAATCCATTTTCTAAAAAGTACATGCCGACATATTTACCGCCTCTTGAAACAAGAGAGGTTTGCACACCCAACTTTTGAATGTACGATAATGCCGCATCTCCAACCGAATTTTCCGGTAAAGTTGAAATAAGAAGCCCTTCATGCCCTAGATGAGAAAGCGCGGCTGCAACATTCACACCTGTACCAGAAAAGGAATAATTTAATGTGTTAGCTTGCGATAACAATTCATATCCCGGTACTTGCAGGCGCATCATTACTTCGCCAAATGCTGCAATTTTCTTACGCATATTGATCAACTAACTTCTTCACTACTGCTAGTAATTCACGGACATCTTCTGTTTTTGTATTGCCAGTTTCTTTATCAATAATAGAAGAGTACACGTGCGGGATAACTTGCTCTACGTTTGCTTCAAGCGCAATACGTACAATTGTTTCGAAGTTTTCTTTATCAATTCCGCCTGTTGGCTCTAATGCAAATCCTTCTTCTGCACAAGCTTTCGCAACTGCACGATATTCTTCTTCATGAGCTAGGCCCTTCATTGGGAAGTATTTCAATGAATTTCCGCCCATATCACGTACAAGTGCGATTGCTGTTTTAATTGGAACGATTGCTTTTTCTTCTCCAGCTGCACTAATTGGACCAGTAGAAATGTTTACGTACCCTACTTTTCCTGTTGGCGATACTAAACTATTAATCCAACTATCTTTCCCATCAAGATTTGCACGCGTTGCTCCAACTGAAGGGAATACTTGGTTAATATGACTACCAGGGTAATGCTTCGCAATTTCAGCTACAACTGCCGCTTGGCGATTATCTCCTGCTCCTAGTCCGATTGATACAGCATCATCAATTTCTTTTCCGTATGCTTTCATCGCTGTCACTGCTTCTTCCACTGTTGGGTAGTCTTTTGATAACACTCCCACTACTACATACCCTTCTGCTGCTTCAAAAATATCTTTCGCATTTTGGATATTGTTCGCTAATACATTTAATGCTACGCGGCCTTTATAAAAACGTTTTTGAATGTTTGTCATTTTAGTTTCCCCCTACAATTTCTCTCATTTTTTCTTCAATTACATGTATGTCATCACCTTGAAGTGGACGTGGATCAATATCAAAGAATCCTTGTCTTACGCCGTAATCACGTGTGTAAATTGCGATTTCCCCTTCGCGTAATGCATTTACAACGTCTTTTGCTGATTTATTTAACTCTTTTTCGTTAATATGAATACGTGCTCTAAAGATTGCTCTTCCCGCTTCATCTTGAACGATTGTTACATTTACACCGTTTAATTCTTTTAGTGGCATAAGTACTTGTAACAACTCTTTTTCTTGCTCGCTCTTATCTTCTTTTACTCCGTACTCATCAAGCGCTTGAAGTAAGCCGAAAGTCGTCTCTTTCCCAACTTTCATACTTCTTCCGATGCAATGTAATTGTACTTTCAGCCACTCGATGTATTTTCGTTTCCCGCCGACAATACCAGAAGTAGGTCCTTCAATTGCCTTTGAACCGCTATAAATCGCAAGATCTGAATACTTCACATATTTTTGAATATCTTCTTCAGCTGCCGCATCGACGATAAGTGGTACATTATTTCGCTGCGCGACTTCCCATGCTTCTTCAACAGAAATCATATTTTTTTGCACGGCATGATGGGATTTCACATACAGAATCGCTGCTGTATTTTCACCAATCGCATCTTCAATATGCTCTGCTTTTCCTTCATTTGCATAACCAACTTCTACAAGTTTTCCTCCGCCTAAGTAAATCATCGTTTCAACAGGAGCACCGTACTGAACGTTATGACCTTTTAACATGATCACTTCATTTTTCGCGATGACCTCTTGATGAAGTCTTTCACTTTTACGTCGATTTCCTTCTGTAACGATACCAGCGATAGAAAGTGCAATTCCGCTCGATGCTGAATTCACAACGACCGCTGCCTCTGAATCTAGAATTCTCGCAATATGGTCTCCTGCTTTATCTACTAAATCAGCAATTTCCACATAATTTTGTCCGCCATGTTTCATCGCATCCATAACTGTATCTGTAGGAGCGGATACACCTAAAATACTCATTCTACCGCTCGCATTAATCACTCTTTTTAATCCGTACTTAGCATTCAATGAATGACCCATTGATTACAACCCCTTTCGTATCAATTCTTCTTTCAGCAATGCGCTGATCCCCTTCTGAATCAATTAACGTAACCTTCTCATCTTTCACCGTAAATAAAGTCAAGTTTGCAATATCGCCTTCTTGAATACGGCCAAGCTCTGGTTTCTTCAGCCACTCTGCCGCATTTTTCGTAACCGCATTAATTACTTCTTCTAGCGGATACCCTAAGTAAAGGAATTTCGAAAGAACGTGAGCCATACTATATACTGGACCGTGTATACGATTCTTTCGGTAAATATCTGTACTAATTGTATGAAAGGCAATACCGTGACGCTTCGCCGCCTCTGCTACTTTAAAAGAAAAACTAGCATTACCGTGACCAACATCTAAATGTACGCCGTGATTCACTGCATCTAGTAACACAGGTAGCGGTTTGCCTTCTTCATCAAATAAATTATTTTCTTTCCCGTTTAAATAATGTGTAATAACATCATCTTTTTCTAAAAGAGGTACAACTTCCTCAATGCGAGGAGGTGCTGAACCGATATGTACCATAATCGGTAATGATGTTTCACGGGATAAAGAGCGCGCTACATGCAGCGGTTCAATTCCACTATCACAAACGACACTTTTACTCATTCTCGCCTTTAACCCGACGATTACATCTTTATACTTTTCTACTGCTTCTATTACTTTCTCTTTATCTATCCATTCCATATTGGATAGTTCATCAATTCGTTTCAAACCGATGCGAGAAATATTTAAAAAGGCAAATAAATTCGTTTTCGCCTGCTCTCTACTTTTTACTAAATCTGCAATGCGATCAGCTCCGCAGCTACCTGCATCAACAATTGTCGTTACCCCTTGCTTAACGCCAATTTCATCCACCTCATCGCCATACGGATCAAACTCTGGAAAAGCATGAACGTGTAAATCAATCCAGCCACTCGATACGTAAGTACCTGAGTAATCAAGAACCTTTCCACCCTCACCAGCACCAGCTTTTGCCACCTGTGCGATTTTATTATTTTCAATTACAATGTCAATCTCTTCCCCGTTCACACGTTTCACATTACGTAGTACGAATCGTTCTGTCATTGTACTTCCACCCTTTTCTATAAGAAGCCATAAGAATACGCTTACATTAAAGTTTCATTTTATATCTCTTTCACACGTTTAGCGTAACACAAAAAAAGGGAGAAGTAAATATAACGTTATAATGTTTAGAAGTAAATAAAAAGATGCTGCTCCAAACGGAACAACCTCTTTTTCTATTCCTGAACCGTCACAATAACCCCGTCCATATTATTCCCCGAAATTTCATACTGCTTATTCGCCGGAACATTCACTGTCCTGTTCCCAGACACTTTATAATAAGAAACCGTATATTTCTTACCTTCCACATCGGTTGTGATTTCTTTTTTCTCTTTTAAGAAGTGTAAGTATTCTTCTAATGTAATTTTCTTTTTTTGCATAATTGCGCTATGAGGTAGACCTACATAACGGATGTGCCACGGCTCATATTGAATGCCTGTAATGTTACTTTTATTTTTCGGGTAGCGTAACACAAATCCGTGCTTCCATACGTTCTCTTCAATCCATTTTCCTTCAGGCGCTTTCTCCATTTTCTTTTGCGTTGATCCAACGTCCAGTGATAACCCTAAATTATGCTCACTGTATCCTGCTGGAAGTGCATAATCAGATCCCATGTCTTTATATAATTTACTTTGCTCTTTAAAATCTCTATACCCGCTATTCATTAAGAAATGTTGTACGCCATCTTTTCCAGCCGCATCGACAACGTTCAAAAACTTTTTTACAACATCCTTTGATAAACGAAGATTTCTATCAAATATTACGTAACCTCTTACTAATTCACTACTGTGATTTACATTTATAATGTCAGACCTAATACTATCTTTTTTTACTGGGTAATCTTTGTTAACTAATAATAGATCCCCTTTATAAATTTGTTCTTTTGTAACCTCTACCTTTTCCATATTTGCATTCTTTACTGCACTATTTTCCCCACCGATTTTCACATCAATTTCTTTTTGAAATAACGGTGATATATAAACGCCTACACAGATTGTGCATGCAATAAAAAAAGAAATAAATACCCACTTTTTCATTTCTAGTTCCTCCTTAACGTAACTTACGTATAGAATAGAAAAAACTATTAAAATAAAAAGTGGGGTAAAGTTTAAATTTTTATTAAATTGCTTCGCTCTCTTCTTTTGGCAACCTTACTTCAAATATCGTTCTAATCACATTACTTTCAGCAGAAATCGTCCCATCATGCTGTTCAACAATATTTTTCGCAATAAATAGCCCAAGGCCTGTCCCACCTTGCTGCTCTGATCTTGCCTTATCACCTGTATAAAACATATCAAAAAGATACGGTAAATCCTCTTCTGGAATACTATCTCCGTAATTAATAATTTGTACGATTACCTCTTCATCCTCAATATATCCGTTCACATCAACAAACTTTCCATCATATCCGTAACGAATCGCATTCGTTAAAAGATTTTCAAATACCCTCGCTAATAATTTCCCGTCACCGTTAATAGGTAAATGCGGCGTGATATGCAATCTCGCTTCTAAACCCTTTTTTTCTAATATCGGATATAATTCTTCATCCAACTGAATAAGCAATTCACCTATATCAATTGGTCTTTTTTCTAGCTGCAACATCCCATAATTCATTCTTGTGATTTCAAATAATTCATCAATTAAACTTTCCAGCCTTTCGGATTTCGTAAAAGCAATTGTGGAAAAATGTTTAATTTGTTCTTTCGTCAAATTCTCATCTTTAAGAATTAAATCTAAATAACCTAAAACAGATGTTAACGGCGTTCTTAAATCATGAGCTAAGTTAACAATGAGCTGGTCTTTACTACTTTCCGCAAAGTCTCCTCGTTCAACCGCTTCCTTTAATTTTTCACTCGCTACATTGATTTCACGTGCGATATATCCAAACTCATCATTTGATGAGACTTGAACTTGTTTTGTAAAATCTCCGTTCGCAAGATGATGAATCCCGCTTGAAATCTCATTAAAATATTTTAAATACGGTTTTGTAAGAAAGAAGAAAAACATAATGGATAGAGGAATAAATATAAAGATAATGATAAAGAATTCAATATCACCAATCTGCCTTATAAAGAAACGCACTTGAGCTAAAGGGTCTTCATAACGAACTGCCAATTTATAATATAGCTTTAACCCTTTATACATTAAATACGTTACGCCAGCAGCTAATATCATACTTAACGCAAATAGCATAACCATCTTCGAGCGAAAACTTCTCATTTGTTTAGCCATTGAAAGTATAACCTACTCCCCACACTGTTTTTATTAACTTATTCTTTCTTTTATCTTCCCCAAGTTTTTTCCGCAATGTACGAATATGTACCATAACTGTATTTCCGCCTTCAAAATAATCATCTGCCCATACTTGCTGAAAAATATTTTCTACATTGTACACTTTCTTCGGGTGACTCGCTAATAAATATAAAATATCAAACTCTTTCGGTGTTAATTCAACTTGTTCTCCATACACATTTACTGTTCTTCGCTCAGGATCAATAACGACTCCGCCTACCTCTAAAGCAGATTTACTCTCCGCTACTTTCGGCTGATTTAACGTAAGAAATCGGCGTAATTGTGCATTTACTCGCGCAACTAATTCAATCGGTGTGAACGGCTTGGTCATATAATCATCTGCACCTAATACAAGACCTGTCACCTTATCAAAATCAGACGTTTTTGCGCTTAAGAAAATGATTGGCATATGATGCTTCGCGCGAATTTGGCGCGTCACTTCATAACCATCCATTTTCGGCATCATAATATCTAAAACCACTAAGTCGATTGGCTGCGTTTCAATAACATGAATTGCCTCTTCCCCGTTCGCTGCCTTCACGACGTGGTACCCTTCTTTTTCTAAATGTATCTCAATTAAATCAGCAATTTCTGCCTCATCATCCGCTATTAAAATTGAAATGCGCTTCATTTTACTCCCCCTTATATACGCTCGATTGTAAACTAGTCTATCCAATTTGTACAATACGAAAAGGTTACTCGCGGGAGTAACCTAAGTAAATGAAATTTATATCAGCGATTTTCGAAATATATCGATCACAACTTGAATTATATCAGCGATTTTTCAATTATATCGACCGTAACTCGAATTATATCAGCGATTATTGAAATATATCGACTTACCGACAATTAACGACAAAATCCGCCCGCTATTTGAAAAACTCAACTTACCGCTCCAAAACAATCCGCTGCTTCGTGATTTCCGCCAGTCTTCCGCGATCTACCTCATACTCAGCATCAACACTTTGCGGTACAATCACTTTTCCGCCCTCAAGCGCCACTTCCGGCGAAATAATATCCCTCTCCCAGTGCCTACTAGAAGCAGATATATCGCCTGGAATTGTAAAGTTCGGCAATGAAGCAAGCGCAACATTTTGTGCTCGTGAAATCCCCATCTCCACCATACCGCCGCACCAAACGGGTATGGTGTGCTCCATACAATAATCATGGATTTGAATCGACTCCGTTAATCCGCCCACTCGCCCTGGTTTAATGTTAACGATGCGGCAACTGCCAAGCGTAATCGCAACGCGCGCGTCTTCTAAACTATGGATGCTTTCATCTAAACAAATGGGCGTTTCAATTTTCTTTTGCAGCTGTGCATGATCAAGAAAATCGTAGTCCGCTAGTGGTTGTTCAATCATCATCAATTGAAATTCATCTAATCGTTTCAATTTCTCTGTATCCGCTAACGTATACGCTGAGTTTGCATCAGCCATTAACGGTATACCTGGGAACTCTTTACGAATCTCTTTCAATAATTCGTAATCATGCTCTGGCTTTATTTTCACTTTAAAGCGCTCGTATCCTTCTTCTGCGTACTTCTCGATTTGTTTTAACATAAACGGAATTGTATTGATACCAATTACAACACCGACCTCAATTTCAGGTCTAGTCCCGCCAAGTAACGTTGCTAGCGATTTCTGTTCACGCTTCGCATATAAATCCCAAACAGCACCTTCTATTCCCGCCTTTGCCATTCTGTTTCTCTTTATATGTTGGAACAAAACAGGTACTTCATTCGGATGAGAAATCTCCGCCTTTAATAAATCAGGTAATAAAAAATCTTGAAGTACATGTAGCGCTGTCTTCACTGTTTCTTCCGTATACCACGGTTCAGAGAACGCAACGACTTCGCCAAATCCAATGTATCCGTCCGTATCTTCTAATTCAATGACGATACTCTCACGCTTCTCATAAGTTCCGTAGCTTGCAGCAAACGGGATTACAAGTGGCATTTCCGTTATATAAAGTTTCGCTTTTTTTATCTCCACCTACATCTCCTCCACTAATTGTCTTAGCTCTCGTCTTAACAATTTTTTCGAAGCGTTTCGTGGTAATTCCTCTAAGAAACACGCTTTTTTCGGCACTTTATATTTCGCTAATTTCTCCGCGCAAAAATGAAGAATTTCTTCTTCTGTTACTTCACCACTTTTTACAACAAAAGCAGCGGGTACTTCGCCCCATTTATCATCAGTCATGCCGACAACACCAGCTTCCGCTACCATCGGATGAGAAAGCAACACTTCTTCAATTTGAGCCGGATATATGTTCTCTCCGCCAGAAATGATTAAATCACTGCGTCGATCTAATACGTATAAAAATCCTTCTTCGTCTAAATAACCGAGGTCACCAGTATGAAGCCATCCGTTTTGAATTGTTTTGCGCGTCGCGTCTTCACGGTTAAAATAACCATCTGTTACGTTCGGTCCTTTTACTACGATCTCGCCTTCTACTAACGGCGGTACTACTACGCCATCTTTTTCAATACGAAGTCGGCACTGAAATAGTGGTTTCCCGGCTGATCCTACTTTCGTTAACATGTAATCTGCGGATAACGTACAAATTTGCGACGACGTTTCTGTCATACCGTACGTTTGATACACAGGAATTCCTTTATCTACACATGTTTCGAGTAACGGTTTTGGCGCTGGTCCTCCGCCAAGTAACATGCATCGTAAAGAAGATGGATATGTCTCTTCTCCAAGTCTCTCTAATAAATCAGTTAACATTTTAGAAACGACAGAAATAATCGTAACACCTCTCGTCTGAAGTGCTTTATGAATAAAATCAGCATCATATTTCGGAACGAGTAAAATGCGCATACCATACATAATATTTTTCATTAAAAGAGATAATCCGCCAACGTGGAACATTGGCATACAAGCTAACCAGCAATCATCATCACGAAATCCTAAGTTAAGCGAAGAACCAACTGCACTTGCCCAATGATTACCATACGTTAAAATAACGCCTTTCGGTTTCCCTGTCGTCCCTGACGTATAAATAATTGTCATCGCTTCTTCTAAAGAGAACTCTTCTTGTATAGATGCTTCCGCCTTCGGACCATTCATCACTTCGGCGAACGAATAGACAGGAACATTTTTAGCCTCAAAATCTTGATCCGTTACTAAACAAATAACTTCAGCATCACCCATTTGCCAAAGTAGCTCTTCTCTTGAAAGACGCGTATTTAAAAGTACAGCTACTGCCCCTACGTAAGATAGGGCGTGAATTACTGTAATCATCTCCATACCATTTTTCATCAGAACAGCCACCTTTTGCCCACGCTTCACTCCTACATGCGTGAGGTGTTCACAAACAGATACTACTTTTTCATGCAGCTGCACGAAAGTAACTTTCTCTTCCTCTATTTCAATTGCAGTGCGATCTGGTGTTAAAAATGCACGTTGCTTTAACCAATTTGGCATCGTCTCCATCATCCATTCTCCTTTCATGAAAGAAAGAGACTTGATATGACATCAAGTCTCTTAGTTGTTTTGTTTCCATCTCACACTCTAAACGAGCCGCTTCCGCTTTTGGTCACGTCCAGCTACAGCAGCTAGAATTTTCGGTGGCTTCACTTCTTCCTACGAGGCAAAAAGCGCCTCTACGTCAGAAGCTCCATCCCCCTCACATTCTGAACGAGCTGCTTTCGCTTTTGGTTTCATCCAGCTACAGCGGCTAGAACAGTCGGTCGTTTCACGCCTTCCTACGAGGCAAAAAGCGCCTCTACGTCAGGAGTTCCAACGCCCTCTTGTTCTAAGCAAGCCGCTTCCGCTTTTGGTTTGATCACGGGAAACGAGGGAATTGACCGAAGTCCGGACTGCGTTTTTCTTTGAACGCGTCACGACCTTCTTTTGCTTCGTCAGTTGTGTAGTACAATAACGTCGCATCTCCAGCTAGTTGTTGAATACCAGCTAGACCGTCTGTGTCTGCGTTGAATGCAGCTTTTAGGAAACGAAGTGCCATTGGGCTGTTTGCTAAAATTTCTTGTGCCCATTGTACTGTTTCTGCTTCAAGCTCTTCTAATGGTACTACTGTATTTACTAAGCCCATATCAAGCGCTTCTTGTGCGTTGTATTGACGGCATAGGTACCAAATTTCGCGAGCTTTCTTGTGGCCTACCATACGAGCTAAGTAACCAGCTCCGTATCCACCGTCAAAGCTTCCTACTTTAGGACCTGTTTGTCCGAATACAGCGTTGTCTGCAGCGATTGTTAAGTCACATACGATATGAAGTACGTGTCCTCCACCAATTGCATAACCTGCTACCATTGCGATAACTGGTTTAGGAATTGCGCGAATTAGACGTTGTAAGTCTAATACGTTTAGACGTGGGATTTGGTCGTCACCTACATATCCACCATGACCGCGAACTTTTTGGTCGCCGCCAGAACAGAATGCACGTCCACCTTCACCTGTTAAAATGATAACGCCAACATTTGCATCATCACGAGCGTGTGCAAATGCATCGATTAACTCCATTACCGTTTTAGGACGGAATGCGTTATGTACTTCAGGGCGGTTAATCGAAATCTTTGCGATACCATTGTATGTTGAATAAATAATATCTTCGTAATTGCCTTCTTTTACCCATTCAATAGCCATTACAACTACCTCCTTGTATATTTCTGATCTCCTCTATAAGTGCGTCTTCCTTCTTAGATGAAAAAAGCATCACTGCATAGTTTTTAGAAATCCCTTTACTATTGTATCAAACTTTTCCGGTTGTTCCACATGAATTGCATGGCCAGCACCATCAATTTTGACAACTTTCGCATCAGAGACGCATTTTTCGATGTTTTTTAATATGCGAAAGAACTTTTCATCATGCTCCCCATTCAATAAAAGAACGGGCATTTTGAAACTTTCAAGCTCATTCCACCATGAAGGCTGAGCCCCTGTTCCCATGCCGCGCAAGCTATTTGCAAGTCCTTTTGGATCGTTAGCAAGTCGTTCTTTTCGCACTGCTTCTTGTACATTTTGTGCTAAACGTTTTTGCGTTTCAAACAGCGGAATATTTTCCCACATTGTTACAAAGCTTTCGATGCCTTCTCGCTCGATTTTATCGGCAAGTCGCTCATCTTTTTCACGGCGTTCTTCTCGCTCCTCTTCGCTTTCAAGACCAGCTGTACAATTTTCTAATATAAGAGAATGTACATATTTTGGATATAAGCAAGCCATCGTAATCGCCAGTCTACCACCCATTGAATAGCCGAGTATATGCGTTTTATCAATATGAAGGTAATCTAGTAGTTGTTTCATTTGCACTGCTACATTTCGAATATCATAATGATTCACATCTTCAGGACTTTCCGTTTTTCCGTGCCCAACAATGTCTACTAAAATGACTTGAAATTGCTCGCTCCAAGAAGGAACGAAAGAACGCCACGTTTCCATACTTCCCATAAAACCATGAAGAAGTAGAAGTGGTTCTCCGCTTCCAACTACTTCATATTCATACGATACACCTTGCAGTGTTACGTTCATTTTGCTTCACCTTGCAACGATGTAGTAATCACGTCCTGCGTCTTTGCCCATAATTTACGGTGCAACGTTAAGTTTTCATCACGGTTCGTACAAATTTCTACAACGTGTAAACCTTCCGCCCTTGTTCCTTTTTGTACCTCTTCTCGGAATTGCTCCCAACCATTTACACGGCTAAATGAACCGCCGTACATTTTGACAACATGCTCATAATCAAGACCAATTGGCGTTCCAAATAATGATTCGAAATGTTCCTTTTTCTCATATTGTGGTAAGAATGAGAAAATACCGCCACCGTCATTATTTACAACGACAATCGTTATATTTAATTCATGTAATTTTGCAGCTAATAACCCGTTTAAATCGTGATAAAATGATAAATCACCAATAACTAATACGAGCGGATCGCAAATAATACTTGCTCCTAAAGCTGTCGAAATTATGCCATCAATCCCATTTACACCGCGGTTTGCCATCACTTGAATATGTTTGTCCGATGTGAAGAAGAATGAATCTGTATCACGAATTGGCATACTATTACTCGCAAATAACGTTGCCCCTTCTGGTAATACCCGGACAATATCCGTAATAACTTTCCCTTCAAATGCAGTTTCATATGTTTCCATTTCACGAAGCGTTTCCTTCGTTTTTTCGTTTATATGTTGCCACATTTGGGACCAATCATTCTTTTTCATAACTGGCATTTTTTCTATTAATGCATTGCAAAATGCAATATCACTTGCCTGTACAACTTCTGTCGCAACGAGAGCTGGATCTCTCCATTGTCCAGATTCATCAACAACGATATGAACGGCTTTCGTTTGTTTTTTAATGAACTGTGTTAATGCTTTCGAAACAGGCATACCACCAAAGCGAATCATAACTTCTGGCTTCCACGTTTCCTTTAACAGTTCATTTCGTAAAAATGTGTCGTAACAGTCGATTACCATCGTTTTATCGTGATGTCCGCTACGAATGTTAGAAAGTGGATCTGCTAATATTGGATATCCCGTTTTTTCAGCTAGTTGCGTTGCAAACGCTGCGATTTCTGGATGACTATCATCTCCACAAATAATAAGCCCCTTTTCCATATGTGAAAGGCGCCCTACAAGAGAATCTACATATTCACTCGGCATCACCGCGTTCCCTTGCTGAACTACTCCTGTATATTCCCCGCGTCCTTTATCCCATAAACTTTCTAACGAAAAGTCTGGGATAAGCGGTTCACGAACTGGAAAATTAAGATGAACAGGTCCTTGCGGCGCTAAACAAGCATTTGCTATCGTGCGCTGCGTCGTCATGCGAGCGTAATGATACATCGCTTCACTCGCTTCTGGAAGTGCCATCTCTGTAAATTGCTTCACAAATGTACCGTATAAATTAATTTGATTCATCGCTTGTGGTGCACCGACATCTCTTAATTCATGCGGTCTATCTGCCGTTAATACGATAAGCGGCACGCGTGAATGAAAAGCTTCACATACAGCTGGATAGTAGTTCGCTGCTGCCGTTCCTGACGTACATAATAAGGCAACAGGACGTTTTTTCGCTTTTGCGATACCGAGCGCAAAAAATCCTGCTGATCTTTCATCTACATGTAAATATGTGTTCATTCCTTCATGTTGTTCCATTAGTAAAGCAATCGGCGTTGACCGTGAGCCTGGACTAATGACAACATCACATACATTTAGACGCGTCAGTTCATCCACGAACGCGCCTAAATAATATGATAATGCTTCTATATGATTGTTCATTTCATTAATTCCTCCAAAGCACCAAGCATCGGTCTAAACTTCAAACTTGTTTCTTCATATTCAAGTTGTGGTACTGAATCAATTACAATCCCGCAACCGGCAAATAAGGATGCTTTCTCGCCATTTAATAATCCGCAGCGAAGTGCAACCGCAAATTCACCATTTCCTTCATCATCTATCCAGCCAATCGGTGCACCATATAATCCTCTGTCTAACAATTCAACATCACGAATCAGTTTCATCGCTTCCAAACGAGGTGTCCCGCCAAGAGCTGGTGTTGGATGTAATTCTTCTACCATTGTTAAAAGACTCGCATCGCCTTTTGCCTCTACAGGCGTATATAAATGAATTAAATTTTTCGTTGTTAATAAGCCCGGACTTTCCGGAATATTAACAGATTCGCAGTGCTCATTTAATACCGATCTAATCATGTTCACAACATAACCGTGTTCAGCTAAATTCTTTTCATCATGAAGAAGCGCATTACTATTTCGCTTACTTTCTTCTATAGATTGACCATGACCAGTTGAACCAGCAAGACACATCGAAGTAAACTTCTCATCTTCTTTGCGAATTAATCTCTCTGGCGTCGCTCCTAAGAAGCATGCTCCTTTATAATCAAAAGAAAATACGTAACAATCTGGTTGCCCAATGCGAAGTGCTTCTAAAACAAGCGCAGAATCAATATGATGATCCATCTCTACTTTTAGTTCCCTCGCTAATACAACCTTCTGCACGTTCCCCTGCTTCATCTCATCTTGCACTTTCTCAATGGCCTTCATCCAGCCTTTCGGATCCACTTCTACTTTAGAAGTAACTGTTAATTTCGATCCTTCTAGTGCACATTTGCTCTCCTCAAAAATTTTCTCTTCTAAAGAAACAATTTCGTTATAAAGAGTTTCTGCACAATCTGTTGCTGAAACGAATGTATTCATTGTTAACCATGCTTTTTCATTTTTTACAGTTAATAAAAATGCCGGTAGTGAAAATGTCGTATCATCAAATTCTTTCCATAAATCTGTTTTCTCTTTTTGTTGGTCAAATGAAAATCCACCAAATAAAAGAGGACCTGTTCCAAATTCGTATCTTTCTCTTTGTACAAATGCTTCCTCTTTTACTTTATCCCACTCGTCACGAGCAGTTTGAAAGCGTTTGTGAGAAGCAGTTGCTATAGTGAAAACAGAGCCAATTCCAGCAAATATTACATGCTGAGCTGGGTCTGCAAAATAACATCTATTTTCGAATGCAATCCTTTTACCTGCTGCATAAAACAGAAGCGGATCCATCCAGTCTATTTGTTTCACGAAGCTCACCAATATTTTTTCATCAGTTGCACGCTTAATAGCTGCAGCAAGAACTTCTTGCAAGCCTATTTGTTTCGTTTGAATCACAATTGTCTCCCCCCTATGGGCGAAAAATAGTCATAATTACGCTTGATTTTAAGATACACCTCAAACGAAAGGCCTGTCAACGTTTAGCATTTCTGAGAAATTCACCTTCTCTTCCTAGAAAATAAACGTTGACACTAAATGATGCTTTTTCTACACTTAGTTGTGTACAATATGTGACCAAAGGAGGATTCAACATGGAAATGAACGTCGAAACGAATTCCTCTCCTACGGCGCCAAAGCCAAGTAAGCAAACAGGCTGGCGCATTTGGTGGAGTTTACTACGTCCCCATACATTAACAGCAGCTTTCGTTCCTGTTTTCATCGGAACAGCCTATGCAATGCAGGTCGGAGGTATAAATCAAATACATCTCCCTCTTTTCCTTATAATGCTTCTTGCTTGTCTTCTCATTCAGGCAGCAACAAACATGTTTAATGAATACTTTGATTATAAAAGAGGACTTGATCACGAAGGTTCAGTTGGTATCGGCGGTGCTATCGTTCGCGATGGCATTCAGCCAAAAACAGTGCTTAACTTAGCATTTGGATTTTTCGGCATCGCAATACTATTAGGTGTGTATATTTGTATGAATTCTAGCTGGTGGCTTGCTGCAATCGGTCTTGTTTGTATGGCCGTTGCTTACCTTTATACAGGCGGTCCACTTCCAATTGCATATACACCATTTGGAGAGTTAACAGCCGGATTATTTATGGGTGTCATTATTATCGGGATTTCATTCTTTATTCAAACTGGAACTGTAACATCAGAAGTTATTTTACTATCTATTCCAAGCTCCATTTTAATTGGTGCCATTTTACTAGCTAATAACATTCGTGACTTAGATGGCGATAAAGAAAACGGTCGTAAAACGTTAGCAATTCTCGTTGGACGCGAGCGAGCGGTTGGTGTACTTGCTTCTATGTTCATCGTTTCCTACATTTGGACAATTGCTTTAATTATCGTGGGCATCGTATCACCATGGATGCTTATCGTATTTTTAAGTGCACCGAAAGCATTTAAAGCGACGAAAGGCTTTATTGGCAAAAGCGTTCCAATGGAAATGGTACCTGCAATGATTGCCACAGCAAAAACAAATACAATTTTCGGTCTCCTCATGGGAATCGGATTATTACTTGGATATTTCCTTTAAAAGGAGCTGCTGACGCGGCTCCTTTTTCATATACCAATTTCAGCTCATAATTCCTACTCGCAACGTTCATACTATGTAAAGAAACTGAATTGTAGGAAGGTGGACGACTATGTTAACTCCACAACAAATAAATCAATTTAAATCTGTTTTAGAAAAACAAAAACAAGAACTAGAGCAAACGATACAAACACATGAAAATGAAGATCGTGCATCTGAACGTGATTCCGTTGGAGAATTATCTAGCTACGATAACCATCCAGCTGATATGGCAACAGAGCTATATGAACGCGAAAAAGACTTCGGACTTATTGAACTTTGGCATAAACAGCTAGAGGATACGAAACACGCCCTGCAAAAAATAGAAGCGGGTACGTACGGCATTTGCGAAGTGTCTGGCGAAGAAATTCCATTTGAAAGATTAGATGCAATGCCGACCGCTACAACATGCATCCAGCATACGACAAGTAAGTTAAATATGAATACGCGACCAGTTGAAGAAGAAGTGTTGTCTCCTTCTTTCCACAAACACGATGAAGATCATTCTGTTGAATACGATGCGGAAGATGCATGGCAAGATGTTGCCAATTACGGAACGTCTGAAACGCCGTCTGATTTAGAAAGACAAGATTCTAAAAACTATAATGGCATGTACGTAAATAGCGAGGAAAATGTAGGCTACGTAGAGGATTTTGAAAACTTTATCGGTACAGATATGTATGGGAAAAATCCGCAAGTTTTCGCTACAGAAGAGCATGAAGAATATGAACAAATGCTTGATGACTTTGAAGAGCGTACCTTTAAGGGCGAATTATCTTCAAATGAGTCGAGTTCCAAAGAATAAAAAAAAGCATTCCGAAAATCGGAATGCTTTTTATCGCTAGCTAATTAGTTTTTTGTAACGTTAGCAGCTTGTGGTCCACGGTTACCTTCAACGATTTCGAAAGAAACTTCTTGACCTTCTTCTAAAGTTTTGAATCCGTCACCTTGGATAGCTGAGAAGTGAACGAATACATCGTCTCCACCTTCAACTTCGATGAAACCGAAACCTTTTTCGCTGTTAAACCATTTAACTTTACCTGTTTGCATGTCATGTACCTCCTAAATAAAAATGAAACTATGAATCCACATGAAAAGGTGGATATAAAGGACATGAATGTATAACAAGCTTACAGCCTTTAATTCAACGTGCTTTATTTCCGTACCACATTATGTAGCTCAATAGTGATTTCACTATATCACGCTATATCAAAAACGTCAAATGAGAACACTTTCATTCCACCATTTTTTTATAATTTTAATATAACGTTGAATTTCCATATTCATATATTATCCCGCCATTTGCGGACAGCTTGATTGGTGGGAGCTGATAATCCGTTTTGGTTGATTCCACTTTATTTGAAAATTAACAAAACTAAAGTATTCTAATCCTATTAAATTCTGTACAATATAAGTATCTATTACATACGAGGTGAAAAAAATGAGAGCACACGAAATTGAGTATAAGTTATATGGCGATGATATGCAGTTTGTTGAAATTGAGTTAGATCCAGAAGAAAGCGTAATCGCAGAAGCTGGCGCAATGATGATGATGGAAGATTACATTGAAATGGAAACGATTTTCGGTGATGGTTCTGGCCCATCTAGTGGTCTATTCGGTAAATTAATGGGCGCTGGTAAGCGTCTCGTTACAGGTGAAAGCATGTTTATGACTGTATTTACAAATACAGGTCATGGCAAGCGCCACGTATCATTTGCTGCCCCTTATCCGGGTAAAATTATTCCTGTAGATTTAACAGAATATCAAGGGAAAGTAGTTTGTCAAAAAGACGCGTTTCTTTGTGCAGCAAAAGGCGTTTCTATCGGAATCGAGTTTACGAAAAAAATCGGAACTGGTTTCTTCGGCGGTGAAGGTTTCATCATGCAGAAACTCGAAGGTGATGGACTTGCTTTCATGCATGCAGGCGGAACTGTATATAAGCGTGAATTAAAACCTGGCGAAAAACTTCGCATTGATACTGGTTGTCTCGTTGCTATGACAAAAGACATTAACTACGATGTCGAGTTCGTTGGAAAGGTAAAAACAGCTCTATTTGGCGGCGAAGGTTTATTCTTCGCAACGTTAGAAGGTCCTGGAACAGTTTGGATTCAGTCCTTAACACTTAGCCGCTTAGCAGCACGTCTGACAAGCCCAGCGGCACAAAGCAGTGGTGAAGGCAGCGTTTTAGGCGGACTTGGTCGTTTATTAGATGGAAAAGAGTAAAAGGTGCCCTTATGGGGCGCCTTTTATTTTAGCAAACTATATTTTTACTTTTTTAGCACGTAACTGAATGTGTACGCCTCATTTTCAAAACCCTCTAAAAGAATGAATCAAGTCCCTCACTGCATATATTGAACTATACCTTTTCTTAAGGAGGCTCCCTTAATGCGTACTCCTTTATCCTTTGATAAAGATACTGCCATACTGTTAGCTTCTTGTTGTGAGTTAACATATGAACAATATAAACAAAATGGGATTTTTGAAATACCAGATGGTTTTCAATATGTACAAGGCTTTCAAGGAAAAACTATTCAAACGACAGAATGGTTCGGATTCATACTAGAATCTGAGGATACCATTATTGTAGCTTTTCGTGGGACACAAACAGATACAGATTGGATTATCGATTCACTCGTTAACCAAAAACCATACCCATATGCTTTAAATAGTGGAAATGTCCATAACGGCTTTCTTTCCATTTATGAATCTTGCCGAGATTCTATTATGGATATGCTCGTATCATTACCAGCCCATAAGAAACTTCTTGCAACAGGTCATAGTTTAGGTGGCGCGCTCGCTACACTACATATACTAGATGCGCGTATCAACACCGCCTTCGCACAGTACGGTCTCTATACATTCGCCTCTCCAAAAGTGGGCGATATTGCATTTCGTAATTATTATAAACTGCAAGTAGCTAGTAGCTTTCGCTTTGTTAATTTATTTGATGTCGTTCCTCTTCTCCCTCCCCGCAACGTCCATTTTAATGAACAAGACTGGGAATATGCACACGTTCATCACAACATGACTTTTACAAAAAACACAAAATCTATTGCAAATAATCATGCCATGACAACATACAAAACATGTCTGACTTCTCATTTTTAACCAGTAAACAATTGGAAATTAAATATCCTTATACTATAATAATATATGAATTTACTTTTGGATGAGGGGACCTTACATGCTAAAATTTATCTTTGCACTTTTTCTCATTGTAATTTTTACGTTTACAGGTTTCTTTACATTTTCATACTTTGCGACAGGAGAATATGATGGAACAGGTATCATATATACTGCTATTCCATTTCTTTCTTAAGCAAAAAAAGAAAACCGAGCTTAATTTCATTAAGCTCGGTTTTTTAAGCAATTATATTCCCCTTTTAAAAGTGAATACACTTTAGCATCCCTATACGTATTATTCATTTTTACACTTTGTCTCAATGTGCCTTCAAAAGGGACTTTCACTTAATATTGTGTAACCGCATTACCAATACCCCAAATCTCATTACTATACTGTAAAATCGTTCGATCGCTCGCAAAATGACCAGATTGTGCAATATTTAAAATCGACATTTCTAGCCACTTCGTTCGGTTTTCATAAGCTCTACCAACAGCTTCTTGCCTTTCCGCATATGGACCAAAATCTCGCAGAACGAAGTATTCATCATTTTGGATTACGAGAGAATCATAAATCGCTTCAAATTCAGCTCCTGACTGTGCAAAGAAACCATTCGTTAACTGATCTACTACTTTTTTAATGTGCCCATTGTGGTGATAATAATCACTTGCACGATATCCACCATTTTGATAGTAATGAAGCACCTCATCGGCTGTTAAACCGAAGATGAAACAGTTATCATCACCGACTCTGTCTTTTATTTCAATATTAGCTCCGTCTAACGTGCCGAGTGTAATCGCACCATTCATCATAAATTTCATATTACCTGTTCCGGATGCTTCTTTACTCGCAGTTGAAATTTGTTCACTTACATCGGCCGCAGGGAATATATCTTCCGCTACAGACACTCGATAGTTTTCTAGAAAGATAACTTTCATATATTGGCTTACGTACGGATCATTATTCACTTTTCTTGCGAGTTCATTAATTAATTTAATAATTTTTTTCGCATAATAATAGCCAGGTGATGCTTTCGCTCCAAAGATAAAAGTACGCGGATAAAATGTAAAACTAGCATCCTCTTTCAAACGATTATACAAATATAAAATATGAAGAACGTTTAATAATTGTCGTTTGTATGCATGCAGTCTTTTTACTTGCACATCAAAAATAGAATTAGGATCGATTGTAATCCCCATTTTATTATGAATACGCTCCGCTAAAATCTCTTTACGCTCTTGTTTTACCTCTGCAAACTTCTCTTGGAAACTCGCATCGTATTGAACTAATTGTAGCTCTTGAAGCTTAATCGGTTCTTTCTTCCACTCTGTTCCGATCGCCTCCGAAATAAGGTTTGTCAGTTGTGGATTCGCCTTCATTAACCAGCGCCTATGAGCAATTCCATTCGTTTTATTATTAAACTTCTCTGGATAAAACTCATAAAACAATCGCATTTCACGTTGCTTTAAAATTTCCGTATGAATTTTTGCAACACCATTTACACTATGGCTACCGACAATTGCTAAATGAGCCATTTTCACAAGATCATGCGCAATAATCGCCATCTCTTCAATACGATGCCATTCATACGGATAACGTTCCCAAAGTTCATGACAGAAACGTTCATTAATCTCTTCAATAATCATATAAATTCTCGGTAATAACGGTTTAAAAATGTGAATTGGCCACTTCTCAAGTGCTTCTGATAACGTCGTATGATTCGTATAAGAAATCGTTTGTGTCGTTATGTGCCAAGCTTCTTCCCATGCTAGTTTTTCTTCATCTAATAAAATACGCATCAGTTCTGGAATCGCCAAAACTGGATGTGTATCATTAATATGAATCGCAATTTTCTCATGTAATTGACGAAGGTCACCATATCTTTCTCTATGCATACGAACGATATTTTGCAAACTTGCTGATACGAGGAAATACTGTTGTTTCAAACGAAGTATTTTCCCCTCATCATGCGTATCATCTGGATATAAAAACTCCGATACCGCCTCTGTTTCACGCTTATATTTCAAAATATCTTTGCAATTTTGCGGGAAAGGAACTGGTTCCGCATTCCAAAGTCTAAGTGTATTTACAGTACTCGTCTCATAACCTACTACTGGAACATCATATGGTACTGCCATAATCACTTCTGCATTCGTATGCCTGAACTCTAAACGTCCATCAATGTAAAGCGGTTCAACATTGCCGAAATAGCTTACTTCTACAGCTTGATCATGCCTTCTTACTTCCCATACGTTTTCATGAAGAAGCCACTGTTCTGGAAATTCAACTTGATAACCATCAACAATTTTTTGATCAAATAAGCCGTGTTTGTAACGAATTCCACACCCATGACCTGGTAAATTTAACGATGCAAGTGAATCAAGGAAACAGGCCGCTAATCGTCCAAGTCCACCATTTCCAAGACCTGCATCTGCTTCCACCTCTTCTAATTCTTGCAACGAAATCCCAAGCTCAGAAAGTCCTTGCTCACATACATCCCTGATGCCTAAATTTAATATGTTACTTCCAAGCAAACGCCCAAGTAAAAACTCAATGGATAAGTAATACATTTGCTTTCGCTCTCCAGACCGATAGCTTTCATTCGTTGCAATCCATTGACTATTCATATACTCACGTACCATGTACCCAAGCGTATTGTATTGATCACGAGTTGTAGAGTCTTTGAAACTTTTACCATACATCGTCTCTAACTTTTCTAGAAAAGCTGATTTGAAACTTTCAACATGAGTAAACATTTCTTCACCACCTACATGTTATTCCATGAGACTTTTATACAATTTCTTATAAGCAAGAGCTGACTTCTCCCAGCTATAATCTTCCGTCATCGCTTGCTTTACAAGCTGCTCCCATACCGATTTATCATGATAAAATTCAATTGCACGGCGAACCGTGTGCAACATGTCATGTGCATTAAAGTTCGTGAAACTGAAACCATTTCCTTCTCCAGTTTCTTCGTCATAAGATTGTACCGTATCATTTAATCCGCCTGTCTCTCTTACAATTGGAATCGTACCGTACGCTAATGCGATAAGTTGTCCAAGTCCACACGGTTCAAATAGTGATGGCATTAAGAATAAGTCACTTCCCGCATACACTTGGTGAGCTAATTCTTCATTAAAGCCGATATATACTTTTACCTTCTCAGGATACTCGTATGCCATCCACTCAAAGAATTGCTCATATTCCGAATCACCTGATCCTAAAATAATACATTGTACATCTTCCTCCATTATTTCTCGGAATACAGTACGTACTAAATCAAGACCTTTCTGCTTCGTTAATCTCGTTACCATTGAAATAATTGGTGTATCTTCTTTTTCTGGCAAACCAAAATAACGCTGCAACGCGCGTTTATTTTCATTCTTTTCATATAATGAATCTGCATCGTACTGAGCAGTAATATACGAATCCGTTTCTGGATTATATACGCTCGTATCAATTCCATTTACAATACCGCTTAGCTTATCATTATATTTTCGCAGTAATCCATCTAACTTCTCACCGAAAAACTCATATTGGATTTCCTCTTTGTATGTCGGGCTAACCGCTGTAATTTGATCAGAAGCGATAATCCCACCCTTCATAAAGTTCACATTTCCATAAAACTCTAACTGTTCACTATGAAAATATTCATCACCAAGTTCTAACAAGTCGTACATCACTTCAGGAGGAAATACACCTTGGAACTGCAAGTTATGAATCGTATATACTGTTTTAATATGCTCATATAATGGGTTATCTTGATACTTTTCACGCAGTAAGAAATTCACCATAGCTGTATGCCAATCGTGGCTATGAAGAACATCCACTTCAAAATCAAGATGCGGGATACACTCTAATACGGCTTTCGAGAAATAAGAAAAACGCTCTCCGTCATCATAATGCCCATACAGAGAATCCCTCTTAAAATAATATTCATTATCTATTAAGTAATACGTAATCCCGTCTTGCTCACCTTTTAAAATTCCGCAATATTGATTCCTCCAGCCAAGCGGGACGTTAATTACTTTATGTAACGTACATCCATCCCTTAATTTTTGCGGAATAAGACTATAATTCGGGAGTATAATACGAACTTCCACACCTAATTTTTTTAGCTCTTTTGGGAGCGCACCTGCTACATCAGCTAATCCTCCCGATTTAACGAATGGTACACATTCTGATACTGCAAATAAAATATTCACTTGTTGTCCCACTGCACGAAAAGCTTATACTACTTCCCTTGCAGCTTCCTCCCTTCGAGTTTTCATTTGAATTAAAACTTTAATCAGTGGAGGAAAAACCCCCACTGATTTCTTAAGAATAACTATTAATCGTACTGTTTTGAACGCTTCCTTTTTCAATAACGTATGGCTCATCGGCGTTTCCTTTTAGCACAACACCATCACCAATTTTCACATCTTTATCAATAATAACACCGTCTATTATACAGTTATCTCCAATTTGGCTCTTTTGCATAATAATGCTATTACGAACAATTGAACCTTTCCCAATTTTAACAGAACGGGAAACAACACTATTTTCTACTTCACCTTCGATAATACTGCCGTTTGCAATCATTGTATTTTTCACAGCTGCACCCTTTAAGTAGCGAGTTGGTGGTTCATCTTTTACTTTCGTAAAGATCGGTGCTTCTTTCTTAAATAATTGCTTCCAAATAGCAGGCTGCAAAATTTCTAAGCTATGTTTATAGTAACTTTCAATCGAATCAATAATAGCTACATATCCTGTATGCTCATACGTGGCAATATGCAGTGATTTTCCACGCTTTTCTCTCACTACATCGAATAAGCTATATTGCTCCACATCTTTATATGACTCGAATAAATCTAACAGTAATTGTTTCTTTAACACGTATGTTTGAAGCGAAACCCCTTCATGGCAAACTTCAGTAATATCAGCTGCCGTATGTATATGTCGCTCTAACACCGCCTGGAAATTTAATGCTGTTACGAGATGGCTATTCGTAATAACAACGTATTCTTCTCTAGCTCTTAGAAAATAATCAATATGTCTTCTAAAATGCGCAAAAGATCCAAATTCATCTTGGTCACATTGGCAATTTGGTGGGAATAAAAACAGTCCGTCTCTTTTTCTATCTAAATCCCACTGTTTTCCTGAACCAACATGGTCCATTAACGAACGGTTTTTATGACTTGTAAAAACCGCTACACTATGAATATTAGAATTCACCATATTTGAAAGCATGAAATCAATGAGTCGATAACGGCCCCCAAACGGTAACGCCGCTAGTGAACGATGCCCTGTTACTTTCTGTAAGGAAGGAAAACTTCCCGTTGCATTAATAATTCCTAACATTTTTTCTCCCATTCATTTCATCCCCCTTTTCTATTTTCCTTCAGCAATTAATACTACATCGTCGACATTTTTTTCTGGACGAATAATTGTTCCATCTTCAATAACCATTTCCGATCCAACAATCGCTCTCTCAATTACAACATTTTTACCAATCTTCGCTCCTGGCATAACGACAGAATCAATAACCATACTACCTTCTTCCACCGTCACCCCTTGGAATAATACAGAATGCTTCACGTCCCCTTCAATGACGCATCCTTCATTAATAAGCGATTCTTCTACCTTTGCCTTTTCTGCAATATATTGAGGTGGCTCATTTGGATTCACAGAATAAATACGCCAATTACGATCGTTTAAATTCAGTGATGTTTCATCACGTAGTAAATCCATATTCGCTTCCCATAAGCTCTTCACCGTTCCAACATCTTTCCAATACCCTTCAAACGGATACGCCATTAACTTCTTCCCTTCATCTAATAAAAGCGGAAGTACGTCTTTTCCGAAATCATTACTAGATTCAGGGTTTCTTGCATCCATTTCTAAATACTCTTTCAAAATGGCCCAGTTAAAAATGTAAATTCCCATTGAGGCAAGATTACTTCTTGGAAATTGCGGTTTCTCCTCAAATTCAACAATCTCCATCTCTTCGTTCGTATTCATAATACCGAAACGGCTCGCTTCATCCCAAGGTACTTCAATAACTGAAATCGAAACGTCCGATTCTTTCTCAATATGGTAATCTAGCATTTTACTGTAATCCATTTTATAAATATGGTCGCCTGATAAAATCAGAACGTACTCTGGTTCATACTGACTTAAATAGTTTAAGTTTTGATAAATGGCACTTGCCGTACCTGTGTACCACTTCACACCTGAAGACTCCGCATAAGGAGGTAATACTGTGACTCCACCGCTTACTCGGTCTAAATCCCACGCATTGCCAATCCCGATATAATTATGAAGTTCAAGTGGTTGATATTGCGTCAAAATCCCAACTGTTTCAATACCAGAATTCGCACAGTTACTTAGCGTAAAATCAATAATGCGATATTTACCACCAAATGGAACAGCTGGCTTTGCTAAATTTTTTGTTAATGCACTTAATCGACTACCTTTTCCCCCTGCTAGTAACATTGCTACGCACTTTTGTTTTTGAGCCATCTTGTTTTTTGCTCCCCTTTCTCGTCTTCACTGGTCGTAATATGGATACGCCAAATGGTGGAATTGTAATTTCTACATGTGCTACTTGATTATGATACGGTTCTTGAATCGCCTTAAGACGTTTCTTATTTACTTGCCCCGATCCGCCATATTGCTCAGCATCACTATTTAAAATCTCGTTATAATACTCGAAATCTGGTACACCTACTTTATAGTTTTCATATGTAGCTTTCGTAAAATTACATACGACAACTAACGCATCTTCTTGTTTATCCCCTTGGCGAATAAACGAGAAAATACTTTGCTCATGATTATTAGCATCTATCCACTGAAATCCTTCAGGCGAATGATCAAGCTGCCAAAGCGGTTTGGAGCGCTTATACAATGCTATGAGCTCTTTAAAGTAATCATGCATATAACGATGCATTTCAAAATCATGTAAATTCCAATCTAAATCTTCAAGGTCTTTCCACTCATCAAACTGCCCAAATTCTCCTCCCATGAAAAGTAATTTCTTTCCTGGGTGAGTAAAGAAATATCCATATAATAAACGAAGTTGAGCAAACTTATCCCAGTACTCTCCTGGCATTTTATTTAATAACGACTTTTTCCCATGAACGACTTCATCATGAGAAAGTGGTAATATGAAATTTTCAGAGTAAGCATATACTAAGGAAAACGTCATTTTCTCATGAATATACTTCCTGTACTCAGGCGCACACTCCATATATTTCAGCACATCATTCATCCAGCCCATATTCCATTTGTAATTGAATCCAAGCCCACCTTCATACGTTGGGGCTGTTACAAGTGGCCAAGCTGTTGAATCTTCTGCTGTCATAAGAAAATCTTCATCTTCTGCGAACACCGCTTCATTTAACTCTCGTAAAAATGAAACAGCGTGCTCATTACTTTGCTCCTGTCCTTCTTTATTCCAGTACAGCATGTTTGCAACTGCATCCACTCTGAAACCATCAATGTGGAAATATCTCATCCAAAACAACGCATTTGAAATTAAGAAATTACGCACTTCCCTCTTTCCTAAATCAAAATTGACAGTTCCCCATACCGGATTTTCTTGCACATCTTTATCTTTATATTCATAAGTCGGTGTCCCATCAAACAAATATAAACCGTGAGCATCTTTACAAAAATGCCCCGGCACCCAATCTAAAATGACACCGATTCCATATTTATGACATTCATCGACAAAATGCATCAAATCATGTGGCGTGCCGAATCTACTCGTTGCTGCATAATATCCCGTCCCTTGGTATCCCCAAGAACGATCATATGGATGCTCAACAAGCGGCATGATTTCAATATGTGTAAATTGATGTTCTACCACATAAGGAATGAGTGCTTCTGCCATTTCCCTGTAAGAATATAGTGTTCCATCTTCTTTCTTCTTCCAAGAACCGAAATGTAATTCATAAACTGTCATCGCTTCTTTATAAACCGATTTTTTCTTTTTCTTACGACTCCAGTTTTTATCATTCCATTCGTATCCCTTTATATCAAAAACTACAGATGCCGTATTCGGTCTTACTTCTGCATACACAGCATACGGATCTGCCTTAAAAATGACGTCACCAGCCATCGTTTCAATCGCATATTTATATATTTCCCTTTCTTCAATATGCGGTATAAACAAGGACCAGATTCCTTCTTCTGTCACTTGTAGCATCTTATGTTGCCCATAATCCCATTCATTAAAATCTCCAACAACACTCATTGCTTTCGCATGAGGAGCCCATACTGTAAATCGTACACCTCGCATCTCATCTTCCGTCACAACATGTGCACCAAAGATGTTATAACTGTCATAGTACTTTTCTGTATGAAACTCATCTCGTTTCACTTCTTCACAATTTATTACACTCAATATGCTCACCTCACTAAGATGACAGAATTTTTTATACTTTACCAATTCTGCGAAAAACTGAAATATCCTTGTTATTTTTAAAAAAATATTCGTTTTTTTCTTTAATTTCGCTTAAAATATTCAAATTTACTGTGTAAAATATCGAATTTTGACGAATATTCATTGCAAACGCTTCATTTTTTACTGGTCTTTCATCCTAATATTTATTTCTCAACCCTGATTTTATTAGGTTTATCCCATTTTACACGTTATGTATCACTTAAAATCGTAACAAAATAATCTGTCATAAAAAAATGTTTCTCAACATTTTTCGTCACAATTGTATTGAAATGGAAAATTCATAAGCATATACTTGTTCTCAATAAAGAACGTCGAACCTTCGCAAATATAATTCATACTGAACTACTCTGTTTACCCTATCTATACTCCATGCGAAAGTTCGATAAAAATTTTTAACTAGGGGGCTTTCTTATGTCATTAAAACAAAAGGTTGGAATGGGAGTTGTCACAGCTTCACTTGGCTTATCCCTTACATTCGGCGGTGTATTCGCCTATTTCAGTGATTCCGAAACATCTAGTAACTCATTTCAAGCTGGTACACTAGATCTTTCTCTTAACCCGAGTGTAATTGCTAATGTGAAAGATTTAAAACCAGGTGATTACATCGAAAGAAATTTCAAGCTCGAAAATAAAGGAACATTAGATATTGCAAAAGTAGCACTTGAAACATCCTATGAAGTTACAGATGCAAAGCAGAATAATGATGGTGAAGATTTAGGCGATCACATCGTCGTCCAGTTTCTAGTAAATGATGGACAGCCATCTAATCCAAACGATGATCATGAAATTTTGTGGGAAACGAAACTATCAGAATTAAAAACTATGAAACCTGAAGATGTCGCTACTTCTCTAGAACGTCATAATTTAATAGACGGTATTAAATCTGGTGAAACAGATTATTTACATGTACTCTTCTCCTTTGAAGACAACGAACAAGATCAAAATAAATTCCAGGGTGATTCCTTACAGCTAAACTGGACATTCCACGCAGAGCAAACACCAGGCGTGGAGAAATAAAGTGAAACTTTAATCAGTGGGGGTTTTCTTCATCCCCCACTGATTATTAGTTGAACCAATCGGACTTTTATGGGCAGTTGATCCCTCACCTAACTTCTTTGCTTCCGCTGAATTTTGAGGTGGGGGTCTTACTGCCCATTAAAGCGGGATAATTTTTAAAATATAAATTATCGGAGGCCTATATATGAAAAAGAAAAATCGTTTTGTTACCGGAATTGTAACGGCTGGCGTTCTATTTTCAACTGCCCTTCCGTTCAACGTACTTGCTGAAAACCCTATTAACCAAATTGAATCTTCAAACGCCCAGTCTTTACTATCAAAACTTTCTAAAGAACAGCGTCAGGCATTACAAACGTTAGATGCAAATCCTGGTTTTACTATTTCACCAGATATTAATACGAGTAGTGCCGAACCAGTAAATATCATTGTAGAATTTCAAACTGCTCCAGTAAAGATTAATGAATTAAAACAAAAAGAAAAAGGATTACAAGCTGCTCCTGAAAATATAAAAGCACGTATTGATCAAGAACATGAGGAATTTCAAAAAGGACTAAAACGTCTGTATCAATTCAGCCCATCAGTAAAGTCAGGGAATTTCCAGTCTGTACAAATTAAACGTTCTTATAAACATGCGATAAATGGAGTTGCGCTAACATTACCTGCAAATACAGTTGAAGAATTGTTACGAATTGGCGTTGTAAAACGTATTTGGAAAGATTACGAAGTGAAATTAAATTTACCAAAACAAGCTGAGCAGAATGCACCTCAAAAACTAACAGATAGCATTCCGCAAATTGGAGTAGATAAGTTACATAGCGAGGGCATTACCGGAAAAGGAATTAAAGTTGGGGTATTAGATACAGGTATTGATTACAACCATCCTGACTTAAAAGACGTGTATAAAGGCTATCGTGCAAAAGCAGGTGAAGATTCTAGTAAGGTAGACCCAAATTCCGTAAAGGGTTGGGACTTTATTAATAACGATGCAGATCCGATGGAAACAACTTATACAGAGTGGCAACAATCTGGCGCTCCTGAATTTGATGATCGCGGTTCTTCTTTCTACACTGCGCATGGTACCCACGTAGCAGGTATCGTTTCTGCTCAAAAGAAAAACAAATCAGATTCAGCAGTAAAAGGTGTTGCACCTGACATTGAACTATATAACTATCGTGTACTCGGTCCTTATGGAAGCGGAGATAGTTCTGGTATTATCGCTGCAATCGATAAATCTATTTCTGACGGTATGAACGTCATTAACTTATCGTTAGGTGATGATAGTAACAATCCGCTTGATCCAACGTCTATTGCTGTTAATAACGCGATGCTTTCGGGCGTTGTTACAGTCGTTGCTGCCGGGAACTCTGGTCCAAATCCAGCGACACTCGGATCACCAGGTGCTTCTCCATTTGCGATTACGGTCGGGGCAAGTGACAGTTCTATTTCCTTACCAAAACTATCAGGTCGTGCTGGACAGGTACAATTCCCTAACTTAATTTTATTTGGCAAAAACTTCACTGATAAAATAGAAGATTTCAAAGGACAATCTTTACCTATTGAATCTGTAGGAATCGGTACGCCTGACGAATTTAGTAAAAAAGATGTAAAAGGAAAAATCGCTCTCGTTGCACGTGGTACACTCTCATTTGATGAAAAAATTGCTAATGCAAAACAAGCTGGTGCAAAAGCCGTTATTATTTATAACAATGTGGACGGAGAAATTCCTTTCTACGTTGGCGAAAGTACAAAATACATTCCCGCATTCCGCCTAACGAAAGAAGACGGTGAAAAACTAAAAGCTCAAATCGAACAAGGTAATACATCCTTTAGCTTTGACGAACTTAGTTATATTCAAACAGAAGGCGATCATCTTGCAGACTTTAGCTCACGCGGCCCTGTTACATCAAATGATGATATTAAACCTGATATTACAGCGCCTGGTGTTGCGGTACTTTCAACAGTACCTGAATATATTAACGATCCGCAAGAAGGTGAAAACTACGATGTTTCCTATGAACGTATGCAAGGAACATCCATGGCTTCTCCACATATCGCTGGCGTTGCTGCTCTTATTTTACAAGAACACCCAGAATACTCTCCATTTGATGTAAAAACGTCTCTTATGAACACGGCTGACGATTTAAAAGAAAAGTATTCCGTATATGAAGTGGGAGCTGGACGAGTAGATGCTTATAACTCTGTTCACACAGAAACAAGCTTTAAAGTGTTAGATACGACAAAAACAATTGTGAACGATGAAGTAATTGAAGTACCAGAAGAAACTGGCTCTATTGCATTCGGTAAATACTATCAAAAAGACGGGGAATCAATTGAGCAAAAACGAAAAATTAAAATTGAAAATCGTAATAAACAAGAGAAGAAAGAATTTAAAACAGAAATTACTTACACACCAGCATCTTCTGCTATTAACGATGCTACAGCAAACGGTGTAAAAGTTTCTGCTCCAGAAACAATTACTCTTGATGCTGGAATGTCAGATGAAATTGAAGCAAAAATTAATGTTCCAGCCGGTGTAAAACAAGGCCGATATGAAGGATATATCCATATTACGAACACGAAAAATAAAGAAGAAACATATCAAATTCCGTTCTCTATTCGCGTATCAGAGCCTGGTATTGAAAATGCGATATTATCCAGAAAAGCAATTTCAACTGATACATCTAAATTTAATCCATACGGTGAATCATACGTTCACGGAGCATTCCAATTAAATAGCGAACTTGAAACATTAGATCTTATCGTGAAAGACTCAAAAACAAATAAAGCGCTCGGCTTCATCGGAACATTAAACACAAGCGGACTAAAAACGGATGTGTATTACTACTTAGATTCATTCTTTAACGGAAAAGTATATCCTTTTACAAATGATCCTGCAAAACCAATCGGTGATGAGAAAATCAACTTACCAGAAGGAGACTACACAATTGAGTTTGTCGGCTATGATAAAGCTGGAAAAGCACGTGTGAAAGGTGATTATGTCGTAATCGATAATACACCACCAGAAGTGAAATTAACTGGATTACAACCTGGTATTTATGAATTAAATGAAGAGGATTATACAGTAGAAGATGGTAAAAAGGCATTATGGATTAAAGGTAATGTGTACGATTCAAACGTTGACTACTTAAAAGGAAAAGGGTTAAACATTACGCAAGAAGCGAACGGAGTTATGTACTACGACTATTCCCCATACTTGCATAAGTTTTTACCTATTAATGCAAATGGTGACTTTAAAGTTGGCATTACTCCTGAATCCTTTAAAGTGGAAGGTCCAATGAATACAGGGGTATATATTTTCGATTATGCCACTGCAGGTCCTGATTATCCAAGCGGTGTAAATAACTATTGGTTTATCCCGCAAGGAGCTCAATATGCGAAAACTAGTTATGATAAAAAAGAAGTATACAAAAATGATGAACTTACTGTAACACTAAACGCGAAACACGTAAAACAGTTTGTTTCTGGGGAATTTAACGTGAAATTCCAAGAGAAAAACTTCAAATTTGCAAATGCGAAATTCAATCCTGCTTTTGAAAAACTCCTTTCTGAAAAAGGTGTAACCGCAAAAGTAAATGAACCGAAACTAGAAGAAGGTTCTGTTACAGTTGGCGGAGCTATTGATGACAAAAACTTTGCTGGATTAGATGGTGATTTCCCGTTCATTGATGTAACTTTCAAAGTAGCAAATGATGAATTTTATAAAGCAAGTGCTCAATTAGATTTACCAGTGTTCGCTTACTGGAAGCAAGGTGAATCAGAGCCAAATAGAATGCGTGTACTTCAAGATCAATCATTCTCAGTGATGTCATTAAACTCACTCGTAGAGGGTAATATTAAACCTGGTGCCTTCTTAAATGAACGTGGCTATTTAGATGAGAAATTCGATTATACAAAGCTTGGCGTAAAAGTATATGCGACTGATTCTTACCGTCATAAGTTTGAAGGCTCACTTGATAAATACGGTTACTTCAAGCTGAATGGACTCCCTGTTAATAAACGCGACTATAACTTATATGTAGAAGTACCAGGGCACTTAACAAGCCGCCTAACTACGAAACTAGGTACTGAAAAAGATGGTAAACTGCTCGGCCAATATTATTATGCACGCCCTGACGAAAACCTTGCCGGTGATGTAAATGGTGATAAAGTAATTGACATTAAAGATGCTGAAATTATCGCTAGCAACTACGGTAAAAAAGGACTCGCTGTAAAAGACGGTGACCTTAACAAAGACGGTATTGTCGACGAAAAAGATATTCGCTTCGTTGAAAAGAACTTCTTGAAGAAAGGTCCTGATGCATCTAAATCACAAACACCGGTTGAAAAATCAAAAAGCGGTACACTGGCAGATATTTTAAAGAAATTAGGATTAACGCCTAAAAAATAATCATAAAGAGCACTCTATATAAAATAGAGTGCTCTTTTCTATAAACGACCCTGATCCAGCAAAAGGGGTATATTGGGGATATACAAGGGAAACCGGAAAAGGAATTTATATTAAATTATATGAATTCAGAGGTAGGAAGCAGTTTCCCGCCTCTGAATGATTTAGCCATTATTATAGTACTGGTGCCATTGTTTCTTTTAATACTTTTACAGAATGAGCGAATTTCGCTTTTTCTTCTTCATTTAACTCAAGTTCTACGATTTCACGTACACCTTGGCGGTTAATAACAGCTGGAACACCTACGTAAGCATCTTTCTCACCATATTGACCTTCAAGGTATGCAGATACAGTTAATACGCTGTTCTCGTTGCTTAAGATTGCTTTAGTTACACGAAGTAGTGACATACCGATTCCGTAGTAAGTTGCACCTTTACGTTCGATGATATGATAAGCTGCATCGCGTACATTTTCGAAGATTTTATCTAAGTCTTCTTGTTTGTACTGCTCGTTGTTAGCTAAAATTGTTTCAAGTTTTTGTACACCTACAGTAGCGTGGCTCCATACTGGAAGTTCAGTGTCACCGTGTTCACCAACGATGTAAGCATGAACGTTACGTGGATCTACATCTAAGTAGTCACCTAACATGTAACGGAAACGAGCAGAGTCTAAAGTAGTACCAGAACCGATTACGCGCTCTTTTGGTAAACCAGATTCTTTCCAAGTTACGTAAGTTAGAATATCAACCGGGTTTGTTGCGATTAAGAAGATTCCATCGAATCCGCTATCCATAATACCGCGAACGATTTGTTTAAAGATCTTTGTATTTTTCTCAACTAAATCTAAACGAGTTTCACCTGGCTTTTGTGGTAATCCAGCAGTGATAACAACTAAATCTGCATCTTTACAATCTGCATAGCTACCGCTCCAAACTTTTGTTGCTGCTGGAGAGAATGGTACCGCATGACTTAAGTCCATTGCTTCTCCTTCTGCTTTTGCTTCATTAACATCTACTAGTACGAATTCTTCAGCTACACCTTGGTTGATCATTGAGTAAGCGTAACTACAACCTACAGCTCCTGTTCCTACTAATACTACACGATTGATACCTTTTTTCATGTTAATTTCCCCTCTCTATTGTTCACATATATTTTTTTATGATTGTTTAAGTAATTAATTAAAATACTAATTTAATGTTGTTTAACTTCTTTACATTCATATTGTAGCACGTATTATTGTGAATTACTTCACAAATTATGACCTAATTGTGAACTTTTTCACATAGAGTGTAAAGTTATTGGAATAGGTGTGAAATCCATTTCAATGGAGGCGTTTTCTTTAGATTGTGAACGGGATTTTCTTATGTTTCTGTCGGTAAGTGAAATTATATCGGCGATTTTTAGAATATATCGACTGTAACTCCAAATATATCAGCGATTATTGAAATTTATCGACCGTAACTCAAATTATATCGGCGATTTTTGCAATATATCGACTAACCGACAAAACCCGACAATAATGACAACATAAAAAAGCTGTCTCCGGTAGATCACCTCTACTTAGAGACAGCTTCTTCTATATATTATTTGTTTTCCGCGGTAGCTCCTAACACAGCAGCCTTTACGTAATTTTGACCATTTAACTTCTGTAAATCCGCAGCGGTTCCTGTTACAACTACTCCAATAACTTTTACATCTTCCTCGCTTGGCTTTGTTTTCTTCCCTCTTAGGTAATCATATATACGTTTATATTCCTCATAATACTTTCCCTTTTGCTCAATGCCATTTTGAATTGCTAAAAGAAAATCTTTTTCTGTTCCATTTCCAAATTCAATATCACCTTGTTTTGCTTTAAAGCCGTACACATTATAAGCACTTTCGGTCATATCATCAATAGAATATGATTTTTTATCATCATACGTATCTACCCAATACCAAACAGGATGAATCCCTTCTGGTAGTATCTTTTTTATTTCAGACACCTTATGTGGTTTATCAAAAGATATAGCCAATTCAGCTACTTTATTTTCACCCTTCACTTTCTCTATATCATTTATATAACTATTATATGAAGCAAATGGAAGATAAAACTGCATCTCTCTTTCCATCGTTTGATTATTATACAATTCACTTGTTTTATTAATACGTTCATTTCCCACTACAACATTATCTGCTATTGTTAATGGGTTTACATTCGATAATCGGTGGAATGTATTCCAAACTTTATACTCATACACTTCATCTTCCCACTTAACAGGTTTCCCCTCAATAACTTTATACGTTTTATACTCTACTGTGCTTTTAAATAAACCGTTTGAAGTAATTGCTACGCCTCTTTCCGTATTAGGCCTTGTAATGTGTCTTATCATATTTACGTCACGATCCATAGCTAGATAAGCTCTATTATTCAATTGTGAAATTCCTATAATAGAACCGAAGAATAAAACAATAAAAAGTGCAATTGAAATTACGATTATTTTTAATAATTGTCTTCGCTTCGCCTTCTTCAACATTGTTGATACTTTACTTGAATCTATATCAAAATCAAACTCATCTCTGCCCATCTTCAAACCTCCTATAAAGCTTTTTAAACTCATTGCGAGCTCTGTACAAAGAAACACGTACGGTCTCTTCTTTCATCTCTAGTACGGTTGCTATCTCCTTATAAGAAAGTTCATAATCATACTTTAATAAGAGAATGTGTTTATATACCGGATTCATCTTTCCAAGTATATTTTGTATTTCTACTTGAAGTTCTTTTCTTAACAGTGGCTCATCTAATCCTTTCGTTCCAATAAGTTGAACGGATTCAATCGGGATTTGTTCAATACGATTTCGCCTTTTCACTAGATCACGATGCCTATTAATCGCAACTTGAAATAACCATGTTTTAATATAAGTAATTTTCATATTCGGTATAGATACTAATGCTTTATGTATCGTATCTTGAACGATATCCTCTGCTTCTGCTGGTGTTACTCCAATTTTAAGCAAATATCTATAAATACTTTTAGATGTTCCTATAATAACCTTTTCATATTCCATCGCTCTCTCCTTTCTATTAGTTAGACGATTCAAATAGAAAAAAGTATACAAGAAACCCATAAAAAAAGCAGACTATCTAAAGTCCGCTTTTACACAACAAAAAAGAGATAGCAGATTATGCTATCTCTTTTAGTATGACCCGTACGGGATTCGAACCCGTGTTACCGCCGTGAAAGGGCGGTGTCTTAACCACTTGACCAACGGGCCAGTTACTGGCAGAGAAGAAGGGATTCGAACCCTCGCACCGCGTTAGCGATCTACTCCCTTAGCAGGGGAGCCCCTTGAGCCACTTGGGTACTTCTCTATAATATGGCTCCGCAGGTAGGACTCGAACCTACGACCGATCGGTTAACAGCCGATAGCTCTACCACTGAGCTACTGCGGAACAATTATGGTGGGCCTAAATGGACTCGAACCATCGACCTCACGCTTATCAGGCGTGCGCTCTAACCAGCTGAGCTATAGGCCCATAATTGAAAGCGGGTGAAGAGAATCGAACTCTCGACCAGAGCTTGGAAGGCTCTTGTTTTACCACTAAACTACACCCGCATTAAATTGTAAATGGTGAGCCATGAAGGACTCGAACCTTCGACCCTCTGATTAAAAGTCAGATGCTCTACCAACTGAGCTAATGGCTCATTTTGAAAGTGGTGCCGACTAGAGGACTTGAACCCCCAACCTACTGATTACAAGTCAGTTGCTCTACCAATTGAGCTAAGTCGGCTCGTGATTTCAAAATGGTGGCTCGGGACGGAATCGAACCGCCGACACGAGGATTTTCAGTCCTCTGCTCTACCGACTGAGCTACCGAGCCTTTATGTA